>CAKTCN010000034.1 GCA_934539295.1 uncultured Allosphingosinicella sp.
TTTCTCGACTTCGCTCGAAACGAACGGAGTGGGTGAGCCAAACTTTCTAAAAACCGTTCGTTTCGAGCGAAGTCGAGAAACCCCGCTCAAGCCAGCCTCAGCCCAACCGCGCCTTCACCAGCCCGCTGACCTTGCTCATGTCCACCTGGCCCGCCAGCCGCTCCTTCACCGCGGCCATCACGCGGCCCATGTCCTTGGGCGAGCTCGCGCCCAGTTCCGCCACGATGCCGTCGATCGCCGCGCCGGCCTCCTCATCGCTCATCTGCGCGGGCAGGAAGCGCTCGATCACCTCGACCTCGGCCTTTTCGATATCGGCCAGTTCCTGGCGGCCGCCGCTCTCGTACATGGTGATCGACTCGCGGCGCTGCTTGACCATCTTCTGCAGCACTTCGCTCACCATCACATCGTCGTCCGGAGCATTGGCGGCGGTGCGCAGTTCGATGTCGCGGTTCTTGATCGCCGACTGGATCATGCGGATGGTGGCGGTGGCCTGCTTGTCGCCGCCCTTCATGGCGGTCACCAAAGCGGCCTTGATGTCGTCGCGAATCATCGAACTCTCTTATCGAATGCGTCGGGAAAGCCGTCAGGTTAGCCGCACCGCCCGACTTTTAATAGATTGACGCTCCGCCCCGCACCCTCTAGCCGCCGAGCCTTAGCGACATCGCCACAACTCAACACGGAGTGCCCGCCGCAATGGCCGACGCCAACCCTACGCCTGCGCCTCATGGAGCCACCGGCGTGCTGGTATTGGCCGATGGAACGGTCATCTGGGGCAGGGGCTTCGGCGCCGAGGGCGACGCGGTGGGCGAGGTCTGCTTCAACACCGCCATGACCGGTTACCAGGAGGTGATGACCGATCCCTCCTACGCGGCGCAGATCGTCACCTTCACCTTCCCGCACATCGGCAATGTCGGCACCAACTATGACGACGTGGAGGCCGACAATCCCCACGCATTGGGCTGCATCGTCCGCGAGGACGTGACCGCGCCGTCCAACTTCCGCTCGGGCCAGGACTTCTCGACCTGGCTCGCCCGCAACGGCCGCATCGGCCTGGCCGGCGTCGACACCCGCGCACTCACCCGCATGATCCGCGAGAAGGGCGCTCCTAACGGCGTCATCGCACACCGCGCCGACGGCCAGTTCGACCTGGAAGCACTCGCCGCCAAGGCCCGCGACTGGCCGGGCCTCGAAGGCATGGACCTCGCCAGGGACGTCTCCTGCCGCCAGATGTACCGCTGGACCGGCGGCAGCTGGAACCTCAAGGACGGCTACCGCCGCGAAGAGGAATATGGGGCCGATGACGGGCGCCCGCACGTCGTCGCGATCGACTATGGCTCCAAGCGCAACATCTTCCGCAACCTCGCCGACGCCGGCGCGCGCGTCACCGTGCTGCCCGCCACCGCGACGTTCGAGGACGTGATGGCGCACGATCCCGACGGCTTCTTCCTCTCCAACGGCCCCGGCGACCCCGCCGCGACCGGCGAATATGCCGTCCCCGTCATCCGCCAGATGCTGGAAACGAAGAAGCCCCTGTTCGGCATCTGCCTCGGCCACCAGCTTCTCGGCCTCGCCGTCGGCGCCGACACCACCAAGATGCACCAGGGCCACCGCGGCGCCAACCACCCGGTCAAGCGCCTCGCCGACGGCCGCGTCGAAATCACCAGCATGAACCATGGGTTTGCCGTGGAGGCCGACACGCTGCCGGACAATGCAAGGCCGACGCACATCTCGCTGTTCGACGGAAGCTTGGCGGGGTTGGAGCTTACGGATCGGCCCGCGTTCAGCGTGCAATATCATCCGGAGGCCAGCCCAGGGCCGCAAGACAGCGTGTATCTGTTTGGAAAGTTCGTCGAGACTCTGAAGTGACGAGTTTGCCCAGACGGCAGGGTCACATGGATGGCCTTTGTGGCCTCTATTCGCTGCTGAATTTTTGCCATCACAAGAAATTGTTCGTGGGAGAGGTCAGGCAAGATCCCGAATGGTACGTCTTCGAGGCCGTGGAAATGGAGGGGCTGCTAACTTCTTACTACCTCACGAGAGGATTTGAAGTGCAGCATCTTCATACAATCTTCGCTCGTCTCTGCCGGAACCTTCGTCTCAGCTTCTCTCCGTACTACCTTGATGAGCTTTACGCGCAGCGCGGCGATCACTTTGGTGCGCTCAAGAGAGCAATCTCGAATGGCGGCGCGGTGGTGGGCGGCTTCGTAGAAACAAAGCATTGGATGCTTTTCTATGAGATGAAGGAAGCTTCGGTCCTGATTTATGACTCTGCGCCAGATGGCGGCCGCAAACGAGCCCTCGTCAACGAGCTTACGAACTTCTCGCCCGAAGGTATCGCTCTGATGCCGTCCTCATTTTCGCTTGTGAGCAACGATGCCCAAACGCACTGACATCTCCTCCATCCTCATCATCGGCGCAGGGCCCATCGTTATCGGCCAGGCGGCGGAGTTCGATTATTCGGGCACGCAGGCGGCCAAGGCGCTGAAGGAGGAGGGCTACCGGATCATCCTGGTCAACTCCAACCCGGCCACGATCATGACCGATCCGGAGATGGCGGACGCGACCTATGTCGAGCCGATCACCCCGGCGGCGGTCGCCAAGATCATCGAGAAGGAGCGGCCCGACGCGGTGCTCCCGACCATGGGCGGGCAGACCGCGCTCAACACCGCGCTGGCGCTGTTTAACGACGGCACGCTGGACAAGTACGGCGTCCAGATGATCGGCGCCGATGCCGAGGCGATCGACAAGGCCGAGGACCGGATCAAGTTCCGCGACGCGATGGACAAGATCGGGCTGGAATCCGCTCGCTCGCGCATCGCCCACACGCTGGAGGAGGCGCTCGACGCGCTCGAGTTCACCGGCCTGCCGTCGATCATCCGCCCCAGCTTCACCATGGGCGGCACCGGCGGCGGCATCGCGTACAACCGCGAGGAGTTCGTGGCGATCGTCACCGGCGGCCTCGACGCCTCGCCGACCACCGAGGTGTTGATCGAGGAGTCGCTGCTCGGCTGGAAGGAATATGAGATGGAGGTGGTCCGCGACCGCGCGGACAATGCCATCATCATCTGCTCGATCGAGAATATCGACCCGATGGGCGTCCATACGGGCGATTCCATCACCGTCGCGCCGGCGCTGACGCTGACCGACAAGGAATATCAGATCATGCGCAACGCATCGATCGCGGTGCTGCGCGAAATCGGTGTGGAAACAGGCGGTTCCAACGTCCAGTTCGCAGTCAATCCGAAGGACGGCCGCCTGATCGTCATCGAGATGAACCCGCGCGTTTCGCGCTCTTCCGCACTCGCGTCCAAGGCGACCGGCTTCCCGATCGCCAAGGTCGCGGCCAAGCTGGCGGTCGGCTACACGCTGGACGAGATCGACAACGACATAACCGGCGCCACGCCGGCCTCGTTCGAACCGACGATCGATTACGTCGTCACCAAGATCCCTCGCTTCGCGTTCGAGAAGTTCAAGGGCTCCGAACAGGTGCTCGGCACCGCCATGAAGTCGGTCGGCGAAGTGATGGCGATCGGCCGCAACATTCACGAAAGCATGCAGAAGGCGCTCCGCGGCCTCGAGACCGGCCTCAACGGCTTCGACGCGGTCAAGGCGCTGCAGGGCGCCTCGCGGGAAGAGATCGAGGCCGCGCTCGCCACGCCCACGCCCGACCGGCTGCTCGTCGCCGCCCAGGCGCTGCGCGAAGGCTTCACCGTCGCCGAAGTGCATGCCATCGCCAAATACGACCCCTGGTTCCTGGAGCGCATCCGCGAGATCATCGTCGAGGAAGAGGCGATCTGCATCGATGGCCTTCCGCGCGAAGCCGCCGACCTGCGCCGCCTCAAGGCCATGGGCTTCTCCGACGCGCGCCTGGCCGAGCTTGCCGTCAAATCCGCGAACCTCCGCGACGGCAAGGTCGCGGGCGACAGCAGCCACGGCCTGATCCACGATCTCGTCAAGGCGATGGCCGGCGCCACCAGCGAGGACGAGGTACGCAAGCTGCGCCACAAGCTCGGCGTGCGCCCCGTCTTCAAGCGCATCGACACCTGCGCGGCCGAGTTCGAGGCGAAGACGCCCTACATGTACTCGACCTACGAAGCCCCGAGCTTCGGCGAGCCCGAGAACGAGGCCGCGCCCAGTGACCGCAAGAAGGTCGTCATCCTCGGCGGCGGTCCCAACCGGATCGGGCAGGGGATCGAGTTCGATTATTGCTGCTGCCACGCCTGCTTCGCGCTCGACGAGGCGGGCTATGAAACGATCATGGTCAATTGCAATCCGGAGACGGTGAGCACCGACTATGACACGTCCGACCGCCTCTATTTCGAGCCGCTGACGGCCGAGGACGTGCTGGAGATCCTCCACGTCGAACAATCCAACGGCACGCTCCACGGCGTCATCGTCCAGTTCGGCGGCCAGACCCCGCTGAAGCTCGCCGCCGCACTCGCGGCCGAGGGCATTCCCATCCTCGGCACCTCGCCCGACGCGATCGACCTCGCCGAAGACCGCGAGCGTTTCGCCGCTCTGGTCGAGAAGCTCGGCCTCAAGCAGCCCAAGAACGGCATCGCCCGCAGCCGCGAGGAGGCGATGAAGGTCGCCGAACGGATCGGCTATCCCGTCCTCACCCGCCCGTCCTACGTGCTCGGCGGCCGCGCGATGGAGATCGTCGACGCCCCTGCGCAGCTCGAGGACTATATCGTCACCGCCGTGCAGGTGTCGGGCGAAAGTCCCGTCCTGATCGACCAGTACCTCCGCGACGCGATCGAGGTCGACGTCGACGCCATCTGCGACGGCACGGACGTCGTCATCGCCGGCGTCATGCAGCATATCGAGGAAGCCGGCGTCCATTCGGGCGACAGCGCCTGCTCGCTCCCGCCCTACAGCCTCGAAGCCGACATCGTCGAAGAGATCGAGCGGCAGGCGAGGGCGCTCGCGCTGGCCCTCGGCGTCGTCGGCCTCATGAACGTCCAGTTCGCGATCAAGGATGGCGACGTCTATCTGATCGAGGTCAACCCGCGCGCCAGCCGCACCGTGCCCTTCGTCGCCAAGGCGATCGGCACCCCCATCGCCAAGATCGCCGCGCGCGTCATGGCGGGCGAGAAACTGAGCGACCTGCCGCCGATCAACCTCGACGTGCCGCACATCTCGGTCAAGGAAGCCGTCTTCCCCTTCGCCCGCTTCCCCGGCGTCGATCCGGTCCTGTCACCGGAAATGAAGTCCACCGGCGAAGTCATGGGAATCTCGGGCGATTTCGCCACCGCTTTCCTGAAGGCGCAGCTCGGCAGCAACATCTCGCTGCCGACCTCCGGCACGCTGTTCGTGTCGGTGAAGGACAGCGACAAGGCGCATATCGTCGCGCCCGTCCGCGCCCTCATCGGCTTCGGCTTCCGCGTCGTCGCCACCGCCGGGACCGCCGACTATCTGGAGGCCGAGGGGCTGGAGATCGAGCGCGTCAACAAGGTCGCGCAAGGCCGCCCGCACATCGTCGACAAGATCAAGGACGGCGAAATCGACCTGATCTTCAACACGACGGAAGGCTGGCAGAGCCACAAGGACTCCTCGCCCATCCGCAAGTCGGCGCTGATGGCCAAGGTCCCGGTCTTCACCACCGCCGCATCCAGCGCCGCCGTGGTCCGCGCGATCGGCTCGCTGCGCGACCACAGCCTTGAAGTCCGCTCGCTGCAAGACTATTATTCCGCTTCCAGATCGTAAAATCCCTACAATCTGATCCATGTTCTGGCAGTCTTCTGGGGCTCTGCCAGGATCAGGTTAGTTTTGACGAAAGGCGCGTGAATAATGGCGACCGTGGACAAGATGCCGATGCTGGCCGAGGGCTATGAAAGGCTCCAGGCCGAGGTTCGCCATCTGAAAACCGTCGAGCGCCCGGAAATCATCGACGCGATCGAGGAAGCGCGCGCCCATGGCGACCTGTCCGAGAATGCCGAATATCATGCCGCCAAGGAGCGTCAGGGCCAGGTCGAGGCGCAGATCGCCGAGATCGACGACCGCCTCAGCCGCGCGCTGATCATCGATCCCAAGACGCTGTCGGGCGACAAGGTCGTGTTCGGCGCCACCGTCACCCTGCTGGACGAGAATGACAAGAAGATCGTCTACCAGGTCGTCGGTCAGACCGAAGCCGATGCCAAGGTTGGCCGCATCTCCTATTCTTCGCCCTTGGGCCGCGCCCTTATTGGCCGCCAGGTCGGCGATGAGGTCGAGGTGACCGCGCCGTCGGGCGATAAATATTACGAGATCGAGGCGATCGAGTTCAAGTAAGCCCGTGCGGCCGCCGCAAAGCTGGAGCCGGGCGAAGGTAACCCTCGGCCTCGCCGCCGCGACGGCACTCGCCTGGGCCATCACGTCGCTCCTCGGCCAGTCGGAAGCCGCCACCATCTGGGGCGGCTTCATCCCCATCCGCCTGTCGGGCCTTGGCGGCGACGAGATGCTGGCGCCGGTCTGGCTCACCCCGCTCACCGCCACCTTCATCCATGCCGGGTTCTTCCACCTGGCGATGAACCTGCTGGTCTTCACTTTCTGCGGTCGCTCGGTCGAGAATATCCTGGGACTGGGTGCGATGGTCGTGCTCTACGTTGTCGGCGCTTATTTCGCCGCCGCCGCCGAGTATGTCGCAGGACCCAATGGCGTCACCCCGATGGTCGGTGCCAGCGGCGCGGTCTCGGCCGTGATTGGCGCCTATGCGATGCTGTTCGGCCGCAATCGCGTGAAGGTGGCAAACCAGCGTCTCGCCTTCTGGCTCAACGCTCTGTGGCTCGCCGCCGCCTTCATCCTGCTCCAGCTGATCGTCGGCCTGACGTTCGAGACGAGCGGAATGCGTGTCGCCGTGTTCGCCCATATCGGAGGCTTCATCGCCGGCCTTATTCTGACAAGGCCCCTGTTGCTGTGGCGCTATCGGAAGGCCTGATCCGCAGTCGCTGTTCGCGATACACGGTGTAGAGACCGCTGCCGATGATCACCGCCGCTCCCGTCCAGGTCGCGGCGGACACTCCATGGTTCCAGATCAGCCAGCCGAACAGGACCGCCCACAGGAACTGTAGGTAATCGAAAGGCGCCACAACCGATACCGGCGCGAACTTCAGCGATGCCGTCATCATCAGCTGCGCCGTCCCGCCCATCACCCCGCCCGTTGCCAGTATTGCCAGAACGAACGGTGCGTGCATGCTCCCGTTCACGACTACCAGCACTGCGCCCGCAACCAGTGAATAGGTGAAGAACCAGAACACGATCCCGGCCGGATGCTCGGTCCGGCTCAATTGCCGGAGCGTGATCGTCACCCCCGCCGTGCCAAACGCCGACAGCAAGGCGATCGCAAGTCCCGCATGGCTGATATCGCTTCCGCTAGCGCCAGGCCGCATGACGATGGCGATACCGAGAAATCCGACAATCACCGCGCCCCAACGGTGCCGACCGACTTTCTCACCCAGAATCAGTGCGGACAGAATCGTTGCGAAGATCGGCGCCGAGAAGCCTATGGTTGTCGCGTCCGCCAAGCTCAGCATCGTCAAGGCCTTGAACGTGCAAAGAATGGACGAGACGCCCAGCACCGATCGTCCGAAATGCGCCAGTCTTCGCTCCGTCCGCACTGCTCCAAAGCCGGGGCCGAGCGCCAGCCAGCCTACTACTACGGGAAACCCGAACAAGGCGCGGTAGAACAGCATCTCGCTCGCGAGCACACCATGATCGCTGGCGAGCTTCAGCATGGCCGCCATCACGCCGAATGCACAGGCCGATCCGATGCGAAGCCCTATGCCTGCAAGTCGGTTCTGTTCGGGGTGGGAAGGGGAGGCGGCCATGATGCTGCCCCTGGGCTGCCATTGCGGAAAGTGCAACCCGGTCGGCTCAGCGGGCGACGCACATCAGGGCCGTCGGTAGCCATGGCCTCATGTATTTCGGCGTGGCCGAGCCGATCCAGCATTATACGGCCCCGCCCGAGGGCACGCCGGAGACGATGACCGCCGCGCGCGAGGCGATGGCGATCACCTTTCACCATTACGGCGTGCATGCCTGGGCGATCTACGCGCTGGTGGGGCTGAGCCTTGCCTATTTCACCTATCGCAAGGGTCTGCCGCTGACGCTCCGATCCGGGCTGCACCCGCTGCTGGGCAAGCGGATCAACGGCCCGCTCGGGGACGCCATCGACATCTTCGGCGTGTGCGGGACGGTGTTCGGCGTGTCCACGTCGCTCGGTTTCGGCGTGTCGCAGATGACGGCGGGCCTGGCCTATAATTACGGCCTGCCCGACACGATCACGTCGCAGGTCATCGTCATCGCCGTGGTGATGGGGGGCGCCACGCTGTCGGTGCTGAGCGGGGCCGACCGCGGCGTGCGCCGCCTGTCCGAACTGAACCTCACCCTCGCCATCCTGCTGATGTTCTTCGTCATGTTCTGGGGGCCGACCTTGTTCCTCATGAACGCGCTGGTGCAGAATTTCGGCCTCTACCTCGACCACTTCGTGATGCGCACCTTCACGCTCTACGCTTATGAGCCGCGGGCGTGGATGGCGGGCTGGACCTTGTTCTACTGGGCCTGGTGGATCGCCTGGTCGCAGTTCGTGGGCATGTTCATCGCGCGCATCTCGCGCGGCCGCACCATCCGCCAGTTCGTCGTCGGCGTGCTGTTCGTGCCGGCGGGCTTCACCTTCCTGTGGATGACGGTGTTCGGCAACACGGCCATCGCGCTCGACCTCGGCGGCGCCTGGGGCGGCATCGCCGATGCGGTGCAGGCGAACCTGTCGACGGCCTTGTTCAAGTTCCTGGAATATCTGCCGGGCGCCGGCTTCACCTCGACGCTCGCAATCATCCTGGTCGGCGTCTTCTTCATCACGTCGGCCGATTCAGGCGCGCTCGTCATCGACACGCTTGCCTCGGGCGGTGCCGATGAGACGCCTCGCTGGCAGCGCATGTACTGGTGCCTTCTCCTCGGTGTCACCGCCACCTTGCTTCTTATCGCGGGCGGCCTTGGCGCGCTGCAGACGGCCACGCTGCTCGCCGCTTTGCCACTCTGCCTCATCATGCTCCTGCTGGGTTTCGGCCTGGTGCGGCAGACAAGCGCCGACCTGGCCGGCGTGACCCTGCCGGACGAGGCGGCATCGGTGGGCGAGCGGCTGAAGCGGCTGTTCGTGCCGGCGAGCCGCAGGGAAGTCACGCGCCAGATCGCCACGTTCGGCGCGCCCGCGCTGGGCCGCGTGCGCGATGCGATGCTTGCCGAAGGCTGGGCGAACAGCCATGTCGAGCAGGGGGAAGAATCGGCCTTGCTCACCATCAGCTTCGCGCCAGATCGGCTGTTCACCTACACTGCGGAGCCCAGGCAGCGGCCGCTGGCAGCCTATACCGCGCTCGAGGCGTCCGAGACACGCCGCAGCATGACCTGGATCATGGCCGCGCGAACGGGAGGCGAGGGGCGCCGCCGCGATCTCACCGGCTTTTCCGAGGAGCAGATCGTGGGAGACATCCTCACCCAGCTGGAGGGTTGGCGCCCGCGTTGACGTTGGCGCCATGGTCAGCCGTAGGTGCGGCTGATCACCAGTGCCGTCGCAAGGACCACGATCAGCGACAGGGGCGCGCCGACCTTCGGGTAATCGCTGAAGCGATAGCCGCCCGGTCGCATGACTAGCATGTTGTTCTGGTGTCCGATCGGCGTGAGGAAGTCGCACGAGAAACCGATGAGCACGGCGATGAGCGCCGCGTCCGGATGGATGCCGAGCCCCGCCGCCGCCTCGATCCCGACCTGCGACATGACGATGGCGGTGGCGACGTTGTTGAGGAATGCCGACAGCAGCATGGTGAGGCCGCACAGGACGAAGATGGTGAGGAATAGCGGGGTGCCGGACAGAAGGCTGCTCAGCGCCGCGGCGATGGCGTCGCTGCCACCGGCAGCGTTGAATTCGCGTCCCACCGGGATCAGGGCGGCGATGAGTACGATCACCGGAAGGTCGACGGCGCGATAGGCCGCGTCGGCGGGGATGAGGCGCAGCAGGCAAATGGCCAGCGCCGCCATCATGAAGCTGGCAGTGGTCGGCACGCCGAAGATCGTCGAGACGAGCACCGCGGCGATGTAGATGCCGAGCACCTGGAGCGCGGTGCGCCCGGCCGGACCGGACCTGCCTCGCGCTCGATCTCGAGGAGGCGCGCCGATCGGATCAGTTCGGCGAGCGCCTTGGGCGTGCCGCGCAGGAACAGCTGGTCCCCCGCCTCGATGCGATTGTCGGCCAGCGGCCGCCTGAGCCGCGCCGCACGTGAGCCTGCGGCGACGAACTCCACCGTGCCGCCGCCGTCGAAGCGGGTGACCGCGTCGTAGCCGCTGCCGATCAGCGGCGAGCCATGGACCACCGACACGCGCGACAGCATCATCTCGGGGGGCTCGTCGCCCATGTCGGTCAGGCATGCCGCCTTACCCGCCACCGACCAGTGCACGTCGCGGCTGATGACGAGCAGACGGTCGTCGTGGAAGACGGGCCGGTCTTCTTCGATCCGCTCGCGCCTGCCGTCGCGGATCACGGCAAGCAGCGACGCGCCCGCGCCGCGCAGCCGGCGGCGCATGTCGCTTACCGTGGTGCGGCCGCGCGCGGCGTCCATCGTCATGCCCAGTTCGAACACCAGCGCGCGTGGCCGGCGCTCGCTTTCCTCCTGGCCCGCCCGCCGCGGCGTCAGCCGCCATCCGACGAGGACAAGGTAGACCAGCCCGGCGATCGTCACCGCGCCGGCTGCCTGCGTCATGTCGAACATGCCGAAGGGCGTGCCCACCCGGTCCTCCCGCACGGAAGAGATGATGAGGTTTGCGGGCGTGCCGATCAGCGTGGTGGTGCCGCCAAGAATGGTGGCGAAGGCCAGCGGCATCAGCACCGCGCCCGGCGGCAACTTATGCTCGCGCGCGACCGTGACGGCGATCGGCATGGTGATGGCAAGGGCGGCGATATTGTTCATGAATGCGGACAAGAGCGCGCCCATCAGCAGCACGCCGGCCAGCCGCACGGGGAAGAAGCGCACGCTGGGGACCAGCCAGCCGGTCACTGCCTGCGCCGCGCCCGAAAGCTCCACCGCCCGCCCAATCACCAGCACCGCCGCGACGATCATGACGGCGGGCGATCCGAAGCCCGCCAGCGCTTCCTCGAACGAGACCAGGCCCGTCATCCAAGCGAGGAGCAGGATGATGAGCGCCACGGCATCCGCCCGGATCCGGTCGCTGATGAAGAGAGCCAGCGCAGGCCTTTGCGCCGGAGCCGGGCGAGGTCACGGTCGGAGAGGATGACGTCGTGCTTGCCGGCCCGCATTGGCGATTGCGGGCAGCCGTCCTGCAGCACCACGGCCCCTGCCTCGGCTTCGCACTGGAAGAGCGTTGCCACGTGAATGTGTGGCGCAACCGCGTGGAGGAAGCCGGGCTTGGCGTCGGCGTCTGGCTGAAGCCGCTCAAGTCGGCCGTGCGCGGTGGATTGCCCGACGATACGCCCATGACCCTGCCCGATGGCCGCATCGCCGACCTCGGCAGTCTTCGCGCGCTGGTCAGCGTCGCGCGCGGGCAGAAGATCGGCTATGTCACCGATGTCTCCGACACCCCATCCAACCGAGCCAAGATCGTGTCATTGTGCCGCGACGCGGACTTGATGTTCATCGAAGCCAGCTTCGCTGCTGCCGATGCCGAGCGTGCCGCCGCCCGCGCGCATCTCACCACCAGAGCGGCCGGCGAGATCGGAAAGGCCTGTGGCGCTAGGCGGCTGGAGCTATTCCATTTCTCCCCGCGCCACGAGGGGCAGGAGGAGCAAATGCTCGCCGAAGTCGACGCGGCATTCGGCGGCCCCTGAGCTCTAAGGCCGCTGTAGGTCTGCCGGCTCGGCATAGGTGCCGACCAGTTCGCCCCGTGCCACCACGTGGCCGCGGACCGCTTCAAGGAGCTGGTCGCGAGTCGCGCCGAGGGGCAAGTCGAGCACGCGGTCGAGCGCGAGCAGTTGGAAATGGTAGCGATGCGGCCGGTCGCCCTTGGACGGGCGCGGCCCATACCAGCCGACGCGGCCGGACGAGGTCGCTCCCTGCATGATGCCCTCGAGCGGTCCGCCCTTGAGGCGGTCGCGCTCCTGAAGGCCAGCGGGAAGCTGGGTTGTGCCGGCGGGGATATTCCAAGCGACCCAATGCACCACCGGCTTCGGTTCCGCGGCATCGGGGTCCTCCATGACGATGGCATAGGATTTCGCGCCCGGCACCGCGGCCCAACGCAGAGCGGGCGAGATGCCGAGCCCATATTCGCTATGCTCGCGCGGGATGGTTCCGTCTGCTTGGAATGCGTCCGCGTCGATCCTGATCGCCTGGCGGTTGCGGGCGTGCGTCTCCGGCCGTTGCAGCGCTAAGGGCACGTTCGATCCCCGCGCGGCCTGCTCCTGCATCGGTCCGGCGGGTGGCGCATAGGGTGCCGCGTTGCCCTGAGCGCCGTCGTAGGTGACCCGGTACAGCACGCCATTGGCGTCATCGGAGAACAGGATTGATCCGTCCCGCATAACGGCGATGCCTGACAAACGGCCATAATGGGCAGTGCCGTCGCGGCTCATGAAGCCCGATGCGAAAGTCTCGATGCGCGTTGCCCGGCCGTTCGCGTCGAAGCGAATGCGCGCAAGCTCGTATCCCGATGCCGGCTTGCGGTTCCAACTGCCGCGCAGCGCCACGAAGGCATCGCCCGCCACGTCCGGGCCGAAGCCGCCGCCCGGATGGAACGCCATCTGCATGCCCGCACTATGCGCCACGTGCATCAGCACCGGATTAGTGGAGGCGGCCGCCCATTGTGCGCCGGTCACACCGCCGGGCGGTTCGTCCTGTGGGTTCAGCTGGCCGTTCTCGAAAACGTAAGGCCAGCCAAAGCGCTTGTCGCGCTCGAGCCTGTTCAGTTCTTCACGCTGCAGGTCGTTGCCGAGCCAGTCGATGCCCTGGTCCCACCCCCACAGCTCGCCGGTACGCGGATGCCAGCCGAAGCCGATCGTGTTGCGAAGCCCCGATGCCCAGATCGTCCGCTTCTTGCCGTCCAGGCTGGCACGCAGGATCGTTGCATTCTCCTGGCTGGATTCGTCGCACGCGTTACACGTCGACCCAGCGCTGATGTAGAGCATTCCGTCCGGCCCCACCGCGAGCGTGCGGTTGAGGTGCTGGCCGGCATCGGGCAGGTCGTCGATCAGCGTTTCGGCTGCGCCGAGCCCTCCGTCGGCACGGATCGGCGCGCGGAATACCTCGCGCGCGCTCATGAAATAGAGCATGCCGCCATGGATGGTGAGGCCGTGCAGCCCAGGTCGGTTGACGACCACCTGAGGCGGGCCGTCCGCACGGCCGTCGCGGTTGCGATCGGAAAGGCGGATAATGTCCGCCTCCGAGCGGCGGCTGACATAGACATCGCCGTTCGGCGCCACCGCGATCATGCGCGTGTTGCCGAGATCGCTGGCCCAGACACTTGCGCGATATCCGCGTGGGAGCTTGATCTCGCTCGCGAAGTCAGCGCCCGGCTTGCGCGAAGTCAGCTCATAGAAATGGGCATCCACCGGTCGCTTGTCGTCATCCTCCGGGCTGCTCTGAGCCAGAGCGGGCGTGGCTAGTAGGACGTAGGCAAGCAGTACGGCCTTCATGGGAGTTCCTTCGAGAACGGCAGCGCTAGAATGCGCAACGGCGCAAAACGATGCGCGACCGTGCCGACCTATTTGGCGTGAGGCTCCTCGAGCCTTGGTCGGCCTGTACCAGTCGGCGCGTCCACCTTGCGCACTCCCACCTTAAAATGCCAAGGATAGCGTCACCCATTCAACTCCTCGCACTTAGCCCCGCGCCCATCCTGCCATCAGGGAACAGCTCATTAAGTACGGTCAAGATAGCGGAGCGGATGATTTCGCACTTCAATCTGCGGCCCTGGCTTTCCTTCGCGATGGCGGGAACGCAACAGCCGAGATCCTTGAACTCGACTGGATCAACTCGCCCTTAGGCGTCCCGGCAGAATGGCCTCAATGCCTGAAAGTGGCGCTCGGAATGCTTCTGCATTCCGAGCAAGCACAGGTGCTGATGTGGGGAAGGGATCTGATAACCTTCTATAACGATGGTTATCGACCTCTCATGGGCACGGCCTTCGCTAAGGGAATAGGGCGCCGATATCCCGAGTTTCGGCCTGATGTCTGGCCATCTATTCGCAACTTCATCGAAGACGCATTCAATGGTCGGGGCAGATCGGTAACCGACATTCCGATCACCTTGCGGCGCTCGGGCCAAGACGAGCAAGCCTGTTTTACCTTCACCTATGTTCCTATTTTCAACGAGGTAGGGGAGATAGGCGGGGTTCTTGGAACCATCATCGAGACGTCGGCGCAGGTGACTCTGAGAGATCGCCTTGCGCGCGAGAACAAGCGCTTCAAGGATCTTTTCGGACAGGCACCGACCTTCCTTGCAGCACTTAGCGGGCCGGAGCACGAGTTTGAATTCGCGAACCCAGCCTTCTTCGAGCTGGTGGGTCGCACCGATCTGATCGGTAGGCGCGTGGTTGATGCGATGCCGGAGATGGTCGACCAAGGTTTCATCGACATATTGGACGAGGTTTATCGAACAGGTCAGCCCTTTATAGGGCGCGGCGTGAAGGTCACCTTCGCGCGGGAAGGCGTCGGCCTCACCGAGCATGTGGCGGATTTCGTCTACCAGCCCATGTACGATGAAGATGGGATGGTCCGTGGCATTCTATCTCACGGCTTCGACGTAACGGAGGAGCATCGGGCCAAAGCAGCCGCCGAAGCCCTTCAGGCGGAGCTCGTGCAGGCCTCACGCTTGGCTGCCATGGTCACCATGGCCTCATCGCTTGCGCATGAGCTCAATCAACCCCTGAGCGCGTCGAGCACCTATTTGGCAGCTTCCACCAGATTGCTGGAAATGCCGCAACCGGACGTCGGCGATGCAGTGGAAGCCATCGGCATGGCGTCGGCACAGATCAAGCGAGCTGGAGAGATCATCAAGCGTGTACGGGCGATGATCGGACAACGCGCGGTTCCCACGAAAGCGGTTGATGTCGCGCAACTCCTTCGCAACAGCCTTCGTCTGGTTCGCACATCAGGTATATGCTCTGGAGTGGCAATCGACGACGACGGCGTTCCGAGTGGTCTCAGCGTCACCGGCGACGATGTCCAGTTGGAGCAGGTCCTCTACAATCTCGTGCGAAACGCCTGCGAGGCGACGATTGGAATTGCGAACCGGCGTGTCTCGGTCACCGCCATATCTGATGAGGGGCGGATCAGCATCGAAGTGGCAGATAATGGACCGGGCGTTCCCCTCGAGATGGAGAAGGGCGCCTTTGATGCGTTCAAATCCTCGAAAAAGGGTGGTCTTGGCGTGGGACTGGCAATTTGCCGAACCATGATCGAGGCGTTCGACGGAAATCTCTACGCGCGCAATCGCGAGACGGGCGGGGCGGTCGTAGGGTTCACTTTGCCTGCAGCCTCAAAAGTAGCAGCGCTATCAGGCTAAAAATCCGGCAAGGAAAGGCTTGGCTGCCTCCAAGCCACTGAAAGCGCTTCGCAGCAGCGACGCGTCTGCTTACTTGCTTTAACATCAAAGCGTGCAGCTTTGATCAGCTTGAACTCTTTCGCTGCGTACGCTGAGTAACTCACCTCCTACGGAATTCGAACTACCTGCCGGTCAGCTTTGGCACGTCGAACACCAGATAGCATCAAGTCGGCGGACAGGAAGCTACCGACCCACTTTTGCACCTGGACAGACAGGCATATGGGCGTTTCGGTCACAAGCGGCAGCTAACCATCTGTGGACGTCCCTCCGGGTGCAAGGTTTTCTTGAGGTTCTGACATGTAGTCGGATGCTGTCGTCTGTACGGCCTGTGATGCAGCGGTAAGCTGCTGGCCCGTATGGGAGTTCGCGAACTGGAACCACATTATCAACTGCGTGCTCGTAGCACGGTGGGAAGCCCTGGTTCTTCCGGCCCCGTCTCGTCGACGTTGCGAACCGGACTGATCATATTCGCTCCTCAGGCATTCACGTCCCCATCCCCAAGACTTGCACACCCGCGATACGTAGGTTCGTAGTAGTCGCCTTCCTTGCCCTTCATCCCCCGATCGGGGTAGGCTCATGAAAACGCCGTCCTTCCCGAGCCGCGCGCAGGGCAAGAGGAGGCAGCAACGGGGGGTGTGCATGTGATCGACGAGGCTGCGGCCTTCATGCGGCTCCGGCCGGCGGCTGAGACTCGGCGCTCAAGGATTTGGCGCGCGCGACCCGCTCGGGACGCATGCAGTTGCTGGGCGTTGGCGGCGCCCATCTGATCCCATTCAATTGGACCACCGACTGCCCCGGCCGCTTCGTCGAAGGTTTTGTCGAGATTGGTGGGGGCGATCCAGCGCTTACTTGGCGCATCGCTGCGTCTGATGCACCGCTCGTCGTGACGAGCGAGGATGATTATGACCGTGTCAGGAAGGAGATGGACTGCGGCATTCACAACGACTTCGCCGCGCAGTTTGATCTGCCGTTCGGTTGCCAGACCGTTTTGTACCAGGAGGACGGCATGTTCATCGGCCTGGCGGCGCTCAGGTCGCATTCGGACGGTCGCACCAGCGCGACCGATAGTGCCGTTTTCGGAACAGTAGCGCCTCACGTTCTCGCCGCCATACGGATGCAAAAGGCTATCGAGCATCAGGGCGCGCAACTGGCCGCCGGCTTGCTTGGCTCCATGCGATCGATTGGCTTCATCCTCGACGGGCAGGGCAGAGTGGGCGCGCTGACGCCATCTGCCGAGAACTGGCTGTCCGCGGGTGCCGACCTGCGACTATCGGGCAGCAGTTTGCGGGCGTGCCGGCCCGCCGAAGATCGGTTATTGCAACAGGCTCTCGCAAAGATAGTCGGGCAAAGCTACGCGGAACCCGAACGGCTTTGGCTCGGACGTGGCGATCCTGCATTGTGCGAGATCTTCGCCCTGCCGGGCCGCTAATGGAGTCTGCGCTTCGAGCCGCGCGCGCTTGTTGTGATCCGCCCACCGAGCGAACTGGACGGTGAACGTGGGGACCTGCTCAAGTCCGTGCTGAACGTCACGAGCGCCGAGGCCGACATCGCATTGCGCATGGTCAGGGGCACTCCCGCGAAGCGATTGCCCAGGCACGCGGCGCCACACCGGCAACCGTGAACGCCCAATTGAAGACGATCTTCCGCAAGTCGGGCGCAGATCGGGAAGGTGAGCTCATCGCCTCGATCAACAAACTGTTGCGGTGAGGAGCCGACATACAATGAACAGGCGGGCAGTGAGGCTTACTCGCCAACTATGGGCTGCCTAGACCCATCAAACTCAGACACCTACTCGGTGGGCGGCAAGGTGAGGGTCCGCTGGATCACCCAGGAGCAGGCCGAACGGCTGCTAAAGTGAACTGACCGAGCATCAGCGTGACGCGGTGGCGTTTGCGCTCGCGACGGGGCTCCGCCAAGGCAATGTGCTCGGTCTCACCTGGGATCGGGTCCAGCTCAGCCGGCGGATAGCCACGGTTGAGCATGGCGATACGAAGAATGGCGATGCCTTAGGGGTCCCATTCAACGATCTCGCCATGGCTGTGCTCCAGCGGCAGATGGGCAAGCACGAAAGCCATGTGTTCACCTTTCGGGGCGAGCCGCTCCGGTCCGCGACACCAGGACGTGGCGCAAGGCATTGGCGGCATGTGGAATCACCAATTTCCGCTGGCACGATCTGCGGCACACCTGGGCAAGCTGGCTTCGGCAGAATGACGTGCCCACCTGGGTGCTTCAGGAGCTGGGCGGCTGGTAGTCGGAGACGATGGTGCGCCGCTATGCGCATATGTCAGTCAAGCACTTGCAGCCCTACGCCGACCAGCTGATCTTTTCGCCGCAAATCAACCACGCCGAAGAAGCGCGGAAATCTGCGGAAGTCCATGGCACAGAATCACCTACACCCGTTCCTAAAGTCGGACTGAGGATCGTCGTCAAGGATGGCGTAAGATGTTGACTGTAAAGGAAGAAGGTGGTGGACGCACTAGGGCTCGAACCTAGGACCCGCTGATTAAGAGTCAGCTGCTCTACCAACTGAGCTATGCGTCCATGCCTGAGGGGCAATGCCTGAAGGAGCGATGTCGTTCCGGCGTGGCAGCCCTTTAGCTAAGACAAATGGGGGATGCAACGGCCTATTTCAGGCAAATGTCATAATCTGCCCTGATCGCGCTGGTTGTTGCGGTGGATGGACATGAGAATGCCAAGGCAGATCATCACCGTCAGCATCGCCGACCCGCCATAGGAAAAGAGCGGGAGCGGAATGCCGACGACGGGCGCGAAGCCCATCACCATCAGCAGGTTGATGGCGAAGTAGAAGAAGATCGTCATGGTGAGCCCGCCAGCCGTGAGCCGTCCGAACCGCCCCTTGGTATCGAGCGCCACGCTTGTGCCCCACTTGAACAGGTAAGCGAAGGCGGCGATCAGCAGCAGGCCGGGTATCAGACCCCATTCCTCGACCATGGCGGGGAAGATGAAGTCGGTATGCTGCTCGGGCAGATATTGAAGGTGGCTCTGCGTTCCGTTCAGGAACCCCTTGCCGCCGAGTCCGCCCGAACCGATCGCGATCTTGGACTGCGTGATGTGGTAGCCGGCGCCCAGCGGATCGTCTTCCGGGTTGAGGAAGATGAGCAGACGCTTCTGCTGGTGCGGCATCAGGAAGGAGAAGCCGAGCGGCACCGCTACGAGCACCGCCGCCAACCCGCCCAGGAAGAGGCGCAGCGGCAGGCCGGCCAGGAACATCACGCACACGGCCGAAAAGATGAGCAGCGTCGCCGTGCCGAGATCGGGCTGGAGCAGGATCACGCCGGCCGGGAACGCGGCCATGAGCGCGGCCGGCCAGATGGCGGAGAATTTGCGGATCTCGCCCGCGGGCAGGCGCTGGTAGAAGCCGGCCATGCACAGGACCACGATCGGCTTCATCAACTCGGATGGCTGGATACGGATCGGGCCGAACTCCAGCCAGCTCTTGGCACCGCCACCGAGGGTGCCGAATATCTGCACGACGAACAGCAACAGCATGACCGCGCCGTAAGCAGGCCAGGCATAATCGCGATACGTCTCGGGCCGGATGTAGGACATCACCACGGCGCCGCCCAGGAAGACGAAGAAGCGCGCGATGTGATTGAATGCCCATGGCTTCATCGACCCACCCGCGGCCGAATAAAGGGCGACGGCGCCGAACATGCCGATTGCGATCACGACGATCAGCATACCCCAGGGAAGGCGGGCGATCGGCGCCGGGACGAGCGACGTGGTCGTCACTGGCCGCTCCCCTCTGCGGCCGTGTTGTTGGTTTGCAAAGATGCATTTGCCTCCGCCGATGCGTCGGCACTGGCGTCTTCGGCCGGAAATGGCTGACCGCGGGCAGCAAGATATTCGCGTGTTTGACGGTCCATGCGGGTCTTGATGTCGCCGCCCCAGCTTTCCTCCAGAACCGCCAGAGCCTCCATCGCCTTGTTCTTGTCGAACAGGTAGGTGAGCACGTCCTTGGCGACCGGGGCGGCAGCGCGCGAGCCGCCCACGCCGTGGTCGATCACCACCGACGCGGCGTAGCGCGGCTTGTCGGTCGGGGCGAAACAGACGAACAGGCCGTGGTCGCGATACTTCCAGGGCACACCCGCACCACCATTGCCGCTCGACAGCTTGCGCACCTGCGCGGTGCCGGTCTTGCCGCCCATCTGGATATTGTCGAAGGGCAGGCGGCTGCGCCCGGCCGTGCCGTCGCCATTCACCACTTCCCACATGCCTGCGCGTACTGCCGCGAGATGTTCGGCAGCATAGGGCAGGGGCTTGGGACGCGGCGCATCTTTTCGCAGCAGCAGGTTGGGCTGGACGTCGAGACCCGATGCGATCTTCGATGCCATGACCGCAAGCTGCAGCGGGTTCAGGATGACATAACCCTGGCCGATAGCGGCGTTGAGCGTGTCGGATTCACGCCACCGGTCCTTATACTTGCGCTGTTTCCACGCACTGTCGGGGTAAGTGCCATAGCTTTGTGATTGCACGGGGAGATCGAACTTAACGCCGAGGCCAAGGCTGCGCGCCATTGCCGCCATCTTGTCGATGCCGATGCGACGGCTCATCGCATAGAAATAGGTGTTGCAGCTCTTGGCGATGGCGCGGTGCATGTTGACCGCGCCGTGACGGCCCAGGCACTGGAAGCGGCGATTGCCGAGCGTGTAGCCGCCATTGCAGATGACAGTGTCGTTCGCGTCGATCCCCGCCTCCAGCAATGCCAGCGAGTTCATCGGCTTCAGCGTAGACCCGGGCGGGTAGAGTGCGTTCAGCGACTTGTTGGCGAGCGGACGACGTTCATCCTCCGACAGCATCCTCCATTCGCTGGAACTGATGCCGTCAGAGAAGTTGTTGGGGTCGTATGCCGGCATGGAGGCCATGCACAATATGTCGCCTGTCCAGCAATCCATTACGATCACCGAACCCGATTCATTGCCCATGCGGCGCGCGGCATAGGCCTGCAGTCCGGCATCGATGGTGAGCGGCAGGCTGCCGCCGCTGCGGTCGGGCAGGCTCGCGAGTTCGCGGACGAGGCGGCCACGCGCCGTGACTTCCAACCGCTTTGCGCCCGGCTTTCCGCGCAGGCGCTGCTCCATCATCTTTTCAAGGGCTTCCTTGCCGATCTTGTAACCGGGCGTGATGAGGAGGGCGTCCTTGCCGGCTTCTTCATATTCCTTGCGATTGGCGATGCCGACATAGCCGACCAGGTGGCCGACGGCAGCGCCGTCGGGGTAGAAGCGGCTGAACCCGCGCAGCGGCGCTACGCCAGGCAGTTCCGGCTGGCGCACGGTCACGGCGGCATATTTCTCGAACGGCAGATTTTCCGCCACGGGCACCGGCTGGTAGCCGGCGGCGGCGTCCAGTTCCTTGCGGATGCGCTCCACCTCCTCGGGGGGAAGCTGTAGGATCTGCGTCAGCTCGGCGATGATGCGGTCCGGGTCCTCGAGCTGGTCGGGGATGAGATCGACGCGATAGTCGCTGCGATTGACGGCGATCGGCTTGCCGTAGCGATCCACGATCCAGCCGCGACGCGGCGGGACGAGCACGAGCTGGAACCGGTTCTCCTCGGACGCGAGCCGGTATCCCTCGGTGTTGGACAGCGAAAGATAGGCAAGGCGCCCACCGAGCAGCGCTGCAATGCCCGCCTGGAAGCCGCCCAGCACGAAGGCGCGCCGTGCGAAGGTGAAGGACTGGCTGTTCTCCGTGACGAGAGGGATGGGCCTCTTCATCGCGCCAGCCGCCACCTGTCGAGCATGAGGATGATGCGGGCCACGACCGGATAGGCCAGGATCGAGGCGCCGAGCTGGGGCAGCATCACTTCGAAGCTGATCCGCGCACCCATGAGCCGCGCGATATACCAATCCGCCGTCACCGCCGCGCAGATACCGAGCGCGGCAAAGAACCAGTCCATCCAGTAATCGCGGAAAAGCATGCGGGTGTCGGCAATCTCATAGGCGATGAACATGCTCGTCCACACCAGCATGGACTGGCCGATCGGATGCCCGGCGACCAGGTCGTTGAAGAGCCCGAGCGGCAGCGCGATCGTGGGTGCCCACATTTCGGGCCGCAGCAGCCGCCATGCGATGAGGACGAGGAAGCCCAATTCGGGGATCAAAGGTGAACTGGCGATGATCGGCAGCAGCGAAAGCGCCGACGCGAAGAGGGTAGAGATGACGGGCGTGTAATTCTGCCAGAAGGCGCGCCGCCTGACCGCCGCCTGGTTGAACGCGATGCGGCTCACGGGCGTTGCGCCTGCGCCTGCGCCGGTGCGGTCGGGGCCTGGCCCGGGGCAGGGGGCAGCGTCTCGCTGTTTGCGGCGGGCTGGTAGATGCCCTGCACCACTGCGTAATCGGCCCGCGCCGGGTTGGCGATGGGCTTGGCAATCGTCTCGTCGCGGGTGGCGCGCAGCACCACGGCCACCGGGATGTTCGGCGGGAATATACCGCCCGTTCCCGAAGTGGCGAACACGTCGCCGCGCCGGAAGGGGTTGGCGCCGACCTCCAGGGGACGAATCTCCACCGTTCCGTCGCCGCGCCCGGCGGCGATGGCCGGAGTGCCGTCGCGAACCAGGCGTACGGGCACGTTGCTGGCGCCATCGGTGAGCAGCAGCACCCGCGATGCGGTCCAGCCTGTTTCCACCACCCGGCCGATCAGCCCCTCCGCGGCGCGCACCGGCTGTCCCACCTCCACGCCTTCCGTCGACCCGGCCGAGAGGGTGGCGATGCGACGGCTGGAATCGAAGGTCGATGCCACGATGGCGGCCGTCGCGACATGATCGGACATGCCGCGGCGGATCCCGAGCAATTGCTTCAGGCGCGCATTTTCGAGACGCACCGCGCGCGCCTCCATATTCTCGATCTGAGCCTGCTTGAGCTTCGCGGCCAGCGCCTCATTGCGGGATGCAGCCCAAAAATAATGGCCTACGCCATCACTCGTTTCGGTGAAGAAGCGCACCACCCCCCGGCTGCCCGCGCTGACCGGCGTGGTGGCGTCAAGCGCCGCACTCCGCAGCGCGCGAAATCCCGGCGGATCGATGACCGCGACTACCAGCAGCAGCAGCGAGAACAGGATTCCCGCCACGGCAACGACGTAGCCGATGAACAGGCCATATTGCGCCCTGCGGGAGAAACCCGGGCGCCGTGTCTTGGGCGGCGCCATGCCTCTCGCCTAACCTCAGGCGGTCTGGAGGACGCCGCGGAAGACCTCCTCCTCTAGCGCGCGGCCGGTGCCGAGAGCAACGCAGGTGAGGGGGTCGTCCGCTACCGTGACCGGAAGGCCCGTTTCGTCACGCAGCACTTCGTCCAAGCCCTGCAGCAGGGCGCCGCCGCCGGTGAGCACGATGCCCTGGTCGACGATGTCCGCGGCCAGTTCCGGCGCGGTATTCTCCAGCGCGATGCGCACGCCCTCGACAATGGTGCCGACCGGCTCCGACAGCGCCTCGGCGATCTGGCGCTGGTTGATGACGATTTCCTTGGGCACGCCGTTGACGAGGTCGCGGCCCTTGATGTGGACGGTCAGGCCATCGCCATCGACCGGCGGCTTGGCGATACCGACCTGCTGCTTGATGCGCTCGGCCGTCGCTTCGCCGATCAGGAGATTGTGGTTGCGGCGCACGTAGGAGGAGATCGCCTCGTCCATCTTGTCGCCGCCGACGCGGACCGACGTGGTGTAGGCGAGACCGCGCAGCGAGAGCACGGCCACTTCGGTGGTGCCGCCGCCGATATCGACGACCATGGACCCGATCGGCTCGGTCACCGGCATGTCGGCGCCGATCGCGGCCGCCATCGGCTCCTCGATCAGCCATACCTGCGAAGCGCCCGCGTTCGAAGCTGCGTCACGGATCGCACGGCGCTCGACCGAAGTGGAACCCGACGGCACGCAGATCACGATTTCCGGCCAGCGCGGGAAGCGACGCTTGCCGTGCACCTTCTGGATGAAATGCTTGATCATCTGCTCGGCGACATCGATGTCGGCGATGACGCCGTCACGCAGCGGGCGGATCGCCTCGATCTGGTCCGGGGTCTTGCCCATCATCAGCTTGGCATCGTCGCCGACCGCCTTGACGCGCTTGACGCCGTTCAGCGTCTCGATCGCCACCACCGACGGCTCGTTCAGCACGATGCCGCGCCCGCGCACATAGACCACGGTGTTGGCCGTGCCGAGATCGATGGCCATGTCATGGGACGGGAATTTCAGCAGACGCATCAGGGACATAGAATAAGGCTCGCTTACCTGGCGGCGCGCGTGCGGATTCGCCGCTGCGCCATGAAAAACTCTATAGGGTGCCCCCGCGGCCCCCGTCCATATCCTCAACAGCGCTCGCGGGACAGCGCCGCTTCGTTTACAGGCTATGCCATGTCAATACGCCGTCTTCCCGAACATCTGATTAACCGCATCGCTGCCGGCGAGGTGGTTGAAAGACCGGCAAGCGCCTTGAAGGAACTGGTCGAGAACGCGATCGACGCCGGAGCGTTGCGTATTCACGTCAAGCTGAGCGGCGGCGGCATCGCGGGGCTGGAGGTCAGCGACGACGGCTGCGGAATGCGCCCCGACGAGATGGCGCTGGCGCTGGAACGGCATGCGACATCGAAGCTTCCCGACGAAGCGATCGAGCGAGTCGAGACGCTGGGCTTCAGGGGCGAAGCATTGCCGTCGATCGCCAGTGTCGCCCGACTCAGCCTTGAAAGCCGCGTGCGCGGGGCCGATGGATGGTCGCGCATCATCGACAATGGCCGGCTGGAAGGCGACGGGCCCGCAGCGCTTCCGCCCGGCACGCGGGTCAAGGTCGAGGACCTGTTCGGCAAGGTGCCCGCGCGGCGCAAGTTCCTTCGGTCCGAACGCTCCGAGTTCGGGGCCTGTCTGGATGTCGTTAAGCGGCTGGCGATGGCGCGGCCAGATATCGGCTTCACCGTGGAGCATGACGGGCGCCGCTCGCTCCACGTCCAGCCGGCCGAGGCACGGCCGGATCGCGTGGCCGGGCTCACCGACCGCGCTCTGGTCGATAACAGCATCGGCGTCGATTATCAGCGCGGCGATGCGAGGCTCGGCGGGGTGGCGGGCCTGCCCACCTTCAATCGCGGCGTCGCCGATCACCAGTTCCTGTTCGTCAACGGCCGTCCGGTGAAGGATCGGCTGCTGATCGGCGCCGTGCGCGCCGCCTATCAGGACATGCTCGCCCGCGACCGGCACCCGGTGGTGGCCTTGTTCATCGACCTTCCCGGCGAGGAGGTGGACGTCAACGTGCACCCGGCCAAGACGGAGGTGCGCTTCCGCGATCCCGGCAACATACGCGGCCTCATCATTGGCGGGCTCAGGAACGCGCTGGACGCGGCAGGGCACAGGAGTGCGCAGCGCCCCAGCGCCGCAGCGCTTGGCATGTGGACTTCGGAACCCGGCCTGCCACATCGCCCCCAGGGAAGCGGGCATCCGGCCCCCTTCCTCTATTCGGCACCCTCCCAGGCCAGTTGGACGCCCTCTCTTGCCGGCGTAACGGAAGGATTGCGAGACCGCCCGCTCGACTTCGCGCCCCAGGCGCGTGCCGAGGCGGCTTACGCGCCCGTGCCGCCGCCCTCCTTCCCGCTCGGCGTGGCCCGCGGTCAGGTCGCCGCCACCTACATCGTGGCGGAGGCGGAGGACGGCCTCGTTCTCATCGATCAGCATGCGGCGCATGAACGCCTCGTCCTTGAACGCATGCGCAAGGCCATGGCGGCAGGCGGCGTCGCCCGTCAGGCCTTGCTCCTCCCCGAGGTGGTGGAACTGGACGAACCGGCCTGCGACCGGCTGGAGGCGCGTGCGCCGGAGCTGGCCGAAATGGGCCTCGAACTCGAACGCTTCGGCGCCCGCGCCGTCTTGGTTCGCGCCACGCCCGCCTTGCTCGGCAGCGGCGACGCTACGGGCCTCGTCACTGACCTCGCCGACGAACTCGCCGCCTATGACGAGGCGCTGAGCCTCAAGGAAAGGCTGGATCACGTTGCTGCCACCATGGCCTGCCACGGCTCGGTTCGCGCGGGTCGCATCCTCTCGGTTGCCGAGATGAACGCCCTCCTCCGCGAGATGGAAATCACGCCCCATTCCGGCCAATGCAACCACGGCAGGCCGACCTGGGTGAAGCTGGGGCATGGCGATATCGAGAAGCTTTTCGGGAGGAAGTGAGCGCATGGCCAAGTTGCTGTCGGGCGGTAATCCGCAGGTCGCCAAGGGTGAGGGCGACGGGCCCATCCGGGTCTATGTCGATGCGCTCGATGGCTGGAAGCGGGAGGTGGTCGGGCAGATTGACCGGCTGATCGTCACGGCGGTGCCGGACGTGCGCAAGGCGGTGAAGTGGAACTCGCCGCTATATGGTGCAAGTGAGGAGGGGTGGTTCCTCAGTGTCCACGTCTTCAACAAATATGTGAAGGTCGCCTTCTTTCGCGGCCAGGCGCTCGATCCGGTGCCGCCGGTCGCGTCCAAAAGTAGTGACACGCGCTACCTCCATGTCGGCGAAGACGGACTGGACGAAGCGCAGTTCACGTCCTGGGTGCGTCAGGCAGCGCAACTCCCGCCCGAGCGGCTGTAGTGCCGATCTCGCCGACGGCGGTGCGCCAATAGGCGAGGTCTGGTTTCAGCAGTTCACTTGTCCTGAAGACCGGACGGGATCCGCGTGAATTCGGCCGGATCGAGTGCGCGCGGCGTGAACCGCGCCTCGTGGATCGCACCGTTAAAATAGTTCACCCGATTGATCCGCACTCCGACCGAGGAGCGGCCCGGCCCCTGCGGCTTGTAGGCGAGCGGTGCCTCGCCCTGAAGCACGCCGTCGACATAGGCGCGATAGGTGGTGCCGTCGAACGTCTGTGCGACATGGTACCAGCGGCCTACCGGAAAGCGCTTCTCCGGAAAGATGAGCGTATGCTTGTAGCCGGGACCCGTGGCGAAGGCGTCGAGGTACCATTCGCCATTCTCGACCCGGATCTCGAACAGAATGCGCGAAGCCTGCGATCCGTCTTGCGGCTCGTGCGCGAGATGCAGCCAGCGCTGCTCGAACGCGCCCCCGTCAGGGCGGAAGATCGCCTCGACCGTGAACGTCTCCGCACCATGGAGGGGGTGCCAGTTCACGAATAACGCATCGTCCTTGCCGTCGAACCGCACTGCCTTGCCTGCAGGCGTTTCGATCAGGGCAGGGCTGCCCTCCACCTCCGCGGTCAGCCCGCCGACCCGCTGGAGATTGTCGAAGCGCCAGGTGATGGGAAGCGCAGCCACTTGGGCCGCGACGATCAGGTTCAGCATTCCACCTCCATCGTCATCCCGGACGTGATCCGGGGTCGCGCTTCTTCTTGTCCGCCATAGTGGAAGCAAGCGGCACCCCGGATCAAGCCCGGGGTGACGAAGGGGTGCTCAGTGCAGTTCCGACCCGCGCTTCAGCACCTTGTCGCCATCATCCTGCTCGATCAGGTAGGCCGGATTGTCCTTGGTCCCGTTCTTGACGACCTTGGTGCCCTTGATCGTGCGCTGGACGCGTCGGTCGAACCGTTCGGCGACCTTGCCTTCCGCCGTGCCGCTGCCCCAGTTCCAATGCACCTTCTTGCCGGTTGCAAAGCTGTTGCCCATCATTCTTCTCCTTGCGCGATCCAGAGCGCGCGAGGGCGGGGAGCGTTCCACCGTTGGACTTGGGCCTGCATGCGGCTATCGCGTGCCGCCATGGACGTGACTGACCTTCGCATCGCCATCTTTACCGGCAACTATAATTATGTTCGTGACGGGGCCAATCAGGCGCTGAACCGCCTTGTCGAATATGCGCTGCGCAAGGGCGCCGCGGTGCGCATCTACTCGCCGACGGTCGACAGGCCGGCGCTGCCGCCCATGGGGGACGTCGTCTCCATCCCCGCCATTCCAGTGCCCGGTCGCGGCGAATATCGCGCGCCCATCATGATCCCGCCCGCCGTGAAGCGGGACGTGAAGCGGTTCGCACCCAACATTCTCCATATCGCCAGCCCGGAAATCCTCGGGCACCGCGCCGTCACCTTGGCGCACAAGCTGGACAAGCCGGTCGTGGCGTCGATCCACACGCGTTTCGAAACTTATGGCCGCTATTACGGCATGGCGTTCCTTGAGCCGGTGGCGGTCGCGATCATGCGTCGGCTCTATCGCCGCTGCGATGCCATCTTCGCACCCTCCGATTCGATGGCGCAGGTGCTGCGCCAGCAGCGGATGAACTACGACATCGGCATCTGGTCGCGGGGCATCGACCAGGCGATCTTCCACCCGACCCGTCGCGACACGGCATGGCGGCGCAGCCTCGGCATCGCCGACGACGAGCCTGTGGTCGGATTCCTCGGCCGCCTGGTCATGGAGAAAGGCCTCGACGTCTTTTCCGACAGCATCGACCGGCTCGCCAGGCGCGGTGTCCGGCACAAGGTGCTGGTGGTGGGCGACGGTCCGGCGCGCGCGTGGTTCGAACAACGGTTGCCGGACGCCGTTTTTGTCGGGCTCCAGACCGAGTCCGCGCTCGGCCGTGCCGTCGCTTCCATGGACATGCTCTTCAATCCATCCGATACCGAAACCTTCGGCAACGTGACGCTGGAGGCGATGGCATCGGGTATCCCCGTGGTCGCCGCACGCGCAACGGGGAGCCAGAGCCTGGTCCATGACGGCGTCACGGGCCGGCTGGTGCGGCCCGGTGCGTGCGACGATTTCGCAGTCGCATTGGAGTCATATTGCAGCGATAAGGATGCACGTGAAGCGGCGGGGGCCGCAGGTTTCGAGGCAAGTCGCCGTCTGGGGTGGGACGACGTGAACCAGCAGATGATCGAAGGCTATTTGCGTGTGATCCGGCAGCGCCTCGGCGGGCGTCAGCCGCGGCTCACTATTCCATGACGCGTGCGGGGGCGACGCGCCGAAAGCTCGTCACGATCGCCCTCGTCGCGCTGGCCGCCATCCTGTTCTTCGCCTTTGACCTTCATCGCTATCTCACGCTCGAAACCTTCAAGGCGCATCAGCGCGAGATGCGGGAGGCATTCAACGCGCATCCTGTTCTTGTCGGTGCTGCCTTCGTCGCGATCAAGGTTACGGCCCTGTCGCTGTCGCTGCCCGGTGCGGTGCTTACGCTCTCGCTCGCGGCCGGCGCTGTGTTCGGGCCTTTCTGGGGCACGATCCTGTGCCTGTTCGCCGTGACGCTCGGCGACTCGATATCCTTCCTGATTGCGCGCTATGTGCTGCGTGACTGGGTGGAGCGTCGCTTCCGCCGCTACATGGGCGCGATCGACCGCGGTATCGACCGCGACGGCGCCTTCTACCTGCTCTCGCTCCGCCTGCTGGCCGTGGTCCCGTTCTTCGTCGTGAACCTTACCATGGGCCTCACCCGCATGCCGCTCAGGATCTTCGCGCCGGTAAGCTTTCTGGGGCTCGTTCCCGCCACCACGCTCTACGTGAATGCTGGCACGCAGCTAGGCCAGATCCGGCGTGCGTCGGACATCTACTCGCCGGAACTCATCCTTTCGTTCGTCGCATTGGGCGCGCTGCCTCTTGCAGCCCGCTTCGTGCTCCAACGCTTTCAACCCGGGCGAGAAGCCCCTAAGAGCAGCACCCGATGACATCTCGCGAACAAACCTCCCTCCTGTCGCTGAAGGAGGATTCCGCGCCTGCCATGCCGCTGGGCGAACGTTTGTTCGTTTACGCATTCGGCGCGATCCAATGGCCCTGGTTGTTGAAGAGCCTCTATGGCGGGACCAAGAAGGGCAAGGCCGCGTTGGTTAAGCGCCTCGGCCTAGCGCCCGACGCCCTGCCTCATCTCGGCAGCTGGAAGGCCGATGTCGGCTTCCTCGAACTGCTCACCGACTATATCGAGGACAAGAAACCGGAAACGGTTGTCGAACTCGGCGTCGGCGCAAGCTCACTGGTGATGGCGCGCGGGCTGCAGCTGAACGGAAAGGGATGCTTGGTCGGCTACGACCAGCATGGCGACTTCGTTCAGGCGACCAGCCGCTGGCTGCGCGACAACGGACTGGACAGCGACCTCAGCCACGCCCCGCTGGGAACGCCGCCGGGCGGCTGGCCGGGCCGCTGGTACCAATTGTCCAACATCCCCGCGACGATCGACCTGCTCGTGATCGACGGACCGCCCTGGGCCATCCACCCTTATGTGCGCGGAGCCGCCGAGGCCTTGTTCGACCGGATCAGCGTCGGCGGCACAGTCATGCTCGACGACGCTGCACGGCCGGGCGAGCGAGTGGTGGCGCGACGCTGGCGCCGCAACTGGCCGAACTTCGAATTCAAGCTCATCCACCCGGGCTACAAGGGCACGCTGGTCGGAACGCGCCTGCGTTAAGCCTCTGCGGGCGGGCGTCAGGCGGCGGCCACCGTCTCGTTCTGCCACTCGAAGCTGAGCGGCGCCTCGCGAAAGGCGAAGCGATCGAGATGGCGGACGAGGACTTCCTTCAAGGCTTCCAGATGGTCGGCGCTGCTCGCGTCCACGCGGCACTCCAGTGTCGCCTGCCTAGCATCCATCGTCACCAGACCGTCTGCCGTCCACTCGGCACCGCGCGCATCCTTCGGAAAGACGATGGTGCCGTGCTCGGGCGTGAACTCGACCGCCAAGTTGTGCGACCAATGCTTGCACAATTGCTGGAGGTAACGGCTGCCATTCTCCGTCGGCACATGGGCGATACTGCTCGTCATCTCAGCTCTTCTCGATCTTCTGCGCCGCCTCATCGATGATGGCGGCGATGTCGTGGACTATGTCGGAACCCTGGTCCTCGTGCGCAAGCCGGTGGGCGATCGCGGTGCCGAGGTTGGCCATGGCGCGGGCAACGGGGGAGGTTCCGTGGCGCCGTTCGCGCGCGCCGAAATCGGTCAGGCGATCGATCAGTGTCGCGACCTCGTCGGCCTTGCTCTCCAGTTCCCTGCGGCCGTCGGCTGTCGCCGTGAACAGCTTGCGTGCGCCTTCGGATGGGGCTTCCTCGATGAGGCCCATGTCCTGCAACATGGTCAGCGTCGGATAGACCACGCCCGGGCTCGGTGCATAGCTGCCGCCCGTCATCTCCTCCACGGCACGAATGAGGTCATAGCCATGGCGGGGCTGGTCGGTGATCAGCTTCAGCAGGACAAGGCGAAGCTCGCCGCCGTCGAACATGCGCCGGCCGTGCCGCCCACGTCCGCGGACTTCACCGCCGCGCTCACCCATGCCGCGTGGGCCAAAGCCACGTCCGCCGCCACCAAATGCCCAATGGGCGTATCCTTTTCCAAATGTCATCAACTATCTCCAATGTGTCGTGTCTCTATCTAAGATATATCGCAGCGTTTCGCAAGAGCCATGGCAAAATGCTTCGGCAGGGGTTAGCTAGAGCCTGTGGCAGACCTGTTCGAAAGCGACCCAACTTCCCCGCCGCTGCCGCCGCCTGCGGGCGAAGGTGCGCCGCTCGCGGATCGACTGCGTCCCCGACAATTGGACGAAGTTGTGGGGCAGGAGCATCTGACCGGCGCCGGGGGCGCGATCGGCCGCATGGTCGCGGCGGGCAAGCTCGCCTCCATCATCCTGTGGGGACCGCCCGGCACCGGCAAGACCACGATCGCACGCCTGCTCGCCGACGCGGTCGGCATGCGCTTCGTGGCGATCTCGGCTGTTTTTTCAGGCGTGGCGGACCTCAAGAAGGTGTTTGCCGAGGCCGAGGAGCATGGCCGGCTTGGTCGGCAGACCCTGTTGTTCGTGGACGAGATCCATCGCTTCAACCGGGCGCAGCAGGACGGCTTCCTTCCCTTCGTCGAGGACGGCACCGTCGTGCTGGTCGGTGCGACCACCGAGAATCCCAGCTTCGAACTCAATGCCGCTCTGCTCAGCCGCGCGCAGGTGCTGATCCTCAACCGGCTGGACCACAAGGCGTTGTCGAGCCTGCTCGACCGTGCCGAGGCTTTGCTGGAGCGGCCGCTGCCGCTCATGCGCGATGCGCGCGATGCGCTGGTGGCGACCGCGGATGGCGATGGGCGCTTCCTGCTGAATCAGGCGGAAACCCTCTTCTCGATCTCCATCGATGGCGAACTCGATCCTGCGGGCCTGTCCTCGCTGCTTCAGCGGCGCCTGGCGGTCTACGACAAGGACCGCGAAGGTCACTACAACCTCATTTCGGCGCTACACAAATCGATACGCGGCTCGGATCCGCAAGCTGCGCTCTACTATCTGGCCCGCATGCTTGTGGCCGGGGAAGAGCCGCTCTTCCTGTTGCGCCGCCTCACGCGTGCGGCGGTGGAGGATATCGGCCTCGCCGATCCGCAGGCGCTGGTCCAGTGCATCGCGGCCAAGGACACGTACGACTTCCTCGGCTCACCGGAGGGCGAACTCGCCATCGTCCAGGCCTGTCTATACCTGGCCACCGCACCCAAATCGAACGCAGCCTACATGGCGCAGAAGGCGGCGTGGCGTTCGGCACGCGATACCGGATCGTTGATGCCGCCGCAGAACATCCTCAATGCGCCGACCAAGCTCATGAAGCAGGTCGGCTATGGCAAGGGATATCAATACGACCATGATCAGGCGGAGGGTTTTTCCGGTGACAATTACTGGCCCGAGGAAATGGAGCCGCAAACCTTTTACGAACCGGTCGAGCGCGGCTTCGAGGCCCGGATACGAGAGCGGATCGCTTACTGGAACAACCTTCGCAAGGAACGCGGCGGCTAGCCTGTCGGTGCTGGCGCTCGCGTCACCGGCGGGTGCTCAGGCGCCAACCACCTACGATCGCGCGATTGCCGCAGGCTACAAGGCAAGCATGTTGTGCAGCGGGATGTTCAATGCCGGCCGCACGCAGGCGCAGGTCGAGGCGGTGGAGCTGAAGGGCATCTACCCTCAATATGACGCAATCGTGCCGACGCTTGCCGCATGGGTCTATCCCGCTACCCGCACAGTGTCGGTCGCCTTCGACGACAAGCTGCCGCCGCGAAGGGCGGTGTGGCAGGCCGGCTTCGGCTGCACCAACATGCCGATCGGATCGGTCGCACCGCCGATCGCGTCCGCCTATCTCGGCGATGCGGATGAGGCGCTGCCCACCGACGCGGCACCCTGGCCGATGGGAGATGCTGATGCGCTCGCGTCCGGGACGCCGCCCCCGACCCTGGTGGATGCAGTTGGCAAGGCGTTCGATCGTGCGACTTATGGCAAGGACAGCGAAACCGTCGGGGTGCTGGTCATCAAGGACGGCCGCATCCTGGCCGAACGTTATGCCGACGGCTTCGGCCCGCACATTTCCAACCGCACCTGGTCGGCCGGCAAGAGCATCGCCGGCACGCTGGCGGGCATTGCGGTGGGGCAGGGGCTGGTGCAGGTCGATCGGCCTGCGAATATCCCCGAATGGGGTGAAGCGGGCGCCGATCCGCGCCGCGCGATCACGCTCGATCACCTGCTGCGCATGGCGAGCGGCCTGCACAGCGATACCGCCGGCAACCGCACCGATGCCATCTACTTCGGCGGCACTTCGGTGACCGGGCAGGCGACCGGCTGGCCGATCGAGGCGCTGCCCGGCACGCGCTTCCGCTACGCCAACAACGACACGCTCCTCGCCATGCGGGCGATCCGCGCCGCCTTGTCCGACGACCGGCGGTACGAGGCGTTTCCGCGCACCCAATTGTTCGACCGCATTGGAATGACCCGCTCCTTTGCCGAGCGCGACTGGCAAGGCAATTTCATCATGTCGAGCCAGGTATGGAGCACCGCGCGCGATCTTGGTCGGCTCGGCCTCCTATGGCTCAATGATGGTGTCTGGCAGGGCGAGCGCATCCTCCCCGAAGGCTGGCTGGGCTACATGACCCGAACCAGTGGTCCGCAGCCGGCCCAGGGTCCCGGCTATGGCGCAACGCTCTGGACCTTCGGGCCCGACCAGGGGCTACCCGCCGGCACCTACTCCGCGCAGGGCAATCGCGGGCAATATGTCATGGTCCTGCCTGAGGCCGGGATCGTCATCGTCCGCCGCGGCGAGGATCCCGACCCGGCACGCTTCGACATAGCCCGCTTCGGCGCGGACGTGCTGGCAGCCGCCACAGCGGAGTGAGCGCACGCTTCACCCGCTTCGTTGCGATCGACTGGTCGGGCGCCAAGGGGAGCCGCCACAAGGGCATTGCGGTGGCGGTCGCCGATGCGGGTGGGCAAGCCCCGCGTCTCGCCGCGCGCGAACATGCCTGGTCGCGGCAGGAGGTGCTCGACTGGGTGCTGGCCGGCCAGGGGGAAGCGCCAACCCTCTACGGCTTCGACCTGTCGGCCGCCTTTGCCTTCGCCGATCGGGGCGCCTTCTTCCCGGGCTGGGAGCAGAGCCCGCCTGATGCCATCTCGCTGTGGCGACTCGTGGAATCGATCTGCCGCGACGAGCCCGATCTCGGCGCCTCGACCTTCGTGGACCATGTCGAGGCGAGCCGGCATTTTCGTCGGCACGGTGGCCGTTGCGGCGACCTGTTCCAAGCGGGGGCAGGGCGGATGCGGGTCGTGGAGGAGGAGGAACGGCGGCGCGGCATCGTCAACCCGGTCAGCAACTTCAACCTTGTAGGCGCCGCGCAGGTCGGGAAGTCGAGCCTCACGGGCATGCGCCTGTTCCTGCGCCTTCGCGATCACCTTTCCATCTGGCCGTTCGATCCGCTGCCGCCGCAAGGGTCGGTCGTTGTCGAGATCTACACCAGCATCGCCGCCGCCGCTGCGGGCCTGCCCCGCGGCCGGACCAAGGTGCGCGATGCCGTCACGCTGGACCGCGCCCTCGGCGCACTCGGCAGCGACCCGCATGCGCCGCTCGCCCGCTATGACGATCATGCCACCGACGCGATCCTCACCGCCGCCTGGCTCCGCAACGTCGCGCACCAGCCACAATATTGGCGGCCAGGCGCGATGACGAACGAAATCGCGCAAACGGAGGGCTGGACCTTTGGCATCACCTGACGCAATGGAGGCGTCACGCCGGTTTAGCTCAGCTGGTAGAGCAGCGGTTTTGTAAACCGAAGGTCGCGGGTTCGATTCCTGCAACCGGCACC
>CAKTCN010000035.1 GCA_934539295.1 uncultured Allosphingosinicella sp.
GCCGAGGTGCTCAAGGCCAACAAGTCCGCCGCCGACGCACAAGGATCGGGTCGCCTGCGCAGCGTGCTGGTGGTGGGACAATTCGCCGTGTCGATCGGCCTTATCGCCTCCACCATCGTCGTCTATGCGCAGGTCCTGCATGCCAGGAGCGCAGACCCCGGTTTCGAGCGTTCGGGCATTCTCCAGATCGACAATTTCGGCCGCCAGCGCGTGACGCCTTATGCGCAGACGCTGAAGCAGGAGATCTCCCGGCTGGAGGGCGTCGAATCCGCCGCGCTGACCTCGATCGGCGTCAATACCAACACCCGCTCCAACCAGGACGTGCTGCTGCTCGGCCGCGCCGAGCGCATGACGCTGGGTTCCTACAGCGTCGATTTCGGCTTTTTCGAAACGATGGGGATCAAACTGCTCGCCGGCCGTACCCTGCGCGAGGACCAGGCGCTCGACGATGCCACCCTGCCGTTCGAGCCCGATCCGGCGGCCGAACAGGCACTGGCGCAGCGCGGTGTAAACGTCGTGGTCAACGAAAGCTCGTCCAGGCAGATGGGTTTCCAGAGTCCGGCCGAGGCAGTCGGCAAGCAGATCAGGCTGTCACTGGTGGATCCGGAAAACGGGCTGGTGCCCGCCACCATCGTCGGCGTCGTGGCCGACAGCCGCTTCCGATCGGCCCACGAAGCGGTGGAGGACATCATCTTCTACCATAATAAGGGCTTCCTCAATAATCTCGAGGTGCGCTTCAAGACCGACGACCCGACCGCGCTGCGCGACCGGATCGAGGCGGTGTGGAAGAAGATCGTCCCACAGGTGCCGTTCGCGGCCGACTTCGCCGATGACGTCGCGTCCGACCTCTACCGGCGCGAGGTGGCGATGATGCAGATCTTCGCAGGCTTCGCCATTCTTGCCGTCATCGTCGGCTGCCTCGGCCTGTTCGGCCTCGCCTCCTTCACCGCCGAGCGGCGCACCAAGGAGATCGGCATCCGAAAGGTGCTCGGCGCCCGTGCGCGGGACATCGTCAAGTTGCTGACCTGGCAATTCTCGAAGCCGGTGATCGTCGCGAACCTGATCGCCTGGCCCGTCGCCTGGTGGGCGATGCGCGACTGGCTCAACGGCTTCGACACGCGCATCGCGCTAACCCCGGTGCCGTTCCTGATCGCCGGCGGCCTCGCGCTGGTGATCGCGATCATCACTATTGCAGGTCATGCGACCAAGGTCGCCAGGGCCAACCCGGTGCTGGCGCTCAGGTACGAGTAAGTGCGGCCCTTAGCCCCTCCCCCTTGTGGGGAGGGGTTGGGGTGGGGGCGCGAGCCTGTCTAGGCTCGCAAGAGACTCACCCACAGCAGATTGATTCAGCCGCAGACGCGGCTGGCCCCCCACCAACCTCCCCCACAAGGCGAGAGGCTTATCACGCTCAAACCTTCACAGGCCTGCCATCCCGCGCCGACCGGTAGATCGCCTGCATCAGCCGCACGTCCCTCAGCCCGTCCTCGCCCGGCGTCCGGAACGGACGGTTCGCCATCACTGCCTCCGAGAACCCGTCCATCTCGGCCGAGAACTGCATGGAGGCCGGATCGGTCTCGATCTCCCGCTCCTCCTTCTCGCCCTTCAGCATCAGGCTGTTGCTGTAATAATCCGTTGCCGGATCGAGCCGCAGCGACGCCTTGGTGCCGTAGAGCTGATAATTCTTTTCTTCCTTGATCGAGTAGGAAGACGAACAATCCGCAGTCGCCCCGCTCGGGAATCGCAGCCGGAAACTCACCAGATCCTCGACCTCGGCAAAGCGTGGATCGCCCGGCGGGTTGTGGATGATCGCCGACACCTCCTCCGGCTCCTCCCCGGCGAACATGCGCGCGGCGTTCAGCGCATAGATGCCGATGTCGTAGAGCGATCCGCCACCGGCCAGCGCCTTCTTCGCGCGCCACTGGTCCGCCGCATCCTCGGTGGGCTTCAGCGGCCGCCCATGCATGGACTGGAAATGGCGCAGCTGACCGATCTCGCCGGCCTGCACCATCTCCCGCGCGCGGACATTGTGCGGCTCCCAATGCGCGCGATAGGCTATTCCGAGCTGGCGGTTGTTGCGCCTGGCCGCCGCGATCATCCGCTCGCATTGGTCCACGCTTATCGCCATCGGCTTCTCGCAGAACACATGCTTGCCTGCCTCCAGCGCGCGGATCGCATAGTCGGCGTGCAGGCTGTTGGGCAGGATGATGTAGACGACATCGATATCCGGATTGTCGCGGATGCTGTCGAAATTGTCGTAGCTGTAGAGGCTGCCGATCCCATAGCGGCTGCCGACATCGCGCGCCTTGGCCGCATCGCCGCTGACCAGGGCCACCGGCGTCGACAGCTTGCAATCGGGGAAGTGCGGCAGGATCTCGCCCAGCGCGAATTTGCCGAGCCCCACGACGGCCCAGCCGAGCCGCTCGCCCGGCACGCGCGGCAGCGGCTTCTCCAGCTTTGGCATCGGCCGCCCCGCGGCGCGCGTGGTGGTCGGCGGCAAGGGCGGCAGGGGCGGGACAGGGGGCGCCATGCTCCCCTGCGCCTGCGCGGCGCCCGATCCGATCAGCGGCAGCGACAATGCGCCTCCGGCCGCGGCGGCGCAGAAGAGGCGGCGGGACAGGTCTGCGCGATCCATCGTCATGCCTCCTGCTCCTGGCCGATCGACGCCATGTCGATCACGTAGCGGAAGCGCACGTCGCCTTTCTCGACTCTCGAGAAGGCCTTGTTGATGTCCTGGATCGGGATGATCTCGATGTCGGGCGCGACGCCCTTCTCCGCGCAGAAATCGAGCACTTCCTGCGTTTCGACGAGGCTGCCGATCAGCGACCCGGCGACCGAACGCCGGTGGAATGCGACCTCGCTATTGTCCACGCCCGCCATCGGCTCCAGCGCGCCGACGATGCAGAGCGTCGCGTTGCGCTTCAGCAGCGCGACGAACGGGTTCACGTCATGCTTTTCGGGCACGGTCGACAGGATGAAGTCGAAGCTCTTCTCCAGCTTTTCCAGCGCGTCCGTGTCGCTCTCCAGCACCGCATCGGCGCCAAGCTTGCCCGCCTCTTCGATCTTCTCCTTGCTGGTGGTGAACACCGTCACCTGTGCGCCCATCGCGCGGGCGAGCTTCACCGCCATGTCGCCCAGCCCGCCCAGGCCGACCACACCCACTTTGTCGCCCGCCTTCACCTTCCAGTGCCGGAGCGGCGAATAAGTGGTCACGCCCGCGCACAGGATCGGCGCGGCTTCCTCGGGCTTGAGGCTCGGCGGAATCTTGAGGACGAACTTGTCCTTCACCACTAGGTTGCTCGAATAGCCGCCGAACGTGTTGTCGCGCCTATAGACGTTGGTGCCAGCCTCCTTCTCCGGCACCATCGGGCCGTTATAGGTAGCGAGCCAGCTGTTCGGCCCCTCGCAATAATTCTCCTCACCATGCGTGCAGGGCTCGCACTTGCCGCAGCTGTCGATCATGCAGCCGACGCCGACCAGGTCGCCCACCGCGTGCCGCGTCACCGACGATCCGACCTTAGTCACGCGTCCGACGATCTCGTGGCCGGGCATGCAGGGATAGACAGTGTTCGACCATTCGTTCTTCACCTTGTGAATGTCCGAATGGCACACGCCGCAATACAGCACCTCCATTTCGACCTCGTCGGCCTTGGCCTCCTCACGTTCGAACTCCATGGGCTTGAGGCGGCTGAACGAATGTTTGGCGGCATAGCCGATCGACTTGAGCATGAATGTGCTTCCTGTGGTGAGGCTTAGAGGATCGGCTTGCCGCCGGTGACGGCGATGGTGGCGCCGGAGACGTAGCTCGCCTCGTCGCTCGCCAGCATGACGTAGACGGGGGCGAGTTCGGCGGGCTGTGCGGGGCGCTGCATCGGCACTTGGCTACCGAACTCCTTCACCTTCTCGGCCGGCATGGTGGAGGGGATGAGCGGGGTCCACACCGGACCCGGCGCTACCGCATTGGCGCGGATGCCCTTGTCGGCGAGCAGTTGCGCCAGGCCGGCGGTGAAGTTCTGGATTGCGCCCTTGGTGGTCGCATAGGCCAGCAATTGCGGGCTCGGCGTATCGGCGTTGATCGACGCGGTGTTGATGATCGACGCGCCCTTGCCGAAATGCGGCATGGCGGCTTTCGTGATGTAGAACATCGCGTGGATGTTGGTGCGGAACGTATAGTCCCACTCCTCGTCGCTGATCTCCTCGATCGAGTCGAAACTGTCCTGATGCGCAGCATTGTTGACCAGGATGTCGATGCGCCCGAATGCCTCCGCCGCCTTGGCGACCAAAGCACGCGAATGCGCGGGATCGGAGATGTCGCCGGGGAAAAGCACCGCCTTGCGCCCGGCCTCCTCGACCAGCCGCGCGGTCTCCTGCGCATCGTCATGCTCGTTGAGGTAGCTGATCAGCACGTCGGCGCCCTCGCGGGCGAAGGCGATGGCGACGGCGCGGCCGATGCCGCTGTCACCGCCGGTGATCACCGCCTTCTTGTCATTGAGGCGGCCCGAGCCGCGGTACGTATCCTCGCCATGGTCGGGGCGAGGGTTCATCTCCTCCGTCTTGCCGGGCATCGCCTGCGGCTGGTCGGGGAAGGGCGGCTCGGGCCGGTCGGTCATGTCAGGCGCTCCCGGCTCAGTTCTTGTCCGAAAGCGGCTCGCCGCCTTCTTCTTCCTCCAGCAGCACGGCATTGTCGCCGTTTGCGGACAGGCGCACCTTGTCGCCCTCCACTTCGGCGACGAGGCCGCCGGAGATATAATGGTGATGGTCGCCGTGCGATCCGCTGTCCTTCTTGGTCAGCTTGATGCGATTGCCTTCAACCTTGTCGACAGTGCCGACATGGACACCGTCCGCACCGATGACTTCCATATGCTCTTGGATCTGGCTGAGATCGGCCATGTGCTTGCCTCCTGCTTGGGGTTTGGTCCCCTAACGAGCGGAAGCGCGCCGAGTTGATTGCCGAGGTGAAACGAGTTCAGGCAGGCGCGCGGGCAAGCCGGATCGCGCCGAACTGCCAGCGTGCGGACGGCGGATAGAAGTTGCGGTAGGTCGCGCGGCTATGCCCCTGCGGAGTGCCCCACGCACCGCCGCGCAGCACCATCTGGTTGATCATGAACTTGCCGTTATACTCGCCGACGGCGCCCTCGGCCGGCGCGAAGCCCGGATAGGCGACGTAAGGCGAAGCGGTCCATTGCCAGCCGCTGTCATGAAGCTGGCGCAGTTGCGGATGAGCGGCGGCGACTTCCCACTCGGCTTCGCTCGGCAGGCGCGCACCTGCCCAACGGGCGTAGGCATCTGCCTCATAATAGCTGACGTGCAGCACCGGCTGGTCCGGGTTCACCTTTACGCGCCCGCCCAGCGTGAAGCGCGTCCAGCCTGCTTCCTCGCGCCGCCAGTAGAGCGGCGCGGTCCAGCCCTGCGCCTCGACAGTCGCCCAGCCGTCCGACAGCCACAGATCGGGGCGCGCATAGCCCTCATCCTCGATGAACGCGATATATTCGCCCGCGCTCACCAGCCGGTCGGCGATCCCGAACGGCTCGATCCAGATGCGATGGCGCGGGCCCTCATTGTCGAACGCGAAATCGCCGCCTTCATGCCCGATCTCGTGAAGCCCACCCGACAGATCGACCCAGCCCAGGTCGCCGCATGCCCCGAGCCCGCCGGCACCATCCGCATAAACCGGCTGGAGCGGATTGCAGGACAGCACATGCTGCATATCCATCAGCATCAATTCCTGGTGCTGCTGCTCGTGGTTGAGGCCGAGGGTGACGAGGTCGCCCCACACCGTCTGCGGCACCTCGGCGATCAGCCGGGACATGCCTGCATCGACATGGGCACGATAGGCCCGGACCTCGTTCAGCGACGGCCGCGACAGCAGCCCGCGTTCGGCCCGCGGATGCCGCTCGCCGACGCCGACATAATAAGAGTTGAACAGGGTCGTGAAGGCCGGATCGAAGACGCGGTAGCCCGGCAGATGCGGGATCAGCAGGAACGTCTCGAAAAACCAGGCCGTATGCGCCAGATGCCATTTGGCCGGGCTCACGTCCGGCATCGACTGGACCTGCGCATCCTCGGGCGAGAGCGGCGCCGCGATCGCCTCGCTCGCCGCGCGCACCGACTGGTACAGATCCTTCACGGCTGCATCTCGCCGTCCGCCGCGGCCCACACGTGGAGCGAGAACAGCCCCTCCGCATCGCTCCACTGCGCCAGCGGCTCCCAGCCCGATGCGCGGGCGAGCAGGCGTGCTTCCTCCCGGGTATATTTGTGGCTGTTTTCCGTATGGATCGTCTCGCCCTCCGCCAGTGCGAACGGCCGCCCCGCCACCGTGAAGGCCGTGTCCCGCACCGCAAGGAGGTGCATCTCGATCCGGCCATGGCCGTCATGCCACACTGCGCGATGTTCGAACGCATCGACATCGATGTCGCCGTCCAGCTCGCGGTTGATGCGGTGAAGCAGGTTCAGGTTGAACGCCGCCGTCACGCCCGCCGCATCGTCATAGGCGGCCTCGATCAGGCGCGGATTCTTGCGCGTGTCGATCCCGATCACCAGCCGTGCATCGTCGCCCAGTGTCTCCCGGAACGCACGCAGCAGGTCCACCGCTGCGCCGTGCGCGAAATTGCCGATCGTCGATCCGGGGAAGAAGCCGGTGATCGGGCCTGCGATCGGGGGCAGGGTGACGGCCTGAGTGAAGTCGCCCGTCACCGGCGTCACCTCCACATCGGGATAAGCGGCGGCAAGCGCGGCCGCGGACTCGGTCAGGAAGTCGCCGGAAATGTCCACCGGCACATAAGCCGGCGGCTGCAATGCATCGATCAGCAGCGGCGTCTTGGCAGCCGACCCGGCGCCGAACTCCACGATTGGGCGCCCGAAGCCGGCGATCCGCGCCAGATCGCCCGCATGCGTCGCCAGCAGCGCGGTTTCCGTCCGCGTCGGATAATATTCGGGCAGGCGGGTAATCGCCTCGAACAATTCGGACCCGCGCCGGTCGTAGAAGAAGCGGGCCGGGATCACCTTCTGCCGCTGCGACAAGCCGACGACCACCGCGCGTTCGAACTCGCACGGCGTTTCGATCAACAGCTCCGACATTCTGGCACATCCTTTCGCCGGCACAGGCAACCGCCGCGGCGTGCGGATGGTTGTAGGGCAAACCCAAGTTAATCGAAAGCGAGGCCCTGCATGCTCAACTCGATCCTGATGGGCGCCGTCGCTGGCTCCCGCTCCATGACCCCGCTCGCTGCCGTCAGCGTCGCCGCCGCGACCGGCAAGCTGCCGCAGGATAATGGCGCGCCGAAGATCCTCGCCAACCCGCTGGTTGCTGCCGGCACGGTGGCGCTGGCGGCCGCCGAACTTGGCGGCGACAAGATGAAGTCGGCGCCCGACCGGATCGTGATCCTGGGCCTGCTCGCCCGCATCAGCACCGGCGCGATCGCCGGCATGTCGCTCGCGCCGAAGGACAAGCGGCTTACCGCGGCAGCAATCGGCGCGGCGAGCGCGGTCGCGGCGTCCTACCCGACCTTCTACGCGCGCATCAACGCGATGAAGCGCCACAGCCAGACCAAGACCGGCCTGATCGAAGATGCGATGGTAATCGCCAGCGCAGCCGCCATCGCGCGCAACGCAGCGCCGGAAAAGCAGGCCGCCGCGTCCGCCTGAGTCGCTGCAACTGGACAGGAGGGAGGCGCTCTGCCGGCGGGCGGAGCGCCTCCCGATTCATTTGCGCCGGTCGCCCTCGGCAGAGCTTCGTCAAGCCCAACAAAGGCGTTGACCGAACCGCCAATTAGATTCATCTATGCACCATCCACGGGAGGCAAGGGCGCTTCCGACCACTAGATGTTGTGGGCGGGCTTGTGGAAAAGATCGGTATGAAACAGGGATGGAAACCCGGCGCGATTGGCTCCTTTCGCGGCTGATCCCCTGTGCCTGCCGCCTTACCATGCGCCCCTGCCATCCCCATATGACGGAGGCGTAAGGCATGGATTTTTCGAGCGATCGCGAGGGCAGCATGGCCGAGGACACCGTCACCGTCGATGCGCCGAAGGGCGCGGCGAAGACCGACTCCAAGTCGGTGAAGCCGATCACCTATCCGGTCGAGGTCGACCATAGCCGCGACGCCCTGCTGACCGAATTCGGCAAGGAGACCTTGCGCGACCGGTACCTGCTGCCGGGCGAAAGCTTTCAGGACCTGTTCGTGCGTGTCGCCTCGGCCTATGCCGATGACGCCGATCACGCGCAGCGCGTCTACGACTATATCTCAAAGCTCTGGTTCATGCCGGCGACGCCCGTATTGTCCAACGGCGGCACCGGGCGCGGCCTGCCCATCTCCTGCTACCTCAATTCGGTGGACGACAGCCTCGACGGCATCGTCAACACCTGGAACGAGAATGTGTGGCTGGCCTCGCGCGGCGGCGGCATCGGCACCTATTGGGGTGCGGTGCGCGGCATTGGCGAGCCGGTGGGCCTCAACGGCAAGACCAGCGGCATCATCCCGTTCGTGCGCGTCATGGACAGCCTCACCCTCGCCATCAGCCAGGGGTCGCTGCGCCGCGGTTCGGCCGCCTGCTACCTCGACGTCAGCCATCCGGAGATCGAGGAGTTCCTCGAGATCCGCAAGCCGTCCGGCGACTTCAACCGCAAGGCTTTGAACCTTCATCACGGCGTGCTGCTGACCGACGCCTTCATGGAGGCGGTGCGCGCCGGCGACGAGTGGATCCTGCGCAGCCCCAAGGACGGCAGCGAGCGCGGCAAGGTCGATGCCCGCGCCCTGTTCCAGAAGCTGGTCGAAACCCGCCTCGCCACCGGCGAGCCGTACATCGTGTTCGCCGACACGGTGAACCGCACCATGCCCAAGCATCACCGTGACCTCGGCCTCAAGGTGTCGACGTCCAACCTCTGCTCGGAGATCACGCTCCCCACCGGCCGCGATCACCTCGGCAAGGACCGCACGGCCGTCTGCTGCCTGTCCTCGCTGAACCTCGAGACGTGGGACCAGTGGAACGGCGACAAGCAGTTCATCGAGGACGTGATGCGCTTCCTCGACAACGTGCTGCAGGACTATATCGACCGGGCCGAACCGGGCATGGAGCGCGCCGCTTATTCCGCCAGCCGCGAACGCAGCGTCGGCCTCGGCGTGATGGGCTTCCACTCCTTCCTCCAGGCCCGCGGGCTGCCGATCGAAGGCGCGATGGCCAAGAGCTTCAACCTCAAGATCTTCAAGCACATCAGCGCGCAGGTGAACCAGGCGTCCATGCTCCTCGCGCAGGAGCGCGGGGCATGCCCGGACGCGGCTGACATGGGCGTGATGGAGCGGTTCAGCTGCAAGATGGCGATCGCCCCGACCGCTTCGATTTCGATCATCTGCGGCGGCACCTCGGCCTGCATCGAGCCGATCCCCGCCAATATCTACACGCACAAGACGCTGTCGGGCAGCTTCTCGGTTCGCAATCCCTATCTGGAAAAGCTGCTGATCGAGAAGGCGAAGAACTCCGACGCCGTGTGGAACTCGATCCTTGAGAAGGGCGGCAGCGTCCAGCACCTGGACTTCCTCACGCCGGAGGAAAAGGACACGTACAAGACCAGCTTCGAGATCGACCAGCGCTGGCTGCTCGAACTCGCCGCCGATCGCACGCCCTATATCGATCAGGCCCAGTCGCTGAACCTGTTCATCCCGGCCGATGTGGAGAAGTGGGACCTCCTCATGCTCCACTTCCGTGCCTGGGAACTGGGCATCAAGAGCCTCTATTACCTGCGCTCCAAGTCCGTGCAGCGCGCCGGCTTTGCGGGCGGCGTCGAGGCCGACAACACCCCCGAACTCAAGCAGATCGAACTCGCCGCCAACACCACGGACTATGACGAGTGCTTGGCCTGCCAGTAAGCGCCAATCCCTCTCCCACAGGGAGAGGGAGGGAGCCGCGCAGCGGCGGAAGGGTGAGGGTGATGCGCCTGTATCAAGACCAGCCCTCGGGCACCGTGTCGGACCTCCGCGCCTTGCGCACCCAAGCGACCGAAGCCGAAAAGCACCTGCGCCGCGCGTTGCGCGAGGCGCTGCCGCAGCATAAGTGGCGCTTCCAGGCCCCCGTCGGGCCCTGTCGCGTAGACTTCCTCTGCGTCGCGGAGCGCCTCGTCATAGAAGTCGACGGCGGCCAGCATAGTTCTGAAAAGGACGCCGCCCGCACCCGCTACCTCAAGGCGCAAGGCCTCAAAGTCCTGCGCTTCTGGAACAACGAAGTGCTGGAGAATGTGCAAGGCGTCCTGTCACAGATCACGGCGCAACTCCCTCTCCCTCCGGGAGAGGGTTGGGGTGAGGGCGAGCGCCTGAAGAACCCGCAGACCTCGTCACCCTCACCCTCCCACGCTGCTGCGCAGCGCGGGCCCCTCTCTCTCCCAAAGGGAGAGGTGTGATGGCGCGGAACCACGGCTGTCTCCACGCGCTCCCCTCCCATGACCGCGCACGCCATCCTCGTCGATCTGTTCGCGCTGCTGCTCGTCCTCGTCGGCGTGCACCTGGCCTTTCGCCAGCGGCAGGTGCTCGGCCTCTGGTCGCGCATCACCGGGCGCCCGGTGCGCCCGCTCACGGACGAGAGCCCGGCGCATTATGCCATGATCATATTCGGCATCATGATGGCGGCGTTCGGCATCATCATCTTCGCCTTCACCACTTTGCTCGGCTACTTCACGCCCGCCTGATCGCGGCGGGGGCGGGCGCATGAGCCCGTCCAAGCGCCAGCGCCGCGAACAGCGGATCGAGGCGGCCTTGAACGCGCCGCCGCCATCTCGCCTTCCGCGCTGGTCCACCGTGCGCAAGTGGCTGATCTTCCTGGCCGTGCTCGCCGTCTGGCTGCTGGTCTGCTATCAGGTCGCGCAGGCCGCCGGCCTGTGGGACGAACATTGCCGTCATCAGGGCGGCACGCTCGGCGCGTCCGGCTTCGTCGGCGCGATGGCCTGCACGCTGCCGTGGCTGGGCGAGGGTCCGGCGGGCATCGCCCTGTTCCTGCTGATCTGGCTTCCCGGCATATTGGTCGCCTGGATCGCCGCGCGCCGCGCCCGCACCAACCGCCAAAGGAACCGCCGATGGGGATGACCCTGCGTCTGCTCGCTCTCGCCAGCCTCACCCTTCTCGCCGCCTGTGCCACGCAAACCGGCGGCGCGGTCGAGACGGAGGCCCCCGGCTTCCTGTTCGGCCTGTGGCACGGCTTCATCTTCCCGGTCGCCTGGGTGCTGAGCCTCTTCATGCCCGACGTGTCGGTCTATGCCGTCCCCAACAATGGCGGGTGGTATGATTTCGGCTATTTCATCGGCATCGTCTTCCTCGGCGTAGGCGCCCGCAAGACCCGCACCGTCTATGTCACGCGGAGGGTGCGAGGTTGAACTTCACGCTCGTCGTCGCGATTGTCTTGCTGGCCGGAGGGATCCTCAACCTGACCCGCGCGCGCCCGCGCTATGCACGCCCGCTCGGCCTCCTCATGCTTGCGCTCGCCGCACTCAATTTCGCCCGCTTCTTCGAACTCACCTGATCACGCCCGGAGTAACCCCCATGTCCCTTCTCGAAGCCCGCAAGACCTACAAGCCCTTCGAATATCCCTGGGCCTACGAGTACTGGAAGCGCCAGCAGCAGGTGCACTGGCTGCCCGAAGAAGTGCCGCTGGGCGAGGATTGCCGCGACTGGGCGCAGAAGCTCACCGATCACGAGCGCAACCTGCTGACCCAGATCTTCCGCTTCTTCACCCAGGCCGATGTCGAGGTGCAGGATTGCTACCACGAAAAATATGGCCGCGTGTTCAAGCCGACCGAGGTCAAGATGATGCTGACCGCCTTCTCCAACATGGAGACGGTGCACATCGCGGCTTACTCCCACCTGCTCGACACGATCGGCATGCCGGAGACCGAGTACAGCGCCTTCCTCCAATATAAGGAGATGAAGGACAAGGTGGACTATCTCGACTCGTTCGGGGTCGAGACGGACGAGGATATCGCCAAGACCCTCGCCATGTTCGGCGGCTTCACCGAGGGGCTGCAGCTCTTCGCCAGCTTCGCGATGCTGATGAACTTCCCGCGCTTCAACAAGATGAAGGGCATGGGCCAGATCGTGTCCTGGTCGGTCCGCGACGAAAGCCTCCATTGCGAAGGCATCATCAAGCTGTTCCACACCTTCGTGAAGGAACGGAACTGCCTGACCCCGTCGGTCAAGAACGACATCATGGACATGTGCCAGAAGACGGTTCGGATCGAGGACGCGTTCGTCGATCTCGTGTTCGAAATGGGCCCGGTCAGCGGCATGACGGCCAAGGATATCAAGCGCTACGTCCGCTACATCGCCGACTGGCGCCTCAGCCAGCTCGGTCTGCCGGCCATCTACATGATCGAGGAACACCCGCTCCCCTGGCTCGCGCCCCTGCTGAACGGCGTCGAACACGCCAACTTCTTCGAAACCCGCGCGACCGAATATTCGAAGGCAGCCACCCGCGGCGACTGGACTCAGGTCTGGGACAATTTCGACCGCCGCAAGATGGCCAAGGCCAACGACACGGTGGCGGAAGAAGGGCCTGCGCTGGACATGTTCGGGCAGGCTAGCGTGGCGGCGGAGTAGGGCTTGCTCTCGCTTCTCCCATCTAGAGAGCAATGGCGGCGATGGTCAAAGCCTAAGAAATATCAGTTCGTAGGCACATCTGCTTCGGTAGCGAGCTTGTTAGTGGCAGTCCTAGCCTTGCTGAACGACCGAGTTCAGCAAGGCGAACAGAGTGGTTTACAACCGTCGAACCCGAATCCAGTAGCCGGGCAGCTCGCTTCCGGCGGCTTCGAGGTTTCCCGTGTCAACCTTGTTCAAAAGTTAAGTGATGCGAGCCTGTGTCTGACGGCTCGAATTCATCGAGATAGTTTGTTCCTGCTCGAGCCGGACTGTCGCATGAACGTTGAGGGGCTTCGCGCGTTCTTCCAATCCTATGCTCCGATCTTCGCTACCCAGCCATACAGTGGCGCTGAAGACGCGCAAAAGTTCGCGAATTGGGTCGAGAATGAGACCAAGAACATAGATGGAATTCGTTCCCAAGCTGAATTGATTGCCTACCAGCGACGCACTGGCATCAACTTGGCGCAGCTCGGCTACTATCTTTGCGGATTTGAGTGGTACCTGAGGAGTGCGCCGCCTGTGCCTCTGCCTCCGATGCAAGCCGCTCCAGTCGCAATGTATCAGGCTGCATGGTTAAATTGGAACGAAGCAACGAAGAGTGACTTTCAAGGAGTACCATTCCTGATAACCGCTGCTGGCGAAATTGACGATGATGAGTGCAGCAGCTTCATAGACGTGCTTGATTAGGCTAGTCTTGTTGCCCGAGCAGGTGACGGTGTGGCTTTCGTGTCAACTGCCGCTCCGGAAGAGCAGGGTTCACGCGAAGATGCGAAGGCGCGAAGGAGAAGATAGGCTTTCGGCCGAAAGCCCTTGCTTCGCATCGGAGGACGGCGACGGCATCACCCTCGCGCAAGCCCCTCCGCGCCTCCGCGTGAAAACTCTTACTGCCAGCCGAGCGCCCGCCGCTTGCGCATCACCAAAGTCGGCCAGTCGCCGCGCGTGATGGTGAAGCTCGCCATCATGCCCTGCCGCCGATAGGCCGCGGCGACCTTCTCCGCCTGGGTGTCGAGCAGCCCGGCCAGGATCAGCCGCCCGCCCGCCGCCAGCGCGCCCGCCACCGACGGCGCCAGGTCGATCAGCGGCCCGGCCAGGATGTTGGCGATGATCAGGTCGTACGGCCCGCGCGCGGCGAGGCGTGGATGCTCCATGCCCGGCGCCACCGCCAGCTCGACCGCGCCCGGCCCGGTGCCGACCCGGACCGCGTTGATGGCGGCATTCTCCTCCGTCACCTCGATCGACACCGGATCGATGTCGGACGCGGCCGCCCTGGCATTGGGCCACAGCCGCATCGCCGCGAAGGCGAGCAGGCCGGTGCCGGTGCCGAGGTCGAGCAGGTTGTCGAACGACAGGCCTTGTTCCTTCATCCGGTCCAGCGCCATCAGGCAGCCGGTGGTCGTCTCATGCTGCCCCGTCCCGAATGCCCGGCCGGCGTCGATCTCCAGGCCGATCATGTCGTCCGGCCGCGCGTCCCGGTGCGCCGGCGTGTGGACGAAGAAGCGCCCGGCCCGGATCGGCTCCAGCCCCTGCTGGCTCATCGTCAGCCAGTCGGCATCCGCCAGCCGCTCCACCGCCGGCGCGCTGCCCGCCGCGCTCGGCGCCAAGGTGGCGAACAGCGCCAGTTCCTCAGGCGTAGGCTCGGTCTCGAAATAGCCGTCCAGCCGCCATTCGTCCGGCTTCGACTCGTCCGGCTCGCTCGCCATGATCGTCGGCGGCGCGTCGAACGCCGCGAACGGAGTCTCCTCCCGCTCCACCGCCTCGGCCTCGGCCTTGGTGCAGGGCAGCGTGACCTTCCAGCTATCAGCGGACATAGCTGGCTCCGTTGACGTCGATCACCGACCCGGTCGCCGATGGCGGCGCCTGCAGACTAAGCCACCGCACCGTCTCCGCCACCTCCTCCGTGTCCGCCACGCGGCCCAGCGGTATATCGGCCAGCAGCTTGTCTCCTCCACGGCTCGCCAGATATTCGTCCGCCATGCCGGTCATGGTGAAGCCTGGGCAGACGGCAAAGGCGAGGATATTCTGCGCGGCATAACCCCGGGCGATGCTCTTGGTCATCCCGACCATCCCGGCCTTCGACGCCGCATAATGCCAGTGCGCCGGCGAATCGCCCCGGTACGCCGCCCGGCTCGCCACATTGACGATCCGCCCGCCGCCGCTCTCGCGGAAATGGAGCACCGCCAGCCGGCACAATTCGGCCGATGCGGTGAGGTTCACCCGCATGGTCCGCTCCCACGAAGCGGTCCAGGCCGCGTCATCCCCGTTGATCGGCGCGGCCTCGAAGATGCCGGCATTGTTGACCAGCACGTCGATCCGTCCGCCGAGCCGCTCCATCGCCTGCCGCCACAAGGCGCGCGTCGCGTCGGGGTCGGCCAGGTCGGCCGCGATCAGATTGTCGCCGCCCGCGGTCGAATGCCCGACCACGTTGTGCCCTGGAAAGGCCTGGAGGATGGATGCGCCGATGCCACGGCTGGAGCCGGTTACGAGTATGTTCGCCATGGCCAGTGCGTTAGAACGGCAGGCAAATAGATGGAAGCGCCTTGCGCCTCGCGCTTGCAACCGCGTGTCAGGTGCCTAAAAGCGCCCCAAATCCTTTGGGAGCCTTTGGTCTTGAGCCACCGCAATCCGTCCCGGCCGATGTCGCCGCACCTCACCATCTGGAAATGGGGTCCGCACATGGCGGCCTCCATCCTCAACCGCGCCACCGGCATCGGGCTGGCGACCGCGGGCGCCGTGGCGCTGATCTGGTGGCTGGTGGCGGCCGCGACCGGGCCGGAGGCTTACGAGACCTTCGTCGCGGTGGCACGTGGGCCCATCGGCGGGCTGATCGGCGTCGGCCTCACCTGGGCGATGTGGCAGCATACCGCCACCGGCCTTCGCCATCTCGTCATGGACATCGGCGCGGGGTTCGAACTCAACACCAACAAGCGCTGGGCGCTGATCGTGATGATCGTGCCGATCGTGCTGACCGCGCTCACCTGGGCCTTCATCCTGGAGGCCTTCTGATGCGCATGGAAACTCCCATCAAGCGCGTCCGCGGCTACGGATCGTCCAAGACCGGCGCGCACCATTGGTGGACGGAGCGGCTGAGCTCGGTCTCGACCCTCGTCCTGTTCGTGTGGTTCTTCGTGTCGCTGGTGCGCCTGCCTGACCTCGACCATGGCACCGTCGTCGAATGGTTGTCCTCGCCGCTCGCCGCGGTGCCGATGATCCTGCTGATCATCTCCACCTTCTGGCACCTCAAGATGGGGCTGCAGGTGGTGTGGGAGGATTATATCCACGAGTCGACCAAGGTCTTCTCGATCGTGCTCACCAGCTTCCTGTCCATTGCCGGCGCGGCGCTTGCCATCTTTGCCGTGCTCAAGATCGCCTTCGGCGGAGATGCCAGCTAATGTCTGAAGCCTATAAGATCATCGACCACATGTATGACGCGGTGGTCGTCGGCGCGGGCGGATCGGGCCTGCGCGCCACGATGGGCTGCGCCGAACAGGGCCTCAAGACCGCCTGCATCACCAAGGTGTTCCCCACCCGCAGCCACACGGTCGCGGCACAGGGCGGCATCGCGGCATCCTTGGGCAACAACACGCCGGACCATTGGACCTGGCACATGTACGACACCGTCAAGGGCTCCGACTGGCTCGGCGACCAGGACGCGATCGAATATATGGTGCGCGAGGCCCCGGCCGCGGTGATCGAGCTGGAACATGCCGGCGTGCCGTTCAGCCGCAACGACAACGGCACCATCTACCAGCGGCCGTTCGGCGGCCACATGCAGAATATGGGCGAGGGCCCCCCGGTGCAGCGCACCTGCGCCGCCGCCGACCGCACCGGCCACGCCATGCTCCACGCGCTCTACCAGCAGAGCCTGAAGTATGACGCCGACTTCTTCATCGAATATTTCGCGCTCGACCTCATCATGGAGGGCGGCGAGTGCAAGGGCGTCATCGCTTTGTGCATGGAAGACGGCACCATCCACCGCTTCCGCAGCCATGCCACCGTGCTTGCCACCGGCGGCGGCGGGCGCATGTATTATTCGGCAACCTCGGCCCACACCTGCACCGGCGACGGCAATGCGATGGTGCTGCGCGCCGGCCTGCCGCTCCAGGACATGGAGTTTGTCCAGTTCCACCCGACCGGCATCTACGGCGCGGGCGTGCTGATCACCGAAGGCGCGCGCGGCGAGGGCGGCTACCTTACCAACTCCGAAGGCGAGCGCTTCATGGAGCGCTATGCACCGTCCGCTAAGGACCTCGCGTCGCGTGACGTGGTGGCGCGCTCGATGGCGATGGAGATGCGCGAGGGCCGGGGCGTCGGCAAGAATGGGGACCATATCTTCTTGCACCTCGACCATATCGACCCGGCCGTGCTGGCCGAGCGTCTGCCGGGCATTACCGAGACCGGCAAGATCTTCGCCGGCGTCGACCTGACGCGCCAGCCGCTGCCGGTCACGCCGACCGTCCACTACAATATGGGCGGCATCCCCTGTAACTATCATGGCGAAGTCGTGACCCTTCGCGACGGTAATCCGGACGCGGTCGTGCCCGGCCTGTTTGCAGTGGGCGAGGCGGCCTGCGTGTCGGTGCACGGCGCCAATCGCCTCGGCTCCAACAGCCTGATCGACCTGGTCGTGTTCGGCCGCGCGACGGGCTTCCGCATCGGCGAGCTGGTCAAGCCCAACAGCAAGCACGGCACGGCGGTCAAGGAAGCGGACGACAAGGCGGTCAGCCGCCTCGACCGCTACCGCCACGCCAAGGGCGGCTCGCCCACGGCCGAGGTCCGCCTCGACATGCAGCGCACCATGCAGAAGCATTGCGCCGTGTTCCGCGATACCGAGCTGCTGGCCGAGGGCCGCACCCACATCGACCAGGTCTATGGCCGTCTCGCCGACGTGAACGTCACCGATCGCAGCCTGATCTGGAACACCGACCTGGTGGAAACGCTGGAGCTCGACAACCTCGTGCCCCAGGCCGTGGTGACGATGCACTCCGCCGCCAACCGCCAGGAAAGCCGCGGCGCGCACATGCACGAGGACTTCCCCAACCGCGACGACGCGAACTGGATGAAGCACACGATCAGCTGGTTCGACGCCGGCAAGGTCACGATCGACTACCGCCCGGTGCACGAATATACGCTCACCGACGAGGTGAACTACATCAAGCCCAAGGCACGCGTTTATTAAGCTCACGTCATGCCGGACTCGGTCCGGCATCCCGCTTCCTTGCGCTTGAAAAAGAACCGGAACCCCGGATCGAGTCCGGGGTGACGGATGCTTCAGGGTGTGGCCCGCACCGGCACCGGCGCATTGCACACGTCTACGCCGCCCGCCGGCACCTGGAAGAAGTCGCCACCGCGATTGGCGCGGCCTTTGACATAGGTGACGAAGGAGGCGCTGTCGGTGCGCATCGCCTGGTAGCGGGGGCGCTCGGCGGCGGGCATGTCGGCAGCGATGCGGACCCGGGTGATCGGCACATGCTTTGTCTTGTCGGCGATGAATCCCAGCGCCTCCTTCCCGCGCGGAATGGAGGACAGGAGGTCGATGCCTTCGATCACGCGGCCGATCGTTGCGATGTTGCGGTCGAGGTGGCGCGGCGCATGACCGATCACGGCGTAAAGCTCGCCGCCGGTTCCGGTGTCCGGCGCGAGGTCGCGACCGACGCCTACGCTGCCGTAGCAATGGGTGAGCCAGGCGTTGCCACGCGTTTCGTCATAACCGATGGGCCATCCGGCAGCATGGCCGGTAGCGGGTGCATAGGCATCGGGATAGCCGAGCGGGCGGGGTACTAGGCCGAGAATTGGGCGCTCGTACTCCGCCGCAGGTTTTGTCACCACGCCCGCGGGCAGCGGTACTTCGGCATCGCCATTACCCCATTGGGCGACATAATTGTCCTGCAATCGGTAGATGGAGGCCTTGTCCCACCAACCGCCGCGCGCGAACGCCCTTACATTGGCGACGTGGACGGGTGCGAAGGCTGGCGCGAGCTGGATCACCACACGCCCAAGGCCCTGGAGATCCATGACGAGCAGGTCCTCGTCGGCAATGTCCTGCCAGTCGGCGGCGGGTGCCTGCGCTATCGTTTGCGAAGGCTCGGGCGCGGGCTCCGGCATCGGACGCCATGCCTGGGCGCCCGCGCAACCTGCCACTGCAACGGTTCCGAGGATCAATGAACGGATGCGCATGCGTGGTTCCCCTTCGCAAGCATAGGGGCAGTTGCATGCGCCGGCGTCAAGTCACGGCGCGGTAGATGCCGTAGGCGCTGGTGAGGATCAGGACGATGCTGACGGCGATCATCAGCGTCTTGGCCGGCACCCGCTTGGCGATGAAGGCGCCGAACGGCGCCGCGAACACGCCGCCGATGAGCAGGCCGATCGTCGGCGCGCCGAAGGCGTTCGCGCCCAGTGCCAGAATGAAGGTGGCCGATATCGTGAGCGCGAGGAAGAACTCCGCCGTGTTGACGGTGCCAATTACCTTGCGCGGCGTCGCACCCTGAACGAGCAGGTTGGACGTCACCACGGGTCCCCAGCCACCGCCACCCGCAGCGTCCAGGAAGCCGCCGATCAGACCGAGCGGCTCGATCACCTTGGGCTGGCGCTCGACATGGATGTGACGCAGGGCGCGCCACAACATGTAGAAGCCGATCAGCGTCAGGTAGGCGAGGACGAACGGGCGCGCGTCATCGGCATGGATGTTGGTCAGCACATAGGCGCCGAGTACGCCCCCGATCATCCCGGGGATGACGATCCGCGCGAACAGCTTCCAATCGACATTGCGGTGCAGGATGTGGCTGACGCTCGACACGGCGGTGGTGAACACCTCCACCGTATGGACCCGGCCTGACGCGACCGCAGGCGGAACGCCGATGCTGATCAACAAGGTGTTGCAGATGACGCCGAAGGCCATGCCAAGCGCGCCGTCGACGATCTGCGCCGCGAAACCGATTGCAATGAACGGGAGCACGTCGGCCAAGCTGATGCTTGCGATTTCGATCAATGTGCTCTCCGGAAAGTCCCCATTCAGAAGCAAGGCAGATGGACCAGTCCCGACCCGCTGCGCAACCGCCCTACCCAGAAAAGCGAATTTCCACCAATCTGTTCCACTCCCGCGCGACGGCTTTGCCTTGCGCGCGGTCCGATGGCTGGATTAGTGCGCGAGACATGCTGAACATGGCCCTCGTCCGCGAAAATCCCGATCTCGTCCGCAAGGCGATCGAGGAGAAGAACGTCACGCTCGATGTCGATGCACTGATCGGCCTCGACGGCGAGGTGCGCAGCCTCAAGAGCGAGGTGGACGAGCTTCGCCGCCTCCGCAACGAGATCAGCGCCGGCTTCAAGACGGCCGACCCGGCGGAGCGGCCTGCATTGGGTGCCAAGGCCAAGGAATATGGCGCGCGTGCCGGCGAGGTCGAGGCGGCACTCGCCGAGAAGGAAGAGGCGCTGAAGGGCCTGATGCTGCGCCTTCCGGGCATACCCTGGGAGGGCGCGCCGGTCGGGCCGGACGAGAGCTTCAACACGGTGGTGCGCCAGGAAGGCGCGGTGCCGCAGTTCGACTTCAAACCCCGCGATCATGTCGAATTGCTGGAGCTGAACGACTGGGCGGAGCTCGGGCGGATCACGCAGGTATCGGGTTCGCGCACCTACTGCCTCAAGGGTCGGCTGGCGATCCTCGAACAGGCGCTGATGTTCTGGGCGCAGCAGAAGCTCAGCGCCGAAGGCTTTTCGGTGATGACCGTGCCGGCGCTGGCGCGCCCGCAGGCGTTCGTCGCGACGGGCCACTTCCCGGGCCATGAGGAAGAGGCTTACTCCGTGCCGGAGGACGGCCTCCATCTCGCCGGCACGGGCGAGATCGCGCTGACCTCGCTCCACACGGGCGAGATCATCGAGGCGGACAAGCTGCCGATCCTCTATGCCGGCTACTCCCCCTGCTTCCGGCGCGAGGCGGGCAGTGCGGGCCGCGACGTGCGCGGCCTCCTGCGCGTCCATCAATTCTACAAGCTCGAACAATATGTGATCTGCGAGGATGACGACGAGGTTTCGGCGGAGTGGCATGCGAAGCTACTGGCCAATGCCGAGATGCTGCTGACCGAACTGGAGATCCCCTATCAGGTGATCGAGGCATCCACCGGCGACATGGGTCTCGGCAAATATCGGATGAACGACATCGAGAGCTGGGTCCCGAGCCTTGGCAAATATCGCGAGACGCATAGCTGTTCGACGCTGCACGACTGGCAGGCCCGCCGCGCAAACCTTCGTTGGCGCGATGGCGAGCGCAAGGTGCGGTTCGTGCACACGCTCAACAACACGGCGCTGGCGAGCCCGCGCATCCTGGTACCGCTGCTGGAGAACCATCAGACGGAGGATGGCCGGGTGCGGCTGCCCAAGGCGCTGCAAGGCCTGATGGGCGGCGAGTTCCTCTAAGATCGCTCCGTCATCGCGAGCGTAGCGCGGCAATCCAGTGCTGACTCCGACGCAGCCTGGATGGCTTCGTCGCTACGCTCCTCGCAATGACGACTTGTTGTGGGCGGCACGACGAAGGACCCGCCACTGGAACTCTCGTCACCAAAATGTCATATGCTGTTGATGAACAGCATCGCCGCCATAGCCGAGGACCGTGCGCCGCCGCTCAGCTTCCTGCTGCGTGAGGCCGGTGCGCTCGTGAACCTGCGCTGGAAGAGCCTGCTGGCGCGGACGACTCCCGCGCAAAGCTCCGGTGAGGGGCGGCCGGTGATGGTCATTCCTGGTTTGCTGTCCAGCGATCGTTCCACCGTGGTGATGCGCCGCATGCTGCGCACGCATGGCTATCGCGCTTATGGGTGGAGCCTGGGCATCAACCGCGGCGTCAGCGCCAGCCTGCTGGAGCGCGCGGAGGCGGAACTGGAGCGTATCGCAAGCCGTCGCGGCAAGGTGACCTTGATCGGCTGGAGCCTGGGCGGCCTCTATGCGCGCGAGATCGCCAAGCGCCGGCCCGACCTGGTTAATCGGGTGATCACGCTCGGCAGTCCGTTTTCCGGCGACATCCACGCCAACAATGCCTGGCGGCTGTACGAGATGGTCAACGACCACAAGGTGGACAATCCGCCGATCGACGCGCGCGTCCATGAAAAGCCGCCGGTGCCCACGATCGCGCTCTGGTCGCGCAAGGACGGGATCGTTGCGCCGGCCTGCGCCCGCGGGCTGGAAGGCGAGTGCGACCGCACCGTCGAGGTTGATTGCACACATATCGGCTTCATGGCCGAGCCTTGTGCCCTGCAGGCGGTACTCGAGGTGTTGAAGGACTGAAACTTCCCTCCCTTCCTGGGAGGGGAGGGGTTAGCGCATGAACGGCGCCACCACCTCCGGTGGGACGCGAATCGGGCGGCCGGTCGCCTTGTCGATGATCGCCCACGTGGTCCGGGCCTTCACCCGCACCTTGCCGTCCTCGCCGGTGAATTCCATCAGCCGGTCGAAGCGCGCACCCTTGGGCGCTTCGCCGACCCAGGTGCGGGCATGGACCGTCTCGCCCGGCAGGACTGCGCGCAGATAGTCGATCTCGTGCCGGGTGATCACCCAGAAATAGGCGTCGGCATGGGCAGGATCGGCGACGGCATACCAATGCGCCGTCGCCACATCCTGGATCCAGCGCACCCACACCGCATTGTTGACGTGGCCGAGCTCGTCGATATCGTCTTGCGACGCGGTGATGGTGCGCTCGAACGGGGTCACTTGGCCGCGTCTTCCCCATTGTGGGCGAGGACGAAGGCATAGGCCTCCGCCGTCTCGCGCAGCCGCTCCCACCGGCCCGACTTGCCGCCATGGCCTGCGCCCATGTTGATCTTGAGCAGCAGGGGCGCGTTACCGGTTGCGGTGGCGCGCAGCTTGGCCGCCCACTTGGCCGGCTCCCAATAGGTGACGCGCGGATCGTTGAGGCCGCCGGTGATGAGCAAGGGCGGATAGGCCTGTGCCTTGACCTGGTCGTAGGGCGAATAGGATCGGATATATTCGAACGCGGCCTTGTCGGTGATCGGATTGCCCCATTCGGGCCACTCGCCCGGCGTCAGCGGCAGGCTCTCGTCCTGCATGGTGTTGAGCACGTCCACGAACGGCACGTCGGCCACTACCGCGCCCCACAAGCTCGGGTCCGAGTTCACCACCGCACCCATCAGCTCGCCGCCGGCCGAGCCGCCGTTGATGCCGATATTGCCCGCCTTGGTGAAGCCTTGCGCGACCAGGCCCTTGGCCGCGTCCACGAAGTCGTTGAACGTGTTGGTGCGCTTGGTGAGCTTGCCGTCCAGGAACCACTGGTAGCCGAGGTCGTCGCCGCCGCGAATATGCGCGATCGCGAAGGCATAGCCGCGGTCGAGCAGCGACAGGCGCGTGGTCGAGAAGCTCGGCGGGACGGCATAGCCATAAGCGCCATAGGCGTAGAGGAAGAGCTTGCCCTGGCCGTTCTTTTCGAAGCCCTTCTTGTACACGACCGAAACCGGAACCTGCTTGCCATCGCGGGTCGGCAGCATCAGCCGCTCGGTCGCATATTGGCTGGCGTCATAGCCTGACGGCACCTGCTGGACCTTCAGCGTCTCGAGCTTCTTCTGCGCCGGATGATAGTCGTACACGGTCGAGGGCGTGACCATCGAGCTGTAGCTCAGGCGGTAGGCGGCCGGCGCATATTCCGGGTTGCTGGCAAGGCCCACCGTATAGCTCGCCTCCGGGAACTGGATGCGCTCCTCCGCGCCCGCATAGGTGCGCAGCCGCACCTGATCGAGCCCGTTCAGCCGTTCGCTGATTGCCAGGTGATCGCGGAACGCGCTGATGCCGCGAAGATAGACCTCGTCCGATCCGGCGATCACCGTCTTCCACTCGGCAGGCTTGGCCGGGTCGGCCTCGGCGATGCGGAAGTTGACGTGATCGTCGTTGGTCAGGATCCACAGCTTGCCGTGGCTCGCATCGACCGAATATTGCCGATTGGCCTTGCGCGGCGAGATAAGGGTCAGCCGCCTGGTGGGGTCGGCGGCGGAAACGAAGCGGACTTCGCTGGTCGCATTGTCACCGGTGGAGATGAAGATCAGGCTCTTGTCCTGCGACTCGCCGACGCCGACGGTGAAGCCGAGCTCGTCCTTCTCCTCATAGATCGTGACGTCGGACGCGACCGGCTGGCCCAGGCGATGGTAGCGCGCGCGATAGCTGCGCCAATTGTCGTTCACTTCGGTGAAGACCACGCCCTTGCTGTCGCTGGTCCATGCCGGCGATCCGATGCCGACCTCGGTCACCGTTTCCAGATCCTTGCCCGTGGCGAGGTCGCGGATCTTGAGCTTGAACCGCTCGGAACCATTGTCGTCGACCAGGGTCGCGGCGAGCTTGCCGTCCGGACTGGTCGACAGGCCGCCCAGGCGGAAATATTCCTTGCCTTCGGCTTCCGCAGTCTCGTCGAAGATCACCTGCGTTTCGCCGCCCGCCGCGGGCTTGCGATACCAGGTGCGATATTGCGCACCGGGCTTGAACGCCCACCAGTACAGCCAGTCCCCGTCCTTCTGCGGCACGCTCGACTCGTCCTCCTGGACGCGGCCCTTCATCTCCTCGAACAGGGTTTCGACGGTGCCGGCGAGCGGCTTCATCTCCTGCTCGAAATAGGCATTCTCGGCCTTGAGGTAGGACAGAACGTCCTCGTCATCGACCTTGGGGTAGGACTGATCCTTGAGCCAGAAATACGGATCCTCCACCGTATAGCCGTGGCGCGTATAGCTGTGCGGGCGCTGCTCGGCCTTGGGCGGTTCCAGTCGCTTGGTCTCGTTGGTCATCGCGGCTTTCGGTGCTTGCGCCAGCGCCGGTGCGGCACTGGCGAGGAGAAGGATGGTGAATAGCTTGCGCATGTGGCTGTTTTCCCCGCTCGTTCAACCGGTGGCAAAGGCGCGCCGCCCGGCTTAATGCTGCCGCCATTGCTAACAAGGAAACCACCCATGTCCACCTATGAAGCGCGCCTTGCCGCCCTGCGCGAACAGCTGAAGGCCGATCGGCTCGATGGCTTCGTCGTGCCGCTGACCGACGAGCATATGAGCGAATATGTCGGCAGCTATGCGCAGCGCCTCGCCTGGCTGACGGGCTTCCAGGGATCGGCCGGGTCGGCGGTGGTGTTGCCGCAGGAAGCGGCGATCTTCACCGACGGCCGCTACACGCTCCAGGTGCGCGAACAGGTGGACGGGCGGCACTGGAGCTACCAGGCGGTGCCGCAGACCAGCAGCGCGCAGTGGCTGGAAACCCACGCGCCGCAGGGCGGCCGGATCGGCTACGATCCCTGGCTGCACACGCGCGAGTGGGTGGAGGCGGCCCGCGCCGCGATTGCGGCGCGTGGTGCCGAACTGGTCGCGGTCGGCCGCAATCCGATCGACACGATCTGGGCCGAACAGCCGTTGCCGTCGAAGGCGCGGCTGATCGTCCATCCCGACAGCTATGCGGGCAAGTCGTCGGCGACCAAGCGGCAGGAAATGGCCGACTGGCTGGGGGCGCAGGGTGCCGACGCGGCGGTGCTGTCGGCGCTCGATTCGATCGCCTGGACGTTCAACGTGCGCGGGGCCGATGTCGATCATACGCCGGTCGCTCTGTCCTTCGCGCTCGTCCATGCCGACGGCACCGCCGACCTGTTCGTTGAGGGCGAGAAGATCGGCGACGACGTGCGCCAGCATCTCGGCAACGGCGTGCGCGTGCACGAACGCCGCGACTTCGAACCCTATTTGCGGTCCCTGGGCGGCAAGACGGTGGTCGCCGATCCCGAGCGCGCGGTGGCCGCGATCTTCGAGGCGCTGGACGGTGCGGGCGCGAAGCTGGTCGAGAAGCGCGACCCCTCGGTCCTGCCGCGCGCGATCAAGAATGCGGCCGAGATCGACGGCCACCGCGCCGCCCAGGCGCGCGACGGCGCCGCGATGGCGCGCTTCCTCCACTGGTTCGCACTGGAGGCGCCGAAGGGCGGCCTGACCGAATTGTCGGCGGCCGAGAAGCTACGCGAATGCCGCGCCCAATGCGGCGACCTGCGCGACACCAGCTTCGACACCATCTCCGGCGTCGGGCCCAATGCCGCCATCCCCCATTATCGGGTGACGGAGGAGAGCAGCCTGCCGATCGGCAACGACGTCATCTACCTGGTCGATTCCGGCGGGCAATATCCGGACGGCACCACCGACATCACCCGGACGGTGATCGTCGGCACGCCGACGCCTGAAATGCGCGATCGCTTCACCCGCGTGCTCAAGGGGCATATCGCCATCGCCCGCGCCGTTTTCCCGGCTGGCACGCGCGGCAGCCAGCTCGACAGCTTCGCGCGCCGACCCCTGTGGGAGGCCGGTCTCGACTATGCCCATGGCACTGGCCACGGCGTCGGCAGCTACCTTTCGGTGCATGAGGGACCGCAGCGCATTTCGCCGGTGGGCAGCAGCCAGGCGGGCGGCGGCGAGCCGCTGGCGGCCGGCATGTTCCTGTCCAACGAGCCCGGTTACTACAAGGCGGGCGAATATGGCATTCGCATCGAGAACCTCATCCTGGTCGAAGCGCGCGAGATTGCGGGAGCGGAGGCCGAAATGCTCGGCTTCGAGACGCTGACCTTTGCGCCGATCGACCGCAGCCTGATCGAGGTCGCCTTGCTCTCGGGCGAGGAGCGGCAGTGGATGGACGATTACCACGCTCAGGTGCTGGCGATCGTAGGGCCGCAGCTCGAAGGCGAGGTGCTGGAGTGGCTCAAGGCACAATGCGCGCCGCTCTAAACCACGGCACCCTTCTCCGCGACGTCCGCCTAATCCTCCCCCGCAGGGGCAGGCGCAGCCTCACGGAGGGGGAGGGCGCAGCGAGGTCGGAGGGTGATCCCACAAGTTCGTTGAGGAGGGCCGGAGATGCTGTTCCCCTGACGAACACACCGGCGCATCCTCCCCCTCCGTCGCCTTCGGCGCCACCTCCCCCTGATAAGGAAGGATCTAGCGGGCTTGATCGTCCTCGTGGTTCGTCATTGGCTTCTGTTTGGCCTCCTCCGCATCGCCCCGCGCCTGTGCCTTTCGGCGGTGCAGGTTCTGCCTCAGCGAAGCCGCCAACCTTTTCTGCCGTTCTTCGTCCGCCTTGGTCATGCGCCTCAACTAATTAGCGCCGCTTTCCCTCGCAAGGCGCCTTGACAGCCCGCCCGCCCAGCGGCCATAGGCGCCCGACCGAAGCGCCCCCGTCGAGGGGGAATCATGATGCTGCCGTAGCTCAGTGGTAGAGCGCATCCTTGGTAAGGCTGAGGTCGTGAGTTCAATCCTCACCGGCAGCACCATTTCTTCCGCCGCGACGTTCGTCGGCGTCTGAACCATGAAGAGCCTGATCGGTCAGGCACCGCCCCATGTCTCGATCAGCACGCGATCCTCATCGCTGAGCCTGCTCGCCTCGCGAAAGCCCGGGCGGCGATAGGGTTGCTCGTCCGGCTTTGCCGGCGCCGCGGGCGTCTGGACCAGGATGCTGGCTTCTTCGATCGTCCAGGCGAAGGTGATGCCCATGCGGCCCTTGGCTTCCCATGCGACGTGCCCGGCCACCACCGTGTCGCCGCGCGCCAGCACCACCGGCGTGCCCTGCGCCAGCGGCTGCTTGCAGGCGACCAGCGCGCCGCTGCTCGACAGGTCGCGGATCCAGGCATCTGCCGCCCCGCCGCGGCTGTGCAGGCGTGCGCCGAGCAGCACGCGGGCCCGCCGGGTCTGTCGCTTGTCCTCGTGATTCAACTTCGTTCCTCGAGAGAAGGGGGCTGCCGGGCGAACCGGGCCTCGGCGATGCGCGCCGGGCAGTTACTTGATCTGCGTCTTGAACTGGACGGTGAATTGCGACGAGGGCGCCAGCGTCCCGCTTGGCTTGATACAGACATGTTTGATGTTGGCGTCGTAGACCGGCACCGGATTGGGCGGCGTGTAGTCGCAGTTCGCGAACGAAGATGGCGCGGCCGCCGCGCTCGAATAGCGCACGTCCGTGCCGTAGGTGAAGCTCATGCCGGTGCCGGTCTGCGAGAAGACCACCGCATTGGTGCCCGCCGCTCCGAAGGCGCTGTTGCGGAAGGTGAGGTGCGTCGGCAGCGTATCGATCAGGACGATGCTGTTCGCGTCCGCAGCCTGCGTGCCCGTGTTCGACACGAGGATGCTGTAGATGACGTCGTTGGACGGGATCATGAAGCCGCCGGTGGTCGCGGCCTGGGAGCTTTTCACGACCGTCAGCGTCGCCGAGCCCATCGGGCCGCAAATGTCGGCCGTAGCTACGCCGTCGATCCAGAAGCTGCCGGCCTGGACCACGAAGCGGACGTAGCGGACGGCGCTGCTCCGCTCGAACATGACGCGGTTGAGCACGCCATTGGAGAAATCGTTATTGTTGGTGCCGGCGCCCCAGCTGCCGACATCAGCCCAGGCAATGCCGGTCCACACCTGCACCAGCAAGCGGCTGTTGCTGTCACCGCGCGCGATCGACAGGGTGATGTCGGCATAAGCCGGCACCAGGTTGCTGCCCTGCCCGGTGAGGTCGAGCACGAGCACGCTCGACGTGCTGGCAAGCTGCGCCGAGTTGGTCGTGCTGGCATAGCCACCCTTCATGCTGATGGCGCCGAGCGCGTTGGCCGCGTTGGTGACGTTGGTGGACGCGGCGCCGCTGGGCGAGGCGACAGCCTGCGCATTGCTCGGGTAGATCGTCACTGTTTGCGGCGAGGCGCAGCTGCTGGGCGTAGTACCGCCATTGGCGCCTGGGCCGCCGCCGGGCGGGAGCTCGGGCTCGGGAGCCAGGCCGAAGGTGAATGCGTAATCCTCGACCTCGCCGCTGGTGGACGATTGCGTCGGGTTGAGGTTCTGCTGGGCGGACCATCGCAGGCGTATGTAGGTCTTGATATTGGCGCCGGCGGGCGGCGTGAACTTCAGCTGGATGTTGCCGTTTCCTGACGCATCATTGTCGCCGGCGCCCCCGCCGCCATCGTCGCGGACATTGAGCGCGATTTGCTCGTTCGTGTCGTTGCCGAACGTGCCGTTTCCGTCATAGTCGATCCAGGCATTCAGATAGCCGGATCCGTTCACCTTGATGTTGAGCGTCGTGAGGGCGCCGCGCGCGATCGTCGGCATCGCGGTGATGCCGTCCTCGTCGTCGTTGATCGACAGGTCGTCGCCGTCGGCATTGGCCGTGCCGAAGCCGCCGAATGCGGGAGACGCAGGCGCGGGGCTGCCATCCCAGTCCGGCTTGACGTTGCCGAGATAGATGCCGGAGGTCGCGGCCGTGATCTCGTGATAAGGATTGCCGTAGCTCCCCGGCGCGTCGCCATAATCGTAAGTGACCGACGGCGGATCGGGATCGTACATCACCTGCCGGATCAGCGGTGAGCAGGTCGGCGCCGCCCAGTCCATCGGCGGCGGCGTGAACTGCGTGCGCACCGTGTTGGTCGGGTTGGTATTCTGCGCATCGAAGATGTTCGATCCGCTACGCGTCGTGTCGTAGAAGACGATGCGATTGGTCGAACTCAGGCCGGTGAACGGCCCTTGGTTCACGGTCTGCTGGGCATCCAGAATACCGTCGGGATCCTGGAAGTAGAACTTGCCGCCACCCTGATTATTGAGATTGGTGATGTTGGCGTTGTTGGAGAACGTCCAGCCATAGACGAGCGCGTTGACGCCCATCCGGAACGTACCGTTATTGTGCCAGTGATAGCTTGTCGACGTGCCCGGCCGGTTGATGAACACCATGCCATGATTGTCGACAGTGGAGCCGTTATTGTTGAATCCCTTGTCGGAGATCAGCGAGCAATAATTATGCGTGTACGAACCGCCGTTGATGTTGATGAAATCCTCGGCATGGACGCGGCCGTAATTGTGGGTCGTGCCGGCCGTATTGAACTGGGTGCGGGTGATGATCTCGAAATTGTTGGTCAGCGTCGCGCCGGCGTCCGTCTGGAAATTCTGGTTGGCGATCATCCGGCCGTCGTTGAGGATCGTGGATCCGTTGCCGACCTGAAACGCGGCCTTGAAGATCGCATCCGCACCGGGGCGGTTGCGGAAGGTCATCGCGGCGTTGGTGTTGAAGTTCGAGCTTGATTCGAAATAGGCGAAATTGTCGATCACGAAATCCGCGGCATAGCTGCCCTGCGGAATGATCAGATTGCCATAGTTGATGAACGTGCCCTTCGCCTGGTTCAACCCGTTCTGCGGGCGGAAGGTGGCGCCACTGTCCACGCAGATCGTGTTGCTATCCTGCAGGCCGCCGAAGGTGTTGGTAAGCGTACCCGCCTTGACGCGGAGCGAATTGCCCGCGCCGAGGCCGTTATTCTGCAGGTTGTTGACCCAATTCTGGTCCATCTGCGCGTTGTTGGAGGTCTGGTAGAAGCGCATGGTGCCACCGGCATCCGGCTGCGCGAAATAAGTATAGGATTGGCTGCCGCAGCTCGCCCAGGCGGCCGGCGCGGCGAGAAGCGCGACAAGGCTCAGCAGCGCGCGCAAGGCACGCAGCATTATGGCCCTGGCCCGGCGCGCCGCGCTGGTCGGCATTTTCAATACCGTATTCCCCACAGGGCGCTCTTGTCCGAAAGCGGCCGGGTTTCGCAAGCAAAAACCACTATCACTAAAGTGAGAATTCGGCCTTTTCAGGGGGATGACGGCCGAATTTACCACATGAGGCGTGGCTGCCGACGTTCGGTGCGGGAGCCTTGCGGGCCTGCGCACGTTGATGCGGTCCAACATGCCCGAGGTTCCCTCCACGTATGCGTAGCCGTTCCGCTTTCCTCGTCGCCCTTCTCCTTGCCACCTCAGCCTGCGATCGCAGCCCCAGCCAAGCCGGCGACAGCGCCGCCAGTCAGGTCGAACCCAAGCAGGTTTCGGCCGAGGCGCTGCAGGCGGCCGTTACCGACCCGCGCGTGCGTCGCTTCTACGAGGCGCGCGGCTGGAAGGCGGCGTGGAACGAGGATCAGGCGCGCGAGCTTACCGAGGCATTGCGCGAAGCGCCGCGGCACGGCCTGGAAGCCGTCAACTTCCTCAAGCAGACCGATGCGGCGGACGACCCGGTGGCACGCGAGGCGACCCTGTCGCTCGGCGCGATCAGCTATGCAGACGCGCTTGCCAACGGCGCGGTGGATCCTGCCAAGGTGTCGGAACTCTACACGATCCCTGCCAATCGGCTGGACGTCGCGACGGGTCTCAACAAGGCAGTGGATGGCGGCGACGTCGGCACGTGGCTTGCCGAACTCGCCCCCAGGGACGAGGAGTATAAGGCACTCTCCGACGCTTTCGTCCGCTACAGCCAGGCGGCCAAGGGGCAGAAGGCGAACGTGCCCGCGGGTGACGCGATCGAGCCTGGCGACGATGATCCGCGCGTAACCCAGATCGCGGCAGCGCTCCAGGCGAACGGCTATCTGGAAGGGGAGGCGGCGCAGGCGGCTGGAACCGGCCCGCGCTACACGCCCGCGCTCGCCGACGCGGTGAAGCGGCTTCAGGGCGATTACGGCCTCAAGCCCGACGGGGTGATCGGATCGTCCACCCTGGAGGCGCTCAATGCCGGTGCGGCCGACCGCGCCCGCACGCTCGCCATCAACCTCGAGCGGCGCCGCTGGCTCCAGCGCACGCCGCCCGAAACCCGCATCGACGTCAACACGGCGGCTGCAATGCTGGCTTATTATCGCGACGGCAATGTCAAGGATCGCCGCCGCGTGGTGGTGGGACAGCCTGACTGGGAGACGCCCGAACTCGGGTCGCCGATTTTCCGCCTCGTCGCCAATCCGCCCTGGAACGTGCCGGATTCCATCGAGAAGGATGAACTGTCCAGCCGCAGCGCAGCCAGCCTCGCCGCCGACGGTTTCACCCGAAAGGAAGGCCGCTGGGTGCAGGAACCCGGACCGGACTCGGCCCTTGGCCTTGTCAAGTTCGACATGGAGAATGACGAAGCCATCTACCTCCACGACACGCCGGCCAAAGCCTTGTTCGAAAGCGACGAGCGCCATGCCAGCCATGGCTGCGTGCGCGTCCACAATGCCGTCCAATTCGCGCAGATGCTGGCGCAGGACGAGGGCAAGCGCGCCGAGTTCGACGAGGCGATGGCTTCCAAGAAGGAGACCTTCGTCGATCTTCCCAACAAGATTCCGGTGCGCCTGCTTTACCACACCGCATTCGTGGACAATGGCCGTGTCGTGTTCCGGCCGGATTCCTATGGCTGGGATGAGCGGGTGGCGCAGGGCCTTGGCCTCACCGCACGCGTCGGCGGACGCAAGGTGATCCGCACTCATGCCAACATCATGGGGCCCTGATCGGGACGCGGATACATAGGATCCTCCCCGCGCAGGGGAGGATCGCGGTAGGCGTCGGCTATTGGCTCGTCGTCGTGCCGGTCTTGCCGGTGCTCTCTTTGCTGCCGGCCTTCTTCTGCTCACCCTGGATCGCTTCGCCCGACGTGCCGGTGTCGCGCTCCAGATCCTTGAGGTGCGGATCGTGATTGTTGTTATGGCTTTCGCCTGAGCCGCTATTGTCGCGCATGATCTTCTCCTTCTCCTCACCAACGATGCGCCGGCGGCTGCGTTTCGCGATGGTGGCGCCGTTGCTGCCGTTGCTCGCATCCTGTTCTCCGCTCGGCGCATTCGACGCGCTGGTGTCCAAGGACCGCGGCGCCGATCTGGCGGCACGCGATCAGCGCTTCGCGCCGGGAAAGCGAGGCATGCTCGACGTCTATGTGCCGTCGCATGCCGGGGAGGCGCTGCCGGTGGTCGTGTTCCTCTATGGCGGCTCGTGGAACTCGGGCAGCAAGGACGATTACGGCTTTGCCGGGCGCGCGCTGGCGGCGCAGGGCTTCGTCACGGTCGTTCCCGATTATCGGATCCTCCCCGACGCGGCCTATCCCGACTTCCTGAACGATTGCGCGGCGGCCGTGCGCTGGGTGCGCGCCAATGTCGGGCGCTTCGGTGGTGATCCGGCTCGCATCGTCCTAGTCGGGCATTCGGCCGGCGCCTACAATGCCGCCATGCTGAGCCTCGATCCGCAATGGCTGGGCGAGGACCGGAAGGCGATCCGCGGCTTTGCAGGTCTTGCCGGACCTTATTCCTTCCTGCCGCTCGATACGCAGGTGACCACCGACACGTTCGGCAAGGTCGCCGACCTGCCTTCCACGCAACCGGTGACTTTCGCCAGCGCCGATGACCCGCCCGCGCTGTTGCTGGCAGGCGGCAAGGACCATCTCGTCTTCGCATCGAACAGCGTGTCGCTCGCTATGCGTCTGCGGGAGGCAGGGGCAGAGGTCGAAACGCGCGTCTATCCCGATCTCGGCCATGTCGGCATCATGTCCGCAGTCGCGCGGCCGTTCCGCGGCAAGGCGCCGGTGCTCGCCGATATCGCCGCCTTCGTCCGCCGCGTGACCGCGCCCGATCGTCGTTCGTCGACATAGGCGCGACGTTTGTCGCAACGGACGATGCTTTGCCGAAGCAATGCGTAGGTCGGTCGAGGCAGGCGCGCACCGACCGGCTGCCTTTCTTATCCAGAGTATGCGGCGCGGTAGCCCATCGAGTCCCCTCGATTTAGCCTAACAGGCTGCCGCGTCGCACCTCTGCCAGGCTTCAGCGACCGGCGAGGCTTCTCGCATTATGCTGGTACAACCGGCCGATCTTCTGCTCCGATCCGTCGGCCAGCCGCGCGAACCAGCTGCCGCCGTCGTCGCGTCGCAGGCCCGCCACGAAGTCGCGCCGCACGATCCCGGACCTGTGCAGCCGCACGAACCGCGCCGGGTCCAGTTCCTCTTCCAGCTTGCCCATGCTGTGATGGATGAGCCAGCTGCGCGTTCCCACATGCAGGCGCATATAATCGCGCTCGGCCGTGATCTTGTCGATGTCCTGCACGGCGATGCGCACCAGCCCGGTCGGCTCCGATGCCCAGAATTCCTCGAGATAGCTGCCCTGCTCGCGCGGCGCAGCCTTGACGCTGCCGGCTTCTACCGCCGTGCGCGCCATGGCAAGCGCGCGCGCGAGCC
>CAKTCN010000036.1 GCA_934539295.1 uncultured Allosphingosinicella sp.
CTTGGTCATCTATCGCATTGATGATCGCGGTGCCGACGGCGCTGGTCCTCACCGCCGTTTATGGGTTCACGACCTAAACAGCGAAACCAGCATCAAGCTCAGCAGCATCTGAAGGTCCATCTTACCCACATCCGCCACCGTTGACCCGCCGCCAGGGGCGACCGGGCCGGCCGGATCGAGGAGAAGCTGAACCTGGGCGCTAGCGGCCGTCGATCGGCCATGGAAGTGAAGGCGCGCCGGCGGCAGGCGCGCCGCAAGGGGAGGACGTACCGTGGGGAGCCTGTTCGAGCGATACGAGGCGGAGGATGTACGTGACCTCGTCGCTGACTATCCGCTCGCTTGGGTGACGACGCCGGGCGGCGCACCAGCGAGCCTGCTACCGCTGCTTGGTGAATATGACGCCCAGGGCCGCCTGGTCAGCCTGCTCGGTCACATGGCGCGCCGCAATCCGCTCCATGCAAAGCTGGCCGCCGGTGGCGAAGCCTACATCCACTTCACCGGTCCTCATGCCTACATTTCGCCCACCCACGCAGGCGTACGCGACTGGGGGCCGACGTGGAACTATGCCCGCCTTAGCATCCGGGTCGAGATCGTGTTCCACCCGGAAGAAAACGATCATGCGCTGGCTACCCTCGTCAAAGCGATGGAGGGCGACCGTTGGTCGATCCAGGATCTCGGAGGGCGTTATGAACAGCTTGCCAGCGCGATCATCGCGTTCCGGGCGCAGGTGCGGGAATTCTCCGCCATCTTCAAGTTGGGCCAGGACGAGCGGCCCGAGGTATTTGCTTCCATCATCGACGCACATCCGGATCAAGCCCTGGTAAGCTGGATGAAGCGTTTCCGACGCTGACGGCCAACGCGGATCCGGAAGCACGCTACATCAAGGTCAACCTCGCCCAGCCGGTATCGAAGCAGGACCGCGGGGCGCGCCTGCTTTGAGCTGTTTAAGATTTCCCTCTCGATTCGAAAGCCGGCTGGAGCACCCCGCCGTGTCGCCCCACCGATGCCAGCGGGGTTCGACTCGAGAGCGGTCATTCAGAAACGCCCCCTGGATCCCAGCTTACCCTGCTCGGTAATAAATCAGCCGCCGCCACTTCGTGCTCAATCAGCCGCGCCTTTGGCAGCGCTGATTGGATCGGCAAAAAAAGCGAGGCTCTTTATAGCTACATCGAAAGACCAGTAAGCCACGTCGGCTTTGATGCCTCATCTTCATTGCGAGGAGCCGAAAGGCTTGTCCTCACCCAATCAGAGGGGGCACGAATGCTGAACCGGAAGATGATGACTTTGGTCGGTGCGGCGCTTGCGGCGGCAGCACCAACTGAGGCGGCTGTGCAGATCGTGAGCAGCGGAGGCGAACTGCTGGGTGCAACGGGAGTCACTATCGCCGGTCGCAATTATGACGTGCAATTCTTGGATGGCACGTGCGGCACTGTCTTTGGTACTTGCAACAATCCAAGCTTCACGTTCACGAACGACGACACGGCGAAGCTGGCAGCTCGCGCCCTGCTGGATCAAGTCTTCCTGAACACAACCCTTGGAGCGTTCGACGATGACGTCACGCTAGCGGCTGGATGCTCTTTTCGCTATTCCTGTGTTGCTCACATCCCTTATGGCGTGAGCACAAGCCCCGTATTCACTATCCGGGCCGTCAACTATGTTACGGAAAACAATGACGTCATTCTGAACGGCCTCGTTCCTACTGATTATGACCTTGGCACGAACATCGGTCAGGTCTGGGCCAAATTCAGCTTATCATCCGGCAATGTCGACCCCAATCCGCCCACCGAAGGTCCCGAGACGCCCGCTGTTCCGGAGCCGGTTAGCTGGAGCATGATGGTAATCGGCTTCGGAGCGTTGGGGGCCGCGCTACGCCGACGCTCTGAAAGAGGTGCTGTCAGTCTAGGCCTAACTCGTCTCTGACAGACACATCTGTGCCTTGGTGAGCAGCGCGTCAGGCCACGATCCTCTCGGGTGAGCCATGGCGCTTGAGCGCCATGAACCTGAGCGCGGCCGCCTTGTCGCGGGTGGTGGTGACGTAGCTCTCCAGCACCTCACCTTCATGATCGACCGCACGCCAGAGGTAGCGCACCTCGCCGCCGATCTTCACGTAGATCTCGTCGAGGTGCCACCGCCAGTGGCGGAACCCGCGCATCCGGCTCACCCGCGGGTGGCGGATGTCGGCGGCGAACAACGGGCCGAACCTGTTCCACCACAGCCTGGCTGTCTCATGGCAGATGTCGATCCCGCGCTCGAACAGCAGGTCCTCCACATTCCGCAGCGAGAGCGGCAACCGCACATCATCATCAGCGAGGCACCGCAAGCCGTGGCATGATCGTCCCGCTATTTGATACCGCCCTCGTTGCCGATGGTGGCAGCGCACTCGTGTCCCGAGAGCGTCTCTACCACGGTTTGGCCAAGCCGTTTCTCCCTTCTGGGCAGGAAGCAAGCGAAGCGGATTAAACACGTGGCCAGCTGCCGTTGCGGCTGAGGTCGTCGATGTGTCGCTCGCCCACGATGGACGTAACCCAGGATCTTTCTTGCTGAACGACACCTCGCCTGCGAGTGTCACGGCCGCGCCGCCGGGAGAGGCCGTGTTGCAGGCCGGTGACATCGTCATCGAGGTGGTTCCACAGGGCGGCAGGCAGTGAGCTTGAGCGGGGTTTCGGCGTGCCTCTCCGACCGATCCTCGCCGCGTCGCCAGGCCCGCTCAGGCCGTGGCGGTACAGAGCCCGAGACTTCCCGAACGAAAATCCAGCTCACCTCGGACCTTAGCCTTGCGGGGCCAGTTTTCAGCCCATGAACCTCAACAAACTGCCCCGGCGCGGTCCTGTCTCGGTCCTCCGTGGTTTTCTCAGCAGCGAAGCATCGGGCGGCATCCTGCTGATGAGCGCGGCCGCGCTGGCGATGGCGGTGGCGAACAGTCCGCTGGCCCCGGTCTACTTCGAGGCGCGGCATGCGTATGTGGGCCCAATCTCGATCCTGCACTGGGTCAACGACGTCTTCATGGCCGTCTTCTTCTTCCTGGTGGGCCTGGAAATCAAACGCGAGTTCGTGGACGGCAATCTGTCGACCTGGGCGGACCGACGGCTACCGATCATCGCCGCGGCGGTCGGCATGCTCCTGCCGGCCATCATCTATATCGGCATTGTCGGCCCCTCGTCCCCGCTGGCACGCGGCTGGGCGATCCCGTCGGCGACGGACATCGCGTTCGCCATCGGCGTTCTCGCCCTGCTCGGAAGCCGCGCTCCTGCATCGCTGAAGCTGTTTCTGACGACAGTGGCGATCGTCGACGACATGGGTGCCGTCACGATCATCGCACTGGCCTACACCAAGAGCATCAATCTCGTGGCGCTTCTTGCCGCTGCCCTGATCCTCCTTCTCATGCTCGGAATGAACAAAGCCGGCGAGAAGCGGCTTTGGCCGTTTCTGATCCTGGCGCTCGGCCTATGGTCGGCCGTGTTCCTGTCGGGTGTGCACGCGACCATCGCCGGCGTGCTGGCCGCCCTGACGATCCCGCTAACCCCCAGTCCTGGCGCCCCGGATCACGCTCACTCGCCGCTGCACCGAATCGAGCATGGCCTCCAGCCCTGGGTGGCGTACGGCATCGTGCCGGTGTTCGGGTTCGCGAATGCGGGGGTCGTGCTGGACGGGGTCGGCTGGGACGAGTTGCTTGCGCCCCTTCCTGTCGCGATCGCGGCAGGGCTCTTCTTCGGCAAGCAGATTGCGATATTCGCGAGTGTCCGAATGGCCGTCGCGCTGAACCTCGCCAGGCGCCCCCAGGCGGCGAGCTGGCTTCAGGTCTACGCTGTTGCGGTCCTCTGCGGCGTCGGCTTCACCATGAGCCTCTTCATCGGCGGGCTCGCCTTCTCAGACCCCGAGCTGGAATCCGAGTTGAAGATCGGCATCCTTGGGGGCTCCATCCTGTCGGCCGTACTCGGCTACTTGCTTCTGCGCTTCGCACCACCTCGGAAAAGCTCCATGCAGATCTAGCAAACCTGACCGGCTTTGGGATGGCAACTTCTCGGCGGGATACCGCTGGATCACCTCTTCACCCCGCAGGCGCATGGGCGTCACGGCCTGGCTGAGACAGCTCACGCCCAATTGGATAGAGGAGATGGCGGTCGTCGCGATAGAGCGAGCGGTCCACGAACCACGCGAGCCGAGCGGCACCGTCCGCAGCGAAGCCCTGATCGGCCGCGAGCTTCGCCTCGAACGCGGCCCGCAGCGCCGGGTTGTGCGCGAGCATCGCCTCGGCCATCGGCGCGCTGGCGAAGCGCTCTATCCCGCCGTCCTTTTGGAGCATACCAGGGAAGAACCCCCAGGCGAGGAATGAATCCGGTGCTTCCGCCTCCAGCAGCGCGGCTGCCAGCAGCCCCTTGGGTTGATCGTAGGGGACGCGCACCGATCCGGCGGGCAGCGTATCGCGCCGGCGCTCGTGGGTGAAGCGGCCGGCGACCATCACCCTCTGCTCGCTCGCCGGGCCGAGCTTCGGATCGGCCAGCCGCACCATGTCGAGGTCCAGCGTGCGCGGCGTCTCTGTCCGCTCGTAGCGGATGCCATGCAGATCGAGCCGTGCGATCACGTCGGTAGCGGCGGCGGGAACCCACCAGGCTTCAGGCAGGGTGACGCTAGCGACGGGTCTCTGGCCGATGATCGGTAGCCGGAGCTGCTGGGTCCGCCCGAGGTAGCGTACCTCCTCCTCGCCCGAGGCAGACGAGCGGTAACGTTCGAGCGTCATGCCCGTAAACGAAACCCATGCCTGTGGCGTCTCGTCGTGCTCCCACCGCACCGCCAGCGTCGTCGGCCGGGCGGCGCGATCGGCGTCGATCGCTGCCCGCAGCGCCGTCCCGTCGCGCGCGGCGTGGCGCAGCGCGCCCTCCATCATCGCATACGCACCCAGCACGCGCTGGCGATAGGGCTTGAGGCAGTGCATCTCGACCAGTACCGTAGGCACATGCGCGAAGTCGCCATAACCGGTCGAATAGCGCGGCCCTTCGGCGGAGACGCGCAGCCCCTTGCTCAGGTCGCGCTCGTCGATCGCGCTGGGATAGAAGTGCGGGTTGTGCCCCATGCGCTTGACGAAGGCGTTGACGCCAGGCGTGAAGGAATTGTTGAGCCAGCGGGTGATCGCCCGCGACTGAACGTGCCGCCCCCAGCCGGCGAAGGTATAGGTCACGTCATAGCCGTGATCGAACCCGTCCGAAACGTGCATGTCGATGTAGAGCACCGGATCAAGCCGGTTCAGCAGCCGCAGCATCGCCCGGGTCTCTGGCGCGTCGGCCTTGGCATAGTCGCGGTTGAGGTTGATGTTCTGGGCGGTCGATCGGCTGCCGGGATTGTTCGGGCCCCGCTGGTTCGGGCGGTTGTAGGGGCTGATGCGCTCGTGGCCGTCGGCATTGTAGATCGGCACGAACACCAGATCGACCTTGTCCAGCAGATCCGCCTTGCCGCGCAACGCGATGTCGCGCAGCAGCATCAACCCCGCGTCCTTGCCGTCGATCTCGCCCGAATGGATGCCGGCCTGGATCAGCACCACCGGCCTGGCCATACCGCGCTTGCTGGCACGGACGTAATAAACTTCGCGCCCCTCCGGCGTAGTGCCGAAGCTTTCCAGCGTCAGCAGCGGCGACGCGGCGACCAGCCGGTCGAGCCAGGCGCGGGTCTCGGCATAGCTCGGCGTCTCGGCGAAACCGCTGCGTTCGGCCGGGGTGATCCAGGGGTCATCCGGCCTGACGATCCACGTCTCGCTGGCACCCGACCAGGCGAGCGTCGGCGGCAGCGGGGCGCGTTCTTGTGCCTGGGCGGGGAGTGCGGCGAGAACGGCCAGCAGGCCGGCGGCGATACGATTACTCATGAGGGTCGTTTCACGCGCCGCCGCTGCCGCTGAGGCGCGCGATCCGGCGGCCACCCAGGGCAAGCAGCAGTCCGGCCGCAGCGAGCAGCGCCAGCAGCGGCGGTAGCGAGATCGACCCCGACGGTGCCCGCGGTGCATAACTCGGCATCCGATCGAAATCGGCGGCGGTGAACGGCCGGTCGGCGAAGAGATAGGGGTAGAAGAAGTGCCGCAGCCGGCCGTGGAAGGCGGCGATGCTGTCCTGATAGGCGAATTGGCCGAACTGGTCGGTGTCGGCGATCCGGTGCAGGACGCCCTGCGCCGAGACGCCCGGCAGCAGATAGCCGGCGCGCGCGCTCCACGTCTCGCACGCGGTCAGGCTGGCGCGATAGGCGGCGGCGTCGGCCGCGACCGCCTCGTCGCCGACCTGGTGCATCGCGAACAGCCATTTCCAGTGAAAGCGCCCCTGAAACCCCTCGCGGCCGCGATATTCGGGCTGGTGGACAAAGAAGCGTTCAAATGTTTCGGCCTTGGGGATATCCCACCCGCGATTGACGATTTCGCGCTGCGCCAGCGTGAGATCAACACCCTTGCCGATCGAGATCGCCCGCGCAATCGCGGCATTGGCGAGGGTCGGCAGCACCAAAGTCAGCAGGATCCAGCAGCCGATCAGCGACGCCGCCCCCGTCGAGGAGGCACGTACCAGACTGCCGACCAGCAGCGAGACGCCGAACCAGAAGGCAAGGTAGAGCGTGGCCACCAGCAGCATCGCCGCGGCACTACCGACTGGCGCCGCGGTGAGCAGCGCACCACCTGCGAACGGCAGCGCGACCGCAGCCCACACCAGCGCATAACGCAGGCCCACGCGCCGCCACCACAGCCCGTGGCCGGGCAGGGACAGCAGCAGCCGCAACCGTCCGCCCTCACGTTCGCCGGTGACGAGGTCGTGGGTCAGCGCGATCACGATCAGCGGCGCGAGATAGACCAGCGCAAACGCCCAGTCGAACACGCCGGGCAGCGCCAGCTCGGCATTGACTGCCTCGGCATCGTACAATTGCTGCTGCAGCCCCAGCGCGCGGACGCGCAGCACGAACGGCTGGATATCGCGCTGGCCGATCGCGGCAAAGGCTAGCGGCGGCGGCGCATCCTGGGTCAGTAGGAAGCTGTAATAAGCGGCATAGCCCGGATCGCCGTCGGGCTTGGCGTGCGCGGCGGCGACCGCGGCGAGATCGCGCTGCTGCTCGGCGGCAACGCGGGCGATCGTCGCCTCCTGCCGCGCGACTTGGGCGATGCCGGACCACACGGCAACCGAGGCGAGCAGCATCAGCAACGCGAGCGAGACGACGCCCAGCCGCGAACGCAGGACCAGACGGAGTTCAGCATGGAGGCGGCTCATCGTGCGATCCTTCCGATGCGGCGTGCGGCAAAGGTGGCCAGTCCCCCTAGCGCCACCAGCCAGCCAAGCAGCACCGACAGGCTCCAGCCGATCGTGCCTCGCTCGGCGGTGAGCGGATCATACGGCCGGTAGGCGAAGCGCGGCACCCGCTTCCAGTTCTCCGCCGACACGCGCGGATCCTCTCCGCCGATGTGCGGGATCAACTCGGCCTGCATCCGGTTGAGCATCTGGACGAAACGGTAGCGGAAGCCTTCCGCCTGCTCGAGGAAGTCGAGATGCGCGGCAAGGTCGCTCGCGGTCACCGCCATCGACAGCTGGCGGATGGCGACAAGCGGGGTGGCCACGGCGAAGGCGTGGACGAAGCGGTTCTGCGCCCCTTCGCGCGTGGCGGTGTCGGTTGCGGCGCGGGCGTAAAGCGCAGTGGTCAGCCGCTCGCCTTCCATGCCGACCAAGCCGGCATATTGCACCGGCAGGTCCTCGACCCGCGCAACCCCGTAGCGCGCAAGCGTACGTCGCTTGAACTCGGCAAAATAGGGATCGTCGGGATCGTGGCTGTCGCCAATCCTGGCAAGATCGCGGTGCAGCGCGACCTCTGTCTCGATCCGGGTCGGCAGCGTCGTGCGCGCGGCCGCCGCCTCGGGCAACACACGCGGCAGCAGGATCACGCCCACCATCCACAGCCCGATCAGCACCGCCAGCGCATCGCGCGATCGCGACACCAAGGCAGAGACCGATACCGCAAGCAGTGCCCAAAGCAGCAACCAGCTGGCATAGCCTAGCACCAGCAGCAAGGTCGCGCCCCAGCCGGCAGCACCTGTCAGCGCAAAGCCGATCAGAACCGTAAACGCCGGCGCACCCACCGCTAGCGCCACCGCGCCATGCCCAAGCAGCTTGCCCGCTAGCAATGCCCGCCCGCCGACCCCCTGAGCGAGCAGCAGCCGCAGCGTGCCACGCTCGCATTCACGCGCAACGCTGGTAAAGGCGAGGAAGATCAGCAGCAGCGGCGCAAGCGTCTGCAACACGAACGCCGGGGTAAGCTGGCCGAAGCGCAGCAGCAGCGACGACTGGCGCGCCTCGGCGAAATTAGCGCTGTTCTGGCGATGCCCCTCCAGGAACAGGGTGTTGCCGGTGTAGCTGTCGACGCCCGCGTCGAAGAAGGCGAGGGGCGCGATCGGGCGGAACACGAACTGGCCGTAATGGACCATGCGGTGCGGATGGCGATCGGGCTGACGGCCGAACGCGGCGTCCGCACCTGCCTGGTAGCGCGCGCGATCCGTCTCCAGCCGGGCCCTACGTTCGAGACTGACCATGCTGGCGACCAGTACCAACGCCACCAACAGCGCGGTCGCGATCACCCCGGCGCGGTTGCGCAGCAATGCGCGCCACTCCTCGCGCGCGATCCGCAACGTCGCGCTCATGCTGCCGCCTTCGGGTGCGCGTAGCGGGCGTGAAGCGCGTTTAGGTCGAAGCGCATCTCGCCCGTGGCGGCGACGCGCTCCTCCTCAATCCGGCCGCTCGCGAGGAAGCCAATACGATCGGCAATGTCCACGGCGCTCAACAGGTCATGCGTCACCATCAGGATCGCGACGTCGCGTTGACGCGCGGTGGCAAGCAGGCGGTTGAACTCCAGCGTCGCCTGCGGATCGAGCCCCGAAGTCGGCTCGTCGAGCAGCAGCACCGGCACATGACGGGCGAGCGCCAGCGCGATCGCCACCTTCTGCCGCATCCCCTTGGAAAAACCGCCGACGCGCTTGCCCCAGGCGTGGCGCGGAAGACCGACCGCGTCGAGCGCAGGGTCGATCACCGCGTCCCGCCCACGCTCGGCATCGGCCAGTGCAAGGAAATAGTCGACGTTCTCGCGCGCGGTCAGATGCTCGTAGAGCGCGACGCTCTCCGGCACATATGCGAGTAGCGCCCGTGCAGTAGCCGGCTGGGCGACAGGATCGACGCCGCAGATCCGCACCGTTCCCGCCGACGGCGCAAGGAACCCCAGCAACGCGTTGAGCGTGGTCGATTTGCCCGCGCCGTTCCCGCCTAGCAACGCATAAATCTCACCCCGTCCGACAGTCAGGTCCAGATCGTTGAGGACGGTACGATCACCATAGCTGTGGCGTACGCCATTGATGGCGATGGCAGGCTGCGGAACGGCCGTCATGAAGGTCAAGGCGCTCACCTTTTCGATCTTGCGTCGTAACGATACCCCCGTATGTAATGGTGTATCGTTACGCAATACCGATGATTGCTGGTGCGCCCTGGAGAAACAAGACGACATGAACCCCTCTCGCTCTTACCTCGCGCCACTTGGGTTCTTGTCGCTGTCGATGGTCTTTTCCGGTCTTGCCCCAACGCCGGCCGCCGCCCGGGAAACAGAGGGGGAGGAACGAACCGAAGCGGGGGAGCACGGGCACAGCAACGTCGATGAGATCGTCGTGCTGGGCCGCCGCCGCATCGACCGCGTGAACGGATCCGATGTCGTGACCGAACGCATGTCGCAGGCGAGCATCGCACTCGATCGATCAATCCTTGACGATTATGGTGTGCGCCGCCTGTCCGATGCGCTGGAACTCGTCAGCGGCATCTCACAACAGAACAACCTTGGCGGGCTGCGCGACAATTACGCCGTGCGCGGCTTTCTGGGCACGCCCGACACAGGGGCGGAGTATTTCGTCGACGGGTTCTTGGCCAATCGCGGCTTCGGACCGCCGCGCGATCCTGCTAACGTCGAACGGATCGAGGTGCTCAAAGGCCCTGTGGGCGCGGTGTTCGGATCGGTCGATCCGGCTGGCGTGGTGAATGTCGTCACCAAGAAGCCGCAGTTCCGCACCGGCGGCAGTCTCGTCGCCAGCGCGGGATCGTTCGGCACCTACCGTCTGGAAGGCGACGCGGAGTCGATGCTTGCCGCCAGCCTGTCGATCCGGCTGGTCGGCGCGATTGAGAACAGCAACGGCTATCGCGACTATGTCGACCTGCGCCGCCGCCTGTTCGCCCCATCGATCAGCTGGCGTCCGGCACCCGGCACGACCCTGACCTACCAGGGCGAGTACATCCAGTATCGCACGCCGTTCGATCGCGGGATCCCGGCGCTGAACGGCGATGCGGAGGCAGTCAGCCGGGATCGGTTTCTCGGCGAGCCGGGCGATCGCCGCAATGCTTCGTCGAACTGGCGGCATGAGGTGACGCTGGAACAGGATCTGGGCCAAGGCTGGTCGCTTGTCGGCGGCGGGGCCTATCGCGACGCGCGCATCCACGGTTTTTCCAGCGAGACGTCTTCTGCGCCCGTGAACGGGATCGTCACGCGCCAGCGCCGGCTGCGTGATTGGAGCCTGACGGACTGGTCCGGTCGAGCCGAGGTGCGCGGAACCATTAGCGCGTTCGGCACCCATCGGCCGAGCGTCGGCGTCACCTATTACGATCTGGACTTCGACACCTATCAGGAGCGGTTCCGCCCCAACGCGGCCAATCCTTACCCGATCAACGTGTTCGATCCGGTCTACGGCGGAACAGCTGGGCTGCTGACGCCCTTCACCGTCACCAACGAACGGCGCAAGGCGGTGGCGCTTTACGCACAGGATATGTGGGACGCGACCGATAGCCTGAGCTTCGTGGGCGGCGCACGCTATGAGCATCTTGATCAGGTCATCGACAATGCGCGAACGGCGCAAGTCAGCCGATTGAAGCGCAATCCCGTCGAGTTCCGCGCCGGCATCCGCTATCGCCCCGATCCGCGCTTCGCCCTTCATGCGAATTGGGGCGAAGGCTTCCGCCCGAATTCCAGTGTTGGCCGAGAGGGCAATGCCTTTGCGCCTGAGTCGGGACGCGGTTACGAGATTGGCGGAAAATTAGTCCTCTCCTCCTTTCGCGCGGCGGCAAGCTGGTTTAGCGTGTCCAAGCGCAACATCCTGGCGACCGACCCGATCGACGCGAACTTCCTGGCGCCGGTCGGGCGGATCCACTCGCGCGGGGTCGAGCTGGACGGCGAGGTGGATCTGGCGCCCGGTGTCCGCCTGATCGGCAACTACGCCTACACCGACGCACAAGCGCGCGATCCGGCCTTCCCCAGCGCGGACGTGCTGAACGTGCCGCGCCACGCCGGCACGCTGCAACTCTTCGCGGCTATTCCGGTGAGCGGCCGCAATCTCGATCTCACCGCCGGCGGCACCTATGTCGGGCCACGCGCCGCGGCGCTTGACGGCGGGAACCTGCGGCTCGCCGGCTATGTCAAAGCGAAGGCCGGTGCCGCCTACCCGCTCAACGAGCGGCTCACCGCCCGCATCGAAGTCGACAACCTGCTCGACCAGACTTACGCGCAGAGCAGCTACAGCGCGTTGTGGATCTACCCAGGCGCACCGCGATCGGTGACGGGATCGCTAACGATGCGTTTCTGACGCGCCTCGTCGCCCAGGGTGCGTCTGCGGTTAACATCAAGCCCGGATAAAGTCGTAGCGTTCAAGGCTTGCCATCACCGGTAGCTCGGTCCGTAACAGCGATCAACTCGGCCCTGAATGTTGCGTGGGCTTGATACGGCAGAACCCGTTATCGGGCACGCAAACCACCTTTCCCTCTTCTCCGTCGCCGTTCGCTCATTCCGGGAAAGCGCAATCGGGAACAGATTTTGGGAGAATAGCCGTGCTGGAGATGACGAGGCCCGCCCTACCCATCCGGCGGTCTTGATCGCCGTCGTTTGGGGGAAGATGCGGTCGGAGTGCCGGTCGGATCTGAGTTCATCAGAAAGCGTGGCGCATACCGATCACGAAATTGCGCCCTCGAAGAGGCGACTGATCCTTGACAAACGAAGTATGCACGAAAGCCAATTCGTTCAGCAGATTGCTGCCACGAATATAGAACTCGACCGTCTTGGCTTGCCCCACATCGAAGCGATAGCTGAGGGTCGCGTTGAGCATGTTGTAGCCGGGCGTCGCCGTTTCATACGACGCGACCTTGTCCTGCTTGAACGTACGATGATATTCGAGATCCCCGGACACCGGCCCGGCGGTATGTTCGTAGCGCGCACCCAGGCGACCCGGCGAAACGCGCGGCAGATTGTCGTCGTTGTTGCTAATATTCGTATCGACATAGTCGCCGAACACGGTCAGCCGCGATGTCGGGCCGAACTGATAGCTGACCTGTCCGTCGATCCCGCTGAATATAACGTCGGCGACGGTGTAGGCCAGCATATTGGCGCGCACGCCATTCTCTGTATTGCTCTGGATGAGGCGCGCGAAGATGTAGTCGCTGATATCCTGGTAGAACAGGCCGACCTCGAACTCCAGCGGGCCGCCAGCCTTGCGGAAGGTCAGATTGACCGAGTTGGTCTTCTCCATCAGGTCCGGCGCACTGGGCGCGAACTTGATCGGAAAGTCGTCCCAAAGGAAGTCGGCCGGCGATTGCGTCAGCCCCAGCTCGTAGCTGTTGGTCGCCAGGTTCACGCCGTTGGCGAAAAGCTCCCGCACGCTGGGTCCGCGTTCGGTATGCGCCAGCGCCAGCGCGACGGCATATCCTGCCTGCACATTCCAAGTCGCCCCGAACGACGCCGAGAACGGATTGTGCTTTAGGTTTGGATTGTTATCGGGCCAGTGGGTTCTTTGTTCCGCCTCGATCGCCTCGCGCCAGATCGGGCCATAGTAATCGATTTGATAGACCTCGTCCTCCAGCGGGACATTGGTAAAGAACGGGCCGGGAATGGGCGTGCGGATCGTGCGCCAATCCTTGCGCGCGGCGATCTCGACATCGACGTTGCCGAAGCTGCGCCGTTCGCTGAGGAAGACGCCGACATTTTCCGTCAGGCGCTGAAGGGTTCCGGAGAAACCGAAGTAATCCTCGGACGGTCGGTGCAGATCGTTGACGTCAAGGCCGCCGAAGGTGGCATCGGTATATTGCACGCCCAGCGTGCCGGTGAAGCCGAAGAGCGGCTGATGAGTCAGCTCCACGCGGCCGTCCCACACCTCATTGGTGAAACGGGAGAACAGCGTGGGACCATCGATCTCGTCGTGGCGGTAATCGGTGTAGGAGCCGCGCAGGCGAAGGTGCGCTAGGCCCGGCAGCAGATCGTCATAGTCACCGCGCACATCGACCCGATCGCTGCGCAGGCGGATGAAGGCGGTCAAATCGTCCGGCGTGGTGACGTTGTAGCCGATGTCGCCGTGCGGACGGCAGTGGAACTCCAGCCGATCGAAATAATAGTCGCCGTGGCACGCGCTGTTGGCGTGGCTGTGGCCGGGCAGACCATACTCGTTCTCCACCCGGCTATAGGAGGCGCCCAGATAACCCTTGGACGTGATCCACGACCCGCCGAATGCATAGCTGGTGCTGTTGGCAAAGGAGTCCCGCAGCGTGTCGCTGCCGAACGCGTTGGGCACCTCGTAGTCGTCGGCGCGCCGCCGCGCTCCCTCGGCATGGATGGCGAACTGGCCGATGCCGGCGGTAACCCGACCGACGACGGTCTTCTCCTCGTCCCCCGTTCCAAAACGCACTTCGGTCGCGCCAGTCAGCCCGCCCGCCGGCACGGCCTTTGGCACCTTGCTATCGATCAGGTTGATCGCGCCGTTGGTGGCGTTGCCACCATAACGGATCGCCGCTGGCCCGCGCTGTATCTCGATCGCGTCCAGCAGCAGCGGATCGGTGGTGATGGCGTGATCAGGGGAAATAGACGATACGTCGAACAGGTTGGCGCCATCCGTCAGAATCTCGATGCGTGGCAAGGTTTGGCCGCGGATCACCGGCCGGGACGCGCCGCCACCGAAATTGTCGAGATGCACGCCGGGCAGCCCGGCCAATGTCTCGCCTAAGCCGCCTTGGCGACGGTGCGCGAGCTCCTCGCCGGCCAGCACCTGCACCGGCAGTGCGGTGCTTTCCTTGTCCAGCGAACGGCCGGTTACGATGATATCGCTCGTGCGGGCAGGCCCGCGCTCATCGCGTTCCACTTCGTCACGCTCGGATGCGGCCTCTTGGCTCCATGCGGTGCCAGGTACGCCCACCGTCAAGGCGGTCGCAGCTAACAACACTGCGGCACGCGAATTCATTCTCGAAATCAAGATTTGCCCCCCCCAACCCAATCTCAAGAGAGCCATAGGTCATGTTATCTCATTAAATCAAGAATTTTGCGGCGGATTGGAGCTTTCGCGCCAGCGCCCGCGATATCACACGACTTTTTGGTTTGGAGATGGCCCTCCCCGCTGCCGGCCAAAGCGGTCGAACGCCTAAACCCTGAATCCCGGCCTTTCCCAAAACCGATCCCATTTGAGATGGCGCCGGATGTCTCGATTGCCGTTCCCAATCGAGAAGGTTGTGGAACCTTGCGAGAGCCCCCCATGTCGCCCGCAGCATTGACGTTAGCCGCCTTATGTAACATATGAAGCTGCATGAGAAGAGACAGCAGATTGTCCGGCGTGCTGCACGTCCTGCTGCACATGGCCGAGTTGGGCGGTCCGGTCACGTCGGAGACGATGGCAAAGATCATGGCGACCAACCCCGTCGTGATCCGCCGGATCATGGCGGGCCTGCGCGATGCAGGGCTGGTCCGATCGGAGAAAGGGCATGGCGGCGGCTGGACGGTCGAGCGCGACCTTGCCGCGATCACGTTGCGCGACGTGTACGCGGCACTCGACAACCCGGAGCTGTTCGCCATCGGCAACCGTAGCGATGCGCCCGGCTGTCTGGTCGAGGAAGCGGTCAATGGCGCGCTGGGTGGCGCTTTCCGCGACGCCGAGACGATGCTGCTCGATCGCTTCGCGGGCGTGACCCTGGCCAAGTTGAGCGCCGACTTCCACGCCCGCATGGTCGCGAGCGGTCAATCCATCCATCCGGGGACGACCCATGCAGCATGACGCCCCCATGACCTACGATGCGGTCGTTATCGGTGGCAGCTATGCCGGCCTGTCCGCCGCGATCCACATCGCCCGCGCGCGCCGATCGGTGTGCGTCATCGACGCCAGTTCCCCGCGCAACCGCTTCGCCGACGCCTCGCATGGCTTCTTCGGACAGGATGGCGCCGAGCCTCTGGCGATGATCGCTGCGGCGCGCGCTGAGGTCGAACGCTACCCCGGCGTAACGATGATCGCGGGCACGGCGAGCGATGCACATGTCGTGAACGGTGGTTTCGCGGTGACGCTTGTTGATGGCAGCACGCTCACGTCCGCCAAGCTGGTGCTGGCGTTCGGCATATCCGACATGCTGCCCGAGGTGCCGGGCCTTGCCGAACGCTGGGGCCGCACCGTGCTGCATTGCCCCTATTGCCATGGCTTCGAGCATGGCGGCGGCAGGCTGGGCGTGCTGTGAACCGCCCCCATGTCGGCGCACCAGGCCGCCATGATCGCGGATTGGGGATCGACCACGCTCTACCTCAACGGCAGCGCCATGCCAGATGCGGCTGCGCGAACGCTGCTGGATCGGCGTGGCGTCGCGATCGAACCGGCTTCGATCCGTGGCTTGCAGGGCGATGACGGCAGCTTGTCGTCGCTGATGCTGGACGACGGGCGCGAGGTCGCGATCGACGCCCTGTTCCTCGCCCCGGGCTCGCGCCTGAACAGCCCGATCGCCGGGCGCCTCGGCTGCGCACTGGACGAGGGCCCGTTCGGCCCGATCATCCGCACCGATGCCGCCAAGCTGACCAGCGTGCCGGGCGTGTATGCCGCCGGCGATATCGCGCGAGCGCCGCACAACGCGACCTGGGCGGCGGCCGATGGGGTGACTGCGGGCATATCGCTTCATCAGTCGCTGGTGTTCCAGCCGCTGGCCGCCGCTTGAGGAGGCACCCCATGACGATGACGCTCTACGAACTCGCCTGGGGCCCCTATCCCCGCCGTGTCGGCATCTACCTTGCCGAAAAGGGCATCACCGGTATCGAGCGGGTGGCGTTCGACCTGATGGCCGGCTGGCCCCCGCCCGAGCTGGCGCAGCTCAGCCCGCTCGCCACCGTGCCGATCCTGCGGACGGACGAGGGCGTGCCGATCCGGTCCTCGATCGCGATCCTGGAGTATCTGGAAGAACGCTTCCCGTCGCCGGACATGCTGGGCGGGACGCCGCAGGCGCGAGCCCGGACACGCGAACTGGTGGCCGTGATCGACGAGGCCGCGGTGCAGTTCGGCATCTGGTGCCACAAGGGCAGCCCCGCCTTCGCCGGACGGGAAGCGCAGAACCAGGAGGCGGCTACCTTCGCGGCCGACGCCTATCACGGGCGGTTACGCATGCTGGAAACGCTTGCGAGCGAGACGACAGGACCATTCCTGACCGGCGGACACGTGACGATCGTGGACTGCATTGCCATGGCGACGTTGCAGTTTGCCAAAGGTCTATATGGCGTGCCGCTGCCGGACTACTGTCCAGTGCTGACGGAATGGTACGCCATGTTCGCCGAACGGCCGAGCGCCACCCCCGTACCCTACCCGCTCCCGCTGCTCGCGGTTGCATACGGCTTGCCTGTGGCTTGCCCACCATCAGCCAAGTGGCAGCCGGTCCTTAGGTTCTCGAAACTCGATGCCATTTGAGATGGCCCGAGGCCTCTCACTTGCCGTTCCTAATCGGGAAAGCACGCTGACTGGCGGATCAGATGTCGCTCTCCGCAAGCTCATGCACGGTAATTTGCGCCGATCAGTCGAGCCCGACCTTGCCCGGCGCCCAATATGCCTTGCTGATGGTACGGCTTGACGGGACACCCACGTTCTTCAGGACGGCCTTCACCTGCTGGATCATCTGCGCCTTGCCGGTCAGGATGAAGGTCGCGCCTGCGACTGCCAGTGCGGAGAGGTCGGCCGTCAGGGCGTCGAAATGCTCGTCACCCGCCGTTCTCGCCACCACGTCCACACCGCGCAGTCCCCATATGCTCGCAGCCCGATGCATCGTCTCCGCATCGCTGGCCTCGAAGCGGTAGGAACAGGATGCGCCACCTTCCCGCGACAGCGCGCAGGCGAGGCCGAGCGAGGTTTCGTCGCCGAAGAAGACGACCGGGGCGTTCGTCTTGCGCAGGTCGAGCGAGTGGCGCGGGCCGAGAACGTCGCAAGTGTCGCCGACCCGTGCGCCGCGCAGCCAGTCGGAACCCGGCCCGCTCCCGTGCAGGAAGCCGAGGATACGGATGCGGCCTTGCTCCGCATCCCATTCGATCGGCGTGTAGGTCCGCGTGTCGAACACCGAGCCCATCGCGATCTGCACCTTGCAGCCCGGCGTCCATGACACCCCGCGGAAGCCGGGCGCCTCCAACGTGAGCGCCACGAACCCGTCCGCCGGAGCTTCCGTGGCGGCGATCGTCGTCCGATGCGCGATCATGCGAGCGACGACGCGGCTCAGCGCACCTCTCGATTGGGCCATGGTCAGGTCTTTCCGTTCTATCGTGGAATGTCGTGAAAGGCCGCTAGGCGGCCTCGTCGCCCGTCAGCCGGAGCCAGTTGCCGTGCGCGAACCCGGCCTTCTCGGCGTCTCCCAGCCCGCATTCGGCGAGGAAGCGGCGCGCATCCCCGCCGGGGCGGTACTGGTAGGGATAGTCGGTCGAGAACAGCAGGCGGCCGGCGCCGACGATCGCCACCGCCCGCTCCAGATAGTGGGGCAGGAACATGCCGCTGGCGGTGACGTAGAGGTTGTGGCGCAGATAGTGCGCGATCGGATGCGCGAGCCCCGCGACACGGTCCATCACCGCCAGACGCTCGGCATAGAACAGCACCAGCTCGCCCCAATGGCCGAGGATCACCTGGAGGCCGGGCAGCCGGTCGAACGTACCCGACAGGATCAGGCGGATGAACTGGATGCCGGCATCATAGTGCCAGCCCAGCCCCACGGTCGCGAAGCCGGCATCCACCATCGTCGAGAAGCCGGAATAATAGGCGTCGCGCACCGCCGCTGGCGGTGTGCGGGGATGGAGCAGTACGGGCGCGCCCAGGTCCGCCGCGGCGGCGAGGACGGGCACGAACGCCGGGTCGTCCAGGTGCCACGTGCCGACCCGGCCGCACAGCATCGTACCCTTGAAGCCGAGCGTTCGGACGCAACGCTCAAGCTCGAGCGCCGCCTCATCGGGCATCGCTACGGGCAAGGTCGCCAGCGCCTGGAACCGGGTGGGATGGCGCGCGACTGCCTCCGCCACGGCATCGTTGGTGCGTCGCGCCAGCCCGACGCTCTCCGGGCCGAGGTCATGCAGCGCGGGCGTTGTCAGCGACAGCACCTGCACGTCGATGCCGGTTTCATCCATCAGCGCCAACCGCTCGTCGGCGATGTCGGCGAGGCGTCGCCCGATCGCACCCTGGTGATAGCCGACGCTGGGATCCATCGCGTCGAGGCCGATCGCGTGCCACGCCGCCTCCACCTCGGGCGTCACGAAATGCTCTTCGATGCCGATCAGCTTCACCACGGCACGGTGTTCCCGTCGCGGTCGAGAAAGGCGAGGCCGGGCTTGCCCCGGCGGCCGAGCAGCACGTCGACGATGAGCGGTACGCTCTCCTCGACCCCGAACGGCGCCGTCGGGCCGCCAAGCCCGGTTCTAATCCAGCCGGGCGCCATCAGCACGAGCGCCCGAGCGTCGCCGGCATGGCGGGCGGCGTAGCTGCGGACGAGCTGGTTCAGCGCCGCCTTGCTGCTGCGATAGACCTCGTGGAAGCCGTTGCCGTTGTTGGCGATGCTCCCCTGGCCCGAGGACATGACCCCGATCGTGCCATCGTCGGCCACGAGGCCCTGGTAAGCCTCGATCACGCGCATCGGGCCGAGCGCGTTCGTCACCAGCACGCGCGCATATTCGTCGCTTGCGATTTCGCCGGCAGGTTCGTCCTTCATGTTCGCGGTGCCGGCGTTGACGAACAGCATGTCGAACGAGCGCCCGGCGAGGTGATCGCGCAGGGCGGCGATCTGCTCGGGTCGCGCGATATCCACCGTTTCGATCCCGATCCGGTCGGGATGCGCGTCCGCCAGGTCGTGCAGTTCGGTCCGTGCGCCCTCGCGCACGGTGGCGACGACCTGCCAGCCCCGCTTCGCGAACTCGCCGGCCATGCCGAGGCCGAGGCCCCGCGATGCGCCGATCAGCAGGATGGTGCCAGCGGCGGTGGAAGGAGATTGCGTCATGAAGGCGGCTCCGATCAGGTGTCGCCAGCGATATGTCGCGAACTCATATCATGCGCCAGACGCAGCGGACGCACAGTGTCTTTGCGCCCGACGCCTGTTCTTCATCATCGTCGTGAGGCATGGTCAGGTGATGTCCGACCTTGATATGAACCTGCTCGCGGCGCTGGAGGTGCTGCTGGCGCAGGGCAGCGTCACCGGCGCCGCCCGCAAGCTGGGGCTCAGCGCGTCCGCCATGAGCCGGACGCTGACGCGGCTCCGCGCCGCGACGGGCGATCCGCTGCTCGTGCGCGCCGGGCGCCGGCTGGTGCCGACGCCGCGTGCGATCGCGATGCGCGAACGGGTTCATACCCTCGCACGCGACGTCCGCGCCGTGCTTGGTCCCGAGGCCGGCGAGGTCGATGCCGCCGCGATCGACCGCATCTTCACGATCCGTGCGAGCGAGGGCTTCGTGGAGATGTTCTCTGCCCCGCTGGTGGCCGCAGTTGCGTCAGCGGCGCCGCGCGCCCGCCTGCGCTTCGCGCCGAAGCCCGACAAGAACGCGGGACCGCTGCGCGAGGGCGAGATCGACCTTGAGGTCGGGGTTGTCGGCGCCTCCGCGCCCGAAGTGCGTACCCGGCTCCTGTTTCGCGATCGCTTCGTCGGCGCGGCGCGAGCCGGCCATCCCCTGCTCACGGGCACGATCAGTGCGGACCGCTACGCCGCGTGTCGCCACGTTGCGGCATCGCGCCGTGGCGCGTTCACGGGGCCGGTCGATGCCGCGCTGGCGGCGATCGGCCTCGGCCGGGAAACGATGGTGGTGGTGCCGGGCTTCTCCGACGCCCTGCGGATCGCACGGCAGTCGGATCTGGTTGCGCTTGTGCCCGGCTCCTGCTTCCGCAGCGACGATCCGAGTGTGGCGGGGATCAGCGCGTTCCCGCTTCCGGTCCTCACGCCGGAGATCGTCGTCTCGGCAATGTGGCACCCGCGCATGGATGCCGATCCCGTCCACCGTTGGCTGCGGGAAACGGTGATATCGACCTGTCGAGGGGCGATGCCGGAGGGGGAGTGCTGATTCCCGTTTCACCATCCCATTTGAGATGGCGCTGTATGTCTCGATCGCCGTTCCTGCACGGGAAGGCTCAAGCGTTCCCGCTGGCAGACGCTGCCCTATTACGGCATGATCGGAATCGTTGGCTGCACACGAGCAGACATGCTGCCGTCAGTCGCTTCAAGGTGCACACGACGTGTTTGAGGTTCGTGAAGACGATCTGACCGGAGAGCAGACGCGCAATCTGTTGGCGCTGCATCTTGCGGGAATGCGGGCCAGCTCACCTTCCGACGGCGTGTTTGCGCTCGACTTATCGGGTTTGCTGGTTTCCGAGGTGACCGTCTGGACGGCGTGGCAGGGCGATCAAGTCGTCGGGGTCGGTGCCCTGAAGATGTTGCCGGACGGTAACGGCGAGGTGAAGTCGATGCGGACCGATCCGAACTTTATCCGGAGGGGCGTGGGCGGCGCGATCCTGGAGACGATCATCGCCACGGCGAAAGCGCGCGGTGCGCGCCGCCTCAGCCTGGAAACTGGAAGCGGGCCGGCGTTCGAGCCGGCGCTCGCGCTGTATCGCCGCCGAGGCTTCACCAACGGCGCGGCGTTCTCCGACTATGAGCAGAGTGACTTCAACCAGTTTCTGCATCTTGCTCTGTAGCGGGAGGCGCCGGGTAAACGGCTTTCCCGAAACTCTATCCCGATCAGGAATTAAAAAACGGGCCTAGCTGGCGCCCCTCCCCGGTTGGTTGGTCGCCTGCGCCAGCACTCCGGCCAATTCGTCCATGGAATAGGGCTTGCGCAGCAACTGCAACCCCTTGGTGCCTTCTTGCGCCAAGACATGGCTGTACCCGCTCGTGAGAACGACCGGGAGCCGCGGATGAAGCCTGGCTATCTCTTCCGCCAGTTCGATGCCGGAGCGTCCGGGCATAACGACATCGGTGAAGACGGCATGATAGCGATCGGGCGATTTTTCAAGTTCGGCGAGCGCCGCATCGGCGTCCGCCACCCAATGCGAGCCGAGACCCAGCTCGGTGAGTGCCTGAGTAGCGAATTCGCCCACTTCGCGATTGTCCTCGACGACGAGGATGCACGTACCGGCTTCCAGAAGCTGGGGCGATGGACGCTCGGCACCATGTGCCGGCTGCTCCGCGGTCGCCAGTGGCAGGTAGAGCGTGAACGTCGTTCCGCGCCCGACCTCGCTATCGACCGCGACATCGCCGCCTGATTGCTTGGCGAAACCGAACACCTGGCTGAGGCCCAGCCCGGTGCCGTGGCCGACCCCCTTGGTGGTGAAGAACGGTTCGAAAATCTGCTCAATCCGTTCGGCGGGGATGCCGGCGCCGGTGTCGGCGATGGAGATCGCGACGTAATCCTGATGGATCGCAGCGTGGTTGCGCAGCGCCGGCAGCTCGCTCACCATCTCCACCTTGATGGCGAGCCTGCCTTCGCCTTCCATCGCGTCGCGCGCATTCACCGCCATGTTGACGATCGCGGTGTCGAACTGGCTGGGATCGGCCAGCACCAACGTCGGCTGCTCCGGCAGGTCATAGCGGGTTTCGATCCGCGAACCGGTCAGTGTCGGCAGCATGCCTTGCAGGGAAGCGATGCTCCCTGCAGCATCGAAGACCTGCGGCTGCAACGTCTGGCGTCGGGCGAAGGCCAGCAACTGGCTGGTCAGCTTCGTCGCGCGATCGGCGGTGTCCGCGATCGCGTCGACGTAGCGGATGCGCTTGTCGTCGCTGAGGCCGGGACGGCGCAGCAGATCGACCGAGCCGCGAATGACGGTCAGCAAGTTGTTGAAGTCATGCGCGACGCCGCCGGTGAGCTGGCCGACCGCCTCTACCTTCTGCGACTGGCGCAACGCGTCCTCAGTCTGGCGAAGCACCTCGTCCGCCTCATGCGACGCAGTCACGTCGCGACCGATCGCGAAGATTTCACCGCGATCGGGCGCAGCGACCCACGAAATCCAGCGGTAGCTGCCGTCTTTGTGGCGGTATCGACACAGATGCTGTGGCAGATCGCCGACCTGCGCGATCGCCAGCGCCCGCTCGGCCGGGGCAAGGTCGTCGGGGTGGAGGAAGTCCTGCGCCGAGCGGCCGATCACCTCGCGTTCCTCATAACCGAGGATCGTCGTCCAGGCCGGGTTCGCCCGAAAATAGATGCCCCCGGGACTGCCGACCACGATCAGGTCGGGTGATGCACTCCACAACCGCTCAAGCTCGGCGGAGGTCACCTCCACCTGCTCGGCTAGGTTGTCGGCCTGGTCACGAAGCTGGCGCTCCCGCGCCATCCGCTCGCTGTCGTCGAGCATCGCGCCGATCATGCGCAGCGGATTGCCGGCCTCGTCCCGGATGACGAAGCCGCGATCACGGATATCGGCATAGCTGTCGTCGGCACGCCGGAAACGGTAGCTGTCACTCCAGTCGGTGCCGCCGTGATCGATGACGGCATGGATGCTGGCATCGATCACGGCGCGATCCTCGGGATGGATGTGGTCGATCCACCAACCGCCTGTCGGTTCGACATCGGCGAGACGATGACCATAGGCACGCTCGATCGCCTCGTTCCAGGTGACGTGATCGCGGACCAGATCCCAGTCCCAGATCGCGTCGTTGGTCGCCCGGTTGGCAAAACGGAGGCGCTGTTCGGTTTCTCGCAACCTCGCGTCCGCCAGCCGGGCATCGGTGACGTCGTGGATGGTGCCGATCAAGCGCGCCGCGCGGCCGTCTTCGAAGAAAGACTGCCCGCGTGCCGCGACGTGGCGCAGCTTGCCGTCTTCGATCCCGATCGTGCGGTACTCGGTCTCGAACTGGCCATCGCCGGCGGGATCCAGCGACGACTGCACCGCCGCGTCGGCACCGGCGCGATCGTCGGAGTGGACACCCCGCAGGAACGCTTCCTGATAGCTGACCGGCGCTCCTGGCGGCAGCCCGAACAAGCCCCGCGCACCATTGTCCCACGTCAGCACATCGCCGATCAGATCGTAATCGAACGTGCCGAGGCGCGCGGCCGTGGTCACGACCTCGGCGGTGCGGCGCGCATCCTCCAGCGCGATCTTTGTTTCATGCTCAGCGGTGATGTCGCGCACCGCCTTGACGAAGCCGGGATCGTCCGCGCCGAGCAGCGGCGTCATTGCGCCGTGCGCATAGAAGCGGCTGCCGTCCTTGCGTAAATGCCAGCGTTCGTCCGCAGCGCGACCCTTCAACCTTGCCGTATGGAACTCGTGTTCTGGAACTCCGGCTTCGCGATCCTCCGGGGTGAAGAGACAATCAGCCTTGTGGCCGCATATTTCCGCGGCGCTCCAACCGAAAAGACGCTCGGCGCCAATGCTCCAACTGGTCACGACGCCATCGGCGTCCATCGCGATGATAGCGTTGTCGATCGCAGAGTCGACGATCGCACGATAGCGGTCCTCGGTCGCTTGGAGACGCTGCGAAGCATGGTCCAGTGCCATCGCATGATCGCGTTCGCGAATGGCATCGCGGTTCTCGATCAGTTCGATTACCTGCTCGGCCAGCAGCGACAGCGCCTCGCATTGCGCCGCGTCCAACCCGCCGGGCCGAGCCACAGTGTCGATCGCGCACAAGCTGCCCAACGCCTGGCCATCCTGCGTGATGAGCGGCGCCCCTGCATAGAAGCGCAGATATGGCGCACCGGTCACCAGCGACATTGCCGCGGTGCGCGGATCGGCTGTCAGATCGTCGATCTGAAACACCTCGCGCTGCCGGATGGCGAACACGCAGACGGAGGTGTCGAGCGCCGTCTGGTCGACCTCTACCCCGCTTTTCGCCTTGAACCATTGGCGGTCCGCGTCGACCAGGCTGACCGCCGCGATCGGCACGCGGCAGATGTTCTGCACCAGCGCGACGATCCGATCGAACTTCCGGTCGGTCGGAGTGTCAAGAATGTCGTGTCGCCGGAGAGCCGCCAGACGGTCGGCTTCGTTCGTTTCCGGCCTTGCGCCGGCTTCCTCATGTCGTGTCGGCACTGCTCGTCGTTACCGTTGGAAAGAGGGTCGTGGATGGCGATCCATCGCAGCAGCCCCCCGCTCGCTCGCGACCGCCGACGTCTAGCAGCGGATGGACAAACGGCCAACATCTTTACCGTCCCGAGCCCACGCCCGGAGGTCACGAAGCGGGCAAGTGGCTGATTTAATGAATTTGGCTGGAAGCCGAACGCCCCTACCCTGCTTTCCCAAGCATGAGTTTTGAGAAGCCATGCGCTTCCGCAGTTCACCAACCTATTGGGAACGCTCCATCTGGCTCGCGGGGCCTCCCTTGTGAGAAGATGTTGACTGGTCAGCGTGCCGCGCGACGTTGCGCCAACCGCCTGTACCAGACGGTAATGTCTCAGTTTGAATTTAGTCGCTGATCCGGTCGCCTCCACGCCACCGCCGTGCTATGCTTAGCGCAAAGCATGGAGGGCGCGATGGCGCGAACGCAGTTCTACTATCACGAAAAGGGCAACCACGACGAGAAGTAGCATTATCTCTGCGACGACGGCGCGGGCAATTTGCACGTTGAGACGGGAACGTCGACTGGCCCCGGTCGTGGCGACATGGAAATATCGACGCCATACCGCCGCAGCGTGGCAGAGTTTTTTGAGACGGATAATAGCACGGCAAAAAGCAAGCTGATCGCGCTGCTGGACGAGCGAGGTATCCCGCATGCCTAAAGGCCCCAACGGAGAGAAGCGTCCTGCCGACGCAATCGGCTTGGCGGTGATGATCGGCAAGATCGCCACCGGTGAAATTGAGGACGAGCGGGACGAGAAGCTATCCAGCGCCGCCGCCGAGATGGGGCGTAAGGGCGGGCAGAAGCGCGCGGAGAACATGACACCGGAGCGGCGCGCGGAGATCGCGAAGGCAGCTGCGGCAAAGCGGTGGTTGAAGGACTAGACCGACTCCGCCAATCGGTCCTCAATGTAAGTTTCGATGTTCTTGTAGTCGTTGTCTTTAAGGCAGCGCTTCACCCATTCGGCACACATCGCATGCCAAAGTACCTGACTCCCCATCATCAGACGCTTGGCCGCCTCTCTGACCCATTCGTGGTGATCCCCGAAAGTCATAGCTGCGCTACATGCGTCCGTGACAGCGGACGTATCCCTAAGCAGACGTATCCACATATCGCCCCAGTTCATTGCTTCCAAATCCTCGAACACAACGCGTTCTGGCGGCTCGCCTCCGGGCAGCACACAGCAGCCCGACGCTGCATCGCAGTCACCGTCGAGGAATACGCCCACCGGCCGGTGGAAGCGTTTACTGGCGACCATCTGCCCAAGTTGGTATCCAACCGATGCCGCACCGTAGGGACTGATAACAAGCCTCGATGCGATATCCGCGTTTCGTTGGGAAAGTATTTCCAATAGCCAAGTCTTGGCAGCGTCGTCTTCTACATAGAGTTCGCATTCATGGTGCTGAACATCGTCCATCTTACTTAGAGCAAACTCCGGACTCACGCCTATCATCGCCTGACGAACACCGTCTTGCTCAAAGATCTGCAGCCTAGCTTGCTTGGGCAGCTCCTCCAGAACATACGGCGAATGCGTCGTGAGGATAATCTGAAGTTCTCGCTCCCGACAAACAGTGGCCAAGTCCCGTATAAGTCTGCGCTGTGCACGTGGATGTAGAGACGACTCGATTTCATCGATCAAGATAAATCCATACTTCGGCAGATCTGCCTGGATAAGTTCCGCGATAGTAGTTTCGCCCTGTCCCTGGTGATACCCTGAGTAAGACGCAGAGGTGCGCTGTAGGACCGGAATACGGCGCTCGGCGTCCACGTCCGCGAGAGCCATTTTCGCTTGGTCGTATTTGTGTCCAAGGATGCTCGAGAGCCGGGCGAGCCGTTCGTCATCGAACTTTTCAGCGGAGGCCTCAACGTGAGAACTCTTAGCGATCTTCGCGTATCCGGTCCGGCCCCCGATCGGCACGATTCTGCTCAAGTCGTGGAATTGAACGTCTCGGAGTGGTCGATCTGAGTTTCCTTTCCACCTTTCTGAATGGATGCGGATACTCCCATGCGGTCTCGTTCTGCCACGAACGCTCTAAGCGGCGGACTTCCTTGCTGAGCGGCATCTATCGTCTCCCGTGCGAAACAGCGCGCGATTTCCGTAGCTGCCGCGCGCATAATGAGCAGTAGGCGAACGCGCGTCGTGAAATCGCCCGGAAAGACAGGCGGTAAGACAGGGAGACTGCCTTTCTCGCCTGATCCTAAGCAAAGAAGTTCATATCGAATACATATGAACAAGCTTCCTCTCGCCAAGCGCACCCAAATTCTCGCGATGCTGTGTAAGGGGTCGTCCATGCGATCGATCAGCCGGGTTGTGGACGTGTCGATCAACACCGTCACGAAGTTGCTTGAGGAAGCCGGCGAGGCTTGCCTCGCATTGCATGACGAACCGCCGTTATGGAGACAGCGGCAGAAAGCAGCAACGCAGCACGACGCACAGGAAAGTTCACCTAAAGCCCCTTTATACATTGACGATATGTTGTATTATTGCATCTGGCCTGTGCAGCATCGCGGGTCCAGCGGGAGCCAATAATTGCACGGGCGCAGAGCATTCATGGGATTGGTCGGCGGCACAGCTGCGGGAACAGCGCTTGCTGCCCCCATAGGAGCGATGTTCGGAGCGACAGACGCGATGCCAGGTCGCTACGACGTCGATCGCAGCTTCGCGAACTTCGATGCCGCTTATTACGGCGCGATGACCCGAACGGTCGCCGCCACCTATCGTCGCCACGGTGAGTGGGTGAACCGCAACAATGCACTGTTCCTGCGCAGCGCCTTGCCGGGGCCCACCCGCGACGCACGGTTACAGCCCTCCGTCAAAAGCGTTGCCGATCTGATCGGCGCGCGCGCGGACGAGGTCGCCCTGTGCGCTGGCGGAACCGAAGCACTATACGGTTTAATCGTGAACTACCGGCCGCTGCAGGCTGGCGAGGCCATCATCACGGCCGATATCGACTATGATGAAATGCAACACGCCATGGCGCATCTCGCATCAGCACGCGGCGCCCGGCAACTGCGGATCGCCATTCCGGAGCCTTCAACGACGGCGAACATTCTTGCCGCTTACGAGGAAGCACTGCGAAATACGCCGCGAGCCCGCCTGCTCCTTCTAACCCACGTTTCAAACCGCAACGGCCTGGTTCTGCCGATCCGCGAGATCGCCGCGATGGCCAAGGCCCGCGGCATCGACGTCATCCTCGACAGCGCCCAATCAGTGGGTCTGCTGCCCGTCGACGTTGACGATCTCGGGATCGATTTCATGGGGTTCAGTCTCCACAAATGGGTGGCAGCTCCGCTCGGCACTGGCGCGGTCTACATCCGTAACAAGCGTCTTGCGGACATCGCGCCGTGGCTCGGCAACCATATCCACGGCGATGACGACATCCAGGCTCGCGTGCCCACGGGCACTGTCGATTTCGCGGCAAGGCTGACGATACCCACCGCAATCAGCGAACATCGCGCGATCGGGCCAGAGCGCAAGGTTGCAGAACTCGTCGCCAAGCGTGAACACTGGGCAGCGGGTGTTCGCGACATTTCCGGTTTGCAGATCGTTCACAGCGAGGAGCCGGGCCGCTCTGCCGTAATTGGGGCGTTCAGGCTTCCGGGCCAACGAACGTGGGAGCAGGCGCGCGCAGCGCAGCAGCGCTTCATCGAGAAGCACCGGGTTCTTATTGTAGCCAAGCAGGGGCTGGCGTCGGGCCCGGTGCTGCGGGTCACGCCCGCCTTGTTCAATACCGATGACGACCTCTACCGGCTCGTTACCGCAATCCGAGCCGAACGGAGCCTGTTTGTCTGACCACCATGTGTCGGTGCCAAAAGCTCCTAGACGCGGCCACCGCAGATGCCGAGCAGATGGATGGTCGAGTGAACGCCGTTAGAGCCTAGCGCAGGTTGTGGGACAGAATGCCGGAGTGACAGGTAGACGCGGGAAGGGTAACCGCTTGTCGTGCTCGCGGTTCGCACCCTACTGGCGCAACGCCACCTCGCCCCGCTTCTGTGCGTGGCGACGCTGCTGCTGAAGCTGCTGGTGCCCACCGACTACATGATCGACAGCGTTCATGGCCGCCTCACCATTACCCTCTGCTCGGGTGTCGAGCCGCGCACCATGACGAGCGAAATGCCGGGTATGCATGGGGACATGCCCAACCACGGCAAATCCAAGGATCACGGCAAGGCCGAGATGCCGTGCGCCTTCTCCGGCCTATCGGCTGCAGCCCTGGGCGCGATCGATCCGATCCAGCTCGCCGCGCTCATCGCCTTCGTTATGGCGATGGGCATCATCGGCATCGCGCTGCTTCCGCCATCCACGCCGCCATATCTGCGCCCGCCCCTGAGAGGGCCACCCGCTTACCTTTGATCCTGAATTCGTCGCCGTCCCGCACGGCACGTCGATATGCGCCCCCGCGAGCAACGCGGTGGGCCGATCAAGGGTATCCCATGCATCGATCCTATTTCCTGGCGAGCGCCGCGGCGCCTTGCCTCCTGCTGGCCTTCCCGGCCGGCGCACAAACGCGCGAGACAAGTCCGCCAAGCGCTCCGGTGCGCAGCGTAAGCGCCCAGGCCTCCACCAGCGACATCGTGGTGACTGCCACGCCCACCGTGGCGCAGGCCACTGCCGAAATCGAGCAAACCCCCGGTGGCGTCGAGGTCGTGCCGGACACCGCCTTCAAGAACACGCCAGTCCAGACCATCAAGGACGTGCTGCAATACGTCCCCGGCGTCATCGTCCAGCCTCGCATGGGCGACGACGTGCGCCTGTCGATCCGCGGCTCGGGCCTGTCGCGTGCCTATGGCGTGCGCGGTATCACGCTCACCATCGACGGCATTCCGATGAACACGTCGGATGGGCTGCTCGACTTCTTCGAGGTCGATCCGAGCGCCTACCGCTATGTCGAGGTGTTCAAGGGGGCCAATGCGCTACGCTACGGCTCCAATGCCCTAGGCGGCGCGATCAACCTCGTCACGCCGGTCGGCCGCGACGCATCGCCGCTCGATGCCCGGATCGACGTCGGTAGCTTCGGCTATGTGAAGGGGCAGGCGAGCACCGGCGGTGTCTCCGGCGATCTCGACTATTTCGCGACCGTCTCCGCCGAGACGAACGACGGCTACCGCGATCATAGCAACGGGCACCAGTTTCGGAGCAACCTTAACCTCGGCTACCGCATCTCGCCGGACGTCGAAACCCGCTTCTACGTCTATGCGACCAGCACCAAGCAGCGCATTCCGGGAGAGGTCAGCAAGGAGCAGGCGCTCGATGATCCGCGCTCGGCAAACCCCGAATGGGTGCGGCAGGACCAGCAGCGTAACGTCCGCTCGATCCGCGTCGCCAACAAGACGACCGCGCGCCTGGGCGACACCACGGTTGAGGCCGGCATCTTCTACAACAACCGGCATGTCCGCCACCCGATCTACCAATGGCTCGACTTCACGGTCGATGACTATGGTGCGTTCGTGCGCGCCGTTGACGACCGCTCGCGCGGGGCGGTGCGCAATCGACTGATCGTCGGCGCGAACCTGCAGAACGGTAAAATCGACACGGAGCAGTCCATCAACCTGGACGGCGCGGTCAAGGGCGCGCTCGCCGCTTCGATGGTCGACAAGTCACGCAACCTCTCGGCTTATGTCGAGGACTCGTTGTTCGTCGCGCCGAACCTCGCCCTGATTGCTGGGCTCCAGTACCTTCATGCGCGCCGCGACCGGCAGGATCGCTTCCTGACGGACGGCAACCAGTCTGGCGCCAAGACCTACAACCTGTGGAGCCCGCGAGCGGGCATCCTGTGGAACGTCACCGCCGACGCGCAGGTATTCGGAAACGTGTCGCGCAGCGCTGAGGTGCCGACCTACGACGCCAACTCGTTCGCGACCCCGGTGAGCGCGAACCTAAGGGCGCAGCGCGCCACCACCTACGAGATCGGCACACGCGGCAAGCGCGGCGGGATCGGGTGGGACGTCTCGCTCTACCGATCGGAGATCAGGAATGAGCTGCAATGCCTGACTACCGGGCCGTTCAGCGCGTGCAGCGTCATCAACGTCGATCGTACGGTGCATCAGGGCATCGAAGCGGGCCTGAACGCTGATCTGCCTCTATCGGCGCTCACCGCGGGAGACAGCCTCGCGATCACGGCAGCCTATACCTACAGCAACTTCTTCTTCCGCAACGACAGCCGCTACGGCGACAACGCGCTGCCGGGCATCCCCAACCACTATCTCCGTGCCGAATCGCTCTACCGGCATCCGACCGGCATCTACGCCGGGCCGAACGTCGAATGGGCATTCGGCCACTATTTTGCCGACAATGCCAACAGCCTGACTGTAGACCCTTACGCCTTGCTGGGGCTCAAGCTCGGCTACGATCGGGGCGGGCGCTGGTCCGCTTACGTGGAAGGCCGCAATCTCACAGGTAAGCACTACATCTCCACGGTCGCCATCGCCGGGGTGGCGAGCGCGACCTCGGAAATCTTCAACCCGGGCATAGGACGGGCCGTGTTCGGCGGTCTGCGCTACCGCTGGTGACGGCCGTTACACTCCGATCCGAGCCCCGCCGCACCGCGCCGGATTCCCTCTATCCGCTGTTCTGGCGCTGGCACTTCTACGCCGGGCTGTTCGTGCTGCCCTTTATCCTGATCCTGTCGGTCACCGGCTCGATCTACCTATTCAAGCCGCAGATTGAGCGATGGGAGGAGCGGTCCTGGCTTGGGCTGGGTGCGGCCGGCACCGTATCGCCCGACCGGCAGTTGGCCGCGGTCCTCGCCGCGAACCCCGGAGCCCGCTTCAACCACTATCGCCTTCCTCGGGAGGCCGGCGACGCGGCGATGGTCCAGCTCGGGCTGGCCGATGGCAAGCTGCGCGAGGTCTATGTCTCGCCGCAAGGGCGCGTGCTCGGTAACCTTGATCCCGATGCCCGCATCGCCGCGGTGGTGGCGCGCATCCACGGCTCGCTGCTGATCGGCCGCTGGGGCGACTGGCTGGTCGAGCTGGCGGCAAGCTGGACGATCGTGATGATCCTCACCGGCCTGTATCTCTGGTGGCCACGCCCGCTCCGCCTTGCCGGCACGCTCTGGCCGCGGCTCTCCTTACGCGGGCGTCCGCTGCTGAAGGACCTGCACCGCGTGACCGGCTTCTGGATCGCGGGGCTGCTGCTCGTCATGCTCGCCAGTGGCCTGCCTTGGGCGGGTGTCTGGGGCAGCGCCTTTGCCTGGACCCGCGCGGAACTTGGCTGGGTCAAGGGACCGCAGGATTGGAAGATCGGTGTCGATGGCGGTCACGCCGGCCACGATCACGGCATGGCGATGCCGATGTCGCGGCCGGACGCTTCCGGCGCAAGTCTTCCGCTATCCACCTTCGTGGCGAGAGCCGAGGCCGAGCGCATGGCGTTCCCCGTGCTTGTGCTGCCGCCGCACGCTCCACAGGCGTTCGGTCCTCCGACCGGCGACGTGTGGACCGCCAAATCGGCCGCGCAGAACCGCACCCTGACGCGACAGGTGACCTACAATCCCGTCACAGGCGCAGAGAACGGGCGAAGCGGCTTCGCCGACCAGCATGCAATCGACCGCATCGTGAATACCGGCGTAGCTTGGCACGAGGGGCAGCTGTTCGGCATCGCCAACCAGATCATTGGGGTGCTCACGGCCGTTGCCCTGATCGGGCTCAGCTTGGTCGGCGTGCTGATGTGGTTGCGACGTCGTCCCGCAGGCGGGTTCGGCGCGCCTCCAGCAGCGCAAGTAAAGCTGGGCCAGGCGACGTTCGCGGTAATCGCGCTGGGCGTCTTGCTGCCGCTGTTCGGGGCGTCCATGCTGGCGATCCTGATCGTGGATCAGGTGCGAGGCTTCTTTGCTCGTTCGCAAATCACTGCTCACGGGCAGCGTCCACAACGCTAGAACTGAGACACGTCGGGCTCACGTTTGCTGTCCAGAAAACGGTCGGGGCTGTTGAAAAAAGCCCGACGCTGCCCCGGCCGCCTGTCTCGCAAGGGATGGTGTTTTGGGACAGCCCGATCAACTAGGTCGTGAACCCATAAACGGCGGTGAGGACCAGCGCCGTCGGCACCGCGATCATCAATGCGATAGATGACCA
>CAKTCN010000037.1 GCA_934539295.1 uncultured Allosphingosinicella sp.
CTTCGGCGGTGGTCCGGGCGGCGGTGGCGGCTATGGCGGCGGCGGCGGCGGTTTCCGCAGCGGCGGCGGCGGTGGCGGCTTCGGCGGCCCGCGCGGCGGCGGCATGCCTCCCCAGGTCGTCGGTCAGGGCAAGGGCGTGGTCAAGTTCTTCAACGGTCAGAAGGGCTTTGGCTTCGTGGTCCGCGACGATGGCGGCGAAGACGTGTTCGTCCACATTTCGGCAGTTGAGCAGGCAGGCCTCACCGGTCTCGCCGAAGGTCAGCCGCTCGAATTCACGCTTGTCGACCGCGGCGGCCGCATCTCCGCCACGGACCTCAAGATCGAAGGCGATCCGCTTCCGGTCCAGGAGCGTGCGCCCCGTGAGGATCGCGGCCCGGCCGGCGCAGGCGGCGGCTTCGGCGGCGGCCCGCAGCGTCAGCTGACGGGTGAAAAGGCCAGCGGCACCGTCAAGTTCTTCAACGCCATGAAGGGCTTCGGCTTCATCAGCCGCGACGATGGCCAGCCGGATGCATTCGTGCACATCTCGGCGGTCGAGCGCGCCGGCATGGTGAACCTGAACGAGGGCGATCGCCTGGAGTTCGAGCTTGAAGTCGATCGTCGCGGCAAGACCGCAGCGGTGAACCTGTCGCCGATCCAGTAAGCTCTTCGGCTTACTTCGAAATGAGCCCGGCCGTGCCTGTCGCGCGCCGGGCTTTTTCGTGCCCCTTGCCCAAGCGACTGATTCGAGTCATGTTTCCGCCCGCAACCGGGTTGGGGAACTCGCATTGGAAAGTGATCTGAGATACTTCCGCCGTCGTGCCGCAGCCGAGTCGCTGGCGGCCAAGCGTTCGATGACGCCGGAGGGACGCGCCCGTCATCAGGAACTGGCCGAACGCTATCTAGCGATCGTGAGAGCGAACGAAGCCCAGCTGCTTGCCGTCGGCTAAGAGTTGACGCGGAGAGTTCGTAACTCCGCAAACTCACTGCTGCGCCACACGACGCAAAGCCAGGAAACGAAACCGCCCACCGCCCCAAGAGGAGCGGCCACGGCCAGTACAAGTAAGATCATGCCGGGCGCGCTGGGTAGAGTGGCGAGCGCGATGCCGTAGCCCAGAGGCCCTGGTGCTGTCAGAGCCCCTCCGATCACGCATGTGGCAAGCGGATGGCGCGTGGCGGGAAGGCGCATGATCATCAATGGCAGGAATAGCGTGAAGGCCGAGAGATACCCCAGGCCTAAGAGTCCGATAAGATCGCCGAACAAGGACTTGTCCAACAACGAGGCGCCAAAGGCGGGGGCCGCCGGGGCGGCGATGATGCCGAGCAGAAAGCGTCCCGGCGTTGGTACGAAACGAAGATGGTCTGGCACCTTGGACATTTGCCGAGGCTAGCTCACCATCCGCTCCAATGTCTCCAGCAAATCCGCCTCGTGCGCGGGCTTGTCGGTCCTGATTCGCGAGACGCGCGGGAAGCGCATGGCGAGGCCTGATTTGTGACGCTTGCTGCGGTGGATCGAATCGAACGCCACTTCCAGCACCAGCGTCTTCTCCACCTCGCGCACCGGGCCGAATCGCTGCACCGTGTGATTGCGCACGAATCGGTCCAACCAGGCCAGTTCCTCGTCGGTGAACCCGAAATAAGCCTTCGCCACCGGCAGCAGCTCGCCGTCTTTCGACCAGCAGCCGAAGGTGAAGTCCGAATAGAAGGACGAACGTTTCCCGTTGCCACGCGCCGCATACATGAGCACGCAATCGGCGGTCAGCGGATCGCGCTTCCACTTGTACCACAGGCCCGCGCGCCGACCCGCGACATAGGGGCTGTCGCGGCGCTTCAGCATCACGCCCTCGATCGACGCGTCGCGTGAACCCGCGCGTATTTCCTCCAGTGCCTCGAAACTCTCCGCCTCGATCAGCGCGGACAGGTCGAACCGCTCCGGATCGAGGCCAGGCACGAACGCCTCCAGTCGCGACCGCCGCTCCGCCCAGGGCAAAGCCCGCACATCCTCCTCGCCATCGAACAAGATGTCGTAGAGGCGCACAAAGGCGGGATAGTCGTTCAGCATCCTGGGCGAGACGACCTTGCGCCCCAGCCGCTGCTGCAGCGCGTTGAAGCTCGCGGCGCCGCCGCCATGCTCCTCCGCGCCCTGGAACTCGCCCTTCACCAGCAATTCGCCATCGACCACGCCGTCGGTCGCGAACGATGCGGCAACCTCGGGAAAGCTGCGCGTGATGTCGTCGCCTGCGCGGCTGTAGAGGCGCGTCTCGCCGCCCACTCGCACGATCTGCACGCGGATGCCGTCCCATTTCCACTCGGCCGCATAATCGTCCATCGACACGCGTCCGTCCTCCAGCCCATGGGCAAGCATGAAGGGGCGGAACACCGGCACGTTGCGTAACGTCGGCTGCTCGCCTCTGCCTTCGGCCCAGTCGAACAGCGCGAGGTAAGGCGGGCCGATCCCGTGCCAGACCTCCTCCACAGCATCCACGTCCAGCCCGAAAGCCTCGGCGAGTGCCAGCTTGGCCAGCCGCGCCGAAACACCGATTCGCAGCTCGCCGGTTGCCAGCTTCAGCAGCGCATAGCGGCCCGACGCGTCGAGATGGTCGAGCATCGCGGCCAGCGCTCCCGGCGCCTCCGCACGCCCCATGCCGGCGAGCCTTTCCACAACCGCACCGATGCGCAGGGTGCCGTCATCGATATCGTCCGGCTGTTCGCCCATTTCCGTCGGGCGCTTGGGCCACAGCAGCGACACCGTTTCTGCCATGTCGCCGACATAGTCGCGACTCATGCCCAGCAGCACAGGGTCGATCCGCTCCTGCGCGATGGCCCGCACCGCCGCGCCCTTCACCGCCGGTATGTCGAGCTCGCCCGTCAGCGCCGCCAGCGCATAGCCGCGGTCGGGATCGGGCGTACGCTTCAGATATTCGCCGATCAGCTTCAGCTTGGCATTGCGCGACCTGGTATAGGTGAGGTCGTCGAGAAGCTGGGAGAATTCGCGCATCGTGCCCGTTCAACGAAGCGGGGGCGCATGGGGTCCGGAACGACTCTCGCGCCTTGACAAAGCGTGTGCGCACAGGCAGATGCGCCGGGCATATGAGCGGCGGCGACGCCGCTTTTATTTTTCATAGCAACGCAATTCATAGAGGCTGCAATGGCAAAGCCGGCAACCGTCAAGATCAAGCTCGTCAGCACCGCCGACACCGGCTTCTTCTACGTGACGAAGAAGAATCCGCGCAACACGACGGAGAAGATGAGCTTCCGCAAGTACGATCCCGTCGTGCGCAAGCATGTCGACTTCAAGGAAGCCAAGATCAAGTGAGGCGTGACCTTGGGGCGTCCCGCCCTTAGGTCCTCACGTCTAGGCGAAGGCCGGGATCGAGCTTCGCGGTTAGTCGCCCATAGCGGCCATCAAGGCGCTGTCTGCTCCGGCAGCAGCGCCTTTACCGATTCGACGAACTTCATCAGCGATATGGGCTTGGACACATAGCCTTCGGCGCCCGCGCTGCGGATCCGCTCCTCATCGCCCTTGGCCGCATAGGCGGTCACCGCCATGATCGGTATGTGCCGCAGCGCTTCGTCGGATTTCAGCTGCGCGATCAGGTCCAGCCCGCTGACATGCGGCATCTGGATATCCATGATGATGAGGTCGGGCTGAAGCGCCCGGGTCTTCTCCACCGCCTCGCGCCCGTCCTGCACCGGCTCGGGCGCATAGCCATGCGCGCGCAGCAGGTCGCAGAAGAGCCGGCAGTTAAGTTCGTTGTCCTCGACAACCAGGATCTTTTGTCCCACGGGGCGTCCTTACATCGGAGGTGTCGTCTAGGCCATGCGGATTAACGAAGTGGAGCGGGACGAACACGCTTTGGCGCTCGGCGCACTCGGTTGGGCGCTTGCCGATCAGGACAGGGCGGAGCGGCTGCTCAGCCTAACCGGCCTCACCCCGCAGGATCTGCGCGACCGCATCCGGGACCCTTCGCTCCTCGCCGCCATCCTCGGCTTCCTCGAATCGCATGAGCCCGACCTCCTCGCCTGTGCCGATGCGCTGGACGTCGCGCCGGCCGACCTCGTCGATGCGCGCCGGAGACTGGAGGCATGAGCCGCCCGCTGCTGATCACCGACTGCGACGAGGTGCTGCTCCACATGCTTGGCCATTTCGCCGAATGGCTGGACGAGACGCAGGACATGATCTTCGCGCTCGATGCACCGGGCTTTCACGAGGCGGTGCGGCGCAAGGGATCGGGCGACCTGGTCGAACAGGCTTTGCTCTGGCCGCTCCTCGACGGCTTCTTCGAAACCGAGATGCACCGCCAGAATATCGTGCCCGGCGCCGCCGAGGCGCTGGCCCGGATCGGCGAGGCGGCCGACATTGTCGTCCTCACCAATATCGGCGACGAATATGAGGCCGGCCGCGTCGAGCAACTCGGCGCCTTCGGCATCCGCCACCGCGTGATCTGCAATCGCGGCGGTAAGGGGCCGCCCGTGCGCGAACTGGTGGAGCGTTTCCGGCCCAGCGTCACCGTCTTCGTCGACGATCTCGCCATCCACCACGAATCGGTCGCCGAACACGCACCCGAAGTCTGGCGCCTCCACATGATCGCCGAGCCGCGCGTAGCGATGCACCAGCCCGCGGCCCCAGCGGCGCACGCGCGGATCGACGATTGGGACGAAGCCACCGGCTGGATCCTCGACCGCTTCGCGAAAGGCAAAGCGATATAGCCACTAAGCCCCTCCCCACGAGGGGGAGGGGGAGCCAAGGCAAGGAGCACGCGAATGTCCAAAACTACCTTCATCACCGGCGTCACCGCCGGCATTGGCCAAGCCGCCGCCCGCCGCTTCGTCGGTGCAGGCTGGAAAGTGATCGGCACCGGCCGCCGCGCCGACCGCCTCGATGCCCTCGCCGCAGAACTGGGCGACAGCTTCCACGCCATCAACGCCGACATGCGCGACACCCAGGCGCTCGAGGCCGCCGTCGATGCGCTGCCGGAGGGCTTCCGCGACGTCGACCTGCTGGTGAACAATGCCGGCTATGCCCCGCCGATGGACACGGTGCAGGATTCGCAGCTTCCCGACTCGATTGGCGTGATCGAGACCAACATCACCGGCCTTGTCGCCATGACGCGCAAGCTCCTGCCGACGCTCATCGCCAACAAGGGCAGCGTCATCAACCTGAGCTCGGTCGCGGCCACCTATCCCTATCGCGGCGGCGCCGTCTATGGCGGCACCAAGGCGTTCGTGCGCCAGTTCAGCCTCGACCTGCGCTGCGACCTGCAGGGCACCGGCGTGCGCGTCACTTCGATCGAGCCCGGCATGGTCGAAACCGAATTCACCCTGGTCCGCAACGGCGGCGATCAGGCCGCGTCCGACGCCTTCTACGGCGGCGTCGACCCGATGACGGGCGAGGATATTTCCGAAACCATCTTCTGGGTCGCCACCCTGCCGCCGCACCTCAACATCAACACGCTGGAGCTGATGCCGGTGAACCAGAGCTTCGCAGGCTTCCACGTCTTCCGCCCGGCTTGACGCGGTCGCCCCGGCAATGCTTTGGCTGGACCCATGAGCGACAGCATCGACGCGCGCCTCGCCGCGCTTGGCATCACCCTTCCCGAACCCGCCGCGCCCGTCGCGGCCTATGTGCCCGCGGTGGAGGTGAACGGCCTCGTCCACCTGTCCGGCCAGCTTCCGTTCGACGACGGCCAGCTGATGACCGGCCGCCTCGGCGAGGATCGCGATCTCGATTATGGCGCCCGGGCCGCCCGTGCCTGCGGCATCATGATCATCGCGCAGCTGAAGAAGGCGCTGGGCTCGCTCGATCGTGTCGAGCGGATCGTGAAGCTCGGCGTGTTCGTGAACAGCGCCGGCGCCTTCACCGACCAGCCCAAGGTCGCCAACGGCGCGTCCGAATTGATGGAGCAGGTGTTCGGGGACGCCGGCCGTCATGCCCGCAGCGCAGTCGGCGTGCCGGTCCTGCCGCTGGGTGCCGCCGTCGAGGTCGATGCGGTCGTCGCTGTCCGCCCCGCCTGACTGGCTCACCGCCCGGCCCTACGCCCATCGCGGGCTGCACGGGCCGGGACGGCTGGAAAATAGCCGCGCCGCGTTCGAGGCTGCGATCGCCGCCGGCTTCGGCATTGAACTCGACGTGCAGGTCACCGCGGAAGGCGCGGCGGTCGTGTTCCACGACTACGACCTCGCCCGCCTGACCGGCGGGCAGGGCAGGGTGGACACTCTGACCCTCGCGGCCTTGCAGGGTCAGCGGCTGAACGGCCTGGACGAGACCATATCCTCGCTCCCCGACATCCTCGCGCTGATCGCCGGCCGCACGCCCTTGCTCGTCGAGATCAAGAACCCCGCCGGCGCGATCGGGCCGCTCTGCCGGGCGGTCGCCGCCGCGGTCGATACCTATCACGGCGCGGTCGCGATCATGTCCTTCAACCCGCGAATCCCGCGCTGGTTCGCCCGCCACCGCCCGCACCTCACGCGCGGCCTGGTCGTGACTGAGCGGGATAAAGGCGATCTTCGCGGCCGGATCGCGCGCCACCTTTCGCGTCGCCTCGCCCGACCCCATTTCCTTGCTTATGACGTCCGCGACCTTCCGTCCCGCTTCGCCGCCACCTCGCGCCTGCCCGTCCTCACCTGGACAGTCCGGAGCCAGGATGACGAAGCCCGTGCCGCATCCCATGCCGATCAGATCATCCACGAGATCCCGCGTTACCGATGAGTGAGATCACCGCGCGCCTAGGCACCGGCATCTCCGCCATTCCCGCGGCCGAGTGGGACGCCTGTGCCGGCCCCGATAATCCGTTCCTCAGCCACGGTTTCCTCTCCGCGCTCGAGGATTCGGGCAGCGTCGGACCGCGCACCGGCTGGCAGCCGCTCCCCATCCTCATCGACGGCCTCGACGGCCGCCTCGCCGCCGCCATGCCGGCTTATGGCAAGAGCCACAGCCAGGGCGAATATGTCTTCGATCACGGCTGGGCCGACGCGTTCGAGCGAGCAGGGGGCAGCTATTATCCAAAGCTTCAGGCGGCCGTGCCCTTCTCCCCCGTCACCGGTCCGCGCCTTCTGACCGCCACGCCCGAACTCAAGCCCGCGCTCATCGGCGCCGCCGAAAGCCTGGTCGGCCAAAGCCAGCTTTCATCCGCCCACGCCACCTTCCTCGTCGGGGACGAACTGCCCTTGTTCGAGGCGGCCGGCTGGCTGATCCGCGTCGATCGCCAGTTTCATTGGCGCAACCGCGGCTACGCGACCTCCGAAGACTTCCTCGCCTCGCTCTCCTCGCGCAAGCGCAAGGCGATCCGCAAGGAACGCGCCGCCGCCCTCGACGGACTGGAGGTCGAGCACCTCACCGGCGCCGCTATCACCGAGGCGCATTGGGATGCCTTCTGGACCTTTTACCAGGATACCGGGTCGCGAAAATGGGGTCAGCCCTATCTTACCCGCGCCTTCTTCTCCCTGCTGGGTGAGCGGCTCGGCGACCGCGTGCTCCTCATCCTCGCCAAGCGCGGTGGCCAGCCGATCGCCGGCGCCCTCAACCTCGTCGGCGCGGATACCCTCTACGGCCGCTACTGGGGCGCAGTGGAGGAGGTGCCCTTCCTCCACTTCGAACTGAGCTACTATCAGGCCATCGACTACGCCATCGCCCACCGGCTCGCCCGCATCGAAGCCGGCGCCCAGGGCGAGCATAAATTGAGCCGCGGCTATGAACCTGTCCCGACTTACTCGGCCCACCACCTCGCCCATGCGGGCCTGCGCGACGCCGTTGCCGACTATCTCGAACGCGAACGCGCGGCAGTGGAGGGCGAGATCGACTATCTCGCTGAGTTCACACCCTTCAGGAAGGCCTGACCCGAACTCCATTCGGGACGAACGAGTATGGCATAAGCAAGGAGAGGCGGTAAGGCTGCCCATCCCGCTCCGTTCGTTTCGAGCGAAGTCGAGAAACCCCTCCGCCCTACGAACCCGCTTCTCGACTTCACTCGAAGCGAACGGAGTAGAGATATCAGCCCGCCACCGGCAGATTGTCGATCAGCCGCGTCTTGCCCATCCGCGCCGCGGCCAGCAGCCGCGCCGGCCGCTCCAGCCCGCTCACCGGCTCCAAAGTTTCAGCATCGCACAGCGCCACATAATCCACCGGTCCGAACCCGGCTTTGACCAAAGCCGCCTCGGCACCGCGCAGCGCCTCCGCGACATCGCCGCCGGCCTGGATCACCCTCGCCGCCTCGCCCAGCGCGCGCGGCAGCGCTCGCGCCGCCGCTCGCTCTTCTTCGGTCAGATATGCGTTGCGCGACGACAGCGCCAACCCGTCCGCATCGCGCTGCGTCGGCACGCCCACGATCTCCAATGCCATGTCGAGGTCGCGCACCATCCGCCGGATCGCGGCAAGCTGTTGGTAATCCTTCTCGCCGAACACCGCGAAGTCGGGCTGCACCTGGTTGAACAGCTTGGCCACCACCGTGGTGACGCCTTCGAAATGCCCCGGCCGCGCCGCGCCATCCAGCCCCTCGGTCACGCCCGCCACGCTTATCCGCGTGGAATGCCCCTCCGGATACATGACGCTCGCATCCGGCGCCCAAAGCAGCTTCACCCCCGCCTCGCGCAGCATCGCCGCATCGCTCGCCTCGCGTCGCGGATAGGCGCCGAAATCCTCGTTGGCGCCGAACTGGGTCGGATTGACGAAGATCGACACGACCACATGGGTCGCCCGCCGCGCCGCCTCGGCGACCAGCGCCATGTGGCCGGCGTGGAGCGCGCCCATGGTCGGCACGAAGGCGACGGTGCCGCCGCTCGCCCGCAACTCCGACACGGCGCTCCGCAATGCTGCGATGTCACGGATGATTTGCACGGCTGTGGTGGCTCCGGTAAGGCGAAAAGAAGGGGTCGGAAGCGCGCTGCTTTGCGGCGCTCCGGCCACGATATCAAGGGGGTAGAGCGGCAAGATAATGGCTGCGCATTTCATCGTCTTCGCCAATGAAAAGGGTGGCACGGGCAAGTCCACCACCGCCGTTCACGCCGCCGTCGCGCTCGCCGCGTCGGGCCGCCGCGTGGCGGCTATCGATCTCGACACGCGCCAGCGCACGCTCGGCCGCTATCTCGACAACCGCGCCGCCACCGTCCGCCGGCTCGGCATCGATCTTCCCATGCCGGTCTACGAAACGTTCGACCCGGCCAAGAATGACGACCTTCACGGCCAGATTGATCGCCTCGCGCAGGATGCGGAGATCGTCGTCGTCGATACGCCCGGCCGCGACGATCCCTATGCCCGCGCCGCGATGCTGCGCGCCGACACGCTCGTCACGCCGATCAACGACAGCTTCGTCGACCTGGACCTGATCGGCGAGGTAGATCCGGAGACATACAAGATCCGCCGCCCCAGCTTTTATGCCGAGCTCGTCTGGAACAGCCGCACGCAGAAGGCCAAGCAGACCGGCGTCAGTGTCGACTGGGTGGTGCTGCGCAACCGCCTCCAGCATATCGAGGCGAAGAACATGCGCCGCGTCGGCAAGGCGCTGGACGAGTTGTCCCGCCGCGTCGGCTTCCGCGTCATTCCAGGCCTTGGCGAGCGCGTCATCTACCGCGAACTTTTTCCAAAGGGCGTGACCCTGCTCGACCTCGCTCAGCTGGGTGAAGTCGGCATCGCTCACATCGCCGCGCGGCAGGAATTGCGCGAGATGATCGCCGCATTGGGCGTGCCGGACGAGGGCGAAGTCCGCCGTCCGCGCGCGGCGCTCGCCTGAACGGTGCCGGTCTTCATACTCCTCGTCCTGGGCGTCGCCGGCTGGGCCTGGTGGACGGGCCGGCTGAAGGGCGTGACCTATGAGGATGCGGCCGCTTTCGTTCTTTTCCTGCTCGGCCTGCGCCTCCTTACCACCGGCAAGATGCTGCCCGGCGCCGCGCTGATGGCGGGCGCCATGCTCTATGCCGCCTGGCGCCGCGGCAAGCGCGAACGCACTTCGGTCAGCGCGAACGAGGCCCGGCTGCTGCTCGGTGTTTCCGACCATGCGACGCTGGCCGAAATCCGCGAGGCGCACCGCCGCCTCATCACCGCTCATCACCCCGACCGCGCCGGATCGGCCGATCATGCCGCACGCATCAACGCCGCCCGCGACGCTCTCGTTTCGGAGTTGAACCGAAAGCCGCCTCGCGCGTCATAGCGCCGCAATCTTCTTCTTCCATGCTTCCCGCACCTTTCAGGAGATCTCACCGATGACCCACCAGTTTCACCCGACGTCCCTGCGTGAATATGATATCCGGGGGATCATCGGCGAAACGCTGGGCGAGGACGATGCCTATGCGATCGGCCGCGGCTTCGGCTCCATCGTGAAGCGCGGCGGCGGCGCCACCGTGGCGGTCGGCTATGACGGCCGCGAAAGCTCGCCGCGCCTCGAGGCCGCTCTGGTGAAGGGCCTCAACGACAGCGGCATCGACGCCGTGCGCGTCGGTCTCGGCCCCACGCCGATGCTTTATTATGCGGAGGCGGTCCTCGGCGTCGACGGCGGCATCATGATCACCGGCAGCCACAATCCGGCCAATTACAACGGCTTCAAGATGGCGCTCGGCAACAAGCCCTTCTACGGCGCCGACATCCAGCGTCTTGGCACCATGGCCGTCAGCGGCGACTGGGAAGAGGGGACCGGCACCAACCGCGACGAAGACATCATGGACCGCTTCGTCGAGCGGCTCCTCCAGAATTTCGACGGCCTCGGCTTCCGCATCGCCTGGGACGCCGGCAACGGCGCCGCCGGCCCGGTGGTGGAGAAGCTGACTGCCAAGCTGCCCGGCGAACATCACCTGCTCTTCACCGACGTCGATTCCTCCTTCCCCAACCACCATCCCGACCCGACCGAGGAGAAAAACCTCGTCGATCTGCGCAAGGTGGTGGCCGAGAAGGGGCTCGACTTCGGCATCGCCTTCGATGGCGACGGCGACCGTATCGGCGCCGTGGACGGCCAGGGTCGCATCGTGTGGGGTGACCAGCTCCTCGCCATCCTCGCCGAACCGGTGCTGAAGGATCAGCCCGGCGCCACCATCATCGCCGACGTCAAGGCCAGCCAGGCCCTGTTCGACCGCGTCGCCGAACTCGGCGGCACGCCTTTGATGTGGAAGACCGGGCACAGCCTGGTGAAGTCAAAGATGAAGGAAACCGGCTCGCCGCTGGCGGGCGAGATGTCCGGCCACATCTTCTTCGCGCACGATTATTATGGCTATGACGACGCGCTCTATTCGGCCGTCCGCCTGATCCGCGCGGTGAGCCAGCTGGGCGGCTCACTGACGGACCTCAAGTCCGCCATGCCGCCGATGGTCAACACGCCCGAAATGCGTTTCCAGGTGGACGAGACGCGCAAGTTCGCGGTGATCGACGAAGTGCTGGCCCGCCTCTCGGCCGACGGCGTCAAGGTCGACAATACCGACGGCGCCCGCGTCAACACGCCCGACGGCTGGTGGTTGCTGCGCGCCTCCAACACCCAGGACGTGCTCGTCGCCCGCGCCGAAGCCAAGGACCAGGAAGGCCTCGACCGCCTCCTCGGCCAGATCGACGAGCAACTCGCTCTGTCGGGCCTCGAGCGCGGCCCGCAAGCCGGGCACTGATTCAAGCCTTAAAGCCCTCTTCCCACCGGGGAGAGGGAGCTACCTCGCTCGACACTCCGGCAGCGTCGCCGCATCCGCAATCCGCCGCGCTTCGTCGCTTTGCTTCGGCCCCGGCGCGATCCGCGCCACGATGCACGGCTTGCCGCCGCCCAACCGCGCTACCGCCAGGAACGACGTCGGCTTCTCGTTCGGATCGACATTCTCATAAACGTTGAACCGGAACGTCAGCGTGCGCGGCTGGAACGGCGCGCCTGCCGGTGCGCGCCATTCGATCGTGTCGCCCACCGTGCTGAACCCCGATCCCAGCGTACCGAGGTCCAGGCTGTGCCGCCTTCCGTCCTCGGTGATCAGGGTCAAATTCTGCCGCAGGTCGCCTTCGGTCAGCTCAACCGTGTAGCCCGCCGCACCCGGGCATATGCCGCGGTAAAATCCGCCTTCCTCGTCGGTCTGCTCCACCGTGCGGCAATCCTTCACCGCGACACTGGTAAACCGGCTTACCGCGGCAGGCACGACCGGGGCCGCGGCGCTCCCGTTCATTTCCTCTGCACCCTCGTCCGCGACAACGGCCGGCCTGGCTTCGACCTCGACCGCGTTGCCGGCATGCTCGCCGCCTCCGCAACCGGCCAGCACGGCCAGCACAGGTGCGATCGAAACAACTTTCCTACACCTGCTCAACATGACACAGTCTTCCTTCGCACGGCTCTTTGACATTGCTGCCTTGATCGACCCAATCGATCAAAACCCGCGTCATTGATCGAGCGGATTCTTCCCGCGGCCTGACTTTCGTGACCTTTGGTCAATCATCCTCGTCCTCATAGCCGACCAGGTTCAGCTCCCGCGCCTTGATCTGGTGCATCGCGCACCAGTGGATCAGCGCTTCCTCGCGCCCGTGGGTGACCCACACCTCCTTGGGCTGGAGTTCGCGAATGGTGGAGGTCAGCTCGTCCCAATCGGCATGATCGGATATGATGATGGGCAGCTCGACATTCCTCTGCCGCGCGCGCTGCCGCACCCGCATCCATCCCGACGCCATCGCCGTGATCGGATCGGGCAACCGCCGCGACCAGCGGTCGTTCAGCGCACCGGGCGGACACATCACGACCCGTCCCTTGAGCTCGTCTTTCTTCACCCCCGTCGCGGGCCGGAGCTCGCCCAGGTCGATGCCATGTTCGACATACAGGTCGCATAATCGCTGCAGCGCGCCGTGAATGTAGATCGGGTCGCGGTGCCCGCGCCCGCGAAGCTCCGCAATGACCCTCTGCGCCTTGCCCAGCGCATAGGCGCCCACCACCACGCAGCGATCGGGATTGTCGTGCAGCCGCCGGAGCAGCCGGTCCATCTCGCTACCCGTGTCGGGGTGGCGGAACACCGGCAGGCCGAACGTCGCCTCGGTCACGAAGATGTCGCACGGCACCGGCTCGAACGGCAGGCAGGTGGGGTCGGGCCGGCGCTTGTAATCGCCCGACACCACCACCCGCTCGCCGCCATAATCCATCACGATCTGCGCGGATCCGAGCACATGGCCGGCGGGGACGAAGCCGATCTCGACCTCGCCCAGCCTGATCACCTCGCCATAATCGACGCCCGTTCCGGTCTGCGGGCCATAGCGGCATTCCATGATCGCCAGCGTCTCCGGCGTCGCCCAAACCTGTTCATGCCCTCCGCGCGCATGGTCGGCATGGCCGTGCGTCACCAGCGCCCGTTTCTTAGGCTGGCTGGGGTCGATCCACGCTTCCGCGGGTTTGACGTAGATGCCCTCCGGAAAGGGCTCGATCCATGAACCTAGTCGCGCCATGGACCCCGAACGCACCAAGTCGCGTTAGGGCTGCGAAACGAGAATTTGTCAGGAGCTGAGCAATGGACGGCGGTGGATCAAGCTGGGGCATCATCAACATCGTGGGCCCGCTCCTCCTGGTGCTGGTGCTCGCCTGGGCCGTGCTGCGCAACCGCGGCCGTGCCAAGGGCGGGGTCACGCGCGAGGAGACGGAGCGGGCCACGCGGGACCTTTACCGCAAGGAGGATGCCGCGCATCGCCATGACGGTGACGGCGCGCCTTAAGCGGCGATGCTGAAGGCGGTGGAGACGCTTCCACCCGCCATCGCCGGCTGGTTCGAAGGCAAGGGCTGGGCGCCGAGGCGGCACCAGCTCGAGATGCTGGCCGCAGCCCGCGCCGGCCAGAACGCCCTGCTCGTCGCCCCGACGGGTGCCGGCAAGACGCTCGCCGGCTTCCTGCCGAGCCTGGTTGAGCTGGTCGAGGCTGCGAACGAGGGTGGTGGGCTGCATACCCTGTATGTCTCGCCCTTGAAGGCGCTGGCGGTGGACATCCAGCGCAACCTCGTCACTCCGGTCGAGGAGATGGGCCTTCCCATCCGGATCGAGACGCGCACCGGTGACACGCCCGCCGACCGCAAGGCGCGGCAGCGGGTCAAGCCGCCCCACATGCTGCTGACCACGCCCGAGTCGCTGAGCCTGCTGCTCAGCCACGAAGACAGCGCGCTTCTGTTCGCCAACCTCAGCACTATAGTGGTGGACGAAATCCACGCCTTCGCCGCCGGCAAGCGCGGTGACCTGCTGAGCCTCGCCATGGCCCGCCTCCAGACCCTCGCCCCGCAGATGCGCCGCGTTGGCCTGTCCGCCACTGTCGCCGATGCCGAGGCCTATCAGGGTTGGCTCGCCCCCCACGGCGACATCGACACGGTCGCCGTGGTGCGCGGTGACCCTGGCGCCGATGCGGACATCGCCATCCTGCTGCCGGAGGACCAGCGCATCCCCTGGTCCGGCCATTCCGGCCGCTGGGCCGCGACCGAGGTGATGAAGGAGATCGAGCGCCACAAGACCAGCCTCATCTTCTGCAACACCCGAAGCCTCGCCGAGCTGATCTTCCAGGACCTGTGGACAGTCAACGAGCAGCACCTGCCTATCGGGGTCCACCACGGCTCATTGTCGCTGGAGGCGCGGCGCAAGGTCGAGAATGCGGTCGCCACCGGCCGCTTACGCGCGCTCGTCTGCACCTCCAGCCTCGACCTCGGCGTCGATTGGGGCGATGTCGACCTCGTCATCCAGATGGGCGCACCCAAGGGCTCGTCGCGCCTGCTCCAGCGCATCGGCCGCGCCAACCACCGGCTCGACGAGGCGTCGGAGGCGATCCTCGTCCCCGGCAACCGCTTCGAATATCTGGAGGCCCGCGCCGCCCTCGACGCGATCGAGGAAGGCGAACTCGACCCGGAGATCTTCCGCCCCGGCGCGCTCGACGTGCTCGCCCAGCACATCATGGCCGCCGCCTGCGCCGCGCCGTTTCAGGAAGCGGAGATGCTGAACGAGGTCCGCTCCGCCGCGCCTTATGCGGGCCTGTCCGACGAGCTGTTCGGCCAGGTGCTGCGCTACATCGAGAATGGCGGCTATTCGCTCAAGGCCTATGACCGCTTCAAGCGCCTGACCCGCGACGAGGATGGCATCTGGCGCGTCAGCCATCCTCGCTTCATCCAGCAGCACCGGATGAACGCCGGCATCATCGTCGATGCGCCCCTGCTCGACGTGCGGTTCAGGAACCACCGCAAGCTCGGCACGGTGGAGGAGTATTTCGCCTCCACCCTCTCGCCCGGCGACACCTTCTACTTCGCCGGGCTGGTGCTGGAGGTGGAGCGGATCGACGGCACCGACCTGTTCGTAAAAGCTACCACCAAGCCCGCACGCATCCCCACTTATGTCGGCGCGCGCATGGCGATGACCACCAACCTCGCCGACCGCGTCCGCAACTTCCTCTATGACCGGAGCGAATGGCCGCGCTTCCCCGACGACGTGCGCGACTGGCTTGAGGTGCAGGACCGCCGCTCGATCCTGCCGGAGCCGGGCCAATTGCTCGTCGAGACTTTCCCGCTCGAAGGCCGCCACTACATGGTCGCCTACAGCTTCGAAGGCTGGAACGCGCACCAGTCGCTCGGCATGCTCATCACCCGCCGCATGGAGACGGCCGGCTTGGGGCCGCTGGGCTTCGTCTCCAACGACTACGCACTCGCCTGCTACAGCCTCAAGCCGATCGAGGATCCCGCCAGCCTCTTCTCCGCGGACATTCTCGAGAACGAGTTCGTTGAATGGGTGCAGGGCTCTAACCTGCTCAAACGCGCCTTCCGCGAGGTGGCCGTGATAGGCGGCCTCGTTGAGCGCCACCATCCCGGCAAGCGCAAGTCGGGGCGGCAGGTGACCTTCTCCACCGACCTCATCTACGACGTGCTGCGCCGCTACGAGCCCGACCACCTCCTCCTGCGCGCCGCCTGGAACGACGCGCGCGAGCGGATGACCGATGTCGGCCGCCTAGCCCGCCTGCTCGACCGCGCCGCGGGCACGATGGTTCATGTGAAGCTCGACCGTGTCTCCCCGCTCGCCGTCCCCGTCCTCGTCATCATCGGCCGCGAACGCACCGCCACCGGCACCGCCGACGACCAGTTGCTGATCGAGGCCGAGGCGCTGGCGATCGAAGCCATGCGGGAGGATGCGGCATGATCGTCACCGACATCGCTACCCGCGCCTACAACCACCATTGGCGGCTCGACCCGATCGTGCGCAGCCTGCTCGACACCGACTTCTACAAGCTGCTGATGCTGCAGATGATCTGGCGCCTGCACCCTGACGTTGACGCGACCTTCAGCCTCATCAATCGCAGCAGCCACGTCCGTATCGCCGACGATATCGACGAGGGCGAACTGCGCGCCCAGCTTGACCATGCCCGCACCGTCCGCCCGGCGAAGAAGGAGCTGATCTGGCTCGCCGGCAACACATTCTATGGCCGCACCCAGATGTTCGCGCCGGACTTCCTCGATTGGTTCGCCGGCTTTCAATTGCCCGACTACGAACTGGCGCGGAAGGATGGCCAGTACGAACTCCACTTCCACGGCCGCTGGGCCGAAACCACGATGTGGGAGATACCGGCGCTCGCCATCGTCAACGAACTGCGTTCCCGCAGCGCGCTTGCGCGGAGCGGCCGCTTCGAACTCGACGTCATCTATGCCCGTGCCAAGGCCAAGCTGTGGAGCAAGGTGGAGCGGCTGAAGCGCGTGCCCGGCCTCGCCCTCTCCGACTTCGGCACGCGCCGCCGTCATTCCTTTCTATGGCAGCGTTGGTGCGTCGAGGCGTTGAAGGAGGGACTCGGCAACGCCTTCACCGGCACGTCCAACGTGCTCCTCGCCATGGAGGGCGATCTGGAGGCGATCGGCACTAATGCGCATGAACTGCCCATGGTGCTGGCGGCCCTCGCCGATAACGATGAAGAACTGCGGCAGGCGCCCTATCGCGTGCTGGAGCAATGGCGCGAACTCTACGGCGGCAACCTGCTGATCGTGCTGCCCGACACCTACGGCACCACGGCTTTCCTGCGCGATGCACCCGACTGGGTCGCCGACTGGACCGGCTTCCGCCCCGACAGCGCTCCGCCGATCGATGGCGGCGAGCAGATCATGCGCTGGTGGCAGGGCAAGGGCCGCGATCCCGCCGCCAAGCTGCTCATCTTCTCCGACGGCATGGACGTGGACTCGATCGAGCGCACCCAGGCCCACTTCCAAGGCCGCGTCCGCACGAGCTATGGCTGGGGCACCAACCTCACTAACGACTTCCGCGATTGCGGGCCCGGTCTCGACCCGATCTCGCTCGTCTGCAAGGTCACCAGCGCCAACGGCCGTCCGGCGGTGAAACTCTCCGACAACCCCGCCAAGGCCACTGGCACCCCATCGGAGATCGCCCGCTACCTCCGCATCTTCGGCGGGGACGGCCGGACCGAACAGGCGGTGCGGGTCTGAAGGTCAGGCGCGGCGTGGGTCGATGTGGCGCTGCAATCTGACCCGTGCCTGTTCGACCAGTGAATCGTCCGGCTCGCCGGTGGCGAAGGGCCGGGGCGCCGGGATGGGCTCGCCGACTGTCCAGCGGAAGACCGTGGAGTTGAGCAGGGCACCGCCGAGGACGATGCCCATGGTGACGATCCCGTCCAACCCGGCCAGCAGCAGATGGAGGCCCTCGACCCGATCCGTAGCGCGGACGATGAGCGCGGAGGCGTGATGAAGCAGGGTGAGCGGCAGCACTGTCATAGCCCATCCTTTCAGGATAGCGGGCATCCGCCCCCGTGTGCCCGCAAGCACGCGGCGCGGCGTCACGCCCGCCCGGCCGATCGCGAGCGCTACGATCCAGGGCTGAAGGCGCAGGAACAGGAGGGAGACGCCGAGCAAGGTCGCACTCACCGCGAGCGCGCGCACGGCGAAGGAGGCACCAGCAAGTTCGAGAAGCGTCTTGATGAAGAAGGTAGCGGCCGATGCGCACAGGAGCAGGGCGACAATGCCGAGGCTTGCACGGATGCTCGCCAGGTCGAACGCCCATGGGTGCCGCCGGTCATCCAAGATCGTGCGATAGGCTGCGATGATGGCGATAAGCAGCACGGCGACGCGCACCAGCATGACCGGCCACAATTCAATGGTGCCGGGGCGCAGCGCGTGAATGTAGATAAGGAAGTTGGTGGCCGTTGCGAAGGTCATGACCAGGGCGCCAATGGCCCAGAGCTGGTCGCCGCTCGCGCGAAAAGTCGCCTGGATGTCACGCAGCACGGATGCGAAGCTCATCGACCGGGTTGCTGCGGCGATCTCGGGCGGCAGCCCCACCGGCACCAGCGCGCGTCCGGGCAGGCCGGCGCGGCGGTAGGTATCGCCCGCCCCCTCGTCGACGAAAGCACGGGCGCATTCCTCCGGCGTGCCGAGGCTGGCAAGGGCGTCCGCCAGCCTGTCCGGACCACGTGCAGCGCAGCCGGCAAGATGACCCCTGAGTTCCAGCAGGATCGTCTCGCGTTCGTCCGATCCTAGCGGCCAGAGCGCGCCCTCAAGTGCGCGCAGATATCGTTCGGCGCTGGCCGGCAGCAGGGCGTTCTTCATGTCCATCCTCCGTCATGTGCGACACGAAGGCGCTGAACTCCCTCCATGCGCGCTTCATCTCGACGATCACCGCATGGCCTTCCGGGGAGAGGCTGTAATATTTGCGCGGCACGCGGGCATCGTCGGCCATCACCCAGCGCGCGACCAGCTTTCCTTCGCGCTCCAGCCGTGTGAGCAGGGGATAAAGCGTGCCGTCCGACAGCACGCCGCCACTGCCGCCTGCGCGTTCCAGAATCTCCAGCCCGTAGCATTCGCCATGTTCCAACAGGCTGAGCACGACCAGTTCCGCCGCGCCCTTCCTCAATTGCGTCTGCCAGGAGCTGATATCCATAATAACTTGCTATGCAAGGTAGGCTGCGATTGCAAGTGGCTGTTCAGCGTGGCGGCTTCGTGAAAGGCTAGAGACTTCGTCGAAAGGGGTTCTTCCGAATGCGTAGCGTCTTCACCGCCATTTTTCTGCTCGCCGCACCGATAGCTGCCGTCGCACAGGACCATGTCTCGCCGGTCGATCGGCTGGCGCATGAGCAGATGCTGGTGCTCGACACGCATCTCGATACGCCGGTGCTGTTCGAGCGGCCGGGATGGCAGTTCGACGACTGGCACCTTCATGCCTGGGACGGCAGCCAGGTGGATCTGCCCCGCATGGAGGCGGGCGGGCTCGATGGTGGCTTCTTCGTCATCTACACGCCGCAGGGGGCGTTGACACCGGCTGCCTATGCCGAGGTGCGCGACAAGGCGCTTAGCCGCGCGATCGCGATCAAGCGGGTGGTGACGGAAAATGGCGACAAGCTTGCGCTCGCCGTGAAGGCAGACGAGGCCGCGAAGATCCATGCGGCGGGCAAGCGCATCGTCTACCAGTCGATCGAGAATAGCTATCCGCTGGGCGAGGATCTTTCGCTGCTCAAGACCTTCTACGACCTGGGCGTGCGAATGGCGGGGCCGGTGCACAGCCGCAACAACCAGTTCGCCGACTCGACTACCGAGACGCCGCGCTGGAACGGGCTCAGCCCGCTCGGGCGGCAATGGGTGGGCGAGATGAACCGGCTCGGCATGGTGGTTGACGCCAGCCATGCCTCCGATGCCGCATTCGACCAGATGCTGGCGCTGTCGAAGGCACCCATCATATTGTCGCATTCCGGTCCGAAGGCATTGTGGAACCACCCCCGCAACCTGGACGACGATCGTATGCGTAGGCTCGCCAAGGCGGGCGGCGTCATGCAGATCAATTCGATCTTCCTGGTCCAGCATGACAGTTCGGACGAACGTGGCGCGATCTCGGATCAGCAGGAGAGATGGCTGGACCTGACGCCGGCCGAGCGGCGCAAACTGGTGGCAGACAAGGCGAAGCTGGATGCTGAGCGCCCCTACACGACCGCCGACTTCGAGCTGTTCATGAAAAGCCTGCTCCACGCCATCGCCGTGATGGGCGTGGACCATGTCGGCATCGGAGCCGATTGGGACGGCGGCGGCGGCGTGCAGGGGATGGAGGATATTTCCGACCTGCCGCGCATCACCGCCAGGCTGCGCAGGGAAGGCTTCAACGACGCGGACATCGAGAAGATCTGGAGCGGCAACGTGTTGCGCCTTCTGGGCGAGGCGGAACGGCATGCGGCACGGCAAAAGACGCGCTGATCTGCTGACCAAGATTATGGAAAGGTAAGCACTTCGTCGGCTAGGGTGCGAAAAAAAGGGGGATGCGGTGGCTGAAGCTCCGGCCGACAATCTGAGCTTCCTCTCCGGGGGCGGGGACATGGGCGCGCGCATGCGTGCGCAGGCTTGGAGCGCGAATCCGCTCGGGCCGCTTGCTGCCTGGCCGCAGTCGCTGCGCACGGCGGTGAGCATCATGCTCACGTCCAAGTTCCCGATGTTCCTCGCCTGGGGTCCGTCGCTGCGCTTCCTCTACAATGACGGCTACAGCCAGATCTTGGGAAGCCGCCACCCGGGTGCGCTCGGCAAAGCGTTCGCCGACATCTGGCCGGAGATCTGGGCGGACATCAGCCCGATCATCGATCGTGCGCTGGAGGGCGAGGGCAGCTTCTGGGAAAATCTGCCGCTGGTGATGGAGCGCAAGGGCTTTCGCGAGCAAACCTGGTTCACCTTCTCCTACAGCCCGCTGCGCGACGAGAGCGGGGCGATTGCCGGCATGTTCTGCGCGTGCGTCGAGACTACCGACACCGTGCTGGCCGAACAGCGCAGGGTGGACGAGGCCGATCGGTTGAAGAAGCTGTTCCACGACGCGCCGGGCTTCATGGCCGTGCTGCGCGGGCCCGACCACATCTTCGAAATGCTGAACGGGTCCTATCTGCAGGTGGTGGGACATCGCGATCTGGTCGGCAAGCCGGTGCTGGACGCGTTGCCCGAAGTGCGCGACCAAGGCTTCGTCGAACTGCTGGACCAGGTCTATCGGAGCGGCAGGGCATTCAACGGCCGGGCCGTCCCGATTGCCTTGCAGCGCATGCCGAATGCGGCGCCCGAGGAGCGGCTGCTGGACTTCGTCTACCAGCCGATCACCGACGCCACGGGTCAGGTGACCGGCATCTTCGTCGAGGGAGCGGACGTTACCGAACGCATTCAGGCCGAGCAGGCATTGCGCGAAAGCGAGCAGCGCTTCCGCCTGATCGCGGACCTCGCGCCGGTGCCGATGTGGGTGACCAAGATCGATCGCACTCGCGGCTTCGTGAACCATGCCTATGCCGAGTTCCTTGGCGCAACATATGAAGAGGCGCTGGCGTTCGACTGGCGCCGGATCGTCCATCCCGACGATGCCGAGCGGGTGATGCGCGAGTCCATCGCGGGCGAGGCGTCGTTGACGGCCTTCACCATGGAGGCGCGTTATCGCCGCCGCGACGGTGATTGGCGGTGGCTGCGCTCGGTTTCGCAGCCGCGCTGGGAGCCCGGCGGTGCCTTTAGCGGCTTCATCGGTGTCGCGCTCGACGTCACCGACGCCAAGCAGGCTGAAGGCGTGCTGCGCGAGCTGAACGAGGAGCTGGAGCGCAGGGTGGAGGAGCGTACCGCGGACCTTAGTGCCGCGCTTGACCGGTTGCAGGCCGAGGTCAATGATCGTGTTCGCGCCGAGGAATTGCTGCGCCAGGCGCAGAAGATGGAGGCGGTGGGGCAACTGACCGGCGGCATCGCGCACGACTTCAACAACCTGCTGACACCGATCCTCGGCGGGCTGGAGATCATCGCGTCGCGGGTGGAGGATGCGCGGCTTGCTCGCATGGCCAGCAGCGCGCTCGATGCCGCGCGGCGGGGCGCCAAGCTCACCGGGCAATTGCTGGCCTTTTCACGAATTCAGCGGATCAGCATGGCGCCGGTCGCGATCCACGACGTGATCGAGAATATGCAGGACATGCTCCGCCACACGATCGGCGGCGGCGTGCATGTCGAAACCCGCTTCGACCCTGCCGTGACGCACGGCCTGTGCGATGCCAACCAGCTCGAAAATGCGATCCTGAACCTCGCCATCAACGCGCGTGACGCAATGCCGAACGGCGGCACGCTCACCATTGCGACCGAGCAGATGCAGCTCGACCCAGGGCCGGACGTGGAGGGCGGACCGTTCGTGTGTATATCGGTGGCGGACACGGGCTCCGGCATGTCCCCCGAAGTGCTCGCCCGCGCCACCGAGCCTTTCTTTTCCACCAAGCCGGTGGGCAAGGGTACGGGCCTCGGCCTTGCCCAGGTCTATGGCATTGCGCGCCAGTCCGGTGGAACACTTCGCATCAGGAGCGAGGAAGGGCAGGGCACTAGCGTTCAGTTGCTGCTGCCCGCAGCAGGGGCGGTCAGCTCCGCGGGCACGCCATCGACTTTGTCCGCAACCGCGCAAGATGCCGCCGCCGCCACGATCCTCATCATCGACGATGACGACGATGTGCGCCGCTTCCTGGTCGAGACGCTGGAAGGCATCGGTCACAGCACGGTGGCGGCTGCCTCCGGCGACGAAGGGCTCGGGCTCCTGAAATCCTGCACGCCTGACCTCGTGCTTCTCGATTACGCCATGCCCGGGATGAGCGGCGCGGAGGTCGCGCGCAGCATCCTGGCCGAGTGGCCCGACATGCCCATCATCTTCGTCACGGGCTATGCCGAAAGCGAGCAGATCGACCTGGCGGGAGGGCCGGAAGTGACAGTGCTTCGCAAGCCCTTCACCCTGATGGAACTCGCCGCGGCGATCGCCTCCAAGCTGCCGGCCAGGCGTCTTGAAGTGGCAAAATCGGCTACCTAGATTCCGTCCTGTCCGGAAGGCCCGTCGCGGCTTTCGGCACTTCAAGGAGCCGGTCGTCGCTTCGGGGCGGCCGTCCATGTTGCTCAAAGGAGGACATGAACATGCGTAGCATCGATTTTACCCCATTTCGCCGCAACACGGTTGGTTTCGACCGTTTGTTCGACTTTCTCGAAACCGCTTCGCGGGCCGAGCATGTCGACAATTATCCCCCTTACGACATCGAAAAGCTTGCCGACGACCGGTACCGCATCACGCTGGCGGTTGCGGGCTTCAGGCAGGACGAGATCGACATCACCGCGCGTCAGAACCTGCTGGTGATCACCGGCCGCAAGGGCGAGAGCCGCGGCAAGGACGGCAATTACCTGCACATGGGTATCGCCACCCGCGCGTTCGAGCGCCGCTTCGAGCTTGCCGACTTCGTGCGGGTCGAGGATGCGCAGCTTGCCGACGGGCTGCTGTCGGTCGAACTGGTGCGCGAGATTCCGGACGCGATGAAGCCGCGCAAGATCGCCATCAACGGCGCTGCCCCGCGTGAGGTCGAGGTGCAGGTTGCCGATGCGCCGGCTGCGCTAGAACCGGCGCACGCCTGATGCGAGGATGTCGGCGCCCCCAAGCGGGCGCCGACAATTCGTTTCGGTTCAGGTTCAGTTTAGGCCGCCTGGTCTAGCTCGAAAAAACAGGTGCAAACTTCCTTGCCGCGGCCTAATCGCGCCGCACCTCGCAAGGACCGGATCATCCATGCCCCGCTGGGGCGTGCTGTCGTTTTGAAGAAGAGTTTGAAGATGAAGAAGCTGCTCAATCCTTTCGCCCTGGTTTTCGAGGGCTTCGTCATGGGCGCATGCATCTTCATCGCAACCGGCAGCTTCGACGCTGATGTGCAGCAGCCGGTGGAATCCGCCGCGGTCACGGCGCCGAACCAACAGGCCTGATCTGGACGCTGCGACGCCGCTAAGTCGCTTGAAAGCCACGTTTTCGGCCTTATAGCGGGCGCATGGTTCGCTTTTCGTTCTGTGGTCATGATCTGGCGGCGCTGGCCGAAGGTGCGCTGTTCTGGCCGGCGCGTTCGGCGCTGATCGTCGCGGATCTCCATCTCGAAAAGGCAAGCTGGTTCGCGAAGAGCGGACAGATGTTGCCGCCCTACGATTCGGTGGCAACGCTGACCGCGCTCGCGGCCCTGGTCGACAGGGTGGCTCCGCGCGAGATATGGTGCCTCGGGGACAGTTTCCACGATCGCGACGGTTGCGATCGCCTGCCGGCACAGGCGCGGGCCATGCTGGTGGCGCTGACGGGAACGACCCGCTGGACCTGGATCACCGGCAACCATGATCCGGTGCTGCGCGATGCATGCGGCGGCCTGGTGGTCGAGGAGGCGGAGGTCGACGGCCTGCTTCTGCGCCACGAGGCCGAGCCGAGCGAGACCCGGCCCGAATTATCGGGACACTTTCATCCCAAACTGCGGATTTCCGCGCGCGGTCGCAACGTATCGCGTCGCTGCTTCGTAGCGACCGAGCGCAAGATCATCCTGCCTGCCTTCGGGTCGCTGACCGGCGGCCTCGACGTCCACCATCCGGAGATCGTGCGCGCGGTAGGTGCCCGGGCAGAGGCGCTGGTGCCCGTCGAGGATCGCCTGCTTCGCTTCCCGATCGCTGCCTGATCCGCCAAGTCTTCGTCAGGCAAGTCGCGCCGGCACCAGGCCGCGCAGGCTGTTGCCGACATAGAAGGTGCCTTGAAGATCGTCGGCGCGCAGTTCGGCGTCTTCGGCTTCCCCGCTCTCGATCAGCCTTTCACGCAAGATTCCCGGCAGCAGGCCAAGCGACAAAGGCGGCGTAAGCAGCTTGCCCCCGCGCGGCACGAAGACGTTGGTGAAGCTGCCTTCCGTTATCCGCCCTTCCTCATCTACGAACAAAAGCTCGTCCGCACCGGATGCACGGCGCGCCTCGTCGTAGAAGGCGCGGTCGGTTGTCTTGTGCCGAAGGCGGAAGTCGGAGGCGGCAACCGGCAGCGGTGCCATTCGCACGGTGAGGGAGCCTGCTGCCGGCTGCTGCCAGGGCCTGGTCTCGATCGAGATCGCCCCGCATTGGGAAAGGAGCAGCCTCACCCTGCGCACCTCGGGCAGCCGGAAGGTGGCAGCCTGTAGCTCGTTACGGGCCTGGTGTCGATTGAAGGTGAAGCCGAGCGCGTCGGCGCTACGCTTCATGCGCGCAAGGTGGCGATCAAGGTCCACAAGCCCGGAATGCGGATCGAAGCGCATCGTCTCGATCAGGTCGAACGGCGCGGCGCCGCCCGCAACGAAGGCGCCCTTTGCCAGGCATTCGTGCCATTCGTCGCCGGGGATGCTGTCGGCGACGATGCCGGAGCCCAAGCCGATTCGCGCAACGTTGGATCCGTCCCTCAGCCATAAGGTGCGGATCGCGACATTGAAGGCCGCGTTGCCATCCGGGCTCCAGCGGCCGATCGACCCGGTATAGGCGCCACGCCAGCGCTCCTCGACATCGTGGATGATCTCCATCGCGCGAAGCTTGGGCGCGCCGGTGATCGAACCGCAGGGGAATGTGGCCGCGATGACGTTGCCGACGTCCAACCCCGCCTCAAGCTCGGCTGTCACCGTGGAGGTCATCTGGTGAACCGTGGGATAAGTCTCGACCTCGAACAATTCGGGCACTTTCACCGTTCCGGGCCTGGACACGCGCGACAGGTCGTTGCGCAGCAGGTCGACGATCATCAGGTTCTCGGCGCGCTGCTTGGGGTCGGATCGCAGCGCGGCGGACAGTGCTTCATCCTCCTGAGGGTCCACGCCGCGCTTGGCAGTGCCCTTCATCGGACGAGCGGTCAGCTTGCCAGCTTCCAGTGTGAAGAACATTTCCGGCGAGAAGGACAGCAGCCAGTCCCGGCCGGTATGGACAAGAGCGCCATGGCCGCCAGCGGCTCGTTGGCGGATCGCGGCATAGAGCGCAAGCGGCGAGCCTGACACCGCCACCTCCGCCTGGAAGGTGAAGTTGGCCTGGTAGATGTCGCCCGCCTCGATATGCGCCTTGATGCGTGCGACCACCACTTCATAGTCGGTCTGGCACACCAACGGACAGGGCGGGGTGGCCCAGGCGCGGCTCGCATCCGGAAGCAACGTGGCGACCGCTCCGGCCAACAGTTCCTCTCGCGTCTCGAACATGCCGAACCAGAGAAGCGGCACGGCCGCATCGCTGACTTTCATGCGCAGCGGCCGGAGCTTGCGGTCGAGGCTGTGGCCCGCCTCGTAGCTCAGGAAGCCAGCGGCATGCAGACCGCTATTGGTCGCCTCGCGCAATTCTTCCAGGCACGTCTCCACGGCATCTGGATCGGCGGTCTCGACGATCCGCACCGGCGCGCGGAACAGCGATGCGCTGCCGCCCAGCGACCTCGCATCGTCCAGCAGCACGAAGGGCTCCGATGTAGGAAGCATGGGCGAGCGATGGCGGGCAAGCGTGGCTTTGTCGAGCCGGTAGGAGTCGCACCTGCCCACGCGCGCTGCTAACGGGCAGGCTCAAGATATTGGAGTTTCGCGCACGTGCCGCTTCACGACCTCAATCTTCGTCAGGAACGCCCTACCTTCGTCACCCATCTCGAATGCTCGATGACGGGCGAAACTTACGAGGCGGACAAGCTCCACGGCCTTTCCCGCGTCGGCCGCCCCTTGCTGGTGCGCTATGATCTGGGCGCGGTGCGCGAGGCTCTGACGAAAGACGTTCTCGACCAGCGTCCTCAGGACATGTGGCGCTGGCGCGAGCTGCTGCCGGTGCGCAGTGTCGGCAATATCGTGAGCCTTGGCGAGAATGCCACGCCCCTGCTGCCACTGCCCGGTGTTGCCGCGCGTCTCGGCGCGTCCTCGCTGCTGGTGAAGGATGAAGGGCGGCTTCCCACGGGATCATTCAAGGCGCGCGGCCTCGTCATGGCCGTGTCGATGGCCAAGGAACTCGGCGTCACGCGCATCGCCATGCCGACCAATGGCAATGCCGGTGCGGCGCTCGCCGCTTATGCGACACGGGTGGGGATCGAGACGATCATCTTCTGCCCGGACGATACGCCGGAGATCAACGTGCGCGAGATCGCGGCGCAGGGTGCACGCGTCTACCGCGTCAACGGGCTGATCGACGATTGCGGCAAGATCGTCGGCGACGGCGCAGCGAACGGTGCAGGCTGGTTCGACATGTCGACGCTGAAGGAGCCGTATCGGATCGAGGGCAAGAAGACGATGGGGCTGGAACTTGCCGAGCAGCTCGGTTGGCAGCTGCCGGACGTGATCTTCTATCCCACTGGCGGTGGCACTGGCCTCATCGGCATGTGGAAGGCCTTTGCCGAACTGGAGGCGCTCGGCTTCATCGGGTCCGAGCGGCCGCGCATGGTGGCGGTGCAGGCAGAAGGCTGCGCGCCGATGGTCAAGGCCTGGCAAGAAGGCGAGCGGCATGCGGAACGCTGGGAGCATGCGCACACAGTCGCCGCGGGCATCCGGGTGCCGAAGGCGGTCGGCGACTTCCTGATCCTGGATGCGGTGCGGGAGAGCAATGGCTTCGCCATGGCAGTGTCAGACGACGCCATCATCAAGGCGGTGGCCGAGACTGCTGCATGCGACGGCCTGCTCCTGTGCCCGGAGGGCGGAGCAACGCTCGCTGCTTATGAACGAGCCTTGGAGGAGGGGTTGGTGTCCCGGAGCGACCGGGCACTTCTGTTCAACTGCGCCACGGGCCTCAAATACCCGATGCCTGACATGTCCCGTCGCCTCGACCGGCATGCGACCATCGATTACGCCGCGCTATGACCGCCACGACCCCGCTCAAGGCCGCAATCATCCCGGTGACGCCGCTCCAGCAGAATTGCACGCTGTTCTGGTGCACGAGGACGATGAAGGGCGCCTTCGTCGATCCCGGCGGCGATATCGACCGGTTGAAGGCGGCGGCGGTGGCGCAAGGCGTCACGATCGAGAAGATCCTGATTACCCATGGCCATATCGATCATGCCGGCGAGGCCAAGGTGCTGGCCGGGCAGCTTGGCGTCGAGATCGAAGGGCCGCAGCGTGCAGACAAGTTCTGGCTCGACCGGCTTGCCGAGGATGGCGAACGCTACGGCATACGCGGCGTGCCGTTCGAACCCGAGCGCTGGCTGGTCGAGGGTGACACGGTCACGGTCGGCAATCTGGTGCTCCACGTTTACCATTGTTCCGGTCACACGCCCGGGCACGTCATCTTCCACCATCCCGAATCGAAGCTGGCGATCGTAGGCGATGTGCTGTTCCAGGGCTCGATCGGCCGCACCGATTTCCCGATGAGCAATCATCAGGACCTGATCGACGCCATCGTGACCAAGCTGTGGCCGCTGGGCGACGATACCGCTTTCATCCCCGGACATGGGGGGATGAGCAGCTTCGGCCATGAACGGCGCAGCAATCCTTTCGTGAGCGATCAGGTCCTCGCGCGCTCTGCCTCCGCATAAGTAGCCGCCGGCACCACGCGCGGGCTGCTCGACACAAGGTAGAGCGCATAGAGACCGAGCAGCAGCATCGGAACCCAGCTGAGCAACATGCCCGCGACTCGTGCCGGGTTGGCGCCCGGCCGGTCCATGCCGAAGGGGTGCACCAGGCGTCCGGCGACGAAGGCGAGGCCGATCAGCCACAGCCAGAGAGAGCTTCCGACCGCCAGCTCGATGAGACCCAGCAAAATCACGAACAAGGGGGTGTTTTCCGCGAAGTTGCCATGTGCCCGCATCCGGGCGAGCACGGCCGGATGACCTCCATCGCCGACCGATATCTTGTGAAGGCGCCGATACTGGCTGACGCGCACGGACAGCCAGATGTGGATGAGCGCGCTTGCGCCCGCGATGGTAAGGGTGACGGGCAGCAGCATCGGGCTTGAACTCCAGGTTGCAATTGCCAGATTGGAGGCGTGCGCCAGTGCTTGCAAGATCGGCTGAAATCGCTATAGGCACCACCGCTTACGAGCGAGCATTGGCCGCCAGGCCCGCGGCCGCAATAGCCGTTGGACCATTGGCTCCTTGCTCGATTCGCATCACGAACTTTGAACGATTGGAACAGGTGCCAGGATGGCCGTCCCTAAGAGAAAGACCTCGCCCTCGAAGCGCAACATGCGCCGCAGCCACCATGCGCTGAAGCCCGTGAACTTCCAGGAATGCCCGAATTGCGGCGAGCTCCACCTGCCGCACAACCTGTGCACGGGCTGCGGCCACTATAACGGTCGCGAGATTCTTCCCGTCGAGGCTTAATCGCCCGCACATTCAGGAGGCGAACCGGTGGGCAAGGCGCCACGGATCGCAATCGACGCGATGGGTGGCGATGTAGGACCGGCAGTGATGCTGGCCGGCGCTGCTCTTGCGCATGCTCAGGGGCAGGACCTCTGTTTCCTCCTGTTCGGTGACGAAGCCAGGATTGCGGCCGAGCTGGACAAATATCCGGCACTTCGGCCTGCGATCGAGATCGTCCATTGCGACGATGTCGTGGCGGGCACTGAAAAGCCGAGCCAGGCCATTCGCCGGTCCAAGGCAACGTCGATGGGTCGCGCCATCGCGGCCGTGAAGGCCGGCGACGCGAATGCCGCCCTGTCGGCCGGCAATACCGGCGCATTGATGGCCACGGCCAAGCTGGCCTTGCGGACGCTGCCGACGATCGACCGTCCTGCGCTTGCCGCGCTCCTGCCGACGCTCGGCGACAATGACGTGGTCATGCTCGACCTTGGCGCCAATACGGAAGCCGACGCGCGAAACCTCGTGCAGTTTGCGGTGATGGGCGCGGCTTATGCCCGAATCGCGCTCGACCTCGATCGGCCGCGGGTGGCGCTGCTCAACATCGGCGAGGAAGAGCTTAAGGGCACGGACGAGCTCAAGGAGGCTGCCGCGACCTTGCGCGATGCAAGCGCCCTGCCGCTCAGATTCGACGGATTCGTGGAAGGCGACAAGATCGCCCGTGGCGGCGTCGACGTGGTCGTCTCCGACGGTTTTTCCGGCAATATCGCGCTGAAGACGGCAGAAGGCACGGCCCGCTTCGTCACCGACCTGTTGAAGCGCGCATTCACCAGTTCGATCCGATCCAAGTTCGGCTTCCTGATCTCCCGGCCGGCGACCGAGTTGCTGCGCCACCATCTTGATCCGAATAATCACAATGGCGCTGTCTTCCTTGGCCTCAACGGCCTTGTGGTGAAGAGCCACGGGAATGCGAACGAGAAGGGTGTCGCCAACGCGATCGGCGTCGCCGCCCGCCTGGTGCGCGAGGACCTGACCCGCAAGATCACCGAGGACCTGCGCACCGTATCCGCGCCCTCGCTGGCGGCCACTGCCAAGTGACGCGGCGTTCGGTCATCCTCGGCACCGGCTCGGCCCTGCCGCCGCGCCGTGTCACCAATGTCGAGCTTGCCGAGTCGGTGGACACCTCGCACGAATGGATCGTCGAGCGTACCGGTATCGAGGCGCGCCACATCGCCGCCGATGGTGAGACCACTGCGACTCTGGCGACCGAAGCTGCCAGGCGCGCGCTTGACGCTGCCGGGGTCGACGCCGACCAAGTCGGGCTTATCGTCCTCGCCACTGCCACGCCCGACCAGACCTTCCCGGCCAGTGCGACTCGCGTCCAGACCGCGCTTGGCATCGACGACTGCATCGCGTTCGACGTGGCGGCGGTATGTACCGGCTTCCTCTACGCGCTGTCGGTCGCCGACAATATGCTGAAGGGCGGCATGGCCGATTATGCGCTGGTGATCGGGTCGGAGACGTTCAGCCGCATCCTCGACTGGGAAGACCGTGCCACCTGCGTGCTGTTCGGCGACGGCGCAGGAGCAATCCTGCTCAAGGCTGAGGACACCGCGGATCAGGGCATCCTCGCCACCCGGCTCCACGCCGACGGGCGCCAGAACGATCTCCTCTACGTCGATGGCGGCGTGTCCACCACCGGCACGGTCGGCAAGCTGCGTATGAAGGGGCGGGAGGTGTTCCGCCATGCCGTCGTGAACCTCGCCGCCGTGCTGGGCGAAGTGATGGAAGCGACCGGGCACCGGCCGGAAGAGATCGACTGGCTGGTCCCGCACCAGGCCAACAAGCGTATCCTGGACGCGACGGCGAAAAAGCTGAACCTGTCGCCCGACAAGGTCGTCGTGACGGTCGACCAGCATGCCAATACATCCGCCGCCTCGGTCCCGCTGGCGCTCGACACGGCAGTCCGCGACGGTCGAATCCAGCGCGGCGACCTGCTGGTGCTGGAGGCGATGGGCGGCGGCTTCACCTGGGGCGCGGCCGCCATTCGTTATTGAAGTCAACAGGTTGCAACCTGGATCAAGAGGGACTAGTCTCCCGCGCTATAAACATTTGGGGGTTAAGGTGATGGCCGACGCTGGCACGATCAGTCGCTCGGACGCAGGAACGATGACAAGGGCCGATCTGGCGGACATCGTCCACCAGGAGATCGGCCTCTCGCGCGCCGAGTCGGCGAGCATCGTCGAACGTATTCTCCACCATATGTGTGCCGCCCTGTCCGACGGGCAGAACGTCAAGATTTCCGGCTTCGGCAGCTTCATCCTGCGCGACAAGGGTGAGCGGGTCGGCCGCAATCCGAAGACGGGCGTCGAGGTGCCGATCGCACCGCGCCGCGTGCTCACCTTCCGCGCCAGCCAGATCATGCGCGAGCGGATCGTCGGCGACGCCTGACGGCATGGCGGACTCGCCGCAGAAGAGCGAACAGGCGTTCCGCACGATCAGCGAGGTCGCGGCCGAACTGGGCGTTCAGCAGCATATCCTGCGTTATTGGGAAACGCGCTTTCCCCAACTGAAGCCGCTCCAGCGCGCGGGCAACCGACGCTATTATCGTCCCGCCGACGTGGCGCTTGCACGGCGCATCCATGATTTGCTGAGCCGTCAGGGCTATACGGTGAAGGGCGTTCAGCAGCTGCTCGCATCGCCCGAGGCGAAGGTGGAGGTGCCTGCGCTGACGCAGCCAGTGCCGAGCGATGCGAAGGCGAACCTCCGCCGGCTGCGCGCGATCCTTAAGGACGCGCTGAAATAAATCTCAACGGTCGAACCTACC
>CAKTCN010000038.1 GCA_934539295.1 uncultured Allosphingosinicella sp.
CCGCCGATGCTGCCAGGCGGGTTGCACAACTCAACCCGCCAAGGCACCCTGGCGACCCCGGACTCTACTTATGGGTGGAGGAGAAAAGGGGAGCACGTCATGTAATCAGAACGCTCAATCGCATCGGTGAGCAAAAAAATAGCGGCCGAAGCCGCTATTCTCTTTAACTCGCTCAACGAAGCTTACGGGCTTTCGGGTTCGTCATCATCGACCGCAACCACAATTCCGGTAACAACCGCCGCGAGAGCGAGAAGCGGGATCAGGAAGCCGCCGCCGAGCTCCGACTCATTTTCCAGCGAAGCGCTGGCACGGGCAACCGAGAGGCTGCTCGCGGGATTAGCAGCCAGCAGGGGAGCGCTCGTCATCGACAACGCTGCCACAGCGGCCACGGAAAGCTTGCGAAAACTCATTTCTACTCCCCTTCTGGCACTACAACGAATCCCGACTGCCATAGGCTTACCACTTTGGCAAGCCCTTGTTGCGGTGCAGCACCGGGCTGAGCCGGCGTGGGATATGGTGCGGATCGAGGAGCGAGCAATCTTGATGGGACGGTATCCTGCCGTTTGCACGCCCAGGTAAGTGGAGCTAGCAGGTCGGCATGATCAAAGGCGCTTTTCTCACATTTCTGCTGGCGTTCGCTCTTCCCTCGCAGGCGAGCGCTTCCGTGGAGAGCGCGATCGAAGCGGCGCGTTCGCTGGTCGCCCTTCGAGCGATGGACGCCCGGGTTTTGACGATCGGGCACAGGCTGGCGGTCGCCAACGCCGATCTCTGCCCGGATCGGGCGATCGCGCCGGGAATCGTCGTCCACGGCCTATCTCAATATGGTCCCGATCACCGGCAGGCTGCCAAGGCGGCGTTCGGCCTTGGCGAGCAGCCAGCGATCCTTGCCCTCGCGAGGGGCGGCGCGGCGGCAGCCGCCGGGCTTCGGGAGGATGATCAGCTTATCCGGGTCGGTGACGGGATTTTCGCGCCAGACGCGCCTGGCGAAGCGAGCAGCTATGCCGTGGTGGGCGGCTGGACCGTCCAGCTCGAGAAGGGGCTGCAGGCCGGCACCGTGCCCGTGGACATATTGCGCAACGGGCAGAAGCTGACGGTCAGCATCAGCCCCGAGCAAGGCTGCCCGAGCCGCTTCCAGGTTGTCGTGGCGAGCAGGTTCGGGGGCAAGGCGGACGGCAATTACGTCCAGCTTACCTCCAATCTGGTGCACCGGGTACAGGATGACGGGGAACTGGCCGCGGTGCTGGCGCACGAACTGGCCCACAACATCCTGCGTCATCGCGATCGCCTGAATGAAGCTGGGGTGTCGCGCGGCGTGCTCAAATATTTCGGCAAGAACGCGTCCAGCATCAAGCAAACGGAGATCGAGGCCGATCGCCTGAGCGTCTACCTTCTGGAGCGGGCGGGCTATCCGCCCGCTGCGGCCGAAGCCTTCTGGCGTCGCTTTGGGCCACAGCATCCTTGGGGACCGTTCGGCACCCCCACTCATCCGGGCTGGCGATCGCGCGCGCAATCTCTGGCCGAAGAGGCGGCCGAACTGAAGCGCCGGAAGGATGCCGGTGAAACGCGTCCGCTGCCGGATTTCATGCAGATGAGGCAGGGCGCCCCGGACTAGGAGCGCTTCGGCTTCAGTCCGTCAGCAGGCCCCAGCGCGGGTCGGGAGCGCCGCTGGCGGTCAAAAACCAGCTCTCCTCGCCCTCCAGGCCGAGCGCGGTGAGCTTGCCCGATGCGAATGCGCCGGTGTCGATGCCGATCCGGTTGGCGCGCACATCCGCAGCCGGGCTGATGCTGTGGCCGTGGACGACCAGACGGGGGTGGCGGACCCGGGACCTTAAAAAGTCTTCGCGGATCCAGCGCAGGTCGGAGGATTTCTGATCCGCCAGCGCGATGTCCGGCCGGATGCCGGCGTGGACGAACAGGTAATCGCCGATATCGACCATATTCTCCATGGCTGAGAGGAAGGCGAGATGTTCGGCCGGCACGTGGCTGGCAATCAGCGCAGCGAGCGCGTCGAAATCGGCGCATTCATAGTCCTGATTGCTGATCCCGTAGCTCAGGATCGTTTCCCTGCCGCCGATGCGCGTGAGGAAACGCAGCGACTTGGCATCGCCTTCCAGCGCCTTGAGGAAGACTTCGTCGTGATTGCCGAACAAGAGGCGGATCGTCCGCCCTGAACCCCGCAAGCCGATGAGCCGGTCGATTACGCCGCGCGAGTCAGGGCCACGATCGACGAGGTCGCCAAGGAAGACGATGCTGGTTCTGGCAGGGCCGCGCGCAGCCTCGTCGGCGTCGATCTGAGCGAGCAGTGTATCGAGAAGGTCGCGGCGGCCGTGAATGTCGCCGATCGCATAAACACGCTCGCCATTGGGGATGCGAGGCTTGCTCCTTGTTCGAAGGGCAGTGGAAAGTCGCTTGAGCACCATGGCCGGGATTTCGCTCGATTTTTCTATGAGGTAGTGCGGTGCAGGCTTGCTGCTTGGATCGCCGCGGCTTCTACCGGTTTTCCGAACCGGGGTGAACAGCGTCGAATGCGGAGAGTTGAAATGCGGTTGTGGCGCGTCTTGTTCCTGCTCGTGCTTGCCGGCTGCGGTGCCGTGCCCGCCGGTGCGGCAGTGGAGATCGGTTTCTATTCGCGCGAGCTCGGCGCCAACAACTTTCCGCACGCATTCGTCACCTTGAAGGGACGCCTTGATTCGGATGGAACGGTGATCGATCAGAGCTGGGGCTTCACCGCCAAGGCCGTGACCCCGGCCATCCTGATGGGCTCGGTCGGTGGCAAGGTCATCGCCGAGCATCCCAGTTATGTCGCAAAGAGTGATCGGCAGTTCGCACTCATCCTCTCGGATGCGCAATATCGGACGGTTATGGAAAAGGTGGAAGAGTGGCGCGCGCGCAAGCAGCCGTCCTACAACCTCAATCGCGCCAACTGCGTGCATTTCGTGGGCGAAATGGCCCAAGCGGCAGGCTTGACGGTGGAATTCCGCAAGGAGCTGATGAAAAAGCCACGATCATTCCTGATCTTCGTGCGCGAATCGAATGCGCAGCAGTTGGACACGGCCGCGGATTGAATTGTTGCCGCAGTGCAACACCTTGTGGGCTTCTGATGCCATGGCAAAGCGATATGCGGCCAAATGCGCGTAATTTCGGACTGGTTACTTACCCGTCTCGATTGACGGTGCGGAAACTTTTCGGGCATTAGTCGTTCTCCGACGGCCCGAACCACGGTTCACAGGAGGAATGTAATGATTTCGAAGAAGTTGGCGGCGCTTGCTGCCGCGTCTTTGCTGGCGGGTACCACCCCGGCAATGGCACAGCCGGCCGCTCTGGCGCTCAGCCCGAGCATCGCTCTGGACCGCGCTGGTGCGAGCCTTGAGGAAGAGAATGATCTCGCCGGTGGTCTGCTGGTGGCGATCCTCGGCATCGGCGTCGTCGCCGGCGCGGTTCTCGCGTTCACGGACGACTCGGACGAAGATCTTCCCGACAGCCCGTAAGGCCTGAACGTTTAGGAAAAGAAACGCCCCGGGGAAACCTGGGGCGTTTTTTTGCGGAGGTCAGGCGATCGCCGGCAGGATGATGAGGCTGCCCTCAGATCGGCAGGCGCGACTTGTGCGGCAGTTCGGCAACATCTGGGCGGCTAGAGCCCCCATGCGGCGGGCAGGCGCGCATGCTGCTCAACCCCCCGTCATGGTCAGTTTTCGATCAGGATGCCGCGAGTAACCGCTCGGTGTTTGCGGCCCGGATCGGCGCATCGTCGAACTCCCGCGTGCGGAAGTAGGCAATGGTGTGGGTCAGGCCCTCACGCAGTTGCACCGGCGGCTCCCAGTCGAGCGTGCGACGAGCCTGGGAGATGTCTGGCCGGCGCTGCATCGGATCGTCCTGCGGAAGCGGCCGATACTCGATCTGCGAGCTGGAGCCGGTAAGTTCGATCACCAGTTCGGCCAACTCGCGGATCGTGAATTCGTTGGGATTGCCGATGTTCATCGGCCCGGTGACATCCGACGGACTGCTCATCAAGCGCAGAAAACCCTCGATCAGGTCACTGACGAAGCAGAAGGACCGGGTTTGGCTGCCATCGCCATAGATGGTGATCGGCTCGCCCTTCAGCGCCTGCATGATGAAGTTGGACACCACGCGCCCGTCGGCCGGGTGCATGCGCGGCCCGTAGGTATTGAAGATGCGCACGACCTTGATGTCGAGCCCGTGCTGTCGGTGATAGTCGAAAAACAGGGTTTCGGCGCAGCGCTTCCCCTCGTCATAGCAGGAGCGGATGCCGATCGGATTCACGTTGCCCCAGTAGCCTTCCTGCTGCGGGTGGACGGAGGGGTCGCCATAGACTTCACTGGTCGACGCCTGGAATATCCGGCACTTCAACCGCTTCGCCAAGCCAAGCATGTTGATGGCACCGTGCACCGACGTTTTGGTCGTCTGCACCGGGTCGTGCTGATAATGGACGGGCGATGCCGGACAGGCCAGATTGTAGATCTCGTCCACCTCAACGAAGAGCGGGAAACAGACATCGTGGCGCATGAACTCGAATCGCGGATGATCGTGCAAATGCTCGATATTGCGCTTGGTGCCTGTAAACAGGTTGTCCACACATAGGACCTCGTGTCCCTGATCGAGCAGGCGATCGATAAGGTGGGAGCCTAGGAACCCGGCCCCGCCGGTCACCAGCACGCGCTTTTGCGAAAAGTAGTTGCGGCTCATCTCGTCTCCCATGCAGATTGTTTCGGGTCTGCAAGCTTCCTGTCATCTAAGTAGTTGAGCTCTGATTCGGTTCCCAGGGATATCGTTTTCTGCCTAAAACTTTAGGCGCAGGGAACGTCTACTACCTTCGACATAGATGCCGAGACAGAGCCCATGGCGTCCACGCGGGTGCGGGCATACGGGCCGCGGCGTAGGTAGAGCTAAAGACTCATCCGCTTGAGGAGATTGGCAAATAAGGGTTGCAAATCTTGCCCGTTGCAGCGCAATATAAAGGAACAGCTAGGCGGGCTGTGTCCTGTTCGGGTCAACCGAAAGGGCAACTGGGGATGTGATCGCCCTCTGCGGAGGGAACGTTAGGGGGATTCTAATGGCGCGGCGTATTGCCAAGCTTCCTGCGCGCAATTTCGTGCGGCTTCGCGGGAGCAAGATCGAATTTGCAGTCGGTCTGCTGCTGACTTCGTTCCTCCAGGCCCGGGCTGCGGAAGCGTCCACGGTCGATAATCTTCATACGGTTGATTTGGTTCCGCAGGTTGAGCCTGTCGTTGAAGCCAAGTTGCCGGAATGGCTCGCGAATATTGATGCGGATGCGCTTGAGCAGATGTCGCCTGAGGAGTTGAAGGCTCTTCTTGGCGACGAGTTGCTCGCGCAGCTCGGCCTCGACCCTGAGCTTTTTGCGCAGCTTCTGGACGGCGATCTCGAGGAGGCCATCCGGCAGCTGGAGGCTGCATTCCGTGACAAGCTGGAGTTGGCTGCCGCTCAGGCCGGCGCGGGTGTCGAGAACGGCGAGATCCGCGCGGCTGCGACCGATTCCGATGGGTCGGGCGACGAGGCTGGTGCTGCCTTGGGTGAGGGCATTCCGCTCCTTTGGGTCATTGGTGGCCTCGCTGCTGTCGGGGGGGTCGGCTACGCGCTTTTGGGTGGCGACTCGAACGAGGATCCGGAGGCGGTCAGCGACAGCTTCACGACCAATGAGGATGCGCCGCTCACGTTCGACGTGCGTTCGAACGACAAGGATGGCGATGGCGACTCGCTGGTTGTTACGCACATCAATGGTACGGCGATCACCACTACGGCTCCGGTCGCGATCACTGGTGGTAGCGTCAGCCTGGGCGCCGACGGTCGCCTGACTTTCACGCCCAACGCGAACTTCAACGGTTCGCCGAGCTTCACCTATACGGTAAGCGACGGCAACGGCGGCATGTCCGATGCGACTGTCGCCCTTACGGTCACGGCGGTGAACGATGCGCCCGTGGCCGTGGCCGATACCTTCACGACCAACGAAGATACGGCGGTCACCATCAACGTTCGTGGCAACGACACGGATGTCGAGGGCAATACGCTGACCGTCACGCAGGTGAACGGCGCGGCCATCAATGCGACGACGCCGGTAACTGTCACCGGCGGCGTGGTTAGCCTGGTCAACGGTAGCCTTGTCTTTACGCCGAATGCCAACTTCAACGGCACGCCGAGCTTCACCTACACGGTGAATGACGGAAATGGCGGTACGTCGACGGCAACTGTCAGCGGCACGGTCGTGGCGGTGAACGATGCGCCGGTAAACACGGTGCCGGGTGCCATCACTCTTGCCCAGAATGGATCGGTCGCGGTCGCGGGTCTCTCGGTCGCCGACGTCGATGGCGGCACGGGTGCCGTCACCACCAAGGTAAGCGTTCAATTCGGCAACCTGACGGTCGGCACGGTTGAGAATGGCGCGACGGTTGTTGGGTCCGGCACGGGCGAGATCACGCTTACCGGTTCGCTGGCTCAGATCAATGCGACGCTTGCTGCGATCAGCTACGCGCCAAATGCTGGCTATGCCGGTGCCGACTCGCTCGTCATCACGACTACTGACGCGGGCGGCCTGTCGGACACCGACACGCTTAGCCTGACGGTCGCGCGCGTTCAGGCCGGTATAGTCCAGGACGGTTATATTGAGGGCGCACAAGTCTTCTACGACGCCGATGGCGACGGGCAGTATGACGAGGGCGAGCCTATCGCCTTCACCAACGCCCAAGGCCAGTATTCGCTGGCGTTGCCGGAAGGCGCCACTGGCAGCATCATCGCTCTCGGCGGTGTCAACATCGACACCGGTTTGCCGAACGTCATGCCGCTGAAGGCGCCGATTGGGTCGAGTGTGGTAAACCCGCTCTCCACCCTGGTCGCCGAGTTGGTCGAGAGCGGCGTACCGGTGGCTGCGGCGAATGCTGCGGTTGCGGCTTCTCTTGGTCTGCCTGAAGGCACAGATCTTACGAACTTCGACTTCCTCGACGCGGACAACAATGCCGAGGCTGCACTTGCCGTGCAGAAGGCGGCGACCCAGATCGCGCAGCTCGTCACGGATGCCGTCGAGGCAGGGGTCAATCCGGCTGCCCTGGTTGCTGCCATTTCGCAGATGACTGCGGGTGGTGCGCCCATGGACCTCACTGCGCCGGCGGCGCTGACCAGCGTGCTGGTGTCCGCGGGTGCGTCGGCCGTGCTGGCGGCAAGCGTCGCAACGGCCGCCGCCGCGGTCAACAAGGCGATCCAGCAGGCGACCAGCCCTGATCAGATTTCCAACATCCAGGAAGAGTTCAACCAGCCCGGTGCGAACCTGCCGGTGCTGGCGCTTGATGACGAGGGCGAGACAGCGCTTGGCGGTACTGTCCTCATCGATCTGACCGGGAACGACGTCGATCCGGAAGGTAACCCGCTCAGATTGTTGTCGGTGGGTGGCCGTACGATCATTATCGGCCAGCCGATTCCCGTTGAGGGCGGTTCGGTCGTGGTCGGAGCCGACGGGCAGATTGCCTTCACCGCGGCCCCTGGCTTCGTTGGCGAGACATCGTTCGAATATACTGTCGACGATGGCTCAGGCGGTGTTGGCACGGCAACGGTTACCGTGGACGTGTCGCCGGAAGGGCCGGTAGCTTCGGTTGATGCGGCGGACTTCGCGGCGTTCGTCGCCAATGCGGATGCGCTTGCCGCAGCGGGCGTCACAACTTTCGATATCGAGGGCGATGCCCTGTCGCTTACGGAAGAGCAGGCCGGTGCGCTTCTGGGCGCAGGTATCGACTTCGCGGACTCCGATGTCGTCACTATCGAAGCGGCGGGCACGGAGCTCAATACGACGCTCAAGGGTCTGCAAGACCTCCATGTCGATCAGGTCTCTGTTAGCGGCCGCACGGTCCTGTCGCTGGATGTGGGCGCGGGCGGCCTTGCCGCGCTCGACGCGTCGGATCTGCCGCAGTTTGACGTGGCGCAGAGCGACGCGTCGCTTGACGTTACGTTGAACCTGGAGGCCGGGTCGCTCGGCGATACGGACGTTGGTGCTCTTGCCGGTGCGCTGGCCAGTGCCGGCGTCGACCATCTCGGCGTCATCGATAATGGCTCGCTGTCGATCAACGCGGCTCAGGCCGAAGCACTGGCGGGTGCTGGCCTCGACTTCCGTGACGGTGCGGACATCAGCCTCGCCGTGGGTGCAGCCGGGCTCGGGGATCTCGATGCGGCCGTACTTGGCCGCCTCAACGTCGACGAGATCGACGTCACCGGCGACATTGCGACGATCAGCGATGATCAGGCGTCGGCGCTTCTCGGTGCGGGCATCCAGTTCGCCGATGATGATTCGATCACTGTCGAGGCAGCGGGCACCCAGCTCAACACGTCGCTCAAGGGTCTTCAGGACCTGCATGTCGACCAGGTCGCAACCAGCAGCCGCACGATCCTGTCGATCGATGCGGGCCAGGGTGGCCTTGCGGCGCTTGATGCGTCCGACCTGCCGCAATTCGACGTTGCGCAGAGCGATGCCGATCTCGATGTGACACTCAATGTTGAGCCGGGCGACCTCGGGAGCGGCTATGATCTTGCAGCGCTGGCGAGTTCGTTGGTGGATGCGGGCATCGATCACTTGGGTGTAGTCGGTGACGGCAGCCTATCGCTCACTTATGGGCAGGCGCAGGCGCTTGCCGAAGCGGGACTCGATTTCGACGCCCGCGCGGACGTGACCCTGTCGCTCGGCGCGAATGGCGCAGAGGGTCTGGATACGAGCCTGCTCGGCAGTCTCAATGTCGATCATATCGACGCAACGGGTGCGGTCGTCATCTCGGATGACCAGGCGCTCGACCTCGTCAACGCCGGGATCGACTTTGCGACTTCGGAGACGGTGACCGTCGAAGCATCGGGCACTCAGCTTAGTACCTCTCTCAAGGGTTTGCAGGAACTGCATGTCGACGCGGTCCAGGTAGGCGAGGGTGTCACCAAGCTCAGCGTCGACGCGGGCGATCTGTCCGGCATGAGCGAGGGCGATCTGCCGCAGTTCGATACGGCGCAGACGGATGCGTCGCTTGATGTCACGCTGCGTGTCGATCTCGACGCCATCGACGATCTCGCGCGTCTTGCCGGGGCGCTGCGCGGTGCGGGGATTGATAACTTCGCGATCAGCGACTTCCGTGCCGACCTCGACGCGGCGATGATCGACCGGATCGACGCTATTTCTGCCGCAACAGGGATCGACTTCGTCTATGGCGTGCAGACGGGTACCGTCAGCGCGTTCAGCGCGATGTCGGAGATTACCTTCGATCACGGCCAGGTCTATCGCGAACTCATCTCGACTTTCGAGTCAACGAGTGCGGACGCGGTTGGCGATATCGAGATTGCGGACGGCACGGCATCTTCGCTTATCGAATCGGGCATGCTGCGGGCTTATCTGTCCGACAACCTGGTCGTTGACGCGACCGGATCGGGCGACAAGCTGCTGACCACGCTCAAGGAAATCTCGGAGTTCGGCATCGATGAGATCCGCACGGCCGACCAGGGCGGCGCGCCCGTCTATGTCGATCTCGGCATCCAGGGCGACGCGGGCGCAGTCGGCGAAATCCAGACCTTGTTCAAGAACCTGGATCTCAACGGGCCGGACAAGCTGTTCACCAATGCGGAGAAGGTCGGCCTCGTGCTCGACGCGGATACCGCAACGGCTCTGTCCAAGGTGGACGGTGCCTTCGACCAGCTTGCCGAACTCGGCTTTACCGAGGTGGACGTGCTGGCAGCCCCGAACGGCTTCTCGCTCGATACCGGTTCCATCGAGGTCAAGCTGATCGGCCAGCAAGACGATCTTTATCAGCATCTGCATCACGAACGCTGATGCTTCGTGAGGTGAGCGTATGGTGGCAGCTCAAGACGGTACAGGCGACGAACGTAGCCCTGTAGGCAAGATTCTTCGAGACTGCCGCCACTCGTTCTACATCGTCTTCTTCCTCTCCTTCCTCGTGGAGGTGCTGTCGATCGCGCCCATCATCTACATGTGGAGCGTGTTCGACCGGGTGATCTCGACGCGTAGTGGGGTGACGCTTGCGTCACTGACCCTGCTGATCGTCGGTGTGTATATCTTCTGGGGCGCGCTGAACTGGCTGCGCACCCGGCTTCTCGTGCGCGTGTCGCTACGGATCGACTGGGATCTTGCCTCCGACGTGTTCGATGCGTCCTTCCGGCGTTCGGTCGGGCGCCGCGGCGTGAACGCGCAGCAATTGTTCGCAGACCTCATCACCCTGCGTCAGTTCATGACCGGCGAGCCACTGCTCGCGCTGATTTCGGCTCCGTTCGCAATCATCTTCATCATCGTCGGAGCGTTGTTCCACCCCTATCTCGCGGCCTTCATCGCGGTTGCGGTCGTCTTGATGATGGTGTCTGCCTATCTGACCCAGAAAGTGTCGGGCCCCATCTTAAAGGCCGCCAATGATGAAAATGCCGAAGCGATGCGGCTCGCGTCTGCGAGCCTGAGGCAAGCGGAGGCCACGCTAGCGCTCGGCATGATGCCGCACGTCCGGCGGCGCTGGTATCAGCGGCACCGGCAGTTTCTGGAATCATCCGTCAACGCAAGCGAAGCTAGCGGCCTGGTGGGTAGCTTCTCGCAATTTCTCGGTCGCGCGCTTCCTTCGCTGCAGATGGCGCTGGGTGCCTGGCTGGCGCTGAACGGGGAGATCACTGGCGGTATGGTCTTTGCGGCCAGCATGCTTATCTCGCGCGCTGTTTCGCCGATCCAGAAGCTGCTCGGTAACTGGAAGGAGATCGTCAATACCCGCCAGGCTGCTGCGCGGCTGAACCTCCTTCTGGCGGAGGATCGCAAGGCCGCCACCAAGATGCAGCTTCCGGTTCCGAAAGGCCGGCTTGACGTCATGGGCGCGTCCGCGGTTCCGCCCGACTTCAAGCGAGCGGTCGTTTCCGACGTCAACTTCACGGTCAATCCGGGGGAGGCGGTCGCGGTGATCGGGCCCAGCGCATCGGGCAAGACATCGCTGACGCGCCTGCTCATCGGCGTGTGGCGACCCCATGAAGGCTCCGTGCGATTGGACGGCGTCGAATTGTCCGAATGGAATCTCGACGAAGTCGGTCCGTTCATCGGATACGTCCCCCAGGAAACCGAGCTGCAGCAGGCAACGGTGGCGGAGAACATTGCCCGGCTCGGCGATGTGGATCCCGAAAAGGTGGTCGAGGCTGCGACGCTGATCGACATGCACGAGACGATCCTGAGCTTTCCGCAAGGCTATGATACGATGCTGGGCGAGAGCGGTTTCGCCCTATCAGGGGGGCAGCGCCAGCGTATCGCGATTGCGCGCGCATTCTACGGCACCCCGAAATATGTCGTCATGGACGAGCCGAATGCCAGCCTGGACGAGATTGGCGAGGGCGCACTCCTCGACGCCATCACCCAGCTCAAGGCGAAGGGAACCAGCTTCGTCATCACGACGCACCGCCCCCGGCTGATGAGCGTGGTGGACAATTTGCTTGTTCTAAGGCAAGGAAAACAAGTGGGTTTTGCGCCGGCGGCCGAGATGATCGCGGCTGTGCGCAACCTCAAGGTAGCGCAGTCCGATGAGACTGCGGGGGGCAGGCAGACGGGGTCTGTATCGAACATGAAGCCGCCCAATGCCGCGGCCGGGGGTTCGTAGGGAGTAAGGCAGAATGGCGGTGGAACTCGATGCAGGCCGGCGCGGCCTGATCGGTCGCATTGACGGCGTCTTCGACCGATGGGTGAAGGGCTGGAACCCCTATGATCCGTCCAAGCTGGCTGAACGCGGTCTAGAGCCGGTGGTGGTTGAGGAATCCACCGTTCGCAAGAAGACCAGTCGCTACATCGTGATCGGCGCGGCGATCTTCACCGTCTGGGCCGTGACGGCCCCGCTCGATGCCGGTAGCACTGCGCCCGGTTCGGTGGTGGTCGCTGGCTACCGCAAGGCCGTGCAGCATCCAGGCGGCGGTGTCGTCACGCAGGTGCTGGTGAACGAAGGCTCGCAGGTCAAGCAGGGTCAGGTGCTGATCCGCATCAACCCGCTCGAAACCGAAGCGACGGCGTCGAGCCTGGAGCAGGAATATATCAACCTGCTGGTCAACGAATCCCGCGCAAAGGCGGAATTGCTCGGCCGCCCGATTGCATGGGATCCGGAGCTCACGAAGCTCGATCCGATTCGCGTTGCCGAGGCCAAGCAGATCCAGCAGCGATTCTACACCACGCGCCAGGCGCAGTTCCAAGAACAGATACGTGGCCTGCAATCGCAGATTTCGGGTCTGAGCGGCGCGATCTCGTCGCACCGCGTGCAACTCGGCACCTTGTCGCAGGAACTGTCCAACGTCGAAACGCTCGCACGCGATGGCTTCGTGCCCAAGGCGCAGGTGAATACGACGTTGCGGACCAAGGTCGAGCAGGAAGCGGCACTCGGCACCGCGGAAGCGGAGGTCGGCAAGACCCGTTCGGAGATTGCGGCGGTCAGTTCGACCTTTCAGAGCGAAGTGGCGAAGGAGCTTACCGAGCTTCAGAAGAACCGCCAATCGATAGCAACCAAGCTTTCGGCTGCGCGCTTCAATCAGTCGCTGGCCGAGATCCGTGCTCCGGTGTCCGGCACCGTGGTCGGGCTCAAGGTCTTCACGGAAGGCGGAGTGATCTCCGGTGGCGAAGTGTTGATGGAGATCGTGCCCAATGACGGCCGGCTGGTCGTCGAGGCCAAGGTTAATCCGGACTCGATCGATACCATTCAAGCAGGGCAGAAGGCGGACATACGCTTCACGGCGTTCAACTCAGTCACTACTCCGGTGGTGGAAGGTGTCGTCAAGTCGGTGGGCGTGGACAAGCTCAAGGCAAAGCCGGGCGAGAACCTCCAGGACGGTGAGGATTACTACCTCGCCTACGTCGAAACTTCGCCTGATGCGCTTAAGGCTCTTGGCGAGAATCGCCTGCAGCCGGGCATGCCCGCTGACGTCATCATCAAGCGCGGTCAGCGGACCTTCATGAGCTATCTTGTGAAGCCGCTGACCGACAAGCTCGCGCGCGCCTTCAAGGATTAATCCGATGATGAGCGTGGGGGTCATGCACACTGCGCTCCTGGCGCTCGCCCTGAGCATGCCTGCGGCTGCCGGAGCGCAGAGCCCGGCAGTCCCGGCGCCGCCAGGCGGTGCGCCGGTGCCGGTCGAACCGGCCGCGCCCCCGGCTCCGACGGTCGATGTCGTGCCGCCACCGGAATCGCTGGTGGTGCCGGGATCGACCGTGCAGCCCGTCCTCTCCGCGCCTGCAGTGTCGTCCGCGAACGTGCCGCAGGATATGGGGCCGGAGAGCGCGCCGTTCGTCGGGCCTCCGGCGCCACCCGGCACGGGTGCGCCGGTGGCGCTCAACGCAGACGGAAAGCTCGACCTTGTGGAATCCTACCAGCTTGGCCGGCAGAATGATCCGACCTTTCGCGCGGCCGTCGCCGAGCGTCAGTTCAACCGCGCCACGGCAGATCAGACCCTGTCGGCCGTGCTTCCGTCTGCCAATTACAGCCTGCAGAACATCCCGACCGAGAGCGGAACGCGTCAGGTGGTCAGCGTCACCCAGCCGCTGGTGAGCGTCAGCGGGCTGGCGACCTTCCGGCAGCGCAAGCCGCGGCGGGCCTTTGCCGAGGCGACCTTCGAGGTCCGCGACCAGGATCTGGCCAGCCGGACACTTACGGCGATCGTGGACATCATCCGGGCAACGGAAGCGAGTGCGCTCAACGAGGCCCGGATCGATGCGCTGAACGCGCAAGCCCAGCGTGCCAACCGGCTTTACGAGGCAGGCCTCGGCACAGTCACGGACGCGCGCGAGATCCAGGTCCGTTACGAACAGGCACTCGCCAATCGCATCCTGCTCAACAGCGACCAATTGGCGGCCGAGGCGCGGTTCCGCTCCATCACGGGCGTGGATCCCTCGCCCGAGGACTTTCGATTGCCGGAACGACAGGGCTTCATCCGGCTCGAGCCGGTGGACCAGTATATTGCCGAACAAAGCCGGCAGAATCCGCAGGTCGCCGCGGCGCGACAGACCGAACGCATCAACGAGCTCGAGGCGCAGCGTGCGCGCGGCGCGCTCTTCCCCGTGCTGGGCGGGACGGCGACCTACTCGAATCGCAACGGTCAGAGCGACAGTTATGTCGGGCTGTCGATATCGGCGCCGATCAATGCCGGCGCCTTCTACCAGGCAGGCGCGGCGCGTGCATCGGTGCAGCGTTCTCTCGAGGAACGCCGCCAGGTAGAGGAGCGCGCCCGCACCGAGCTGGAGCGTTTCCACGCGCTTGTGTCCGGCGGGCAGGAAGCTCTGCAGATCAATGCCAAGGCGATCGCGGCGGCGGAGCTAAGCGTCGAGGCGAACAGCAAGAGTTATGAAGGCGGTGTTCGCACCAGCGTGGACGTGGTGAACGCCATCCAGACGGTGTTCGAGGTGAAGAACACCTATGTCACGGCCGCGACACAGCTCGCGATCAACTACCTCAACGTCCAGCTGCTGGCCGGGGTGCCGACCGAAGACGCGATGCGGGCAACGCAGGCGTTTCTCTTGGCCCGGTGAGCACAAGCAGCTAGGCGAACTTTCCGAATCTCACACGGGTGGCGCTCTGCCATCGATCAATGAGGGGGCTTTGATGCGGATAGCAGTGATCGGGACCGGTTATGTGGGTCTCGTGTCGGGGGCATGCTTTTCCGACTTCGGACATCACGTGATTTGCGTGGACAAGGACCAATCCAAGATCGAGCGGCTGCTGAAAGGCGTCATGCCGATCTACGAGCCGGGCCTCGATCAGCTGGTCGAACGCAACGTCCGCGGTGGGCGGCTCGAATTCACGACCGATCTGCCGTCGGCAGTCGCAGGTGCCGAGGCGATCTTCATCGCGGTCGGAACGCCGTCGCGTCGCGGCGACGGTCATGCCGATCTGAGCTACGTCTTCGGTGCCACGCGCGAGATTGCGGCTGCGCTCGATACGCCCGCCGTGATCGTGACCAAGTCGACCGTGCCGGTAGGCACCGGCGACGAAGTCGAGCGGATTATTCGCGAGGTTGCGCCGGAAGCAAAGGCCTGGGTTGCATCCAATCCCGAATTCCTGCGCGAAGGCGCCGCGATCGACGACTTCAAGCGGCCCGACCGCATCGTCGTCGGCACCGAAGAGGAGCAGGCCGCCGAGATCATGAAGGAGGTCTACCGGCCGCTCTATCTCAACAAGGCGCCACTGCTCTTCACCAGCCGCCGCACGGCCGAGCTTACCAAATATGCGGCCAATGCCTTTCTTGCGACCAAGATCACCTTCATCAACGAGATCGCAGATCTCTGCGAGATGGTCGGTGCGGACGTGCAGGACGTGAGCCGTGGCATCGGTCTCGATAATCGGATCGGACCCAAGTTCCTGCATGCCGGGCCTGGCTATGGCGGATCGTGCTTCCCCAAGGATACGCTGGCACTGCTCAAGACTGCCGAGGATTTCGAAACGCCGTTGCGGATCGTCGAGTCCGTGGTGAAGGTGAACGATGCGCGCAAGCGCGCGATGGGCCGAAAGGTGATTCAGGCACTGGGCGGAGACGCGCGGGGCAAGACGGTTGCACTGCTCGGGCTGACCTTCAAGCCAAACACCGACGACATGCGCGATGCGCCCTCGATCAGCATCGTCCAGGCGCTGCAGGATGCGGGCGCCGAGGTGCGCGGCTTCGATCCGGAAGGGATCGAGCAGGCGCGTCCGCTACTCCCCAACGTCGCGTTCTTCGACGATCCCTACAAGGCCGCCGAGGGTGCGGACGCGGCAGTGATCGTAACCGAATGGAACGTGCTGCGCGCGCTCAACCTGAAGCGCGTGGCAGGCAGCATGGCACAGCCGGTTCTGGTCGACCTGCGCAACGTCTATCCCCGCGAGGATGTCGAGGAAGCGGGGCTGCGCTGGACAGGCATCGGCAAGCCTAAAAATTGAAGTGCAACCATGAGGCCGTTCAACAGCAAGCCGCTCAGCCCTGCGCTATCGCGGCGACTAGTTGAACGGCTTCTTGGCGGCCGTGCATATGACGCCCAGCGTCTTCGGGCTATAGATATGTGGCGGCAGAAGCTTGCTCGGCGGCGTCATTGCGCCAGGACATGGGCTCCCATACAGGTGATTGCGCAGGCACAGTGCGTTGACGATCATGTCCGTCAAGACAGATGGGGCGGTCTTTGAAAGGTATCATCCTCGCCGGAGGCAACGGCACGCGTCTTTACCCTGCGACCTTGTCTATTTCGAAGCAGCTGCTGCCGGTCTTCGATAAGCCGATGATCTACTATCCGCTCAGCGTGCTGATGCTCGCAGGCATACGAGAAATATTGATCATCTCGACGCCTCGTGACCTGCCGTCGTTCCGTGCCCTGCTTGGAGACGGCAGTCAGTTCGGCGTGAGCTTCGAATATGCAGAGCAGGCGCAGCCCAACGGTCTGGCCGAGGCGTTCCTGATCGGTGCCGACTTCATTGCGGGAGGGCCGAGTGCTCTCATCCTGGGCGACAACATCTACCATGGCGAAGGCATGGGCGATAAATGTCGTCAGTCTGCAGATTCGGTGGCGCAAGGCGGCGCCAACGTCTTTGCCTACCATGTGCAGGACCCGCAACGCTACGGCGTCGCCACCTTTGATGCGGAAAGCGGACGCGCCACCAGCATTGCCGAGAAACCCGCTTATCCGCGATCAAACTGGGCTATCACAGGCCTGTACTTCTATGACCGCGATGTCGTCGACATTGCGCGTTCCATCAAGCCGTCCGCGCGGGGTGAACTAGAGATCACCGATGTGAACTGCACATATCTACAACGCGGCGATCTTTCGGTGACACGGCTTGGCCGGGGCTATGCGTGGCTGGACACGGGCACGCATGAAAGTCTGCATGAGGCCGGATCGTTTGTGCGCACGATTGAGCATCGTACCGGCATCAAGATCGCGTGCCCGGAAGAAGTGGGCTTCGAACTCGGTTATCTTGATGCCGAAGCGGTCCTGCGGCGAGCAGCTACTTTGGGCGAGACGGAATATGCTGCTTATCTGAGGCGCCGCGTGCAGGGCCTCGCATGATGCGCTTTCTTCCACTCTCCATTCCCGAGCTGATTGAGATTCAGCCGGTCAGGCATGGCGACGGGCGCGGTTACTTCTCAGAGGTATTCAAGCGAGCGGAATTCGAGGCAGCCGGCATCCAGATCGACTGGACCCAGGACAATCAAAGCTTTTCAGCCGATGCTGGAACGATCCGCGGGCTCCACTTCCAAGTGCCACCCGTAGCGCAGGCCAAGCTCATCCGGGTTGTCAGGGGCGCGATCTTCGACGTTGCCGTGGACATTCGGCAGAACTCCCCGACGTACGGCAGATGGGTCAGCGTCGAATTGTCCGCTGCCAAAGGCAATCAGTTGCTTGTCCCGATCGGGTTTGCCCATGGCTATATGACGCTGCAACCCGGCACCGAAGTGTTGTACAAGGTCAGTGCGCCTTATTCGCCAGATCACGAGGCGGCAATCCGGTGGAACGATCCGGAACTTGAGATAGCCTGGCCTTTGGGGGAGGCGTCGCCGATCCTGTCGGCCAAGGATCAAGCGGCGCTCGGCTTGGCGGTGCAGGTACCCGCATTCGATTACGATTCACTCTGATGAAGACCGTTCTCGTTACCGGAGGTGCCGGCTTCATCGGATCGGCCGTTGTGCGGCATCTTGTCGGCAAGGGGCGCCGCGTCGTTAATCTCGATAAGCTGACCTACGCCGGCAATCCGGCATCGCTCAAGCTGATTGAAAGCGCGCACAATTATCGCTTCGTGCAGGGCGACATCGCCGACGTGCCGTTGATCCTCGAGATCCTGCGTCAGGAGCAGGTGGACGGGATCATGCACCTGGCTGCGGAAAGCCATGTCGATCGGTCGATTGATGGACCCGGTGCATTTGTGGAAACCAATGTGGTCGGCACTTTCCGCCTGTTGTCGGCCGCGCTCGAATATTGGCGAGAGCTCGAAGGGGACAGGAAGGACAGCTTCCGCTTCCACCATATCTCTACCGACGAGGTGTTCGGTGACCTGCCGTTTGATTACGGCATCTTCACCGAGGAGACGCCCTACGCGCCTTCGTCGCCTTATTCGGCATCGAAGGCAGCCTCGGACCATTTCGTTCGCGCCTGGCACGAAACCTACGGCCTGCCGGTCGTGCTCTCCAATTGCTCCAACAATTACGGGCCATATCACTTCCCTGAGAAGCTGATCCCGCTCGTGATCCTGAACGCGCTCGAAGGAAAGCGGCTGCCTGTCTACGGCCAGGGCGAGAATGTCCGCGACTGGCTGTATGTGGACGACCATGCCAAGGCGCTCGAACTGGTCCTGACCACCGGCACGGTCGGGGAGAGCTACAATGTCGGTGGGCGGAATGAGCGCACCAACCTGCAGGTGGTAGAGACGATCTGCGATATTCTCGACGCTCGCAGCCCTCTGGCTGACGGCAGGTCGCGTCGAACGTTGATCACTTTCGTCACCGACCGGCCGGGCCATGACCGCCGCTATGCGATCGATGCGACCAAGCTCGAGACCGAGCTCGGCTGGAAGGCCGAAGAGAATTTCGACACCGGCCTCGCCAAGACCGTCGACTGGTATCTCGACAATCGCTGGTGGTGGGAGCCGATCCGGTCCGGCAACTATGCCGGGGAACGGCTAGGCGCAGGCTGATGCGGATTCTTGTCACCGGGCGCGAGGGTCAGGTCGCCCGCAGCATTGCCGAGCGCGCTCCCGCCGATGCCGAGATCATCTTTGCGGGCCGGCCCGCGCTCGACCTCGCCGACCCGGCGTCGATCGAGCGTGCAGTGGCCGAAAACGCACCCGACCTCATCATCAGTGCGGCAGCCTATACGGCGGTGGACAAGGCGGAGGATGAGGCTGACCTTGCCATGATCGTGAATGGCGAGGCCCCCGGCGTGCTGGCCTGCGCAGCCGCAAAGATCGGGGCGCGCATCATTCATCTATCCACTGACTATGTCTTCTCGGGCAGCTCGCCGAATGCCTATGTCGAGAAGGATCCAGTGGGTCCGATCGGCGCATACGGGAAAACCAAGTTGGCCGGCGAGGAAGCCGTGCGCGCATCCGGTGCATCCTGTGCGATCCTGCGCACGGCCTGGGTCTACAGTCCGTTCGGCAACAACTTCGTCCGGACGATGCTCCGTCTGGCGGCCGACCGGGATGAGGTAAGGGTGGTTGCCGATCAATTCGGCTGCCCCACCTCCGCTCTCGATATCGCCGATGCGGTCTTCGCCGCGGCCGCGAACTGGCAGGAAGGTGTCTTTCATCTTGCTGGAACCGGCGAGACGAACTGGGCCGATTTCGCCCGCGCGATCTTCGCGGAAAGCGGAGCCCAGGGCGGACCGACTGCCATTGTCACCGACATTGTGACATCGGCTTATCCAACGCGAGCAACGCGCCCGTCCAACTCGCGGCTGGACAGCAGCCTCTTCACGCGCACCTTCGGCTACCGCATGCCCGAGTGGCAGGCATCGCTCCCTACCGTCGTCGATCGGCTCCTGGCTAACGACGCTTCGCCGCGCCAGCTGGTAGACTGAATGCCGTACGTGTTAGCGGCCCGTCGCAATGGGCCGCCTGGAGCCGGAGTTTCCCTCAACGCAGCGGCTGATCTCTCAACGGGCCTTTATAGGCGACAAGCAGGTCGGCACCTTCGTCGATCGAGAGCGAAGTCCGCTCGGTCGAGATCCAGACCGTGCCGGCCACCAACGGCTCGCCATCGATCGTCCCGCTCCCGCCGACCGGAATGAGCCATGTTGGATCGTCGCTCTCGATCGAGCCGGCGCGAGCGCCCGTCCAGCGTTCGAGCACGAAGGCGCGTGCATCCGCGAGGATGCGGCGGCCATCATCTTTGTCATAGGGCTCCATCAGGGGCTCGAACGGACCCGGATTGGAAACGGCAATGCCTTCATCGAGATGAAGCTCGCGTGGGCGTCCATAATCATAGAGCCGGTAAGTCAGGTCCACGTTCTGCTGGACCTCGATTACGCCCAGACCGGGGCCGAGCGCATGCACGGTCCCGGCCTGCGAATAATAGACATCGCCGACCTTGCCCCTGCGCCAGTCCATCATGCCCTCGATGCTGCCGTCGAGCGCAGCTAAGCGGAGTTGTTCGCGCGTTGCCGGCGCGCGAAGCCCGATGCCGATCTCGGCATCCGGCTCCGCCGCAATCACGACCCAGGCTTCATCCTTGCCGCGCGGATAGCCGGCGGCCTGGGCCGCGTCGTCGTCCGGATGCACCTGGATCGACAGCCGTTCGGACGTGAACAGATATTTGACTAGCAGTTCGGGTTCGTCGCCGTCCGGATGCTGGAACCAGATCTCGCCAACCGGCTCCTGATCTGCACCCGGTGCTCCGAACATCGCCGGCAGATCACGCCGGCCCCACAACTTGTTCACATGATGCGTGATCAGCTTCGTCGCGGTCATGATTCCCCCAGTTGAAAACCTGCAAAGCACTGAGGCGCGTCTATACAAGGGTTAGCGACTTGTGAAGAAAGTGCTTCCGTTCGGACGGCCAGCCTGCTGTTGAGCAGGCGAACGAGCCGCGATTCGCGCCTCCTTACGTCTTTGGGGGGAAGACCAGAATGCCGAGTTTAGAAAAGATCGTTCCGGTAATCCTTTCCGGGGGTTCGGGGACGCGCCTTTGGCCGATGTCTACGCCAATGCGCCCCAAGCAGTTCCTGGCGCTCACGGCTGCGGAGACGATGCTGCAGCTGACGGCGCGGCGTGCGCAGGACGATCAGCTATTTGCGCCTGCGATCGTCGTCGCCAATGCCGCGCATGGCGACCTTGTTGATCAACAGCTGTCGGCTATCGGGGCCGGAGCGCAGGCGATCATCCTTGAGCCCGCGGCGCGCAACACGGCGCCGGCCATCGCACTTGCGGCGCTCGCCGCCGGCGGCGGGGCGCAGCCGCTGCTGGTCATGCCGTCGGACCATGTCATTGCGGATGTGGAGGCGTTTCGTGCTGCGATCGATGCAGCGCTTCCGGCGGTCGCGGACGGCTGGCTCACCACCTTCGGCATCACGCCCGATTATCCCGCAACAGGCTTTGGCTGGATCAAGATCGGCGAGCCGATCGGCGAAGGTGCGCATCGCGCGGAGCGTTTTGTTGAGAAGCCGCCGCTCGACAGGGCAGAGGCCATGCTGGCGAGCGGTGACCATGCCTGGAATGGCGGCATCTTCATGTTCCGTGCCGACGCTTTCCTGAGCGCCTTGGAGCGTCAGGCCCCGGAGATCCTGTCGGCCGCACGAGAGGCCATGGAAAAGGCAAAGCGCGAAGGCGTGCGCGTGCTTCCTGATGCCGACGCATTTTCTGCCTCGCCGTCCGACTCGATCGACTATGCCGTCATGGAAAAGGCCGACCGCGTTGCCGTGGTGCCAGTCGCCATGGGGTGGAGCGATGTGGGCAGCTGGGACGCGCTCTACGATGTCAGCGCACGCGACGATCGGGGTAACAGCGCCTCTGGACGGGTCGTGCTGCAGCAGGTGGACAATTGCCTGGTACGCAGCGACGGCGGTGTCACCGTCGCGTTGCACGGTGTTTCGGACCTGATCGTGGTGGCCAGCGGGAACAACATCATGATCCTGCCGCGCGGCAGCTCTCAGGAGGTGAAGGGTCTGTCCGCGCTGGCGAGCACCGACATGGGGCAGTGACCCGGGTCCAAGCGGCGATTCAGATGCTGGCTGGCGGGGGCTCGACGGCGTACCGGGCGGCGACCATCTCGAAGATGCGCAGGTCGGTGAGGTTGTTGGCCTCGACCCGCAAGTAGAGATCGTCGCCGAGTTCCGCGCGAATCTCGGCCAACTGCTCGGACATGCTGAGATCGTCCCGAACGGACGTTACGTTCTTGCGCACGAAGGCCGGTCGGAACTGCGGCAGGCGCGAGCGCAGCAAGGCTTCTAGACGACGAAGCGATTCGTCATACGCCTCGACGAGGCCGACGAACGGGAGGCTCCGCAAGGTTCGGAACGCACGCTCCGCCTCCGTGGCGCCCGCCGAGTCGCCAAAGGCCAGGCGGTGGGCATGGAAGTCGCGCACTTGGCGATTGTTACCCACTTCGAACAGGCCTTGCACATAACCAGCGAAGTCGGTTCTGCGTGCAAGACGGCTGCCGAACGTATCGGCATTCTGCCGGCTTTCGAAGCGATAGGCCGATTGCAGACGCAGGATCGGGTGGCGAACGAAGAAGACGGGGAATATCTCCACGCCTTCCACCTGTGGCAGCGGCAGCAGCGCCGTGTGCGACGACAGTGCCTGGAGGTGCGGGTGCCCGGCTAGGAATGCCTCGATCTCCGCGACGTTGGACGCCTTTGCCGAAGGGGTGAATTCCCGCTCAGTCCAATTGCCCTCGAAGCTTTGCCGCAACGTCTCATCGAAGGACGAGCCTGCATTCTTGAACACATGGTAGTGAAGGAGGAGCAGTCGCGCCGAGCGATCCTCACCCCCACTCATTTCCATGTCGGCGAGAGCGGGACGTGAACCGATGAACTGGATTTCCCCATCATCTTCAACCTCGTCACGCTCGAAACCGGGAACGCCCACTCCTGTCATTCTATATTCTTACCCATCAAGCACGTAACGCATCGGCCGGGAGATTGTGCCGGAACCGGCCCGATCCACCTCCTTTACGGCATGTTCTTCCTGCCACAAGCCTTACGGCGCGTGTATATACGGTCGGTTATAAAAGGATGGGGGTCGACAGTGGCGCTTCGCTTGCCATCGCCCGCGCTGGCGTGATAGTCGCGCGCCCTTGCAGACGGCCTCAAGGCCGCATCCTTTCTGGGTAGCCATACCATGTTCTCATCACCTGCCTATGCATCGGCCGGCGCAGCACCGGCGGGAGCCGCGGGCTTCTTCATGCAGATGTTCCCGCTGATCCTGATCTTCGTGATCTTCTACTTCCTGCTGATCCGTCCGCAGGCGCGCCGCGCCAAGCAGCACCAGGCGAAGCTGGCGGCGGTCAAGAAGAACGACCAGGTGGTGACCGGCGGCGGCCTGATCGGCAAGGTCACCAAGGTCGAGGAGAATGAGGTCGAGGTCGAACTCGCCCCCGGCATGCGGGTGCGCGCGGTCAAAGCGACCCTGTCCGACGTCACGCCGCACGGCACAAAGGCCGCGAACGACTGATGCTCGATTTCCCGCGTTGGAAGGTCTGGGGGGTCACCCTCATCTGCCTGGTCGGCATCCTTCTCGCAGTCCCCAGCCTTCTTCCGGAACGCGCCGTTGCTGGCTGGCCGTCCTGGCTGCCGAGCGCGCGTATCAATTACGGCCTCGACATTGCCGGTGGCAGCCAGTTGCTGCTGGAAGGCGATACGAGCGACGTGGCCAGCCAGCGGCTGGAGCAGATGGAGGAGAATGTCCGCACCGAGATGCGCCGGGCGAGCCCGCGCATCGACATCGGCGACATCTCCACCAGCGGAGGCCGGCTGACCTTCATGGTGCGCGACCCGTCCAGGGTCGATGCCGCGCGCGACCTCGTCTACAATCTGACGCAGCCGGCGGGCCTGACCGGGCAGCGCGACTGGAACGTGCAGGTGGTCGACACCAGCCGCATCGTCATGCAGCCGACGGGTGCCGGGATCGCCAACGCGCTCAATAGCGCAATGGATACCGCCCGCGAGGTCGTCTACAATCGCGTCGATCCGGACGGCACCAAGGAAGTGACCGTCATCCGTC
>CAKTCN010000039.1 GCA_934539295.1 uncultured Allosphingosinicella sp.
GCCTGGGCGATGGTGGGTGCCGCGACCAGGCATGCAGCGGATGCGGTGGAAAGGATGAAGCATTTCAGGCGCATGGCGCGGCTCCCCTACTATCTCGCCCTTCGGCGGCGCCCTTTGCGGGTCTGCGATCAGCTATGAGCCTGGCCTGTGGAGCGTGCAAGCGACTAGACCCTAATCCAGAGTAGGTACGGGGCTGGCTCAGTCGGTCTGGGCGAGCATCTCGTTGACGCGCCGCTCCGCATCCATGAGCGCGCGATCGATCGGCCTCTGGCCGCTGACGGCGGCGGCAAGCTCTTCGCCCACCAGCCCCTCGATCGGCGCCTGGCGCTGGACATAGCCTGGCAGCAGCACCCCGTTGGCGGCGATGGGCGCGATGGCGGATCGATGGGGAAGTCGCCGGAATCGGGCGCTGTCCACCACGGCCTGGAAGGCGGGCAGGTGCCCCGTGCGCGTCCAGTCATAATTGTGCATCGCCATGAACCGCAGCAGCCTGGCGATGGCGCGCCGCTGTTCGGGCGTGCGGCTGCGCTTCGGCATCACCCAGCTATGCCCGTCGACGAAGGTCGCGCGATGCCCCCACAGCCGCGGATAGGGCAGCACCGCATATTGGCCATGGAGCGGGCGTCCCGGCGTGCGCGCATCCTGGTCGAACGACCCGATCATCCACGTGCCGGTGGGAAACACGCCGCCGCCGCCATTCATGAAGGCGGCGATGGCGGCGGGGTTGTCCTGGTTGGTGGTGGACAGGCGCTCCACGTTCAACTGCCGGAACAGGGCCACGACCCGCTTTGCCTCCGGCGTTTGCAGGCGGATGTGCTTGCGATCCGGAAACAGGTCCGCACCTTGCGCGAGCAGGAAGGTATAAAGATTGCGCACGTGGGTCGCGGGATCGTTGACCTGCGATTGAATGAGATACGGCTTGCCCGTCGCTGCGCGGAAGCGGCGGGCGTGGGCAAGCAGTTCCTCCGGCGAATCGGGGAGGATGGGCGTGTCCCCGTGCATCAGCCCGGCGGCCGCGAACAGGCCTGTGTTGATGTGGAACAGTCCGCCCACCGTGTCCCAGGGTAGGCCGTAGATGCGGCCTTCCTTGGTGACCCCGCGCCGGGCGGCGCCGGTGAAGGCGTCCGGTGCGATGTCTGCATTGGCAAGCGTCTCCTCCATCGGTTCCAGCAAGCCGCGGCTGGCATAGTCCGAGATCACGCCCTGATGCATGGTGACGAGGTCGGGCGGATCGCCAGCCGCCATCTGTGCGGCAAGCTGGGCGTAGCCCGGCCAGGCGACTACGTTCACTTCGACCCTTATGTCCGGGTTCTGCGCATTGAACCGGTTGACGAGGGCGGTGACGATGCCGCACTCGCCCTCTGCCTTCGCAAGATCGATGGTCGAGCCATAAAGTGCGCCGCATTCGCCGAAGAAGCGCTGGAGTGCGATCTCCGTCCGTTCATCCTCCCGCCCACAACCGAACAGGAACAATAACAAGGCGAGCAGGATCGCGCGCTTCATCGGACCGCAGCCCCGGCCATCGCGCGCACGATCTGTCTCTGGAAGAGCAGATAGACGATGAAGATGGGGATGGAGGCAAAGACCGCCTGCGCCATCAGGAAGCCGAGCCCGCTGGTCTGGGCATAATTCATCTGCGCCGAAGCGAGACCGACCGTCAGCGTGAACATGTCGCCGCGCGTGGCCGAGATGAGCGGCCACCAATAGCTGTTCCAGGTGCCGAGAAAGGTGAATACGCCAAGGGTCGCCTGCGCCGGCAGGGTGAGCGGCAGCAGCACTTTCCAGAACAGCGTCCAACGCGAGGCGCCGTCGAGCAGTGCCGCCTCGTCAAGGTCGCGCGGGATGGCGCGGAAATATTGGGTCATGAAGAACACGCCGAACGGACCGGCGAGGCCGGGAAGGATCAATCCGGGATAGGAATTGTGGAGGCCGAACTCGGCGAACAATTGATGCTGGGGCAGGATCACGGCCTGCTCGGGAATGGCGAGGCCCAGCAGCACGAAGACGAACAGCGTCCGCCGAAACGGAAAATCCAGCCGGGCGAAACCGAAGCCTGCAAGCGAGCAGAGGGCGAGCACGCCGAATGTGGTGCCGAGCGAGACGACCACGCTGTTGACGAGCCAGCGGAATACCATGTCGCCGCGCAGGATCGCGCCGTAATTTTCCAGCGTATAGGGGGCGGAGAAGGCGGTACCGCTGTCGCGCAGCAATTCGGTATTGGCCTTCAGCGACAGGAGCAGGGTCCAGGCAAGCGGCGCAAGCATGATAAGCGCGCCGATCGCGACGGCTGACCAGCCGATCGGCGACATGCCCTGGCGTGGGGAGGATGGGGCGCTCACCTCAAGACTCCTTGCGGCCGAGCGCCGCATATTGGGCGAGGGTCAGGAGAAGGATGAGCGTGAACAGCACTTCGGACGCAGCCGTGGCGTAGCCGAGTTCCCAGCGTCCGAACGATGCTTCGAAAATGAACAGCACGATCGGCCGCGACGCACCGCTGGGGCCCCCGGCCGTCAGCAGTTGCGCCTGGCCGAATATCTGCAGCTGTGCGGCGGTCTGCAGCATGACCACAAGGATGGTGGTGCGGCGCAGCGAGGGCAGGGTAATCCGCCACATGCGCGTCCACGGGCCCGCGCGGTCAAGCGCCGCCGCCTCGTACATGTCCTGTGGGATCTGCTGGAGCCCGGCCAGGAAGAGCATCATCGGCAGGCCGATCGACCACCAGACCGTCGTGATCGCAAGCGCGGGAATGGTGAGGTCCGGATCGCTGAGGAACGGTATCGGCGGCTGCCCCATCGCCTCCAATGCTTCCGCCACCAGGCCGGCGTCGGGCGTCAGGATGAAGCGCCAGATCAGGGTGACGATGGTGACCGACAGCACCGATGACGAGAAGAATATTCCCCGGAAGATCGCCGGCATTCGCCCCGGCTTGTTGAGCGCCAATGCCAGCGCGAGCGCGATGACGGTGAGCGGCGGAACGATCAGCAGCGCGAGCAGGAAGGTGTTTCCGATCGCCTGATGGAAGATCGGGTCCCCCGCCAGCCGTGCATAATTTTGGAGGCCGACGAAAGTGCGGCTGCCGAACAGGTCGGCCCTGTGCAGGCTGAGGAACATGCCGCGCAGCAGCGGGTAGATGAGCAGGAAGATGTAGACGAGCAGGAACGGCGCCACCCAGGCTACCCCGTCGATGCGGGCGCGGCCAATACGCATTTTCAAATTGCCTCTTCCGCAGCATGGTGGGCCTTGCCGTCCGCGTCGAAGAGGTGCGCACCGCTGCCATCGATCCGCAGGCCCACGACATCGCCGAGGCGTACTGGGCTGCGACCTGCATCCTCGGCGGTGATGGGCAGCCCATCGGGCAGGCGCGCATAGACGAGGGTTCGATCGCCAAGCCGCTCCACAAGCTCGACCAATCCATCCACCGTGCCGTTGCCCGCCGCCGTGACGTGCACGCTTTCGGGGCGGAGGCCGAGTTCGAGCCGTCCGTCTGGCAGCCCGTCAAGCAGGACATGCGTGGCGATCCTCGCCCCGCCATCCAGAATGACGTCGGCAAAGGCGCCGTTCCCCGGTGCGATCGTCACCGGCGCCATGGTGATCGGCGAGGATCCGACGAACCGGGCAACGAACGCATTGACCGGGCGACTGTAGATCTCCATCGGCGCCCCGACCTGCTGGATCGAGCGCTCGTTGATGAGAACGATCCGGTCGGCAAGCGTCATCGCCTCCGCCTGGTCGTGCGTCACCATGATCACGGCCGCATCCACCCGTTGCCGCAATTGCGCGAGTTCCAGCCGGGTGCGCAGCCGCAGGGCCGCGTCGAGGTTGGACAGCGGCTCGTCCAGCAGGAAGAGCTTCGGCTGCTTCACGATCGCCCGGCCGATAGCCACGCGCTGCCGCTGCCCGCCCGAAAGCTGGCCAGGCTTTCTGTCGAGATAGGCTGCGATCTCCAGAATGCGCGCCGCCTCGGATATCCGGCTGTCGATCTCGGCCCTGGGTACGCCCGCATTCCTGAGCCCGAAGGCCATGTTCTCGCGAACGCTCATATGGGGGTAGAGCGCGTAATGCTGGAACACCATGGCTACGCCCCGCTCGCCGGGGGGCAGGTGGTCTATTCGGCGCCCGTCCAGCGAAACTTCGCCTTCGTCCGCAGTCTCAAGACCCGCGATGATGCGCAGCAATGTGGACTTGCCGCTACCCGAGGGACCAAGAAACGCCACGAATTCGCACGGCTCCATGGACAGGGAAACCTGGTCGAGGACGCGTGTCGCCCCATAGGATTTGGCGACGTTCGAAAGCGTAAGGCTGCCCAAAGAGGAATCCTCTTTTTCCCGCTATCCTACAGCAAGCGGAAGGGGCGGCAACAATGTCGATCAGGAGCAAAGGGCCAGGTTCTCGGCGTCGCACGATCGTTCCCGACACCTTATCCGACCAGCAGTGACTCCGCGCCGTCGATCCAGACGGGGGTGCCGCTGATGTGGCGCGCCTTGTCCGACAGAAGGAACAGCACGAGATCGGCGACCTCTTCTGCGGACCCGGGTTTGCCGTTCGTGAGCGGGATCTTGCCTTCAGGATATTCCACCGGTTCGCCAGCCACGTCGGAGCTTCGCTTCCACGTATTGTCGTCGATGCTGGTATCGATCGCTCCGGGGCAGACGGCATTTACCCGGATGCGGAACTTGGCGAGCTCTAGCGCCAGCATCTTGGTCATCGCCACCTGCGCTGCCTTCGTGCAGCTATAAGCCGTCGCACCCGGATTGGAGAAGATGCGCGTGCCGTTCACCGAGGCGGTGATCACGACCGCGCCGCCGCCACGGCGCTTCAGATGCGGAACACCATAGTGGAGCGTCAGGTATGTGCCCCGTAAGTTGGTGGCGATCGTCTGGTCCCACTCGTCCGGGCTTATCTCGTCGATCGGAGCCCAGACGCCGTTGATGCCGGCATTGGCGAAGATGTGGTCCAATCCGCCATATTCGCGGACCAGCGTGGCGGTGGCCGCCTTCACCTGATCCTCGTTTCCGACATCTGCGACCAGTGCAATCGCCCGGCCTCCCCGGTCCTGGATCTCGCCCGCCACCGCCGCTGCTTCATCGGCGGAGCGGGTGAGGATGCCCACTGCACAACCCTCGGCGGCGAGGCGAAGCGCCGCCGCCTTGCCGATCCCCGATCCGGCGCCCGTGACCAGCGCAACCTTGCCCGTGAAGTCCATGCCGTTCGTCGCCTCCGAGTCGCTTGGGGCGACAACGCCCTTGATCGATCCGATATCCGCGACCTCTGGCGGCACGCTGCTCAGAACAGCGTGGTGAGCCAATAGAAGAGAGCGCCTACCGCGGCCGATGCCGGGATGGTGATGACCCAGGCCGCGACGACGCCACGCGCGACGCCCCATCGTACCGCGGACGCACGGCGGGCAGTGCCTGCGCCGATGATGGAGCCTGTGATGGTGTGCGTGGTGGACACGGGGATGCCCATCGCCGACGCGGTGAAGATCATGATGGAGCCGCTGAGCGAAGCGCTGAAGCCCTGGTGCTGGGACAATTTGGTGATGCGCGATCCCATCGTCTCGATGATCTTCCACCCGCCCATCATCGTACCCATGGCGATGGCGATGTAGCAGCTGATCGCCACCCAGTGCGGCACCTCGAAATCGCCGCTCAGATAGCCGGTTGAATAAAGGAGGACGGTGATGATCCCCATCGTCTTCTGCGCATCGTTGAGGCCGTGGCTGAGCGAGTAAGCGGCCGAGGAGAAGAGGTGGAGGCCGCGAAACGCCCGCTCGGCGCCGCGCGCGCTCGATCGCCTCAATGCCCAGCTGCTCGCCAGCATGATGATCATGGCCAGGATCATGCCGAGCGTCGGCGACAGGACGATGGCGATGAGCGTTTTGTTAAGCCCCGACCATTGGATGCCGGTCAGCCCGGCATGGGCGACGCCTGCCCCGACCATGCCGCCGACCAGGGCATGGCTGGAGGACGAGGGTATGCCCTTCATCCAGGTCAGCACATTCCAGAACATGGCGCCGACAAGCGCGCCGAAGATGACGGCCGGGGTGACGAGGTCCTTGTCGATCAGCCCCTTGCCGATCGTGTCCGCGACCGCGTGAAGTGCCGGAAAGGCGATGGTCAGGAAATAAGCGGCGAAGTTGAACAAGGCGGCGAACAGCACTGCCTGCACAGGCCCCAGCAGGCGCGTGGCGACCACCGTGGCGATCGAGTTCGCCGCATCGTGGAGGCCGTTAAGAAAGTCGAACGCGAGCGCAACGATGATCAGGCCGACCAGCAGCGGAAAGGCGAGTTCGTGCATGTCAGGGGCTCAGGCGTGGTCGATGACGATGCCATCGATCTCGTTGGCCACATCCTCGAATGCATCCACGATCCGTTCGAGATGCTTGTAGATCTCGCGCTCGACCACGAACCGCAACGTGTCCGCCCGCCCATATTCGAGGAACGTGCGCTTGAGGCCACGGGCGTGGATGTCGTCGGCATGTCCCTCCATGCGTACCAGCCGCTCGGTCAGTTCGTGCAGGCGCGCGCCGTTGCGGCCGACATCGCGCAACAGCGGCATCGCCTCGGCTGTGAGGCGTGCGGCATCGACGATGATGCCGGCCATGTCCTTCATCTCAGGCTCGAAGCTCGTCACCTCGTAGAGGCGGATCGCGTTCACCGCGGCCTGCATCTCGTCGATGGAATCGTCCATGGCGCCGATCAGGCTGGTGATGGCGCCGCGGTCGAACGGCGTCAGGAACGTCTTGCGGACGGTTTGCAGGACTTCGCGGGTAATGTTGTCTGCGTCATGCTCCCGCTCGATCACCTCGCGGATATGATCGTCGGCGCCGCGTCCGCCGTCCAGCAGGCGTGCCATGGCATCGGCGGCCGCGACGATGGTCTGGGCATGGGCTTCGAACTGCTCGAAGAAGTTACCCGTCTTCGGCAACAGGCGCTGGAACCAGGCGAACATTGAACTGACCCTTGTGGACTGTGCGGACAGGATGGGCAGGCTCGCCCGCTTCACTGCCGCGTTGAACTCGGATGTGCTGAAGGACCGGATGAGGTCGCGAAGGTCTTCCTCGACGACGGCATCGGCGGCGTCGGGCAAGCTGAACCAGCGGCGCTCGCGCTGCGTATCTTCCTTCCAGGACGGCAGTTCGCGCGTGACGGCAAAGGGAAATACCTCGACATTCACCATCAGCGAGGCGCCGTTTCCACGCCGCTTGCGATAGCGATAGGAGCCGAGCGGCGTGGGGCAGATGCGGCCGAGCACGCCAGCTTCCTCCTCCGCCTCCATGGCAGCCGCTTCGTGCGGGGCGATGCCGGAGGCCAGGTTCCCTTTGGGTATGACCCAGCGCCTGCTCTCACGCGACGTGACGAGCAGCACACGAATGGACACGTCCGAAGCCGCACCATCGATACGATAGGGCAGCGCCGCGATCTGGCGAATGATGTCCTCCTCCGGCCCGCCACGTGCGGGCACGTGCCGTCTCAACTCGGTTCGGAGGACAAGGTCAAGAAACTGTCACAAACATCGTCATGACATAAAGGCGGCAACGAGCGCGCGAGGGGCACCCGGCACCTAAGGCAAAGGTATGATGGCGCGGGCCGATGACGCAATTCGTCATGTCCTTGTCCCCGGCCCACGTCCGCATCCCGATACTGGTAGCAGGCAGGTTAGCGCCGTTCCGCATATCTGCGCGCTGCCCGCGCCTCTACCACCTGATCGCGCCTGGCCACGACCTGCAACGCGGCGTCCTTGCGGCAGCGGCGCACTGCATTCTTCCCCGCCGGGTCGGCATCGGACATCGTGCCGCAAGCCTCCTTGATGGCACTTGCAATGCGCCGGTCGAGTGTGCGCACCCCGCCCCGCGTCGTGAGGTCGAGGTCGGCAAAGCCGACGGATTTGACCCTTGGCGCCGCATGGCCGGGCGCAGCGCACAGGTTCGCGGCAAGCGCGGCTAGTAACAGGATGCGTCTCACGTCGGCCTCCACAGTGGAACGTGGGCAAGGAGGCAGTTCTACCAGCCGGCCGGTGACAACAGGCAGCAACGAGTTTGCAGGGACATTCTGCAAAAATGAAGAACACAGCGCGCGGTGGATCGAGTAACATCGCGCCATGTTCGACTGGAACGACCTTCGCTTCCTCATTGCCGTCGCCGACAGCGGAAGCACGCTGGCAGCCAGCCGGGCCATGCGGGTGAGCCAGACAACGGTCGCCCGCCGGCTCAAGGCACTGGAAGAGGCACTCGGGCTTATCCTCTTCGATCGGCGACAATCAGGCTATGTTCCGACTCCCGAAGGGAAGAAGCTGCTCGTGCTCGCTCGCCAGGTCGAGAATGCGGCCGGCCGTGTGGCGGAAAGGGCGTCGGCCTCTGCACGTGAGATAAGCGGGATCGTGCGCCTGACCACCCCCGAAATCTACGCAACCACCGTCCTGCCGCCCATCCTGCGCGATCTGCACGAGGTGCAGCCTGCCATTCGGATCGAGCTCGATACCAGCCATGAGGTGCGTGACCTTGCCGCAGGCGCTGCCGATATCGCCCTGCGCAGCAATCCGGCGGATACGAGTAGCGGACTGGTCGGCAGGCGCGTCGGTTCGGATGATTGGACGCTCTATTGCAGTCGCGCCTATGCGGACGCGAACGGCGTTCCTCGCACAAGAGCCGAATTGAGCAGCCATGTCGTGATCGGCGGCGGCGGGCAAGAGGTCTGGCGCCAGTACAAGGCGTGGCTCGACCGCAACAATCTGGCGGGCAGCGTAGCGATGCGCCACGATACGGTGACTGGCCTCCTTGCCGCGGTCCGCGCCGGGTTCGGCGTTGCCGTGCTGCCGGGGTTCTTCGCCGACCACGATCCGGACCTGGTGCGCTGCCTGCCGCCGATGGTGGAGGACGAGCGTTCGTTGTGGCTCCTCACCCACGAGCGCCTCCGCCATGTGCCTCGCATCCGGATCGTCATGGACTTCCTCACCGAGCGATTGATCCGTCCCGCGCGGACGGACCTGGACCAGGCGCGGAAGAGAGCATGAGCTGGCGGGCACCGGGCCCGCCAGACCCTGGAGGGAACCGCGTCTTCCCCAAGACCCATCATTTTCAAGCACCGAGGGACGATCGATCGGCGGCAGACTAGGAGGCGGGTTGCCCCGCGAAGCTTATTCCTCTTCGGCCGCCTCGGCTTCTTCCTTGGTCTTGTGACTGATGCCCTTCTCCTCGGCGGGCGGGGCATAGACGGTGAAGAGCTTGAGCGGCTCGTCGCCCTTGTTGATGATGTTGTGCTTGGCGCCTTGCGGAATGACGATCATGTGGTTGGCGGAAACCTTGGTGCGGCTGCCGTCCACCACGGCCTGGCCCTCGCCCGACACGAAGAACGTAGTCTGGTCGGCCTTGTGCGTCTCTTCGCCGATGTCGTCGCCGGGTTCGATGCTCATCAGCACGACCTGGATGTTGTCGTCATAATAGACTTCCTTCTGGAAGTTCTTGTTCTTGGTGGCGAGGTCGATCATGTCCTTGTTGAAGACGGCCATGGCGCTTCTCCTTGCATCGTGGGCTTGCCCTTGAACGGCGCGGACGTTCGAAAGCTCCGCCGCGCTTGTTCTTCAGCTATGAGCGGGACCCTGTAGCCCGGGCGGTGCCGCAGCATCGTCCGCGTCCGGATCACGGCCATGGCGGCGGTCGAGCGTGCGCATGATCGGCGTGACGGTCAGCCCATGCAGCAGGATGGAGAAGAGGGCAACGAGGCCGACAATCGCCCATAACCGATCTGCATTGCCGAGTTCGAGGTGGTTGAGGCCATAAGCGAGATAGTAAAAGGAGCCGACGCCGCGGATGCCGAAAAAGGCCAGCGTCATCTTCTCCGACCTGCTGGCACGATGGCCCGCGAGGCCGATCAAGCCACTGACGGGGCGGATCACGAGCAGGATGGCGAGCGCCGCAGCGACATCCACCCATTGCAGCGGCCGGAGCAAGCCGCTGACCAGCGCGCCTCCGAACAGCAGCAGCAGCACCATCATCGCGATCCGCTCCACCTGTTCGGTGATGTCGTGCATCTGGCGATTGAATTCATGGTCGCGATGCGAGCGGCGCAAAGTCAGCGCAGTTACGAATACCGCCAGGAAGCCATAGCACTGGATCAGTTCGGTGAGGCCGTAGGAGATGAATGTCGCCGAGATGGCGATGAGGCCGTCGCCCGTCTTCGACAATTGCGTGTCGGCGGGCACGTGGAAGGTCAGCCACCCGAATGCGCGGCCGATCAGCCACCCGCCGATCACGCCGGCCGCGATCTCCCACAGGACATTGTGCAACAGCCACTTGGCCGCCCAAGGTTCACCTGTCGCCGCTGACAAGCCGAGCGCGATGGCGAGGTGGACGAAAGGGAATGCGAACCCGTCGTTGAGGCCGGCTTCGGAAGTCAGCCCGAACCGAACCTCGTCTTCCTCGCCGCTCTTGGGTGGTCCGACCTGGACGTCGGCCGCGAGCACCGGGTCGGTAGGGGCCAGGCTGGCGGCAAGCAGCAGGGCAGCAACCCAGGGCAGCCCGAGCAACCATCCGCTTATCAGCGTGATCGCGAGAATGCCGAGCGGCATGGTGATGGCCAGCAGTCGCCAGGTCACGTGCCACTTGCGCCAGCTGAACTGCCGATCGAGCTTGAGGCCTGCGCCCATCAGCGCGATGATCACGACGAATTCGGTAAAGCGCTCCGCCACCTGAGGGTAATCGATCGGAAGCGGCCGCAGCGTGATCGTCGGCAGCGAGAAGAGGCAGGCGCCGATACCGATACATACGATCGGCAGTGACAAGGGCAGCCGCTTGAGTGCGAGCGGCAGCCACGCGACCAGCGCGATCAGCACCCCGGCCCCGGTGAGGAAGAGGATGTAGGGATCGGGTGTAAGTTCAGGCATCTGCACGATTGCCTAACGAGGCTGGAGCATAAGCGTTCAGCCGTGCTGCATGCCCATCGTGTCGCCAGGTCCGGCTGGCCTTGCATGCGGCGATCCGCCACGCCACGAAGGCCTCATGCGCATTGCCCTGTTTGAACCCGAAATCGCCGGCAATGTCGGCGCAATCATGCGACTTGGTGCATGTCTTGGCGCTGCGGTCGACCTGATCGAGCCGTTAGGCTTCGCGTGGGACGACCGCAGAGTGCGTCGAACCGCAATGGACTATATCGACCATGTCGATGTCGTCCGGCACGCCGATTTCGACGCTTTCAGGGCGGCCGTTACGCCGAGCAGGCTTGTCCTGTTCACCACCAAGTCCAGCCAATCCGCGTACGACTTCCGCTTCGGGCCCGAAGACGTGCTGCTATTCGGAAAGGAAAGCATGGGCGTGCCGCCGTCCGTGGCGGAGGCATGTCACGCACGGATCAGGCTACCCATGCGGCCGCAGGTACGGTCGCTGAACCTTGCCACATCTGCCGCGCTCGCGCTCGGCGAAGCCCTGCGGCAAACTGACACGTTACCAGGCTGAGCGAGAATGCGGCGTGCCCGCGTAATCCCTTAACGGGAGAGTGGTGCCCAGGGACGGGATCGAACCGCCGACACTGCGATTTTCAGTCGCATGCTCTACCAACTGAGCTACCTGGGCATTCGCGGCATGTCTGCGCGAGAGCGGTGCCTATAGAGGCGGTCAGCGCTCGCTGTCCAGCCCGTGTGCGCCACTTTCTTGCAACATTTCGTCCGCAGCCGGACCGGGCACGCGATAGGCGTCGCCGAGCCAGTTCAGGAGGTCGCGATCCTTGCAGCCCTGGCTACAGAACGGCGCGTGTTGAGGGTCGGCCGGCTTGCCGCAGAGCGGACAGGCGTTGCGATTGCGGCTAGGCGAAGGCGCTGTGGACATGCCCGGCCGATATGGCGAGGGCGGCCTCGGCCCGCAAGGCGGTCGCGGTGCCGGTGCGGCGCGACAGTTCGGCGATCCAGTCGGGCTCCGCCTCAATCGCGGCGATGACGGAAGGTGCGGCAACCAGGGTGCGGGCGCCGTGGCCGGGCGTGCGCTCGGCCAGGCGCAGCAGCGCGCGGGCGGCGGCGCCGGCGGGATCGTCGCGCAGCAGCTCTGGTAGGGAGGCGCGAGGCCTGCGGCGCACGATCTGGATGAAGCCGAAGCCGTTCACCGCCGTGCGCTCGAACGGCTGCGGCAGGATGGCGTCGATGGCGGCGGCGACGCGCTGGCGAGCGTCCTTGCCGGCGCCGGTGGGAAGGTCGATGCCGATAGACCCGCCGATCCCCATGCGGCGGATCGCCTGCGCGGCGGCCTCGGCTCCCGCCAACGCCAGGGCGGACGGGTCGAGCGTGCCGTCGACATCGAACAGGGTCATGGCGGGCGTGAGGCTCATGCGCAGCCCGCCGCTGGCAAAGGCGATCTCGCCGCGCGCCGCCTCGTCCAGCAACTCGCTCCAGCCGGCTTGTTCGAGAAGGTCGGGACCATGGCTGGGGACCTGCGTCACACTTTCGCCGGCGAGCCTGTCAAGCAGCGACGGTCCGGGGCGCGGCGGATCCGCGCTGACGCGCCCCTTGGCGCGTTTGGGGCGGCCGGTCTCGGCAATCGGCTCGCGGGTGATCTCGACGGCAAGCGCGTTACCCTCGCCCACGCGCGGCGGGACAGGTTCGATCAGTATCTCGTCGCCTGCATCGGTCACCGCTATGGCGCGCTTGCCGGGGATCAGCATGTGCCGCAACCGCGCTGGGACGATGGCGCCCGTGCGCAGGGCCGTAGGCCGCTCGATCGCGGCCTCGATTATGCGGCCGTCTTGAACAAGGACGGCGCGATCCTCGCCGATCCCCCGTTCGTAGAGCCATTCAGCCAAGGGGAAAACCGGCGGCACGGAGCAGGGCGGCGGTTTCGTAGACGGGCAGGCCGACCACGCCCGAATGGCTGCCCGACAGGAAGCGCACGAACATCTCGGCGCGGCCCTGGATCGCATAGCCCCCGGCCTTGCCCATGCCTTCGCCGCTTAGCACATAAGTGTCGATCTCGGCGTCGCTGAGGCGTTTGAAGGCGACAATCGTTTCCGACAAACGGGTGCGGGCGCGGCCCTGCGCGTCGACCAGGCAGACGGCGGAGAGGCAGCGGTGGCGGCGGCCGGACAGCAGCGCCAGCATGCGGCGCAGGTCCGCCTGGTCCTCCGGCTTGCCCAGAATGCGGCGGCCGACGGTGACGCTGGTGTCGCCGGCGAGCACCATCTCGTCCGCCTCGCGGGCGACCGCCTCCGCTTTCTCGCGCGCGACCCGCTCGACATAGGCGCGCGGCATCTCGCCCTTGCGCGGATCCTCGTCGATGTCGGGCGCGGCGATTCGATCGGGGACGATCCCGATCCGCGCCAGCAGCTCGCGGCGGCGCGGAGAGGTGGAGGCGAGGACGAGCCGCACCGGCCCGGCCGTTACTTGAAGCGGTAGGTGATGCGACCCTTGGTAAGGTCGTAAGGCGTCAGTTCGACGAGCACCTCGTCGCCGACGAGCACGCGGATGCGGTTCTTGCGCATCTTGCCCGCGGTGTGGCCCAGGATCTCATGATCGTTTTCGAGCCGGACGCGGAACATGGCGTTGGGCAGCAGTTCGACGACCTGCCCGCGCATTTCCAGAAGTTCTTCTTTAGCCATGAAAATCCTAAACGGAGAAAAGCTCCGCGCACTTAGCGACTAAGGCTCGAAAATGGAACCCCGCCCGGTTTTGTCCGGGCGGGGTCAGTTCAACTGAAAAGTTGAAGTGTCAGCCTGCGCCGTGGCCCGCAAGCGCGGCGAGCAGCAGCAGGGCGACGATGTTGGTGATCTTGATCATCGGGTTCACCGCCGGGCCGGCCGTGTCCTTGTAGGGATCGCCGACCGTGTCGCCGGTCACCGCGGCCTTGTGGGCCTCGCTGCCTTTGCCGCCGTGATTGCCGTCCTCGATATACTTCTTGGCATTGTCCCAGGCGCCGCCGCCGCTGGTCATGGACAGGGCCACGAACAGGCCCGACACGATCACGCCGAGCAGCAGGGCACCGAGTGCGGCGAAGCCGTTGGCCTGGCCCGCGGTCCAGTTGATGATGTAATAGACCGCGATCGGCGCGAGCACCGGCAGCAGCGAGGGGATGATCATCTCCTTGATCGCGGCGCGAGTGACTAGGTCGACGGTGCGGGCATAGTTAGGTCGCGACGTGCCCTGCATGATGCCGGGATTGTCGCGGAACTGCGCGCGCACTTCTTCCACCACCGATCCGGCGGCGCGGCCGACCGCGGTCATGCCCATGGCGCCGAACAGATAGGGGAGCAGCGCGCCGAGCAGCAGGCCGACGATGACATACGGATTGGACAAGGAGAAATCGACCGCAAGGCCGGGGAAGAAGAGCCTGAGGTCGGTCGTATAGGCGCCGAACAAGACCAGGGCGGCAAGGCCGGCCGATCCGATCGCATAGCCCTTGGTCACCGCCTTGGTGGTGTTGCCCACGGCATCGAGCGCGTCGGTGCGGATGCGGACTTCATCCTCCAGCCCTGCCATTTCGGCGATGCCGCCGGCATTGTCGGTGACGGGTCCATAGGCGTCCAGCGCCACCACCATGCCGGCAAGCGCCAGCATCGCGGTCGCAGCGAAGGCGATGCCGATCAGGCCGGCGAGCTGGTAGGCGACGACGATGCCGACGCAGATCACGATCGTGGGCAAGGCGGTCGATTCGAGGCTGACGGCCAGGCCCTGTATGACGTTGGTGCCGTGGCCGGTTTCCGACGCGCGGGCGATCGATTTCACCGGGCGGTAATTGGTGCCGGTATAATATTCGGTGATCCACACGATGAGGCCCGTGACGGCAAGGCCGACGAGCATCGCGAAGAACAGGTCCCATCCGGTGAAAGCGGTGCCCGCGACGACCTGTGGTTCGGCCTCCAGGCCACCGGCAGTGCGCGGGCCGCCATAGACTGCGTTCATGTCGCCCAGCGTCCATTGCGTGGCCAGGTAGATTGCCGGGATCGACAGAAGCGCGGTCAGCCAGAAGCCCTTGTAGAGCGCGCCCATGATCGACTCCTTGCGCCCGAGGCGGACGAAATAGGTGCCGATGATGGAGCTGATGATGCACACGCCGCCGATGATGAGCGGCAGGCTCATGAGCGCGAGCACGTCGCCCCCGGTGGCGCCGACCAGCAGGGCGATCAGCACCATGGTGGCGCCGACCGTGACGACATAGGTTTCGAAAAGGTCGGCAGCCATGCCGGCGCAGTCGCCGACGTTGTCGCCCACGTTATCTGCGATCACGGCCGGATTGCGGGGATCATCCTCGGGAATGCCGGCCTCGACCTTGCCGACCAGGTCGGCGCCGACGTCCGCGGCCTTGGTGAAGATGCCGCCGCCAAGGCGCGCGAAGATGGAGATGAGCGAGGCGCCGAAGGCGAGCGCCACCAGCGAGTCCACTACCTGGCGGCTCGCCGGGTCGGCGCCCTGCACGCCTACCAGCACGTAGAAGAAGACGGCGATGGCGAGTAGAGCGAGGCCTGCGACCAGCAGGCCGGTGATCGCGCCGGAACGGAAGGCGACGGTGAGGCCGCGCTGCAGGCTGGTGCGCGCCGCCTCGGCCGTGCGCACATTGGCGCGCACCGAGATGTTCATGCCGATATAGCCGGCGACACCCGACAGGATCGCGCCGATCAGGAAGCCGATTGTCGAGTTCACGCCGAGGAAGAGGAAGACCAGGACGGCGACGATCGCGCCGACGATGGCGATGGTCGTATATTGCCGGCCGAGATAGGCCTTGGCGCCTTCCTGGATCGCCTCGGCGACGTGGAGCATGCGTTCGTTGCCGGCCGGGCTTTTCAGCACCTGGCCGCTGGTGATGGCGCCATAGATGATGGCTAGTAAGCCGCAGGCTATCGCCGCGAGAACGACTGTCATTGAGCCAATTCCTCCCTAAATGCCGGGCAGGACTTGAACGCCTCTATGCGCCCGGTCGTGGCGGAAGGTGTAACAGCCGGGGGGAAGGTTGCAAGCGGCTGCCTGCCTCACCCATGCTGGTAGCCGAGCCGCGCCGGCAGGGGTACGTGGCCGTCCGCGTCGGAGAGGGTAAGGCCGGCGCCTTCGCCGATGAGGCCGATCTTCGTGACCGGCGTGCCCGACTGCTCGGCCAGGGACTGGAGCTGGCCCTCGCATCCGGCAGGAAGGGTGAATAGCAGCTCGTAATCGTCGCCGCCCGTGGCCGCTGCGATCCGTGCCGACCGATCCTGCCCCCGAACAGCGATGAACATTTCGGACAGCGGCACGCTGCCGAGGTCGAGCGCCGCCGATCGGCCGCTGGCGGCGGCGAGGCGGTCGAGATCGAGCAGCAGGCCGTCGGACACGTCCATCATCGCGGTGGCGATCGGCGCGATCCTGCGGCCGAGTTCCAGCCGCGGCTCGGGACGGCGATAGCGCCGGCGCAGGTCGTCATGGCCGAAGGCGCGGCCCCGCGAGATGTCGAGGCCGACCGACGCATCGCCGATGCAACCGCTGACCCAGATACCGTCGCCCGCCTGCGCGCCGGCGCGTGATGGCACCACCTCCGCCTCGCCGATGGCGGTAAGGCCGAGCGCCTTCAAGGAACCCGCAGGCACCGACACTGTGTCGCCGCCGAGCAAAGGCAGGCCGAAATGCGCCAGCGCCTGTTCGAGCCCGCTGACGAAAGCGCGGTTCCATTCGCTGCTGCCGAGCGTGTAGCCGAGCAAGGCCGCGACCGGCTTGGCGCCTTTTGCGGCAAGGTCGGAAAGGTTCACCGCCACGAGCTTCCAGGCCACGTCGCCGGCCGGATCATGGGCGAGGAAGTGGACGCCCTCCACGATCATGTCGTGGGTGAGGACCAGGTTCTTGCCGCCGAAATGGACCACCGCCGCATCGTCGCGCAGGTCGCGCGCGGCCGGATGCGTGGCGAGGTGCCGTAGAGCGGTGAGAAAGTCCTCTTCGTTCATGCGGCGCTGCGCACGTCCTTGGCGATGCCGTCGAGCAGGCCGTTGACGAAGCCTGCTTCGCGCTTGTCGTAGAAAGCGTGGGCGACATCGACATATTCGGAGATGACGCTGCCGGTCGGCACGTCGATGCGGGCGATCAGCTCATAGGCGCCGGCACGCAGGATCTGGCGCATCGGCTTGTCGAGTCGCTCGAGGCTCCAGTCCTTGGACAGGCGTGCGGAGATGAGCGCATCGAGTTCGTCGCGGCGGGCATCGACGCCCTTAACCACATCGTCGAAGAAGTCGATTTCGGCATCGGCATATTCGACCTCCTCGATCGTGGCGCCGAGCCGGTGATTGTGGAATTCGGTGAGCAGGAGAGCCAGCGGCGTGTTCTCCATCTCCTTCTGGTACAGCGCCTGAACGGCGGCGAGGCGCGCGGCGGAGCGCGACTTGGAACGTGACGGGGTCTGGGACATGAGGCGCGCCATAGCGAAGGGTGGTGGCTGTTCCTAGTCTTGCTCGCACTCATGCGTCGTCATGCCGGTCGCTGAGCGCGATGCCGATCGAAAGCGGAATTCTCCCGATCCTCACTTCAAACAGGCTGTACGACCCACGCCTAAGGGTAGCTCACCGTCTTCGGGACTTCCGGAATGGGGATCCGCTCCTCGGCATCGTCGGGCACCACCGGGAAGCGCATCGCCTTCCAATCGTCCTTGGCCTGGTTGATGCGGTCGCGGCTGGACGAGACGAAGTTCCACCATACGAAGCGCGGACCGTCCATCGGCGCGCCGCCGCACAGCATGACGTGGGCGCCGCCGGCCGAACGAAGGGTGGCGGCATAGCCGGGCTTCAGCACGTAGAGCACCTGCGGCTGCAGCGGCACGTCGTCGAGCCAGGCATCGCCCTCGGCCAAATAGACGGCGCGCTCGTCCGCCTCGGCGTCGACCGGCACAGCGCCGCCAGGCTGGAGCGCGATGTCGGCATACATGGTCGGGCTGTGGCAGGTGACGGGCGAGGTCGCGCCCCACAGGCTGCCCATCACCACGCGGGCGGAGGCGCCTGCATAGTCGACGACGGGCAGCGCGTCCTTGGGCACATGCTCGAACGCCGGGTCCATCTCCTCCTTGGACTTGGGCAATGCGAGCCAGGTCTGAATGCCGCTCAGTTCCGGCCCGCCGGGACGGACGGCAGCCGGCGAGCGCTCCGAATGAACAATGCCCTTGCCCGCCGTCATGAGGTTCACCGCGCCCGGCTCGATCGTGCGGAAGGTGCCGAGCGAGTCGCGATGGTCGATCGCGCCGGCGAACAGGTAGGTGACGGTGGACAGGTTGATGTGCGGGTGCGGACGCACGTCGATGCCGCTGTCCGGCGGCAGGTGCGCGGGGCCCATCTGGTCGAAGAAGATGAATGGCCCGATCGTGGTCCGCTCCTTGTTCGGGAGCGTGCGGTGGACCTTGAACCCGCCGAGGTCATGGCTGGTCGGCAGGAGGGTGAGGAGAAAGGGATCGCTGCTCATCCGCGCATCCTATCGTGGGTCCGTTACAATGCGAAGGGCTGTACCAACACGGCCTTATCGTCGCATGTGGGTGCCACCCGCCGGAGTGGGATTACTCTCCCGGCGCCTTGGCCTTGATCGCCAGCGCGTGGACACGTTCGACCAGCAGCTCCGCCAGCGCCGCGTTTACGGCGCGCTGCCTTGCCACCCGGTTCTGACCCTCGAACGCGGCGGAGACGATCTCCACCGTGAAATGGCTCTCTCCGCGCGCGTCGTGGCCGGCATGACCGCGGTGCATCTCGCTGTCGTCGCGCACGACGATGTGCGTCGGGTTGAGCGCCTGCGTGAGGCGGCGAGTGATTTCGGCCGCGATCGGCCCCGTGAACTGGTCCTGCATCGTCCCTATATAGCCGGTTTGTTCGAGTAAGGGCGAGTGTGTTGGCCAGCGACGGCAAGAGACAGGCGAAGTTCCACGGACGCGTGGAGGGGGCGGCGAGATTGTGCGCTGCGCCCGGATGCGATGCGGCGGGCGAGTTCCGTGCGCCGGGCGAGCGGCGGCCGGGCTTCGACGGGCCGGGCGACTGGCGCTGGCTGTGCCTCGACCATGTCCGCGCGTTCAATTCGGGCTACAATTATTTCGAGGGCATGAGCACCGAGGAGATCGAGGCGGCGCAAACGCCTTATGCCGGGTGGGAGCGGGAGACGCGCGCCTTTGCCGCCGCCGGCTCGCCGCCGCCCAAATGGGCCGACTTCACCGATCCGCTCGACGCGATCGGCGCGCGTTTCCAGAAGCGGCAGGCGGACGCGCAGGGGCGAAAGGATGGGCGCGAGCTGAGCGCGGGCGACCGCAAGAACCTGAAGACGCTCGGCCTCGAAGTGGATTGCGACCGCACCGCGCTTCGCCAGCGCTACAGCGAGCTGGTGCGCCGCTATCACCCCGACCGCAACGGCGGCGATCGCAGCCATGAAAAGGCGCTGCAGTCGGTGATCGAAGCCTATCAGGCGCTGAAGGCCCGCCCCGCCTTCGCGTGACCAAGTGATCCTGCGCCCTCACGAGGGAGGATCTTGGAGAATCAGGCCGGGCTGGCGACCTTCATAAGCACGAGTCCCGCAACGATCAGCAAGGCCGCGGCGATGCGCATCGGGTTGGCGGATTCGCCAAGCACGGCGACTCCGACCAGGAACGCGCCGACCGCGCCGATGCCGGTCCAGACCGTGTAGGCGGTGCCGAGCGGCAGCGTGCGCATGGAGAGCGACAGCAGCCCGAAGCTCACGCCCATGGCGCCTAGGGTGATCAGTGACGGCCAAAGGCGCGTGAAGCCTTCCGACTGCTTCATCGAGAAGGCCCAGACGACCTCCAGCAAACCGGCGATGATGAGAATGACCCAAGCCACAGGCAGCCTCCTTTGATTGGCTGCCGGGCCGTCCCGGTCTTGAACACCCTGGCAAAAGGGGCGGGAACGTGGTCGCCGCGCCGCCCAGATAGGGCAGCCATGATGACCGTTCAACCCTGGCGATCAGAGCGGCTGGAACATGACCAGCGCATCGACGTGGCCGTGGGCCGGATGGCGGAAGGCTTCAGGCAAGCGCCCCACGACCGTGAAGCCGAGCCGCTCCCACAGGCGCACCGCGCGTTCGTTGGTGCTGACCACGAAGTTGAACTGCATGGCGCGAAAGCCGCGGCCGCGGGCGTGGTCGAGCGAGTGGAGGCACATGGCGCGCGCAACGCCGCGGCCGGTCGCCTCCGCGCCCACCATATAGCCGCAATTGCAGACATGATCGCCGCCGCCCGCCTGGTTGGCGCGCAGGTAGTAGGTGCCGAGGACCCGTCCGTTCTGCTCGGCGACGAACGTCTCCTTGTCTGCGCCCAGCCAATAATCAAGCGCCGCCTCTTCGCTCAGGTCACGCGGCAGCGTGTAGGTCTCGCCCGCCCGGATCACGGGTTCGAGGATGGCCCAGATGGCGGCGTGGTCGGCGGAGGTGGCAGGGCGGATGAGCATGACCAGGCGCTTAGACCGCTATTCACCGCGGGCCAAACCCGCGCTAGAAGCATCGCCACGCGCCCGTAGCTCAGTTGGATAGAGCACGAGCCTTCTAAGCTTGGGGCCGCAGGTTCGAATCCTGCCGGGCGCGCCATTGGTGATCGCGAAGCTGCGTGCCTGGGCATGTGAAAGCCACTTTCGGACCGGCAACTTCCCTTCTAGTCTTTGCACAACAAGGGGGAGTGACATGTTCGACTATTTTCTTGCGACCGTTCCGCATTTCTTCGCTTATTTCGCATCCGCCATCGTGCTCGCCATCCTGTTCATGGCGTTGTACGTCTTCATCACACCGCATCGTGAATTCAGCCTGATCCGCGAAGGCAATGGCGCCGCGGCCGTCCAGTTGACGGGCACGTTCGTCGGCTTTGCGCTGCCGGTGGCGGTGGTGATCGGCCATTCCGTCAACATTCCCGACATGCTGTTGTGGGGCATCGTGGCGGCCCTCGTGCAGCTGGCGGTGTTCTTCGCGATTTCCCGGCTGTTGTTCCGCGATATCGAGCAACGCATCACCGATCGCTGCATGGCGTCGGGCATCTTCGTGGGCGGCATGGGGCTGGGCGTGGGCATCCTCCAGGCCGCCTGCATGGTCCCCTGACGCGGAGCGAAGGAGCAAGCCATGAAGAAGCAGCTCATCATGACCACGGCCATGGCGGCGGGGCTGGCGGCGCTCGGCGCCTGTTCGTCCAACAGCGGCTGGGAAGACGAACCGATCGCCGAAAGCGACACTGCCGTATGCGTCAACCAGGACGGGGAGCGGGTCGACGACGACCTGTGCGGAGACAATCCTCACCATGTGAGTGGCGGCGGTTCGAACGCCTTCCTATGGTATTATCTGGGGCGCAGTTCGGCGATCCCTTACTACGGCGATTCCATCCGCCATTCGCGATACCGGGGTTCCTACACGCCGCAGCGCAACGCCTTCTATGTGCCCGCACCCGCATCCACCGGCATCACCCGGTCGCAGGCGGTATCGCGCGGCGGCCTGGGATCCAGTTCGCGCAGTTACGGCGGGCGGGGCTCCTGATCCGGTGGAAAGGCATGCGATCGCCCCGCGCGGCGACTGGAAGTCGATAGTCGAAGGCCAGGGTCTCATCTGGCATTCGGAAGGTGAGGACGCCTATTGGGACGAAAGCGCTTACTACTCCTTCCGCGCCGACGAGATCGAGTTGATCGAGGCGGCAAGCGAGGAATTGTACCGCCTGTTCCTGGAGGCGGGCGACAGGATCGCGTCCGACTTCACCCTGCTGGAGATGTTCGGCATTCCCTCATTCTGCCACAAGGCGATCCGGCAGGCGTGGCGCGACGAGCCGCCCTCGCTCAATTACGGCCGGTTCGATCTCGGCTACAGCGGTGTGGGCGATCCCAAGCTGTTCGAATTCAACTGCGACACGCCCACCTCCATGCTGGAGGCGGGTGTGATCCAGTGGGAGTGGAAGGAAGCGCTGTTTCCCGACCACGACCAGTTCAACAGCCTGCACGAACGGCTGATCGGACGCTGGGCCGAGTTGCGGCCGCGCCTGCCGGGCAAGAGGGTGTGGTTCACCCACACCCATGATCCAAGCTACGAGGACGTGATCACCACCACCTACATGCGCGACCTAGCCGCGCAGGCGGGGCTGGAGACGCTGGCGGTGGTGATCGACGACATCGGCCTCGACGCGGACGGGCGCATACTGGACGCGGACGACCAGGTCATGACCGCCATCTTCAAGCTCTATCCGTGGGAGTGGATCGTGAACGAGGCCTACGGGCCCGCGATCGTGCGCCAATTGCCCGCGACGGCCTGGATCGAACCGATCTGGAAGATGATCTGGAGCAACAAGGCCATCCTCCAGATCCTGTGGAACATGTTCCCCGACCACCCGAACCTGCTTGCCGCGTCGGTGCGTCAGGAGAAGATCGGGACCAGCTATGTCGCCAAACCGTTCCTGGCGCGCGAGGGGGCCAATATCGAAGTGGTCGAGCGCGGCACGACCGTGGCGCGCAGCGAGGGCGCCTATCGCGAAGGCCTGACCATGTATCAGGAATTCTATCCCTTGCGCGACTTCGGCAATGGATATCCGGTGATCGGCAGCTGGGTGGTCGACGGGCATGCAGCCGGCATGGGCATTCGCGAAGACGGACTGATCACCGGCAATCGCGCGCGTTTCGTCCCGCATGTGATCGAAAGGGCGTCATGAAGAGGTTGAAGGCCGCGACCGACACGCTGAAGGAACTGGCGGCCATCTATGCCGTCATCCTGCTGCTTGCCGCCACCTTGTTCATGCTGCTGGAGGATCAGGCGTTTCTTGACAGCCTGTATTGGGCGGGCACGACCGCCACTTCGACCGGCTATGGCGACATCAGTCCTAGGACGGATGCGGGCAGGTTGCTGGCGCTGATCCTCATGCACATCTCCATCTTCGGCATCGCGCCGATGATCATCGTGCGGCTGGTGGATCGGCTGAACGAGAATCGCGACGCGTTCACGCATGAGGAGCAGGTGCATATCCTCGAGGGTCTTGCGCGGATCGAGCAGCGGCTGGACCGGCTGGAGGAGAAGGAACGCGCGACCGGCTGACAC
>CAKTCN010000040.1 GCA_934539295.1 uncultured Allosphingosinicella sp.
CAGTCACCCTCGTCCAGCCATTCGGGGCACCATGCGTGAAGGCTCACCGTCGCGAGCCGCTCGACGCCGAGAATATCGAGCGCCTCTTCAACCGCTTGTCGGAGCATGGTTCCCGGATAGACCTGATCCGCCGGCAGGTGCGACGATGGCAGATCCATCCTGACGGCAGAAGGCGCGCGCGCGAGGATGTGGATTTCCCTGCCCGCTCGCACTTCGTTCAGGACCCCGCCCACGCGCTCGACCGCTGCCCTGTCGCCAAGGTCCAGTTCGATGGCGTTCACGCCATGGTCGAAGGCGCAAGCGAATGCATCGGCAAGCTTGCCCCGGTCCGTGTTTGCCGCGCCGGCAGTTCCGATCGTGCACTCGGATAGCGTGATGCCCGTCCTCCCCAGCGGCCGCATCCGCATCATGCCCGTTCGCCCGACGCCGTGATGACGATCTGAAATCCTGGATTGAGATGATTGTCCCAGGAGGATCGGTGGTAGGTGCCCGACTGCTGCGGCGTTTCCACGCGGTGGATGCTGGCGGCGCCGGGTGTCACTTCCATCTCATGTGCGGGATCGAAGAGGAACGGGAAGTCACCCGTCATCATCGCCTCCACCTGCCGCGGTCGGTGCGACCATGCTACGCGCAGGTCGGCCTTGTCGCGCAACACGCGCGTATCCAGCTGGTTGAGCAAAGCCTGTTCGCGACGCATGAAGGCGCGATAGGCTGCGTGATCGATGTTGGTCGCCGGCGTGATACGCATGCCGGCCGGTCGGCCCAACGCCCACAACAAGCGAAAAGACGCCGCTTCGCCCATCCGATCGACATGCCAGACCAGGTCACCCGGCGCGAAATAGGTCCGGATGGCGACCAGCGGTGGAGGACCGGACACGAGCGCGGCCGCGAACGCCTTGAGCACCGCGATCTCCTCGGCGAGCAGCGCCCGCTCGCGCAGGAAGGTGCCCGGCCCTAGCAATTGATCGGCGATCATTGCGAGTGCGCCGTCCGGCTCCTGCGCCCGGAAGTCGAGCCGAAAGCCCTGGCGCGCCATGAGTGCGTGGACAAGATCATTATAGGGCAGATCGTCCAGCTTCGGCCGCGCGAATTCGATGCCGTCCACGTCCTGCCGCTGCAGCATTGCGCGTGCGGCTGCGGGCCCCTTCCCCAAATCTGATTTCGCCAAAGCCATGACGGCAGTCTAGTCCGCGATGCCGGCCTGCATAGCTGCCTAGTTGGCGCTATCCCGCCCTTGGGCGCGGGCGACCTCTTCCGGTGAAAGCTGACGCACGCTCTGGACGAGACAGCTCTGGAACCCGTTCCCGCTTGGATACGGCACCAGCAATTCGGCATTACGGCCGGAGCAGATGCGCGTGCCGCCGCGCGCTCTGATCCCGATCCGCAGCGCATAGTCGACTTGCGGGCAGCCGGGGGACAGGGTCAGTTCCCACATACGCTGCGTACCGACCCGCACCAAGGCCTTATCAGGTCCCGCATCGCTGAAGCCGCTGACGTCGGAGGCGAAGAAACAGGCGCCGCTACTCTCGGCACTGGCCATCTGCGCACCATCGGTTGCACAGCCTGCGGTAGCGAAAGCCAGTCCGAGAAGTGGAACTATCCGGCGCATCACAATAACTCCCGACAAAGAAGAGGCCGGAGCAAGCGGCCGACGAGCATCAACACTCGTCCTGTCCGCTCGCTCCGGCTCGCTTGCTTCGAAGGGCGTGCTCACTCACGAGGACGCCCGAAGTCTTAGTTCGAACCGCCAAACTGGATGCGCGCACCAGCCATGATGCGGCGGCCGCCATATTGGAGACGCATCACCTTCGGCGCGCCGTCGGCGAAGTCTTCGTAACCACCGGTCGAGATGATCTGCGATTCGCGGGTCATGTTGCGGCCTTCCAGATAGACCTGGAAGTTGCGGTTGATGTTGTACGACACCTTCGCGTCGATAAACGTCGTGGCATCGACGAAGCGAGGAACGCCGGGATTGTACGGCAAACGAGTATTGTTGTTCTCGTTGCCCATGCCCGGATAGTTGAAGCTCACGTTGTTACCACCGCAGGGTGCGTAGCAGCTAAAGCTGGCGCTACGGTCCTGGTAAGCAACACGCATGTTAAGCTTGCCATCGTCATACCACACCGAAGCGTTGATGTAGTCGCGCGATTCGCCGGCTGGTGGCAGGATGTCGCCCGTCCGCCAGTCCTGCAGACCTTCCGTCGCGACGGAGCCAAGGCGCGAATAGTTCACGTCGGCACCCGTATGCCTAAGAATCCACGGCAGGAAAGTGAACGCAGTCTTGGCCTGGAATTCCCAGATCGTGCGCTTGTAGCCGGGACCATCGGTATAGGTCGGCACGCTGAATTCCAGATCTGCCAGCGGCTGACCGGTTGCCGGGTCAACTGTGTCGGTGCCGGCGAACGGGAAGCGCTGCTCGGTGACCGCCATAGGCTGACCGACCTTCACGTCCAGCTTGCCGTAAGTAACAGACAAGAGGGTGTCTCGGTTCGGATACCATTCTAGGCTGGCATTGTAGTTCCATGCCGTGAACGGGCTCAGTTCCGGATTGCCGACACGGACGGGGCAGCTGAACAGATCCTCTTCATTGTTGTCCAGCGACACGCGTTCGTCGATGTTGCATTCGCCGCCGGGAACGAGCCGGCTGACCGGCGGTCGGGCCACGGTCTTGCCGCCGTAGAGACGCAGCACGACCTGCTCATCGAACGCCCACAGGTTGAGGTTTGCCGTCGGGAGCCAGTCGGTCGTGTTCGCCTTGAAGTTGATGTTCTGGCGGAAAATTGTGGTGGTGATGCCCGCTCCGTTGTTGGGATCGAGCGGATTGAACGCCGGCGTCGTCCGGATCGAGCGTAGCAGGATCAGAGCGTCGGCCTTGACTGAGGTGAACACGCCGCGAACGCCAACGTTGCCGTTGAACAACAGGCCGAGCGGCAGATCCTGCTCGAACTCAGCCATAGCATAGAGATTCTTGATCGTCTCCTCGGTGTGGAACACCGGCTGTTCGTAGACCTGCCCATCGCTGCCGACGCATTCCTTGAGGCAGTCGAAGTTCATATACTCGCCAATGCCCGTAGCGGCGACGAGTTCGTCGGTGCGGATGCCGTTCCAGGATGGGGGCAGATTGCCGCGGTTTGGCAGGTCACCGAAATAATCGGACGTCGGCGACTCCATGGTTCGGGCGTAGAGGTCGATCAGTTCCTGCGGCGTCAGCGTCTGCTGACCCGAGCGGATCGCGCCAAGGTTGGTCGATGGAACATAGCCGTAATTGCACGATACGCTCGACGTGGCAGTCGGCTGACAAGCGCGGATCGTGCTGGTGACGAGCGCACCGGGGACCACGATCGGGGGCTGATAACCGGCCTGACCGAACGTGCCGACTGCAGACTTGGCTTCGTAGCCGCCATTACCCCAGCTATCGATCTCGTTCATGCGATACTGGCCGCCGACCTTGACCCGCGTGATGAACGGCAGGATGCCGTCCGTCTTGTAGGTCGCGTCCAGCTTGGCGATCTTCTCGGACGTCTCCGCCAGTCGCGGACGGTAGGTCACCTGCAGCGCCGACGAGGTCAGCGGCAATTGCGCGGACGTGTATGCCGGGGACGCCGGATTGTTGACGGTTGCGGAGATCGCGTTCTGCGCGATGCATGTCGCGGGGTTCGTGCCGCCGCTGATGCATGGCGCCGGGTTCAGGGTGACGAATGCCGCCGCATTGCTGTCGTCGAAGTTCGACGGCAGCTGGATGTCCCAAAGGCCGTTGTCCTGCAAGGTCAGCGTCGCATCGCCGTAGAAAGCCGCACGGCTCGTGCGAATGTCCTCGCGACGCGATTCAGCGATGGTCAGGCCGGCGAAGCCTTCGACCTGCAGGCGGTCGCCCTGATAGTCGAAGCCGGTCTGCGCGAACTTGGTGCGCGACTTCGCCTGATTTTCGATCTGGTCGATGCTGACGCTGTTGTTGGTGGTCGTCCACTGCGTTACGTTGTGGTTGGCATCCACAGTGACGCTGCCCGGAACAACGTTCAGCACATTGCCTTCGATGGCGTAGATGCTGTTGTTATTGGGGATGCCGATGCTGCTGATGCCGCCAGGATAGTAGTAATAGCCGGCGGGCGCCGCAGGCGAGAGCGAACGGACAATCGGATAGGGCGCGCCGTTGGTCGCGGTCGGCACGGCGGTGTTGACGAACGAACCCGCCGGGTTGGCGATGATTAGACTGACCGGCGAGCGGCTCCGATTCTGATCATGGATGTTGCGACCCGAATAGGTGCCCTTCACGAAGACCGTGAAATTGTCGGCTACTTGGTAATCGAGCCTTCCGTCGAACGAATAACGCTCATCATTCTGTTCGTTCATGAAGTGACGGATGAAGGACGGCGTCGCGTCATTCCATTGATTCAGGCAGCTCTGCTGCTCCAGAATCCTCTGCGCACGCTGCGCCGAACTGGTAGTGGTCAGCGGATTGAGATGCGGGAAGGCCGTGATGCAGTCGGCCTTGGTCCTGGCGGCGGCTGCCTTGGTCAGCAGCGTGCGCGGCGTTTCGGCGCTGTTGGCGAATGCCACATCGGCAAGGTCGGTGCCGAGCGTAGCAAGGTTATACTCGAACGTCTTCTCCGGCGAATTGTCGAAATCGAAATCGCGCGCGTAGTTGCGGTTGTTGCTGGTCGTCTGCTCATAGCTGTGACCATTGTTCTGCAGCTTCGAATAGCTGCCGCTGACGATAGCTCCGAGGCGATTGTCGAAAAACTTGCGCGATGCGACGAAATTACCGTCAGGCCTCCAGCTCTTGCCGAGCGAGTTCTGGTTCCCACCGAGGCGAAGTGTGAAATATGGCTTTGCGAAATCCAAGCCGGAACGTGTCTTGATCTGGATGCCGCCGCCGAGAGAGCCTTCGGTCTGGTCGGCCGTCGAACCCTTGACCACGTCAACGCTCTTGATGAGTTCGGCAGGCAGTTCGCGCAGATCGGCGCTACGCGCGCTATCGTTGCTGATTGCCAGGCCGGTGGTGCTGGTTAGACCGACGCCATCGAGTTCGACGCGGGTAAGATCAGGACCGTTGCCGCGAACGGCGACGTCCGCACCCTCACCGAATTCGTTGCGGCCGAGCGCGACACCCGGAATGCGCGAGATCGCTTCCGCGACGTTGCGGTCGGGGAAGGAGCCGATGTCGTCGGCGACGATCGAATCGGTTGCCGTCTTGGCGTTGCGCTTGCGAGCGTTGGCCGATTGCTGGCTGGCGCGCGAACCTACGACCAGAATTTCCTCGGCATCGCCTTCGGAGATCGAGTTTGCGTCGGCGTCGGTTTCCTCGACGGCCTGCCCGCTGGTCGGAGCAGCCTCGACAGCGCCGGCCGGTGCGGTGGTCTGGGCAACCGCAACCCCCGGCATGGCGAGAAGCAGGCCAATCACCGCCCAAGACGATGTCGCGCTGACGTGACGGCGCAAAGCGAATTCAGTATTCATCCTTCCCCCTCCTAGATACCGACCCAGCCTTATGGACTGCTGAGTCCGGCTTTTTGTTGTGTCACTATGTAGGACTTATAGACAGATGCTGAAACGGTAATCAAGCGATGGTTCAGCTGTCGTTTATGTGCGTCTTACCAGTGCGGCCGTTCGGCAACAGGTGCAAGTCCGCCCTTAGTCGCTGATTAACTTGGTCAAGTTGGCAACGTTGTCATCCGCACTGACGAAGCGCTTGCCGAATTGGCCTTGCCACTTTTGTCGGACTATGTAGATTTGCCGACCAAAGGGTCATGTACCAAGCTGGCCTGGTCAGGAGAGTCTTCCAATGCGCTTGCCAGCTGTCGTCGCGCTTGCCCTTCTTTCATCGTCTGCGCCTGCGCTGGCGCATGATGCGTCCGCCTATGTCCGTTCGGATCGCCGCACCTATAACTTCAATCCCGGCTGGCGCACCGTGATCGGCGAACAGGCTGGTGCACAGGCGCCAGGCTTCGACGATGCTGGCTGGGCCCCGGCCACCCTTCCCCACGCTTTCAACGAAAAGCAGGCATTCGCGCGGGATATCAAGGATCTCGCCACCGGCATCACCTGGTACCGCAAGCGGTTCACGCTGCCTCGCGAACAAGCGGATAGCAACGCGTTTCTCGAGTTCGAAGGCGTGCGCCAGGCGGCGGAAATATGGGTCAACGGCCAGCCCATGATCCTGTCGGAACATGGCGCCATGGCGTTCGGTGCCGACATCACTTCGGCGCTGCAGCCGGGCGAGAATGTCATCGCCGTTCGCGTCGATAATGACTGGCGCTACAAGGAGCGGGCGACCGGCAGCGGCTTCCAGTGGAACGATCGCAACTTCAACGTCAATTATGGCGGCATCACCAAGAACGTCCGGCTCCACCTGACCGGCGCGGTGCACCAGACGCTGCCGCTCTATTCGGGCCTCGGCACCACCGGCCAATATGTGTGGGCCGACCAGTTCGACATTCCGGGGAAGTCCGCGACGGTTCATGCCGAGACGCAGGTGCGCAATACCGACCGGTCGTCGCGCACGATCGCTTACCGTGTCGAGGTGCGCGACCGCGGCGGCAAGGTCGTATCGCGCTTCGACGGGGAGCCGGCGACGCTGGCACCCGGCGCAACGCAGGCGCTCCAGGCGTCGGCTCGCATCTCCGGCCTCAATTTCTGGAGCTGGGGCTATGGCTATCTCTATACCGTCACCACCAGCCTGATCGAGAATGGCCGCACGATCGACAGCGTCGACACGGTCACCGGCTTTCGCAAGACCGGGTTCGGCAACGGCGTCATGGCGCTCAACGACCGCGTCATGCAGGTCCATGGCTATGCCCAGCGCACGTCCAACGAATGGCCGGCGGTGGGCGTGTCGATCCCGCCCTGGATCAGCGACTTTTCCAACGCGCTGATGGTGGAAAGCGGCGGCAACATGGTGCGCTGGATGCACATCGCGCCGTCCAAGCAGGACATCGAATCCGCCGACCGTGTCGGCCTGCCTCAGGCGATGCCGGCCGGCGATGCCGAGCGTGATGTAGATGGACGCCGCTGGGAACAGCGCAAGGAGGTGATGCGCGACGCGATCATCTACAACCGCAACAACCCTTCGATCCTGTTCTACGAAGGCGGCAACGAAAGCATCAGCGAGGCGCACATGGCCGAGCTGAAGGCGATCCGCGATCAATATGATCCACGCGGCGGCCGCGCGATCGGATCGCGCGAGATGCTGGACAGCAATGTCGCCGAATATGGCGGCGAGATGCTCTACATCAACAAGAGCGGCGACATCCCCATGTGGGCGATGGAGTATAATCGCGACGAGGGGGCCCGCGCCTATCAGGACGATTGGAGCCCGCCGTTTCACAAGAATTCGCCAGCCTACAATCACAACCAGGACAGTTTCGCCATCCAGGACGTGCGCACCTGGTGGGACTATTATCGTGTGCGGCCCGGCACCGGGCGACGGGTGAGTTCGGGCGGCGTCAACATCATCTGGTCGGACAGCAACACGCATTATCGCGGCGATAACAATTACCGCCGATCGGGCGAAGTCGACCCGGTGCGCCTGCCCAAGGAGGCCTTCTACGCGCACCAAGTGATGTGGAACGGCTGGGTCGATCCGGAAACGCCCGCGACGCACATCGTCGGCCACTGGAATTATCCGGCAGGGACCGAGAAGCCGCTCTACGTCGTATCTAATGGCGAGAACGTCGAACTGTTCCTCAATGGCCGCTCACTCGGAACGGGCGAGCGTTCGTCCGGCTTCCTGTTCACCTGGCCCAAGGTGCAGTGGCAGGCGGGCACCTTGCGCGCGGTGACGACCCATGCGGACGGCAAGCGCAGCGAGCATGAGGTGGAGACGACCGGCGCGCCGGTCGCCCTGCGCCTCATGCCGCATACCGGGCCGCGCGGCTTCGTAATGGACGGCGCCGACATCGCTCTGGTCGATGTGGAAGTGGTGGATGCCAAGGGCCGGCGCGTGCCGATCGCCAGCGACAAGGTCAGCTTCGCGCTGGAAGGGCCGGCCGAGTGGCGCGGCGGCATCGCGCAGGGCGATAGTTCGGGCAAGCCGCGACCGGAAGTTGCGGTGCAGGGCGAGACGATTCCCGGCACGACGCCGACCGCTGGTACGGCCCGCGGCGAGGACAATCTGATCCTCGCAACGACGCTACCCGTAGAAGCGGGCATCAACCGTGTGCTGCTGCGCGCCGGAACGACCAAGGGGAAGGTTCGCCTCACCGCGACCGCGCCGGGTCTCAAGCCTGCCAAGCTGACGATCAACACCGTCGCTTCCAAGGCGCCGGTCAACGGCCTCTCGAGCGAGTTTGCGGAGGCGGTGCAGCCGGGCCTGCTGACCCGTGGCCCCACGCCTCCCACGCCGTCATACCGGATCACGCGCTCGGCGCAGGTGCCGGTGCGGATAGTCGCCGGATCCAATCAGGCCGACGCGGGCAAGAGCGTGGACGACAATGAGCTGTCGCGTTGGTCAAGCGACGGCAAGCGCGCGAACGCCTGGGTCGAATATCATTTCGCGACGCCGGTGACGCTGAGCGAGATCGACCTCAAGCTCGTCGGCTGGCGCTCCCGCGCCTACCCGCTCAGCATCACGCTGGACGGGCGCGAAGTGTGGCGGGGTGAGACCGAACGGCAGCTCGGCTACGCCTTCCAGACGTTCGCGCCGGCGACCGGCCAAGTGCTGCGCATCACGCAGGTCGGCCCGACGGCGGACCGCGACGCGTTCGGCAACATCGTCGAACTGGCGACGGCGCGGCAGAGCGGCGACACCGGCGCCGATGCGGTGCAGCCCGGTTGGACGCTCAGCATCGTCGAGGCCGATTTCCACGGACCTGCCAACGCCGAATAAGGATCACGGGCACTACATCCCACCCGTGTGAGGGCTGCCGGCAGGCTTACCGGCAGCCCTTTTTTTGCAGGCGGAGCATGGCGGCGGCCATGCGCTTGCCGAGCTCACGCTGGCCTGCGGTGGCGAGATGCAGTTCATCGGGCTCCTTCGCCAGTCCCGCGGCCTTCACCACGGCGACGCAAGGCATGGAGAAGCCGGCCTGGAGCTGCTGCACCCGCTCCCATGACGGGAATCGATCGCGGTTGTGCTTTGGCCGGTCGGAGAGCTGAACGAAGACGACGGGCATATCCGACCTGCCCAGATCCGCGCGCCAGCGGATGACGAGTTCGCGGAAGCGACGCGGCCACTGATCCGCCTGCTCGCCCGGGCGTTCCGCGTCGCTTTCGCCCTGATACCAGAGAATGCCCGCCACCGGCCGCTGCGCCTCCGCCACACGGGCGAGGCACGATCCGTAAAGCGTGTCGCGTCCGTCCGAAGGTTGCCAGCGCGAGATCGTCACGCCGCCCTTTGCGCAAGGAAGAAGGCCGAGCGCCGCCCGGCGATGTGCGCGCATTGCGCGCGCGAAGAACATGCCGGGACCGACTGCCGCCTGCCGATCGGCAGACACTTCGTCTACTTGCCCATCGGCTGTGTCGAGCGGCTCGGCCGCCAAGCGCCAGCGACCGTCGTTGCCATAGAGCGTGATGGCCGGATCGGTAGCGCGTTCGGCTCGCGTCAGCTCATCCAGCGTGCTTCGGCCGGACATGTTGGACTGTCCGGCGAGTATGTAGAGGTCGGCGGCCGGCTCAGGTGCGGCGCCGGCAAGCAGGAGCGCTGCAAGCGCAAAGCCGCCCGCAGCTCTCATGTCCGACGTCACGACAGGCAGATCACCAGCTCCACATCGTCCCGTCCTCGAGGCGAGCGACGGGAAGATAGGCCGGCTTGTACGGGTACTTGGCGGCCTGTTCCTCGTCGATGTCGACGCCATGGCCCGGTGTCTCGCCGGCGTAGAGGAAGCCGTCGTCGAACCGGTAATCGTGCGGGAAGACGGCGTCCGTCTCATCCGTGTGGCGCATATATTCCTGAATGCCGAAGTTCGGGACCCAGGTGTCGAAATGGAGCGCGGTGCCCATCGTCACCGGCGACAGGTCGGTCGCGCCGTGGCAGCCGGTGCGCACCTGGTACAGGCTGGCGAGGTCGGCGATACGGCGCAGGTGCGTCACGCCGCCCGCCCCCACGATCGTCGCGCGGATATAGTCGATCAGCTGGTTCTGGATCAGGTCCTTGGCGTCCCAGATCGTGTTGAAAATCTCGCCCACGGCAAGCGGCGTCACCGTATGCTGGCGGATCAGCTTGAACGCTTCCTGGTTCTCGGCCGGGGTCACGTCCTCCAGCCAGAAGAGCTGATACGGCTCCAGCATCTTGCCGAGGTTCGCGGCCTCCTGCGGCGTGTAGCGGTGATGGCCGTCGTGCAGCAGGTGATAGTCGAAGCCGTAGGTGTCGCGCAGCTTGTCGAACATCTTGGGGACATAGTTCAACGCCTTGCGCGTGTCCCAGCCGGTGACGCTTGGCAGTGCCGCATCTGCCGGCTCGTAATACATGGTGCCGCGGCCGACGCCGTACGCGTCCTTGATGCCGGGCACGCCGGTCTGCGCCCGGATCGCCTTGTAGCCCATGCCGATATACTGGCCGACCGCATCGACGGTCGCCTCGATGTCCTTGCCGTTGGCATGACCATAGACCATCACGCCGTCACGGCTGCGCCCGCCCAGCAACTGGTAGAGCGGCATGCCGGCCATTTTCGCCTTGATGTCCCAGAGCGCGACGTCGACGGCGGCAATCGCGCGCATCGTCACCGGCCCGCGCCGCCAATAGGCACCGCGGTAGAGGTACTGCCAGATGTCCTCGATCCGCTGCGGGTCCATGCCGATCAGGCAAGGCACGACATGATCCTGAAGGTAGGAGACCACGGCCAGTTCGCGCCCGTTGAGCGTGCCGTCACCAATTCCGTAGACGCCCTGGTCGGTCTCGATCTTCAGCGTGACGAAATTGCGGCCTGGGCACGTGACGATGACCTTGGCGGACGTGATCTTCATGGAAAGCATTCCCTCTTGGCTCCTGCACCTTTTACCCGCTCGCCAGGCATTTTCAACGATTGGTCATACCAAAGCGGAAGATTGCTGTTCGATTGCCTCTTTTTGCCAAGCTGTGGTAGCCAGTCTCACATGCCGAAATCTTCAGGAACTTCGATGACTGGTTCGATCGCGCGCGCAAGGAACATGGGCTGATGCGCAAGGCTGCTTCCGCACTCGACTACCGCATCCTCGCCAAGAAGCGGATCCCGCACTTCCTGTTCGAATATGTCGACGGTGGCTCCTATGCCGAGGTGACGGCCCGGCGGAACATCGAGGATCTCGAAGCGGTCGAGCTCAAGCAACGCGTGCTTCGCGATGTGTCCACGATCGACCTTTCGACCGAGATACTCGGCCAGCAGATGGCCATGCCCGTCACGCTCGCACCGGTTGGCCTGTCGGGCATGTATGCGCGCCGCGGCGAAGTGCAGGCGGCGCGTGCCGCCCATGCCGCCGGCGTGCAGTTCACGCTTTCCACCGTGTCGCTCTGTCCGCTTGCCGAGGTTTCGCGCGCGGTCGAGAAGCCGATCTGGTTCCAGCTCTACGTGGTCAAGGACCGCGGCTTCATGCGCGAGATGATGGCGCTGGCGCGTGAGCTCGGCTGCCCCACCCTCCTCTTCACCGTCGATCTGCCGCTGCCGGGCACGCGCTACCGCGATGTGCATTCGGGATTGTCCGGATCCCCCGGACCTATGGGCCAGCTGCGCCGCCTCATGCAGGGCGCGATGCGGCCGAAATGGGCGTGGGACGTCGGCATTCATGGCCGCCCACACAATCTCGGCAACGTCGCCCCGCTGCTCGGCTCCGACGCCAGCATGCTCGATTTCCTCGCCTGGATGGGCAAGAATTTCGACGCATCGCTGACCTGGAAGGACCTCGACTGGCTCCGTGCCGAATGGCCGGGCAAGTTCGTGATCAAGGGCATCCTCGACGAAGGCGATGCGCGCGAAGCTGCCGAAAATGGCGTCGACGGCATCGTCGTGTCCAACCATGGCGGTCGCCAGCTCGACGGCGTGCCTTCGACCGCGCGCGCCCTGCCTGCCATCGCCAATGCGGTGGGCGATCGAATGACGGTGCTGGCCGATGGCGGCGTGCGTTCGGGCTTGGACGTGGTCCGCATGCTTGCGCTGGGTGCGCAGGGCGTGCTGCTCGGCCGTGCCTGGGCCTACGCGCTGGGTGCGCGCGGCGAAGAGGGCGTGCGGCACATGCTGTCGCTGGTCGAGGCCGAGATGCGGGTGGCGATGGCGCTGACCGGCTGCCGTAGCATCTCGGACATCAGCGGCGACATCCTGGTCCGCTAGACCTTACGAGACCGCTGTTCCCCGGCGAACGCCGGCGTCCAGAAGGGCGGACGCGTCGGATCAAGCTTTCAAGATCATCAAGGCTGGACCCCGGCTTTCGCCGGGGAACAGTGCGAGCTTGAGGAGTCCAGCTCCGGGTTCTTACACCCGCGCCGCGTCGCGCTTCGCCTGGATCTCTTCCAGCGACTTGCCTTCGTTGCGCGGTGCCCAGATCAGGCCGATTATCCCCGACGCCGCCAGGAAGCCGGTCAGGATCCATGCCAGCGTGGTGAAGTCGTTGGCTGCGAGCGTAGGCACGGCCAGGCTCCAGATGCCGAGCACGATGCGCACGATGGCGAAGGTCACGCCCTGCGCGGTCGACCGGATCGCCGTCGGGAACAGTTCGGACGACCAGAGCTGGAAGAAGCTCTGCGCACCGAAGCCGCCGGCCACGCCCATGATAATCACGTGCGCGATCACGATCTCCAGCTTGAAGCCGAAGATGGCGAGCAGTGCCATGCCGAACACATGCAGCACGGCCGAGATGCCGAACAGCGTACGCTGGTTCACCTTGTCCGAGAGCGTCATGAAGATGCCGAGGATCGAGAACATGCCGATCAGGAAATAGCTCGCCGGCAGCATCGTAGCCGTCCAGGCAGGCAGGTTGTTCTGCTCGATCAGGTACGGCGTGAAGAAGCCGTTATAGCCGGCCCACAGGTTCCAGAAGCCGTACATGGTGGCGAGGAACAGGATCGAACCGATGTAAGCGGGGCTGAACAGCGCCTTCCAATTGTCGGCAAACGCCGTGCCGCCACTCGCCGCCTGTGCCTCCTCCCAACGCTGGGACTCGCGCATGCGAGAGCGCAGGAAGGTGAGGCCCACCGCGAGAACGGCCAGGTGCACGAACAGCCAGCGTATGCCGTCGATCCCGAACGGCTCCAAGAAATAAGCCGCCACCAGAACCGCGACCGGGCCGAGATACCAGAGCAATTGCGCCACGCCCGAATGGGCGCCCCGCTGCCGGTCGGGTGCCTCCTCGGCGATCAGCGACCAGGAGGCAGGAATGTCCGCGCCGACCGCAAGACCGACCAGGACGAAGCCGACGACGATCATCCACGCGGACGATGCGAACACCAGGAACATCATGCCGAACGCGTAGAACAGCATGTCATACTGATAGATCTTCTTGCGGCCGAACTTGTCGCACAGCACGCCGCCGATCAGCGCACCAACGCCGGCGGAAATCGCATTGGCGCTGAACGCCGCGATCAGGCCGATGAAGCTGTCGGACAGGCCATAGATGTCCTTCCACAGCGCCAGCGCCACCGATCCCGCGACAATGCTGCCGGCGTCGATATAATTGGCGAGACCGGCCAGGATCGTATTGCGCCAACTATTGTCCGCTTGCCCTTCCATGAACTTAGATCTCCAGGTTGAGACGGTAGATGCGGTTGGCGTTGCGCCCCCAGAGAGCGCGGCGCTCGTCCTCGCTGAAGGAGGACGTGACCTCCGCATAAGCGTCGAGATGGTCGGCGAAGCTGCCGAATAATTTGTCGGTTGGGAAGTCGCTGGCGAACATGGCCCGGCCGGCGCCGAACAGTTCGATCGCTTCCGAAAGATAGGGCCGCACCTGATCCAGGCCCCACGGGCGGTGGGTGAAGCCCATGCCCGACAGCTTGGTCGCGACGTTCGGGAGAGCGGCAAGCGCCTTCATGCCCGCGCGCCATGCGTCCCATTCGCCCGGCACGGCCATGCCGGTGTGGTTGATGATGACCTGCGTTTCCGGGTGCCGCCCGATCAGCTTGGCGAGCGCCGGGAACTGGCCCGGATAGGCCTGCAGGTCGAAATTCAGCCCATATTTGGCGAGCAGGCCGAAGCCGCGCTGCCAGGCTTCGTCGGCGGTGACGTCACGCGGCCCGTAGGTGCGTCGCGGATCGCTGTGCCAGTTGACGATATGCCGAATGCCGCGAACGTTCGGATGGGCGGCATGGGCAGCGAGCAGTGCATCCACGTCGGGATCGTCGAGCGCGGCGAATGCGACGATGCCGCTCGGCATGCCCGTCGCGTCCGCCATGCCCTGCAGCCACTCGGTCTCGGCGAGCGCCGCGCTACCTTCCGCGCCGGCATCGACATGCACGATCCCGCGCACGTCCCAGCCGCTGGCGTCGGCCAGATAGTCCTTGAGCAGATAGGTGCGCGCGATCGGCTCGACGCTGCCGTTGGGCCCGTCGTCGCCGAACGGAGGGGTCAGCCAGGGATAGCGGATGCGGTCGAGGTCCCATAAATGCACATGGGCATCGACGAAGGGCAGATCGCGCGCCATCCCTTAGCTCTCCTGCTTAGTAGGTGGTGCGGCCGCCAGACGTGTCGAAGGTCGACGCCGTGGTGAAGCTGCATTCCTCACTTGCCATGAAGCAGATGATCGACGCGCTTTCATGCACTTCGCCCAGGCGCCCCATAGGGATCTTGGAGCGCATGTAATCGACCTGGCTCTGCGGTAGCTGGGCGAGGATCGGGCTTTCGAACGTGGCGGGTGTCAGCGCGTTGGCGATTATGCCCTTGCCGGCCAGTTCCTTGCCGAGGCTCTTGGTGAGGCCGATCACGCCCGCCTTGGTCGCCGAATAGGCGCTGGCGTTCGGATTGCCTTCCTTGCCCGCGACGGAAGCCACGTTGACGATGCGGCCATAGCCGTTCGCCAGCATGTGCGGCACGATCGCGCGGTTGCAGTAGAACAAGCCGTTGAGGTTCACGTTCACAACCTGCAGCCAGCTGTCGACCGGATATTCATGCACCGGCGCGGTGGCGCCCGTGATACCGGCCGAGCAGACCAGGATGTCGATCTTGCCCAATGCGGCGAGACTTTCCTGCGCCGCGGCCTCGACGGCAGCCTGGTCCGACACGTCGAGCTTCACGCCATGGGCGCCGCCCAGCTTCTCGCGGGCTTCGTCGATCGCAGGGTTGAAGTCCCAGATCGAGACGGTGCCGCCCTCGGCGATGATGCGCTCGGCCACGGCGAAGCCGAGGCCCGACGCGCCGCCGGTGATGACCGCAGTGCGGCCTTCGTAACGTCCGGCGAACACGCTCATCCGAGCACCTCGTCACCGAGGTGGCGCCACGCGACGACATTCTGCTGCTGCTCGCCGAGCTTGGCGATGCCGAGGCGCATCGTGTCGCCGGCCTTGAGGTAAATCTGCTCAGGCTTCTTGCCCTCGCCCACGCCCGGCGGGGTGCCGGTGATGAGCAGGTCGCCGGGGTAGAGCGTCACATATTGGCTGACATAGGCGATGATCTGCTTGACGTTGAAGATCATCGTCTTGGTGTTGCCCGTCTGCATGCGCTCGCCGTTCACGTCCAGGAACATGGCGAGGTCCTGCGGATCACCGACCTCGTCCGGGGTCACCAGCCAGGGGCCGACGGGGCAGAAGGTGTCGTGGCCCTTGCCTTTGCTCCACTGCGTGCCGCGCTGCTTCTGGTTGTAGCGTTCGGACACGTCGTTCGCGACCGTGTAGCCGGCGACGTAGTCGAGGGCATTCTCTTCCTCGACATAACGCGCGGTCTTGCCGATGAAGACGCCCAGCTCGACTTCCCAGTCGCTATGGGTCGAATCCTTGGGGATCATGACCTCGTCGTTAGGGCCGGTAAGGCTCGACAGCGCCTTCATGAACATGATCGGCTCGGTCGGGATCGGCAGGTTGGACTCGATCGCATGGTCCTCGTAATTAAGGCCGATCGCGACAATCTTGCCGATGCCCTTCAACGGCACGCCGTGGCGGACACCGGTGTCAACAACGGGAAGCGATGAAGGATCAATGTCCTTCAACGATACCAGGGCTTCGATGGTGATGTCATCGACCTGGCCGGACAGGTCGCGGACGGTGCCGTCCGCGTCGACGAGGCCCGGCTTTTCCTGGCCCCGCGGGCCGAAACGGCAGAGTTTCATATGTGCTGCTACTCTTCTTATCAGTGAGTGTAGGGGCGGTGCATGTCGAGCTCGCGATTGAGCTCCACGCCGAAACCGGGCTTGTCGAGCGCGCTGGCCTTGAGGCGGCCATTCTGGGGCACCGGCTCGCCGATCAGCTGCGGGTGGAACATCGGCACGACCTCGGTCGGTCCCGGGTGCATCATCAGGAACTCGGCGAAGGGCGAGTTGTGGCGCGTGATCACGAAATGGTAGGAATATACGGACGAGCCGTGCGGCACGACCATCTTGCCGCGCGCGTCGGCGAGGGCCGAGATCTTGAGCAATTCGGTGACGCCGCCGCACCAGCCCACGTCAGGCTGGATGATGTCGCAGCAGTCCATCTCCATCAGCATGCGGAAGCCCCAGCGGGTGGCCTCATGCTCCCCGGTGGTTACCAGCAGGCCCTTGGGCGCGTTGCGCTTCAGTTCGGCATAGCCCCAGTAATCGTCGGGGCTGATCGCCTCCTCGATCCACTTGAGGCCACACTCATTGTAGGCCCGATGCGCGAGGCGGGTCGCATATTCGACGTCCAGCGCCATCCAGCAGTCGTACATCAGCCAGAAATCGTCGCCGACCTTGGACCGCATGTCGGCGAGCAGCGCGATATTCCTGTGCAGGCCTTCTTCGCCCTCGGAGGGCCCGTGATGCAGCGGCAGCTTGCCGCCTATGAAGCCCAATTCCTTGGCGACGTCCGGCCGTGCGCCGGTCGCGTAGAATTGCAGCTCGTCGCGCACTGCGCCGCCCAGCATGTGGTAGACCGGCTCGCCGCGCAGCTTGCCCAGCAGATCCCACAAAGCAAGGTCGACGCCCGACAGCGCGTTCACGACCAGGCCCTTGCGGCCATAATATTGGGAGCCGAAGTACATCTGGTCCCAGATCTTCTCATATTCGGTCGGGCTGCGACCTTCGAGAAAGCGGGCGAAATGCTTTTCGACGATGTAGCAGGCGGGCTCGCCGCCGGTCGTCACCGCGAAGCCGATCGTGCCGTCCTCGGCCTCGATCTCCACCACGAGGGTGCCGAGCACGTTGATGCCGAAGCTTTGCCGCGACTGGCGATATTCGGGATATTTGCTCATCGGCGTGGCGATGTGGTCGTCGATCCAGTGACCGCCGCCTTGATCGTGATAGTCGGCACCACCACCACGCACCGTATAGGCGCGGACATGCTTGATCTTGGAAAGCCCGGCTGAACTCACGTCTTCATCTCCCCGGAGCCCGCCCGTTGCACGAGCCCGCGATTATGTGAAAAGCTCGCGTGCATCGTTCCAGTATATGATACCAGATGCCACGACTCGTTGTTATGTTGAGGTTGTTGCCCGACCGAAACCGTGGCCGCCCCTCTCCTCCACGTATTTACTTTTCCACTTTATGGGATAGGATGTTACGAGATGAGACGCACTACGTCAAATGATGAATCCGAACCGGGGGCCAAGCCGGCGGGAACTACGGGTAGTCAGACGCTGGTCCGCGGCCTCGATGTCCTCGACAAGGTGGTGGACGGTCCCATCAAGCTTGCGGAACTGTCCGAGCGGATGGGCCTCACCCGCTCGACTACGCACCGGCTCGCCAATGCGCTGATCGACCGCGGCTTCCTCACCTATCTTCCTCGCGACGGGTACCGCCTTGGGCCCAAGCTGCTGCAACTCGGCTTCCTGGCTCAGAGCCAGGCCGACATCGTCCAGATCGCGCGGCCGCGCATGGAGGAATTGGCGGCAAGTACGGAAGATACGGTGCACCTCGGCCGGCTCGATGGCGAGCTTGCGCTTTACCTGGACAAGATACCGGGCCGCAGGCGCGTGGATATTTCGAGCCGCATCGGCGATCGCCAGCCGCTGACCTCCACAGGGCTTGGCAAGGCGCTGCTGATCGACAGCAGCGAAGCCGAATGGGAGCGCCTGTTCGCAGCTGATCAGGCGCATGGCGCGCCATCGGCGGACAAGGCAATCTGGTTCGAGCGGATGCGCGCTTATGCCAAGGATGGCCACGCGTTCGACCTTGAAGAAAATGAAGACCTGATCCGCTGCGTCGCTGCGCCCGTGCGCGATGTGTCGGGCAAGATCGTGGCGGCGATCAGCGTATCGAGCGCCGCGCAATATATGGACGACGAGCGCATGGGCGAACTGAGCTCCGCAGTGCGTGAAACTGCACAGCGGATCAGCGGCGACATGGGCTGGAGCCCGGACATCAGAATGCCCAGGCGTGCGCGCCGGCAATAAGGGGAATGAAATGAAGCTGTTGGAAGGCAAGACCGTTCTGGTGACGGGCGCATCGACAGGCATCGGCCGCGCCGCTGCCGTGGGCGCCGCCAAGGCCGGTGCCGACGTCGTCATCAACTATCACAGCCGCGACGCCGATGCGGAAGCCTGCGTCGCCGAGATCGAGGCGGCCGGCCAGCGCGGCCTCGCCGTCAAGGGCGACGTCGCCGAAGTGGCCACTGCCACCGAATTCGTGGCCAAGGCGGTGGAGACGTTCGGCAAGGTCGACGTGATGGTTTCGAACGCCGGCATCTGCCCGTTCCATTCGTTCCTCGACATGCCGCCTGAGGTGATGGAACGCACCATGCGCGTGAACCTGCATGGCGGTTATTATATGTGCCAGGCTGCTGCCCGGCAGATGGTGGAACAGGGCCACGGCGGATCGCTGATCGCCGTGTCCTCCATCTCCGCGCTGGTCGGCGGCGAGTTCCAGACCCACTACACGCCGACCAAGGCCGGTCTCCACTCGCTGATGCAGTCGGCCGCGATCGCGCTCGGCCGCCACAAGATCCGCTGCAACTCGGTCCTGCCCGGCACCATCCTGACCGAGATCAACAAGGACGATCTCGCCGACGTCGAGAAGCGCAAGTATATGGAAGGCCGCATCCCGCTCGGCCGGCTGGGCGAGGCGGAGGACCTTGCCGGGCCGATCGTGTTCCTGGCGTCCGACATGGCCAATTACGTCACCGGCGCGGCCCTGCTGGTCGACGGCGGCGCATTCGTGAACCTGCAATGATGGCGCTTGTCCCGGCGCTCGCCGCCCTGCTCGCCTCCGCGGTTCAGCCGGCGGCGGCGCCGGGACCGCGCATCTTCATCGCCAGCGATTCCACCGCGGCCAATTACGGTGCCGACAAATATCCGCAGCTGGGCTGGGGCATGGTGCTGAAATGCGGCCTCGCCCCCGATGTCGAGATCCTCAATCGCGCGATCGGCGGCCGCAGCACGCGCACCTTCATCGGCGAGGGCCGATGGGACACGCTGATCAAGGACGGGCTTCCCGGGGACGTGGTGCTGATCCAGTTTGGGCATAACGATGCTTCGTCCAACCGGCCCGAGCGCTACGCCCCTGCCCTCACCACCTATCGCGACAATCTGCTGCGCATGATCTGGGAAGCCAGGGGTCGCGGGCTCCAGCCGGTGCTGGTGACGCCGCCCGCGCGCCGTTCCTTCGACGGTAACAAGGCCAAGGCGGATTATGCCGCCTACAGCAACGTCATGCGCGAACTCGTCGTGCAGACCGGGGTGCCGCTGATAGACCTGGAGGCGCGCTCGATCGCCTTGCTCGACCGGACCGGGCCGGAGGAAGCGCGTAAATATTACCTGCACTATACGCCGCAGGACAAGGTGGCGGCCTTTCCCGACGGCATCGCCGACGACACCCATTTCAGCGAACTCGGCGCCCGCGCCATGGCGGAAATCGTCGCGCAGGAACTGAAGGGCATCAAGCTTCCGGTTGCCGAACGGGTGCTGGCCGAACGTCCTGCTCTGACCCGGACAACGCCACTGGGAAGTGCATCCTGCCGCTGATCCAGATCAATTTCGCGTTCGTTTCGTTAGTCCTACAAAAACGCTTGCGTCCCCTCCTTCTTGTGTCATTCTGTGGGAGCAACTCACAAAGAATGAGACTTGCTCCAGCATAAAGATGCGGAGCGCAACAGGAGGAGGGGATGATGAAAATGACGCCACAGCTGCGTTCTTCGTTCACGCAGACTTTCACCGTTTCGACGCTGGCACTTGCCACGGCCATGGCCTGGGCGACGCCATCTTTCGCGCAGGAGCAGACGACTTCCACGCAAGCGGACGACAGCGTCGCGCCGGAAGAAGAGATCGTCGTCACCGGCTTCCGCGCATCGCTCAACACTGCCCTCAACCAGAAGCGCAACGAGACGGCGGCGATCGACTCGATCGTGGCGGAGGACATCGGCAAGTTCCCCGACAGCAACCTCGCCGAGTCGATGCAGCGCATTCCCGGCGTGACCCTGTCGCGTGGCGACGGCGGCGAAGGCCGCAACATCTCCGTGCGCGGTCTCGGGGCCCAATTCACCCGCGTCCGCATCAATGGAATGGAAGGTACCTCGCAGACCGGTTCGTCCGACATCTATGGCGCCGGCAACTCCGGTCGCAGCTTCGATTTCAGCGCCTTCCCGACCGAGATCTTCTCGTCATTGGCGGTACGCAAGACGCCGTCGGCCGATGTGGAAGAAGGCTCGCTCGGCGCGACCGTCGATCTGCGCGCGCCGCACCCGCTCGATTACAAGGACGATTTCGTCCTCTCGGCGACGGCACGCGGGATCTACAACGAGCTTAGCGAGAAGGTCGATCCCCGCGCATCTGTGCTGGTGTCGAAGCAGTTCGCCGACGGCACGTTCGGCGTTCTGGCGTCGGGCGCCTACCAGAAGCGCAACATCCGCGAGGTCGGCTATTCGGCCGTGGACATCCTGTCATCCACTCTGGGCGGCAACCAGCTCGGCTCCGGCGCGGCGGCCCAGCCATTCTGTACGCCGATCGGTTACACGCCGGTCAGCCCGTCGCCGACCGCGCAGGCCGCCAAGGGCGCAACCGCCACGAACTGCAGCACCAACAATCCGCGCACCGGCACGATCGCAGCCTATAATGCGATCATGGCGCTGCGCGATGAATCGGCTCCCGGCACGCCCGGCAGCGGTGCCTTCTTCCCGCGCCTGCCGCGCTTCGTGAACTCCGAACAGGATCAGGAACGCATCGCCGGCACGCTCAGCCTGCAGTGGAAGCCGACCGACGATACCGACATCTCGGTCGACGGCCTCTATTCGCGCTTCGATGTCACCCGCCGCGACAATTATATCGCGGGCATCTCCTTCGGCCGTAACGTCAACAATAATGGCCAGCCGATGGTATCGGTGCGCGACGTGCAGTTCGACGAGAACGGCTCGCTCATCTATGGCCTGTTCGACGGCGTCGACGTACGCTCCGAAGGCTTGGTCGATCACTTCGTCTCGACCTTCAAGCAGGCCAATTTCAACCTCGACCATCGCTTCTCGGACACTTTCTCGATCCGCGGGATGGCCGGCTATTCGGAGTCGCTGTGGGACGGCAAGGAACGTCTCCAGACCTTCATCGACGCGATCGACACGGACAATTTCGTGATCGACTTCCGCGACGGCGACAGCGTGCCGACGATCGGCTTCGGCTTCGACGTCAACAA
>CAKTCN010000041.1 GCA_934539295.1 uncultured Allosphingosinicella sp.
TTCATCAGATAGTCAACCGCATCGACGTCGAATGCCGCCACCGCAAAGCTATCAAAGGCGGTCACGAAGATGATCGCCGGTGGCCGCTCCATCCTGGCAAGCGCACGCGCCACGTCGATCCCGTCCATGCCGGGCATGGCGATGTCGAGCAGGACCACGTCGGGCGACAGCGCCTCGGCCAGGCGCACACCCGCCTCGCCATCGTTTCCGGTGGCGAGCAGGTTCACTGCCTCCATCCGCGCGAGCAGGATCTGCATGCGCTCCACCGCCAACGGCTCGTCATCCACGATGAGGATGCGGAGCGGACTGCCCTCAGTCATGGGTGGTCAGGGGCATGGTGATGCGCACGCGAAAACCGCCTTCGGGCCGCGGGCCGTGGTCGATCCTCGCCAGGCCGCCGAACCGCGCCTGCAGGCGTTGCCGCACGTTGGCGAGCCCGACGCCCGTTCCACCCGCGGGTGCTTCGCCCTCGTCCGCCAGCGGCCCGTCATTGTCGATGCACAGGTGCATCTGGCCATCTTCCTCCCTTGCCCGGATCGAAAGTGTGACGATCCGGCGCGTGCGGGCAACCCCATATTTGATGGCGTTCTCGACGATCGGCTGCAGCAGCAGCGCGGGGATACGTGCCGACTGGATCTCGTCGGGTATGTGCACCTCGACCTTCAACCGCTCGGGAAAGCGCGCGCGCTCGATGTCGAGGTAGAGGCGCTGCAGTGCGATCTCCTCGGCCAGGCTCACGTCCGCCGTGGGGTCCGTCGACAGAGTCGAGCGGAAGAAGTTCGAAAGGTTCATGATCATCTCCTCCGCTTCCTCTTCCCGCCGTGCCATGATCAGCGAGGATAGCGAGTTGAGCGTGTTGAAGAGGAAATGCGGATTGACCTGGTATCGAAGCGCCCGAAGCTGAGCCGATTGCGCCGCCCGTTCGAACTCGGACGCGCGCCGCTCCGCCAGGCGAAGCTGGTTGGCGCTGCTCATCGCGATGTAGAATGACGCCCAGGCCGCGAAGAAGAAATACCAGGTGACGGCATTGTCGGCGATGTTCCGCGGCGCCTGCCGCATCAGCAGGTCGCGATAGGAGGCGGATTGGACGATCAGCGCGGGCCGGCCCGGCTGCTCCACCTTGAACTCGCCCCCGGCCGACCGGCTCAGCACCGTGCCGTCGCGCGCCTTTTCGACGATCGTGTGGCGCATGACGAGCGGGTTCTGCATCAGCACCACGGCGAAGCTGAAGGCGCCGAACAAGGCCGATGCGGGAATGCAGCCGATTGCGGCCACGACGATCATCCGTCGCAGGCTGCCCCTGCCGAGCAGCCGCAATCCCACGTAGATGAGGAAGGTAAGCAGGGTGCCCACGAGGATGCCCAGCAGGCGCAGGCTCATCGGTCCTCCGAACGCCTGCTCCCCAAGCCCGCTTCGCACTACCAGCGTAAGCAGGTAGAAGATCCAGAAGCCCAGGATCGATTTCAGCGCGAGCGACAGGTCGGGGAAACGCCCCCTGGAAGGTGGGATCAGCAGCGTGGCCATGATCCCTGTTAGCGCAAGCGTGCGCGAAAATCGCCTTCATGCAGGTAGTTTGCAGAAAGGTGGCGGCACTTGGTCGAAGCGCGGAACGGACGGACCGCCCGGCAGGTTCGCCTTTCAGGAAGGACGATAGACGTTACATGCGACTCAAGATTGAGGCGGACCTGGATTATTTCCTGCCACAGCCTGCCGACGTGCTGCTGGAGATGGAGGTCGCGCAGCTTCCCGACCAGCGGCTCGTCGAGGATCGGCTTTCCGTCGGCACCGCCACGCCGCTGCGTCCGGTCATGGGACATGGCGGGATCGGCCGGCGCACCTGGACGGGCGGGGAGGGGCGCTTCACTGCCCGTTACGAGGCGGTCGTCGACGTGGATCGCCAGGTGCCGGACCTTTCGGCCTGCGGCCTCGTTCCGCTGCAACACCTGCCCGCTTCGACGATCGAGTATCTCTGGCCCAGCCGCTATTGCGATTCCGGCAAGCTGCGGGACTTCGCGCTGGAAACGTTCGGCGGTTTGGCAGGCGGCAGGCGTGTTGCGGCGATCGCCGAATGGGCGCGCACCAATTTGCGGTACGAATCCGGCTGCAGCGACGCGGACACGACTGCGCACGACACGTTCGGCCACCGCAAGGGCATCTGCCGCGATTTCGCCCATGTCATGATCGCACTCACCCGCGCGCTCGACATCCCCGCCCGCATGGTCAGCGCTTATGCCTGGCAGCTGGATCCGCCCGATTTCCACGCGGTGGTCGAGGTCTATCTGGAGGGCGGCTGGCACCTGGTCGATCCGACCGGCCTTGCGCCCGTGGACGGCTTCGTGCGCATCGGCGTGGGCCGCGACGCCGCCGACGTGAGTTTCATGACGGTGTTCGGCGGTACCGCCGACTTCAACTACCAGTCGGTGCGCGTCACTCGCCTGGACTGAACCGGAGAGAAGATATGAACGGCAAGGACAAGCAGATCGTCGATGAAGAGACCATGGAGACGGCCGCCGTGGTGCCGCCCGTGCCTGGCGAGGAAGACGGTGCCGATGGACCCGTACCCGAATCCGAACGGCGTCCGGCAGGCACGGTTGGCGACTAGGTCATCGCCCCTTCTTCGCTGTTGCAGCGGAGTGACAGTATGAAGACAGCGGCGCCCGCATCTCGAAAGCGGTTGCGGGTGACCGCCTTCTGATTCACTCTACCTGTGGGGAGCGGAGATTCCCAAGGTTCATCAACGCGAAAGCGCGGTGACCCCATGGGCTTCTTCCGCTGGGCAGAAGGAGTGAGTGGGCTCATGGCGTCGCAGATCAAGGCACCCGATGGTGCACTGACCCTCGTCGAGATGAAGGAATTTGCAGGTTTCACGAAGGGCGCGCAGCGTTACATCCGCCGCAGCCTCGACGTGGGGCTTGGCCGTCGCGACGCGATCAAGCGCTGGTCGCGCGATGCGGGCGAGGCTGCCAGCATCCGTGCGCAGGAACGCATTTACCGCCGTCTTGAACATATTCGCGACTATGTGCCGGACGATAGCGGGCTGGAGGCGATGGAGCCGATGATGGGTCCGCTCATCACCGTCACCGCCTTCGACCTCGGCCAGGACAAGCTGGTCGACTTCGCGTCCTACCGCTTCCTCTACGAGCGGCTGATCGGCGCCGCGGTGCGTCCCTGGCTCCCCGGCGCCTTCTGCGCCGCCGCGGCCCTGCCGCACCTCCATCCGGAACGCCGCCGTGGCCTGCTCCAGTCGATCAGCGAAGCCGCGGCCACCGCGCCGGGTTGGTCCAACCGTGAACCGGCATTCTACCCCGAGTGGGTAGAAAAAGTGGACGCGCCGGTCGCCGGATAATGTCGAAGCGCGTCACCCCGGCCGTCGCTGGGGTGACAGCGTTCAGCCTTCCCGCTGCACCACCGCCCCGATGATCGCGATCCGCTCGACATCGGCATAAGCCGGCTCCTCGAGTTCCTCCCCGAACACGTCGGGGTCGAGCTCGCGATAGCGCAGGGTGCAGCCGCTTCCCGCCAGTTCGCGTTCCAGCGCTTCCTTCAGCTCGTCATGGCCGTCGACGATGGCAACGCCCGTGTAGAGCAGCATGCTGCCGCCCGGACGCACCCGGCGCGCGGCCGCCATCGTCCAGTCGAAGGATATCTGCGCCCCGTGCATCCCGCCGCCGTCGCGATAGGTGCGGGCGCCCTCGTCCATGATGTAGGGCGGGTTGGCGATCACGCAGTCGATATCGCCCGCCACCGCGTCCAGTGCCGATCCTTGCACCAGTTCCGCATCGATGCCCGCATGGCGCGCGTTGATCGATGCCAGGCGCAGCGCGGCTGGATTGATGTCGAGCAGCGTCACCTTGATCGCCGGGGCCAGCAGCGCCGCCATGATGCCGCCGACACCCGCACCCGTTCCCTGGTCCACAAGTCGTCCGGTGCGGCAGGGCCGTTCGGCGGCAAGGAAGTCCACGAAGCGGTAGGTGTCGGGTCCGAAGAACACGGCATCCTCGGCTTCGGTCGGGTAGGCCGAATGGAGAAACAGATGCGCGCCGATGCTCGACACGCGCAGCTTGCTCTTGAACAGGCTGCCCTGCCGCGTGATCGCGCCCGCTTCTTCAAGCTGGTCGAACATGGCCGGCGGCAGCACGTCTTGCGCAAACGGCAGGCTCCACCCGAAAACATCGCGAAGGTCCCGCGCCGTCTCGCGCCCGCCGCGTGATATCACGCGCGCATGCGTCGCCGGCGTCGGGGTGATGAACCGGTACCTCGCGCTCGCCAGCGCTTCCAGCAGGGCGAGCAGCGGTGCCTCCGCACCCTCGGCAAGCTCCATCAGAGCCGCTCCACCAGATCGGCCGCGAACAGCGACAGGGTGTCGTCACGCGCTCCGGCAATCAGGATCCGGTCGCCCGGCCTGGCAAGTTCCAGCAATCGGTCGCCGGCACGGCTGCGCTCGGCCACATGCTCGGCCTGCCGTCCGGCGGCCACGACCTTGGCCACGATCTCGGCGCTGCCGACATTGCGATCCGCCGTGCCGCCATGATAGACCGGATCGGGCAGGATCAGCACGTCCTCGGCCGCGAGATGCTCGACGAACGTATCCACCAGCGCATCGCCCATCACCTTCAACGGGCCATAGCCATGCGGCTGGAACAGCACGAGCAGACGGCCGGGAAAGGCGTGCAATGTGGACAGTGTCGCCGCCAGCTTGTCGGGATTGTGCGCGAAGTCGTCGATCACCGCGACATCGTTCCTAGTGCCGACCAGCTCGAACCGCCGCCGCAGCCCCTTGAACCCGGCCAGCGCGGCGGCAGAGACCTTGAGGTCCACGCCCGCCGCATGCGCCGCCGCGAGCGCCGCCAGCGCGTTCTGGACATTGTGCCGGCCCGGCACCTGAAGCGCCACCGGGACCGTGTCCCCCCCGTGCCTCACGCTGAAGGTCACCGCGAACGGCGCCTCGACGATGTCGCTCGCCACGAAATCGGCCTCGCCCTCCAGGCTGAACGTGATCCGCTTGCCCGCGACGATCCCGGCAGCAAGCGCGCGCGTCTCCGCGTCGTCCAGGTTCAGCACCACCTTGCCCGACGCCGCCGCAAAGCCGCGAAACAGCCCGCGCAGTTCGTCCAGGCTCTTATGGTCCAACGTGATGTTTCCGAGTACCGCAACTGCCGGCCGGTAAAGCGCGATCGATCCGTCGCTTTCGTCCACCTCGCTCACGAACACGTCGCCGCCGCCCACCAGCGCGCTGGCGAAGGGCGCGTCGGCATCGGCGAAATTCTTCATCACCGCGCCGTTCATCACCTTCGGATCGCGGCCGGCCTCCCGCATGATCCAGCCGATCATGCCGGTGGTGGTGGATTTGCCGCTGGTCCCGCCGCATGCGATGCCGAGCGCCGCATCGTTGAACAGTTCGGCCAGCAGCTGCGGCCGCGTCACGCGCGCCGCGCCCACGCGGGCGGCGGCTGCAACGTCCGGCACCGTTTCCTCGATCGCCGCGGACGTCACCAGCAGCTGGTCCGCCGACGTCACGCCGCTGCCATCCTGCGGGAACAGGCCGATGCCCTGCCGCTCCAGATAGGCAAACTTGGCCGAGAGCCGGCCCTGGTCCAGCGACCGGTCCGACCCCGCCACCTCGGCACCCGTTGCGCGTACGATGAGGGCGAGGGGGAGCATGCCGCTGCCCCCGATGCCGCAGAAGAAATATTTGGAGCGATTCATCGCGCTGACCTATGGCCTCGGCCACGGCTTTTCAAAATCTTTCGGGAGCAAGTTGAACATGCGCATCGCCGTTGTGGCGCCCGGCACTCCGCTTACCGCCGACCTTGCCGCCCGCTGCACCGAACTGGCGGATGCGCATGTGCCCGGCGCCGAACTGCTCTTCCACCCGCAATGCTTCCTCAGCGAAGGCCATTTCGCGGGCAGCGATGCGGCGCGGCAGGATGCTCTGGTGGAGGCTGCGAACGATCCGAACATCGATGCGATATGGTTCGCGCGTGGCGGCTATGGATCGTGCCGGATCGCCGGGGATGCCATCGAACGGCTGAACGATCACGCGCGGGCAAAGACCTATCTCGGCTTCAGCGACGCGGGCTTCCTGTTCGCAGGCCTGTACAAGGCCGGCATCGGCCGGGTGGCGCACGGCCCCATGGTCGGCGACCTGCGCCGGGACGGCGGCGAGGAGGCGGTGCTCCGCGCGCTGCGCTGGCTTGTGGGGCGGGATGCCGATGCGCTGGAGCCTGGCCTTACGCCTGCGCCCACCGTCGCCTTCAACCTGACCGTGTTCAGCCAGCTGCTTGGAACGCCGCTTCAGCCCGACCTCACCGACCACATCCTCCTGCTGGAGGAAGTAAGCGAATATCTCTACCGGATCGATCGCGCCTTCTTCCACGTCACCGGCAATGCGAACGTGCGCAAGGTCGCCGGCATTCGCCTGGGTCGCTGCACCGAGATCCCTCCCAATGATCCGCCCTTCGGCATGGATGAGGAGGCGATCGCGCGGCATTGGTGCGAGGTGGCCGGGATTCCCTATCTCGGCCGCGCCGACATCGGGCACGATCCCGCAAACAAGGTGGTTCCTTTCGGGTCCGAAGCGATTTGTTGAGCCGTGGCACGTGAGGCTCTTGCGCGAGCGGCCTGTTTGCGCTCTACCGAGGGCAAGATCAAACAGGAGGATTATATGGCAAAAGGCACGGGTGGTGGTTCCAACGCGCTGGCACGGCCGATGAAGCCGTCCGACGAACTCGCGGCGGTCACCGGTTCGGGCAACATCGCGCGCAGCGACGTGGTTTCCAAGATGTGGGACTATATCAAGTCCAACAATCTCCAGAACCCGGAGAACAAGCGCGAGATCCTCGCTGACGACAAGCTGAAGGCGATCTTCGGCGGCAAGGACAAGGTCAGCATGTTCGAAATGAACAAGCACCTGTCCAACCACCTCAGCAATCCCTGATCGCTCGCAGGAGCTGATCAACGAAGGGGCCTGGAAGCGCGAGCTTCCGGGCCCTTTCTTTTTGCCCGCACCATCATCCTGTCGAACCGGGTTCTTGCTTCGGCAGCACGCCGCCACCCGCATGCTGCTCAAGCAGCTAGCGACACCCGCGCCACCCCATCCGGCCCCGTTCTGCCTGGTCGAGGTGGAGATGATCCCGATGCGCCTCGTTATAATCGGGCGACAGCACGGTCGCGAAAAGGTCGCAGGCGCCATCCCGCACCGCGCGCAGGAACGCAGCCTCCTCATCCTCGCCTTCCCAATCGCGCAGGACCGATATGCGGCGGCCGTCCTGCGTCCTGAACCCGGCAATGTCGACGGCGTTCGCCGTGCTGTGCTCGCTCCATGCGCCTTCGCTGCGGCCATAGATGCGGCGGCAGCTATAGCTTCCGAAATGGTCGATGGAGGTGATGCGGCTGCCAAGATGCTCGATCGCCGCGGGCTGCACCACCTGCCATTCGAACAGCGCCAGCGCGGCAGCCACGGGACAACTCGTCACCAGTCCGGCCGGCGCATAGGCGATCGACAGCGCGCCGCCGCTGCGCAGGCGCGTGCCGTCCGCATAGCCGCATTGGCCAGCTTGCCCCACGCTTGGTGCCGGGGTGAAACGCGCGCCCGCCCGTTCCAGCAACGCGCGGCATTGCGGCGCGTCTTCTCGCAAGGCGACCAGCTTGCGCCCCGTGAAGGTCCCGACCGGCTGCGTCAGGTCCAGCGGTGTCCAGGGCATGTCCTCCGGATTGCTGCGCACGTAACCGTAAAGGAGCAGCCCGCAAAAGCCGATAACGCCAAGGATCAGCAGGGTGCGCAAGGTGCGTAGGACCATGCCGCTCCAGACGCGTGGACCCGGCACAGGGTTGCGCCTCAGCTTCGCCGCGCCGTTTCCAGCAGCTCGGATGTGACCGGATATCCGCGACCCTCAGGGATGCAGAGGTGCGGCTTACCGCCACGTTCCTCCACCCACGGTGTGATCGTTTCTATCGGGTGAAGGCGCGCATCCGCCTCCGCCTCCGCAAAGGAAGCGAAACGCGCCAGCCTCTCGAGATTGCGCCGGGTCGGAAAGATCGCCTGCGAACGACCGGCTTCGATCTCCGCCAGCATGTCGACGGCCGATATCCAGACGGCGCGCACCGCCTCGTGATTGTCGGCGCTAGGCTCGCCCGCGGGCGCACGTGCGATGAAGAACATGGCGTCGAACCGCCGCGCCTCGCGAAAGTTCGGCTGCCAGCGCGCGAATGGCGTCAGGGCACGAAGGTCGAGGCTCAGTTCGTAGCGTGCCAGGAGCGTGCCGAACGGCTGGCCCGCCGCCATCTCGCCGCGCAAAGCTGCCGCGACTTCTGCCGAGGGCACCGGAGCCAGCGCAGGCGCAAGTCCCGTTTCCTCGATCGTCTCCCGGATGGCGGCAATCCGCGCGGCCGCGTGCGGAAGGTCGTGGTCTTGGGCCAGCAGCTGATCGCCCGGATCCACGCGTCCGCCGGGGAAAACCACTGCCCCGGCTGCGAATGCCAGGGTGCGCGCTCGCTCGATCATCAGCAGTTGCGGGGCACCCCGGGCAACCTCGCGGAACAATATCAGGGTCGCGGCAGGGATCGGAGGGGGGTCGTCCATGTCCCGACCGATGCGCTGCGCGGCTGCCAAGAACAAGCTTGCGATGGGACAGCGCTGTCAAATACATCGCAAGTGCAATCGCCTGCGGATCGGGGCGGGCGAGGGGTATGGGAACATGGCGGAAGGTGAAGCGGGACCGATCGGGCAGGGCATGGCGCGCCGCCGCCGCGTGCCGCGCCGGCACGTCACCTTGCGCGACGTGGCGGACATGTGTGGCCTGTCGTTCAAGACCGTGTCCCGTGTCCTCAATGCGGAACCCAATGTGCGCGCCGACACGCGCGAGCGCGTCCTCGCCGCTGCCAAGTCGCTCAACTACCACCCGCACATGGCCGCGCGCAGTCTCGTCGCGCGCCGCAATTTCCTTCTCGGGCTGCTGTTCGAGAATCCCAGCCCCAATTACGTCCTCGACCTGCAGATGGGCTCGCTCGAACGGCTGAGGGACGAGCGTTACCGGCTGCTCACCCTGCCGCTGGATCACAAGGGTTCGGAAGGAGGCATCGTGGCGCTCGTGCGCTCCGCGGGGCTCGACGGGGTGGTCCTCGCGCCGCCGCTCAGCGACGATGCGACGGTGCTGGAGGAACTGGAGGCTGCGGGGATCGCCTTCGTCCGCATCGCATCGGTGTTCGACGATCTCGCCGGGCCGCAGATCGCGACCGACGATGTCGATGCCGCGCGGGACATGACGAAATATCTCCTCGCCCTCGGCCACCGCCGCATCGCCTTCATCAAGGGTGATCCCTCCCACCGCGCGAGCGCCGTGCGCTACCAGGGTTTCTGCGAGGCGATGGCGGCCGCCGGCATCGCCGTCGATCCGGCCCTGGTGGGGGAGGGCGCCTTCACCTTCGCCTCCGGCCACGAAGCCGCTGCTGCGCTTATCGCCAGGCCCGGCCGGCCCACCGCGATCTTCGCCAGCAACGACGACATGGCGGCCGGCTGCCTGATCGCTGCGCATGAGGCGGGCCTGGCCGTCCCGGGCGACATATCGGTGGTCGGTTATGACGACAGCCAGATCGCACAGATCGTGTGGCCGCGCCTCACCACCGTGCGGCAGCCGACGGCCGCCATGGCCCGGGCCGCGACCGACATCCTCCTCGCCATCCTGGCCGATGCGGAGCATCGCGAACAGGTCGGCTTCGGCCACGAAATCGTGCCCCGCGCATCCGCCGGTCCCGCTCCCGTCATCTGATGTCTTGAAGGTCTGCCGCGACGCTGGTGGAGCCGAGGGGAATCGAACCCCTGACCTCTGCAGTGCGATTGCAGCGCTCTCCCATCTGAGCTACGGCCCCGCGCCCTGCGGCTTGAGCCTGTTCCAATAACGGGCGCTGCAACGCGATGCAATGCGCCAATTGGCCCGTCATCGCTTCATCCGTGCCGCGCCTCCATCCACCGCTCGGCCCCGGAACGACGCCGCCGACGCTCGCGTTCAGCCACACATAATCGCCGCGCTTCGAACGCGGATGCGTGGCTTTGACTTCACCACATGAGGAGAGACGGCATGGACAATCGCTATAGCGACAATCGCAACGATCGCTGGCGTGAGCGCAGCCATCATGATCGTGACCGCGGCTACGGCCAGCGCGACTATCGCGGCCACGACGACGATCGCGGCTTTTTCGATCGCGCGGGCGACGAGGTCCGCTCCTGGTTCGGCGACGAGGATGCCGAGCGCCGGCGTGAGGCGGATGCCCGCCGCTACGGCTATGAAGGTGCCGGCCGCACCCGCAGCAACCGCGACGAGGATTATGGCAGTGCCGGCTATCGCGGCACGGGCGGCGGCTGGGGCAACCAGTCCGCGGACAGCTGGAACCGCGACCGCCCGGGCGAGCGCTACGGATCGTCCGATCGCGGCTTCATGGGCGGCAGCGACTATGATCGCGACTATGACCGCAATCGTGGCGGCGATCGCGGCCGCTATGCGTCCGGCTATTATGGCGGTAACGACCCGGCCCAGACCTGGGGCGGGGGCGGCTTCGAAGGCGGTCCGGACAGCGGCCGCCGCTTCGACCGCATCGATGCGGGCCATACCGGCACGCAGGGCGCCCACCCGATGTCTTCGCCGGTCGGCGGCGGCTATGCCACCAATGCCGGCGTGACCCCGTCGGGCGGCTATGGCAGCAGCTCGGCTCGCTATGCCCAGTCGCAGCGCGGCAGCGGCGGCTACGGCCAGCGCCAGGATCATGACCCGCATTATTCGGAATGGCGCAACCGCCAGATCGACTCGCTCGACCGCGACTATGACGAATATCGCCGTGAGCATCAGTCGAAGTTCGAGCAGGAATTCGGCAACTGGCGCTCCAAGCGCCAGGACCAGCGCTCCTCGCTCGGCCGCGTGAACGAGCATATGGAAGTGGTCGGGTCGGACGGCGAGCATATCGGCACGGTCGACAAGGTGCGGGGTGATCGCATCATCCTGACCAAGAATGACGAGGATGCCGGCGGCCGCCACCATTCGATCCCATGTTCGTGGATCGACAGCGTCGCCGAACAGGTGAAGGTCTCCAAGACTGCTGCCGAGGCCAAGCAGGCCTGGCGCGACGAGGAGAATAACCGCGCCTTGTTCGAACGTGACGGCCAGGATCGTGATCGCAGCGACAACGGCCCTCACGCGCTGAACCGGAGCTTCTCCGGCACATACTGATCCGTCGCCGACGGTTGGAGGGAAGGGTCCGGCCGCGCGCCGGGCCCTTTTCTGTACCGCGCTCCTCCGGGTCAGAGAGATCAGGTGCGCGCATGGGATGCGGGCTTCGCTTGTCGTAGCCCGATCCTTCTCCTACCCCCGGCTACAAACAACAAAATCAAGGAGAGCTCGAATGACCGGCACCCGCGCATGGCACCTCAAGTCCCGCCCGACGGGCATGCCGACCGCCGACAATTTCGAACTCAAGGACCTCCCGCAGCAGCCGCTCGCGGAGGGCCAGGTGCGCGTCGCCAACAGCTGGCTCTCGGTCGACCCGTATATGCGCGGCCGCATGAACGACGTGAAGAGCTATGTGCCGCCCTTCGCGCTCGGTGAGCCGCTGCAGGGCGGGGCAGTCGGCACTGTGGTCGAATCCCGCTCGCCCGACTTCAACCCAGGGGACAAGGTCCAGCACATGCTCGGCTGGCGCGAGGAGGCGGTTGCGCCTGCCGCGGCATTCAACAGGCTGCCTACGCTCGGCGTGCCCGACCAGCAATGGCTCGGCAATCTCGGCCTCACCGGCGGCACTGCCTATTTCGGCCTGCTCCGCGTGGCTGAGGCAAAGGAAGGCGACACCGTCTTCGTTTCCGCCGCCGCCGGTGCGGTCGGATCGGCGGTGGTGCAGATCGCCAAGGCCAGGGGCATGACGGTGATCGGGTCGGCCGGCGGCGAGGAAAAATGCGCCTTCGTCCGCAGCCTCGGTGCCGACACGGTGATTGATTACAAGGCCGGCTCCATAACCAGGAGCCTGATGGCTGCCGCGCCCGATGGCATCGACGTCTATTTCGACAATGTCGGCGGCGATCATCTCGACGCCGCCTTCGCCGCCGCCCGGCAAAATGCGCGTTTCGCGATCTGCGGCATGATTGAGGGCTATAACAAGGCCGAGCCTGCCGCCTTCCGCTACATCATGCGCGTGATCGCCGCGCGCATCCGCATGCAGGGCTTCATCTGGACCGACTATCTGGGCGAGATCGCCGACTTCTACCGCGACATGGGCGCTTGGGTCGCAAGCGGCGCCGTCAAGTCGCAGGAGACGGTGCATGATGGCATTGAGGCCACGCCGCAGGCCTTCCTGGACCTGTTCAGCGGCGGCAATACCGGCAAGATGCTGGTGAAACTCTGATCGGCGGCGAAGCCGCAATATCTCACGCGAAGGCGCAAAGGCGCGAAGAAGATTCCCCTTTGCGCCTTCGCGCCTTCGCGTGAGCCACTCTTTCTTGGACGAGCGCCGCTCGTTTTCGCGCAGAGACGCAGAGACGCAGAGACGCAGAGGAGGCAAAGCCGGCCTTCGGCCGGAAAGCCGACAGCAGGAGGCTTTCGAGAAACCCGCGGACTTGGTGCAAGCCGCAGCCTCTCTGCGCCTCTGCGTCTCTGCGCGAACAAACCGTTTTCTTGAAGTCAGGCCAAAGCCTCGACCCGCTCGCGTACGCGCTTCAGGTCATCGACGAACCGCGCGAACTCCGCTTCCTTGTTGTCCTGGACGCGTAGCAGGAAACTCGGATGCACTGTCACCAACGCCTCGCCGCCTTGTGCCAGCGCATGCGCCTGGCCCCGCATCGCCGAGATCGTGACCGCCTTGCCGAAGATCGACCGCGCTGCCGTCGCGCCCAGCGCAACCGTCACGCGCGGCGTCACCAGCGTGCGTTCCTGGTCGATCCACCAGCGGCAGGTGTCGATCTCGCCCGCATTGGGCTTGGCATGGATGCGCCGCTTGCCACGCTGCTCGAACTTGAAATGCTTCACCGCATTGGTGACGTAGGTCGCCGTCCGGTCGATCCCCGCTTCCCCAAGCGCGCGGTCGAACAGCTGCCCTGCCGGTCCCACGAACGGCCGCCCGGCCAGATCCTCCTGGTCGCCCGGCTGCTCGCCCACGAACATCAGCCGTGCATCGATCGGCCCCTCGCCGAACACCGTCTGCGTGCCGCAGCGATGCAGGTTGCAGCGCGTGCAGCCACGTGCCTCGACCATCAGCGCCTCCCAGGCGGCGAGCGCATTGCCACCGGGCTGCAGCCTCTTCTCCGCCGCATCCGCACGCGCCATGCCGCCGCTCGCCACCTGGGCCTGTGACCGTGCCACCATCTCCGCCTCGCGCGCCTGTGCGCCTGCAATCAACTGCCCGACCAACGCCGTCTCGGGCATGTTTTTCCAATATTTCTTGGGCATCTCCTTGGTCATGGCCTTCACCTTCACCCGCGCCGGATTGAAGATGGACGCGTAATAGGTCTTCCACACCTCCTCGACCGGGTCGCCGTCCGGCGCCTCGGCCCGCGTCGCCCCGGAGCCCTCGGACAATGTCTCGCCATCCCAGTGGATCGACAATTCGGGCGTCAGGATCGACCAGCGCATGTTGGCAAAGCGCCGCACGAAGAAGCCGGCATTTGTGCGCACGATATGATGGTCGGGCTCGAACCAGGCGACGAAGCGCTGCGTCCCGTCCTCCGCCTCCACTTCGCGAAAGCGGACAAAGGCGCGCATCTTGTGCATGTCGCGCCGCACCTCCTTGGCCAGCGCCTCGATCCGCCGCACCAGAGGATCGGCCGCATCCTCCAGCGCCCTCGGTTGCGCCCGCACCCGCAGCAGCAGGGTGTAGAGCAGGGAGAAACGCTCGGGCTCGGAATGGCAGATGGCGGTGCGGGCAAGATCGATGAACGGCCGCGGCACGGAAAAGGCGGCGCCCGGGTCCGCGCTCAACACCGCTTCCTCCGCGAACAGGTCGTAGGCCGCATCGCCGACCTGCCAGGTCACCTCCGAGGGCGCCACCCGCGCGAGCGCGAGCGCGCGCGCCGCCTCGCGCCAGCCGTCGAAATCTTCCTCGTGGGCAAGGCTGACCGTGCGCATTGACCTATGTTGCCTTGATCGCGCGGAACGGAAGCGGGGGCAGCCGGTTAGCCATGCATCCCGAACGACTTGGCCGCACGAGGAGTTGCGCATGGCGGTGCCTGATCGACTGAAGGAACCCGCCAATCTCGGCTGGGCCGCCGCGGCCGTAGTCGGTCTTACCCTCGGCGCGGTATGGCTGCGCTTCCTGGCTACGGGAGGGAGCGTGGACGAACGCACCCGTGATCGGCTTCAGCCCCGGAGCAAGGCATAGATGCGCATCCATCATCTCAATTGCGGCACCTGCTGCCCGCCGGGCGGACGCGTGTTCGACGGCACCACCGATGGCCCGCTGGGGCATCTCGTCTGTCACTGCCTGCTGATCGAAAGCGACCGGGGCCTCATCCTGGTCGACACGGGCTTCGGCACCCGCGACATCGATCATCCGCACGGGCGGCTGTCCGAATTCTTCCTGAACCTCAACAACATCCAGCTGCGCCGCGAGGAGACGGCGGTGGCGCAGGTTCGCGCGCTGGGCTTCGATCCGGCTGACGTGCGGCACATCGTCGTCACCCATCTCGACTTCGACCATGCCGGCGGCCTGGAGGATTTCCCCCACGCCACGGTCCACGTCACTGCGCGCGAGAAGGAAGTGGCCGATGCAGGGCAGGGCGGTGCTTTCGTCGGTACCCGCCGCTACCGCCCGCAGCAGTGGAATGATGTCGAAAATTGGCGTCTCTACCCGTTCGGCGGCGGCGAGCGCTGGTTCGGCTTCGATGCCGTCCGCGACCTTCACGGCCTTTCGCCCGAAATCCTGCTCGTGCCCCTGATGGGCCATACGTGGGGCCATGCCGGCGTCGCCATCAAGGAAGACGATGGCGGGTGGCTGCTGTGCGCCGCAGACGCCTATTTCTACCGCGGCGAGATCGGGTCGGAGACTTATTCCTGTCCGCCGGGCCTGCGTGGCTATCAGAAGATGATGGAGGTCGACCGTGCCGCCCGGCTCGAAAACCAGAAGCGCCTGCGCCGCCTCTCGCTCGACCATGGCGACGAGGTCCGCATCTTCTGCTCTCACGACGCCGTCGAGTTCGAGATATTGGCAGGGCTGCGCTGAACCACAAACGTCGCTTGGGCCATCGGCGGAGGTTGCAAATACGAGCGCCCTGACACGGCACATGCGTCCATCCCGCTAAACCACGTCATCGCGAGCGGAGCGAAGCAATCTAGGCCAGCCTCGAAGGCCGCTGGATTGCTTCGTCGCTACGCTCCTCGCAATGACGAAGGGCACCTCGACTAGGCTGAAACGAAACCTAAGCAGCGAACAGTTCCAGTTGCTTGCCCTTCGGCTTCAGCCTGGCGCCAAGGTCCGCCCGGTCCGTCAGCAGTGTCGGGCGCCATCCCTCCGCCACGATGAACGGCCGGATCTTCGCCACCGACACGGTCAGCCGCGCGACATCGTCCAACGTCAGCTTGCGCCAGCGCCGTGACACGAGGATGCGGTCCACCGCTTTTGCGCCCAGGCCGGGGATCCGAAGCATCGCTTCACGCGGGGCGCGGTTCACGTCTACCGGGAAGTGCTCGCGAAACTTCAGCGCCCAGGCAAGCTTGGGATCGATGTCGAGCGGCAGCATGCCCTTGTCGTCCGCCGCCTGCACCACCTCCGACGGCTTGAAGCCGTAGAAGCGCATCAGCCAGTCGGACTGGTACAGCCGATGCTCGCGCATCAACGGCGGTCGCTGAAGCGGCAGCACAGCGCTTGCGTCCGGAATGGGCGAGAAGGCCGAATAATAGACACGGCGCAGGCGAAAGCGGTCGTACAGCCCGCTGGCGCGCGTCACGATGTCGCCGTCGCTCGCCGTGTCCGCACCGACGATCATCTGCGTCGACTGCCCGGCCGGCGCGAACTTGGGCGCCGACTTGAAGCGCCTGGTCGCGTCCTTGCCCTCCGTGATGGCGGAGCTCAGCCCCTGCATCGCCCCCTCGATCCGGGGCGCGCTCTTCTCCGGAGCCAGCTTGGTCAAGCCCGCGACGGTCGGCAGCTCGACATTAATCGACAGGCGATCGGCATAGAGGCCGGCCTTGTGCACCAGGTCCGGATCGGCATCAGGAATGGTCTTGAGGTGGATATAGCCGCGAAAGTCATGATCCTCGCGCAAGGACCGGGCCACCTCGACGATCTGCTCCATCGTATAGTTGGACGATCCGATGATCCCCGACGACAGGAACAGCCCCTCGATATAATTGCGCTTGTAGAAAGCGAGGGTGAGGTCGACCACCTCGCGTGCCGTGAACCGCGCGCGCCGCACGTTCGAACTCTTGCGGTTGATGCAATAATGGCAGTCAAAGATGCAGCTGTTGGTCAGCAGTATCTTCAGCAAGGAAATGCAGCGCCCGTCCGGCGCATAGGCATGGCAGATGCCCATGCCCTCAGTCGATCCGATGCCCTTGTCCGATCCGGCGCTGCTACGCTTGGCCGTGCCCGATGAGGCGCAGCTCGCATCATATTTGGCTGCGTCCGCAAGGATCGCCAGCTTCGCCCGAGTATCTAGCTGTGCCATATGTTCCGACTATGTTCCCGTGCGCAGATTGTCCAGCCCGTGCAACACGCCTGACCCAATTTCCTTTTACGCCTTCGTGATTTAGGGAGCGGCACATGCAGATGAAGATGTTGGCGGCACTGGCCGCGGTGGCTCTGTCGGGATGTGCGACGAACGCCTTGCAGGACCGGGCGTCCGCGCCCGTGGAGGTCAAGATCATCGCCTTGAACGACTTCCACGGCAATCTGGAGAAGCCCAACGTTTCGGCCGATGCGACCGATGCTTCGGGCGCAACGGTGAAGGTCCCGACCGGCGGCGCGGCCTGGCTCGCGGCTGCCGTGCAGCAGCTTCGCGGGCAGAACCCCAATCATGCCGTGATCTCCGCCGGCGACCTCATCAGCGCCAGCCCGCTCACCTCCTCGCTCTTCCTCGACGAACCGACCGTGACTGCGATGAACATGATCGGGCTCGACTTCAACGCGGCCGGGAATCACGAGTTCGACCGCGGCCGCGCCGAATTGCTGCGCATGCAGAATGGCGGGTGCGAAAAGCATACCAGCCGCCAGCCCTGCCGCGTCGAGCCGTTCCAGGGCGCCAGCTTCGGCTTCCTTGCCGGCAACACGGTGACCGAGGACGGCGGCACGCTCTTCCCCGCCTACGGAATCCGCAGCTTCGGCGAGGGCGCGGCGCAGGTGAAGGTCGGCTTCATCGGCCTGACGCTCAAGGGCACCAACAATCTCGTAATCCCCTCCAGCGTCGCGGGCCTTACCTTTGCGGACGAGGCAGCGACCGCCAACGCGCTGGTGCCCAGGCTCAAGGCCGAGGGTGCCGACGCGATCATCCTCGTCATCCACGAAGGCGGTTATACGAAGGGCGGCTACCAGGGCTGCGAGGACCTGTCCGGGCCGATCGTCGACATCATGAAGCGCCTTGATCCCGCGATCGACGTGATCGCGTCGGGCCACACCCACCGCGCCTATGTCTGCGACAATGCCGCGGTCGATCCGGCGCGCCCGTTCCTGCTCACCAGCGCGGGCACCAAGGGCGCGATCCTGACCGACATCACGCTCAGCATCGATCCGGTCGCCGGTCGCGTGGTGGCCAAGCGCGCCGAAAATATCCTCGTCCAGAATGACGGCTACGACAGCGCCGAGGGCGCCGTCCGTCCGACCGATGCCGCCCCCCGCCTGGCGCCCGACCCGCGCGTCGCCGCTTTGGTGAGCCGCTATGCCGCCGCGGCGAAGGCCGAGGCCAATCGCATCGTCGCCCCGTTCCCTCAGCGACTGTCGCAGGACAAGAACCGCGCCGGCGAAAATGCGCTCGGCTCGCTCATCGCCGATGCGCAGCTCGCCGCGGCGCGTGCGCCCGCACAGGGGGGTGCCGAACTCGCCTTCATGAACTCGGGCGGCGTCCGTGCCGCGCTCGATCCGGGGGAGGACGGGCAACTGACCTTCGGCGATCTTTATGCCGTGCAGCCGTTCGGCAACATCGTCACGGTGCTGACCTATAATGGCGCGCAGATCCGCCGCATGCTGGAGCAGCAATATGCACCCGGCAACACCGGCGACCGCCTGCTGCCGTCGCACAATGTCCGCTACAGCTACGATGCGCGGAAGCCGCAGGGGCAGCAGGTGAGCGACATCCTCATCGACGGCCGCCCGGTCGAGGATGGCCGCAGCTACCGCCTCGCCGTGCCCAATTTCCTCGCTTCGGGCGGCGGGGGCATCACCGTCTTCACCGAAGGCCGCGATCCCTTCTACGGGGTCGAGGATATCGAGGCGCTGGAGGCGTATCTGCGCACCAACCCGGCCGTTCCTGTCGCAAACCGCATCACCCAGCTCGATCCCGAATGATCAGGCGGGCATCGGCATTGGCTGGGCGTTCAGCAATCGCTTGGACAGGAACAGCTTGGATAGCAGGAACACCGCGCCCGACGCGGCCGCGAAGCCTGCGTGCATCAGCCAGAAGCTGGTGACGGGCATCGTCTCCAGATAGCCGCCGACCTTGCCGACGATCGCATTGCCCGCGAAGAAGGCGAGGTAGTAGAGTCCGATCACGGTGGCGTTCACCGCCTTGGGCGCCACTTTCGCGAACAGCGCCAGGCTCACCGGCAGCATGTGCGCGAAACCGATGCTGTTCACCACGTGGAACGCAACCGGCCAGAACAGGCCGATCTTGCCGTCGCCCTGGCCTGCCGCCGCCATGAACAGGCACAGCATGCCGCCGACGGAGAAAGCCGATCCGATGATCATCTTGGTGATCTCGTCGGGCTCGCGATAATGCTTGCCGTACCAGCGGTAGAACAGCGCCACGATCGCCAGGAAGCTGACGCTGACGATCGCGTCCAGCGTCACCAGCCACGTTGTCGGCAGCTTGCGCCCGAAGAAGTTTAGGTCGAACTGCTGGTCGCCCCACACCAGATAGGCGTTGAAGATCTGGTTGTTGGGCACGATCGCCACCGCCAGCACCGGGATCAGCAGCAGCAGCGCGATCAGCGCGCCCCAGTCGCGCCGTTCGAGCCGGGCCTTCGGCTCGGCCGCACTCGCCGTGCGCGCCTCTTCCGCCGGCAGATACTTCTGTCCCGCCAGGTAGATTCCAAGGCCGATCAGCATGCCGACACCCGCCGCGCCGAAGCCCCAATGCCAGCCCACTTCCTCGCCCAGCGTGCCGACGATCAGCGGCGCCGCAATCACGCCGGCATTGATGCCCAGGTAGAATATCTGGAACGCGTCCGCGCGGCGCAGGTCCTCCGCCTTGTAGAGTGACCCCACCTGGCTCGCGATATTGCCCTTGAACATGCCGCAACCGACGACGAGGAACAGCAGCGCGAACAGGAAACTGACCTCGAACGCCATCAGGAAATGGCCCGCTGCCATCACGATCGCGCCCCACAGCACGGTGCGCCGCTTGCCCAGCACCCGATCGGCGAGGAAGCCGCCCAGGATCGGCGTCAGGTAGACGAGCGCCGCATAGGTGCCGAAGATGGCCGACGCGAGCGCCTGTCCCTCGATGTCTCCATAGAGCCGGCTGAAGCTTTCGAAGAAGGCGACATTCTCGACATGGCCGGGCAGCAGCAGCTCGTTGACCATGTACAGGACGAGCAGCGCCTGCATGCCATAATAGGAAAAACGCTCCCACGCCTCGGTGAAGGCTAGGTAGGCGAGACCCTTGGGATGCCCCAGGAATGCGCGGTCGCTATGATCGGCGATGGTGAGTTCAGGCGTGGCGTCGACGGTGGTCATGCGGGGAGCTTAGCCGCGCCGACGGCTTTGCAAAGCCTCTTCATGCCGCTTGCCTCGTTCTCCAACTCTCCGTTCTCTTCGAGCGAAGTCGAGAAGCCTTTACCAGCGCAGGGGTGCGTATCGCGCCTACTCAGTCGTTCCGCTCGTCGATCTCGCGCTGCACGGCTTCCGCTTCCGCGTCGATCCGCGCCAGCCGCTCCTGCCGCGCCTGTTCGATCAGGCGCGCCCAGTTCACGTTATCGCTGTTCGCCCGCTCGGCCCGCGCCTGGTTGATGAGCTGCTCGAGACAGCCCGTCGCGCCGCCCGATCCGGCGGCCGAGCAGCTGCCGATGCCGGTCCGCCCCATATAGGTCAGTTCCTCGGCGCGCTGCGTCCAGGACTGGTTGACCCGGGCATTGGGATTGTCGCGCAGGTTCTCGGGGATGCGGTATTTGTCCGCTTGCGGCCGCTTCACGCAGATCACGATCTCGGCGTCGGTGCTCTGCGGGCAGGGATCGTCGCCATAGATGATGAGCTGGTTCACCCGCACATCCTCCGGACCCACCTGCGCGATCGCAGGCGCGGACAGGCCGGCAGCCACAAGGGCAATGGGGGCAAGCAACTTCATGACTAGATCCTCTTCGAAAGCGCGATGGCCGCACGGCACCCCGCGCGAATAAAGGCCGACAATATGGGGTAACCGATCGCATTCTCGGCACCGGCGGCCAGCGCCTCGTCGCGATGCTCCAGTTCCTCGGCCTGGAACTCCTCGATCGTTGCCGAAAGATCGGGCTCGTCGCTGCCGAGCTGCTGGAGCTGTTCGGCATAATGTTTGTCGATCTCGGTCTCGACCGCGGCGGTGCAGGCCATGGCCGCCTCCGGCCCCAGCAAGGCCGTTCCGGCGCCCAGTGCGAAGCCGGCAATGTCCCAGAAAGGCTGCAGCAGCGTCGGGCGCACCCCGCGCTCGGCCAGCATCGCGTCGAAATGCGCCAGGTGCCGGTCCTCCTGCGCCGCCATGCGCGCGATGGAACGTGCCATTGGGTGCCGCCCGCCCAATATGGCGAGTTGCCCGGCATAGATGCGCGTGGCCCCATATTCGCCCGCCTGATCGACGCGCAGCATGGATGGGACGTCCGCACGGGGACCGCCCGGCCGCCAGGAGGATGAGGGCATCATGCCCTCCGGGGTCGCTTGATGCTCAGCCATAATATCAGGAGTCCGAACCCTAGGGAGAGGATGGCGTTCCATCCCGCCATGGAGATGCCGAGGAAGGAGAATTGCACCTCGTCGCAGCGGATGACGGGCCGCGCCATGATGTCGGCGATGATGTCCGCCGCGGACCCGCCGACGGGGGCGGAGGTGCATTGCGTCAGCCCTTCGAAAATACCTGCCTCGACACCCGCATGATAGGCGCCGATGCCGCCGCTGACCATGATGGCGAGCGCCGCCAGCCACACGAAGCTGCGCCCCCGGTCCGCCGACCGCGCCAGCGCAACCGCAACGAGCGCGAAGGCGACGGCGGCGAAGTGCGGCCAGCGCTGCCAATGGCACATCTCGCACGGGTACAGCCCGCCCCAATATTGCGAGCCCTAGGCCCCGGCGAGCAAGGCGGCCGGA
>CAKTCN010000042.1 GCA_934539295.1 uncultured Allosphingosinicella sp.
GTTACATGGTGTGGCCGGGCCAGGCGCTGGGCTACAAGATCGGGTCGCTCAAGATCATGGAACTGCGCACCCGCGCGCAAGGCACGCTCGGGGACAAGTTCGACATCAAGGGCTTCCACGACGCGGTGCTGCTGTCCGGCCCCGTGCCGCTGGACATCCTCGAGCGCAATGTGGACGCGTGGATCGCGGAACAGCGCTGACGATCAGCCCCTCTCCCCTTGCGGGAGAGGGTTGCGCAGACTTAGCGGCTATGCCGCTTAGTCGTAGCTGGGTGAGGGGTGGCGAAGCGAAGCTTCGCGCGCTTCCTGCGGAAGCGCTCCCCTCACCCTAGCCCTCTCCCGCAAGGGGAGAGGGAAAGTGATTACCCCTCCCAATCCAGTACGAAATCCCTCAGCGCCCGCGCATCGTGAAGCGCATTGTGCGGCACCTTGCTGTTGCGCGCGACGCTGAACCCCGGATTGCGCAACAATTCGAACCGCAGCCCCACCACGTCCGCCATATCCCCCGGCGCCGTGATCAAAGCCTGGCAGAAATAAGCGATATCGTCCGGCCAGTCGGCCACGATCTCCGGCACCGGATCATGCGCCAGGTAGCGCGCAATCTCATGCGGCATCGACTCCCGGCTAGTCCCCCCGCCCGGAAAGTCCTTCGGGATCGCACCCAGGAACGGCACCACATGCTGCTCCACCCACGGGTGCAGCACGTCGGGCAGCGGCAGGACGAGGTACAATTCGTCATCCCCATGCTCGGGCACCAGCGCGAGGCTGATCAACTCGCCGCCCAGCCCGTTAAACTCCGTATCCAGAAAATAGCGCATGCCCCCCCCTACCCGTTCGTTTCGAGCGAAGTCGAGAAACCTTGCGCCCTCCGCCATGTGTCTCGACTTCGCCCGACACGAACGGGTGGGTGGAGAATCGCTTGCAATTCCGCAGCTGACCGACCACATGCCCAATCGGAACGAATTGGTCCTATTACAAAGATGCGCCTCACCTCCCTTGCCGATTATGCCGTCGTGATGATGGCCGCCGCGGCCCGCCACCCGGCGGGTGCGCGTCTGTCGGCGGCCGGGATCGCGCAGGAGACGGGCGTGCCGCTCCCCACCGCGCAGAAGTTGGTCGGCCGCTTGGCGAGCGCGGGCCTGCTCACCTCCGCGCGCGGCACCGGCGGTGGCTTCGCCCTCGCCCGCGGCGCGGACGGGATCAGCCTCGCCGACATCATCGAGGCGGTGGAGGGACCCATCGCCATGACCAATTGCGCGGATGCCCAACGCAGCGACTGCGCGCTCGACCATTCGTGCCGCGTCAAGCCGCACCTCACCGCCGTCAACGGCGCCGTGCGTGGCGCCCTCCAGGGGGTCAGCCTCCTCACGCTTTCCGGGGACCTCAAGTGACCGACGTACGCAACCGCGAAGCCCAGGAGGCCGCCGACCGCGCCTCCTCCTACGAATGGGGCTTCTCCTCCGACATCGAGCAGGAATTCGCGCCCAAGGGTTTGAGCGAAGACACCGTCCGCTACATCTCCGCCAAGAAGGGCGAGCCGCAATGGCTGCTCGACTGGCGCCTCAAGGCCTTCGCGCAATGGCAGAAGATGCAGTCACCCGACTGGGCCAAGCTCAACGTCCCCCCTATCGACTACCAGAACGCGTACTATTACGCCGAGCCCAAGGTTAAGCCGGAGCTGAAAAGCCTCGACGAGCTCGACCCCGAGATCCGCCGCACTTACGAGAAGCTCGGCATTCCGATCGAGGAGCAGAAGGTCCTCGCCGGCGTCGAGGGCGCGCGCCGCGTCGCCGTGGATGCGGTGTTCGATTCCGTCTCCGTCGCTACCACCTTCCGCGCCGAGCTCGAGAAGGCCGGCGTCATCTTCCGCTCCATCTCCGAAGCGGTGAAGGAATATCCCGACCTGGTCCGCAAGTGGCTGGGCAAGGTCGTGCCGATCCACGACAATTATTTCGCGACCTTGAACAGCGCCGTCTTCTCCGACGGCACCTTCGTCTACATCCCGGAGGGCGTGCGTTGCCCGATGGAGCTGTCGACCTATTTCCGCATCAACGCGGCCAATACCGGCCAGTTCGAACGCACGCTCATCGTCGCCGACAGCGGCAGCTACGTCTCCTATCTCGAAGGCTGCACCGCGCCAATGCGCGACGAGAACCAGCTCCACGCCGCCGTGGTCGAACTGGTCGCGCTCGACGATGCCGAGATCAAATATTCGACCGTCCAGAACTGGTATCCGGGCGACGCCGAGGGCAAGGGCGGCATCTACAATTTTGTCACCAAGCGCGCGCTCTGCTCAGGGCGGAATTCGAAGGTCAGCTGGACCCAGGTCGAGACCGGCAGCGCCGTCACCTGGAAATACCCGTCCTGCGTCCTGTCGGGCGAGAATAGCGTCGGCGAATTCTATTCGGTCGCGCTCACCAACAACATGCAGCAGGCCGACACCGGCACCAAGATGATCCACTTGGGGCGTGGGTCGCGCTCCACAATCGTCTCCAAGGGCATCAGCGCCGGCCGCAGCAACAACACCTATCGTGGCCTCGTCCGCGTCGGCCCGACGGCGGAGAATGTCCGCAACTTCACCCAGTGCGACAGCCTGCTGCTCGGCGACCAATGCGGGGCGCATACGGTTCCCTATATCGAGGTGCGCAACCCGTCCGCTCAGATCGAGCACGAGGCCACCACCTCCAAGATCAGCGACGACCAGCTCTTCTACGCCATGCAGCGCGGGTTGAACCAGGAAGACGCCGTCGCCCTAATCGTCAACGGCTTCGCCAAGGAAGTGCTGCAGCAACTCCCCATGGAGTTCGCGGTCGAGGCGCAGAAGCTGCTGGGGATCAGCCTTGAGGGGAGTGTTGGGTGATCCTGATCAATTTGGCAGCCGCCCTTCCAGCAGTCCTTGCACCTGCCAGCGTGACCGATTTTCACGCAGAGCTGAAAGCAGCACGCGGAGCCTATGACGATTGCCTCATCGCAGAGGCGACAAGAATTAAGGCTTCGCAGCCCGATCGGTGGCGCCGGTACGAGGAATATTCGAGGGTTTGTCAAAGCGAGCGGTCGCAGCTTGTACAGGCTCTCGTCCGGGCGTCGGCGCCTCCGACGGGGAGAGATGGACGTGTCCGGCGATGGCAAGCGGTTAACGACTATGTCGAAGAACTCTCCGCCCGCTACGCTTCTCGCCAGCTTGAGGAGCCGATTGGCCCTGAAGAGGTCGAAGTGGGACATCCAGTGACGAAGATCGAGGACTGATGCTTAAGATCGAAAACCTCCACGCCGAGATTGACGGCAAGGAAATCCTCAAGGGCCTCTCGCTTCAGGTGAATGCGGGCGAGGTCCATGCCATCATGGGCCCCAACGGCGCGGGCAAATCGACGCTCGGCTACGTCCTCGGCGGACGGCCCGGCTATGAGGTGACGGGTGGCAGCGTCAGCCTTCTCTCTTCTCGTCACCCCGGCCTTGAGCCGGGGTCCCGCTTCTCTTCCGAGGACGCCGCTCAAGGTAGCGGGACCCCGGATCAAGTCCGGGGTGACGGCGGGAGCGAGTGGATCGACCTCCTCGAACTCGACGCCGCCGAACGCGCCGCCGCCGGCCTGTTCCTCGGCTTCCAATATCCGGTCGAGATCCCCGGCGTCTCCAACGTCCAGTTCCTGCGCACCGCCCTCAACGCCCAGCGCCGCGCCCGTGGGCAAGCGGAGATCAGCGCCGGCGACTTCCTGCGCCTCTCCCGTACCCAGGCCGACGATCTCGGCCTCGACATGGACATGCTCAAACGCAACGTGAATGTCGGCTTTTCGGGCGGCGAGAAGAAGCGCAACGAGATGGTGCAGATGGGCATCCTCGACCCGCGCCTCGCCGTGCTGGACGAGACCGACAGCGGCCTCGACATCGACGCACTGCGCGTGGTCGGCGAAGGCATCAACCGCATCATGCGCAGACCCGACAAGGCCGTGGTGCTGATCACCCACTATCAGCGCCTGCTCGACCTGGTGCAGCCCGATTTCGTGCACGTCCTCGCTGCCGGCCGCATCGTTCGCTCCGGCGGCCCCGAACTCGCGCTGGAACTGGAGCGCGAAGGATATGCGAGCATCGCCGGCGAGCTGGCGGCCTGAGGTGACGGTGCAACTCGACCTTCCCACCACCCGCGAAGAGGCATGGCGCTGGAGCGACCTGTCGGCCCTGCCGGCACTCGCGGCGAATCCCGCATTGGTGCGCACTGACCGTGAACTTCCGTGGCTCGACTGCGGCGGCGACGCCCCTCGCCTGCTGTTCGTGGATGGCAAGCTGGACGAGGCGGCCAGCCGTCTGGGACCGATTCGGATGGGAGCGGTGGAGACGCGCACGCCGGATCATCCCCTTGCCCGCCATGCCTCCGGCACCGGCTGGTCGCTGAAGCTCGGCCGCGAACATTCGCCGCCCGGCCTCGTCCAGATCGTTCATGTGTCGAGCGGCGCGGCGGATCACCTGCCCGCCGAGATCGAGCTCGATGTCGATGCCCAGGCGTCGATCGTCGAGACCTTCGTAGGGGGCGGTTGGGCCAACCGCGCCACGCGCTTCACCTTGTTCAGTGGCGCTCGCCTGATGCTCGCCCGCCGCCTTACCGGCACCAGCGGTTTCGCGAGCATCACCGATTGCGCCACGATCGGCGAGGGCGCCAGCCTGACGCTGACCACGCTGGCTGCGGGCGGCACCGACACCCGGCTCGACACGCAAATCGAGATCAAGGGCGAGGGTGCCTATGCCGAGGCCGGCGGCGCGCTGCTCGCCCGCGGCAAGCAGCGCCACGACGCCAATTTCGTGCTCAGTCACCAGGCGCTGAACGGCACCAGCCGCCAACTGTGGCGCTCGGTCGCCGACGACAAGGCGGTCTGCTCCGTCGCCGCCCGCGTCGAAGTCGCCCGCGCGGCACAGAAGACCGATGGCGAGCAATCCTTGAAGGGCCTGCTCCTCGCCCGCACCGCGACGATCAACGCCAAGCCCGAGCTCGAAATCTTCGCCGACGACGTGAAGTGCGCGCACGGCGCCACAGTGGGTGAACTCGATCGCAATGCCCTCTTCTACCTGGCCAGCCGCGGTGTCGCCCCGGCCGAAGCCAAGACCCTCCTCACCCGCGCCTTCGTCGCCGACGCCATCGACCGCATCGGCGAAGAGGCGGTGCGCGAGGCGTTTCATGCGGAGGCGATGGCATGGCTTGGAGGGTCGCTGTGAGTGACGCTCGCACAGATACTCCCTCTCCCCAGCGGGGAGAGGGTTGGGGTGAGGGGGCTCTGAGTCGGAGCGAACTCACTCACGCCGAACCCCCTCACCCAACCCTCTCCCCCGAGGGAGAGGGCTTGAGCGCCTCCCCCCTCGACCGCGTTGCGGACTTTCCCGCCATCCCAGCCGGCTGGGCCTATCTCGACACCGCCGCCACCGCGCAGAAGCCGCAGCCCGTCACCGACGCGATCACCCGCGCTTACGCCGAGACCTACGCCACCGTGCATCGCGGCGTGTACACGCGCTCGTCCGACATGACGTTCGCCTTTGAGGCCGCCCGCCGCCGCGTCGCCCGCTTCATCGGCGCGCCGTCCGAGCGCGAGATCGTGTTCGTGCGCGGGGCGACCGAGGGCATCAACCTCGTCGCCCAGACCTGGGGCGCGGCGAACCTCAAGGCTGGCGATCGCATCATGCTGTCGGTGCTGGAGCATCACAGCAACATCGTCCCCTGGCAGCTCATCGCCGAGCGTATGGGCGCCGAGATCGACGTCGCGCCGCTCACCGCAGACGGCCTCATCGACCTCGACGCGATGGCCGCGATGCTGACCGACCGGCACAAGCTGGTGGCGCTCGCCCATGTCTCCAACGTCCTCGGCTCCGTCCTCGACGCCCGCCGCGCCGCCGACCTCGCCCATGCGGTTGGTGCCAAGCTGCTGCTCGACGGCTGCCAGGCCGTGCCGCGTCTGCCCGTCAACGTCGCTGACCTGGGCTGCGACTTCTACGTCTTCTCGGGCCACAAGCTCTACGGCCCCACCGGGATCGGCGTGCTGTGGGCGCCCTATGAAACGCTCGACGCCATGCCACCCTGGCACGGCGGCGGCGCGATGATCGACAAGGTCAGCTTCGCCCGCACCACCTATGCCCCGCCGCCTGCGCGGTTCGAGGCCGGCACCCCGCACATCGTCGGCGTGCTCGGGCTGGAGGCCGCGATCGATTATGTCGAGGGTATCGGCCTCGACGCCATCCACGCGCACGAGACGGCACTGGTCCGCGACGCACGCGCGGCGCTGTCGGCGATCAACTCGGTCCGCTTGCTCGGACCCGAGGACAGCGCCGGCATCGTCTCCTTCGCGGTGGAGGGGGTGCATCCGCACGATGTCGGCACCATATTGGACGAGGCGAAGGTCGCGATCCGCGCCGGCCACCATTGTGCCCAGCCGCTGATGGAGCATCTGGGCGTGGACGCGACCGCAAGGGCCAGCTTCGGCGTCTATAACGGCCGAGGGGATATCGAAGCTTTGGTGCGCGGCATCGAAAGAGTGACGAGAATATTCGGATGAACGAAGAACGCACGATCCAGATCGAAGAGGTAGAGGCCACCTCGCCGCCGCCGCGTGCGCGCGTCGAAGCCGAGCCCGCGCCGGAGCGCCAGCGCGACTATCTCACCGGCTTTCTCGAGCAAAAGCCGGCACCCTTCACGCCCGTGGAGCCCGGCGGCGACCTTTACGAAGCCGTGATCGACGCGCTGAAGGAAATCTACGACCCTGAAATCCCGGTCAACATCTACGACCTCGGCCTCATCTACGACGTGCAGCTGTCGGCCGAGAACCATGCCAAGGTCATCATGACCCTGACCACGCCGCATTGCCCCGTTGCCGAATCCATGCCCGGCGAAGTCGAGCTGCGCGTCGGCGCGGTGCCGGGCATCGGCGACGCCCAGGTCGATCTCGTCTGGGACCCGCCCTGGGACCCGCAGAAGATGAGCGATGAGGCGAAGCTCGAACTGGGCATGCTTTAGGTTTCGATCAAAGTGGTACTTTGATCGATGAGAAGAAAACTCCGTTCGTTCGGGCGAAGTCGAGAAACGGGGTTGGAGAATGAACATGGCAACCAAAGTACGCGAAAGACCCGCCGCCCTCCTGCTGACGCCGTCAGCCGAGCAGCGCATCGCCGACCTGATGGCCCAGGCGCCCGAAGGCACGGTGGGCGTCAAGCTCTCCACGCCGCGCCGCGGCTGCTCCGGCCTGGCTTATTCGGTCGACTATGTTTCGGAGGAAAAGCCCTTCGACGAGAAGATCAAGACGCCCGGCGGCACCTTCTACGTGGACGGCGCGTCCATTCTCTACCTGATCGGCAGCCGCATGGATTGGCGTGAGGACGACTTCACCGCCGGGTTCGTGTTCGACAACCCCAATGCCAAGGGCAGTTGCGGGTGCGGAGAAAGTTTCACGGTCTAAACAACGGCTTGCCGCATTTGTGAACGCGGCGAGTTGAGGCGGATGCTTGCAACGAAAGCGAAATAAAGGGGTTCAAACAGGCAAAAGGGCACTGGGCGGTGGGCTTCGAAGGAGAAGCATAGTGATGAAGCCCCTGTTCGCGTTTCTCGCGCTCTCGGCAGCTCCCGTCGCCGTTGCGCAGGCGCCTGTCGCTCCCGATGCATCGGCCGCCCACCCCGCTCGCGAATGGCAGCTCGCCGCCGGTGACAATGGCTGCATGATCCACGCCGGGTCCAATGCAGGCACCGTATTGTCGATCACCGCCTCACCCCAGCGTGATTCGCTGCTATTCATCGTCCAGAACCGCGAATGGGCCGCACTTTCGGATGGCGAGAATTACGCGCTCGACATCGAATTCGACCAGATGGGCCCGTGGAAGATCGACGCGACCGCCCAGGCGGAGCTCGACCAGGATGGCCCCGGCCTGATCTTCATCGTCCGCCCGGGCCGGGAGGACGGCGCCCGCTTCCTCAAGGAGTTCGCCGGAGCGGGCAGCATCCGCGTCGGCCATGACGGCGCCATGCTGGACAGCGTGCCGCTGGGCGGCAGCCGCGCCGCAATGGCCGGCATGTCGCGCTGCATGGGCGAGGCCGTCGCCCAGGCCGGCGTGACTGCGCCGGAATCGGTGATCGAGGGTGAGCCCGCACCTGCCTTCGAAAGCGACGAGGCCCCCGTCGGGATCTAGCGGAAGCTGGCGGTAAAGCGGATTGCCCCGCCCATGTCGGCCGGCATCGCCTCGACATGGCCCGGGTCGGTCCGCACGAACGCGTTGACGCCCAGCCAGCCCATGCCGAAGCTGCGGCTGTAGGCGAGTTCGTAGTCGATCTCCCGACCGTTCGGCGCAAGGTTCATGAAGCGCTGCTCATAGCCGATTGCGCCGGTTCCGTAATCGTAGCTGACCGGCACGCCGAGCCTGAACCCGCCGGACGCTACCCGCAGCGGCTGCGCGATCCGGACGCCCAGCCGGTCGCCTTGCACGATCACGCCCGCCCTCGACAGGTCGAACGCATAGGCTTCGCTCGCCAGGGTGCCGCTCTCCACCAGCCCCCCGCTCGTGCCCACCGACGTCCACCCCCGCCGATAGCGCGCCTCTAGGCCGAAGCCGCCCAGTGTCAGGCTGGCCGAGCCGTCCAGGAACAGGCTGGAGGCACCACCGGACACGAAGCTGCGCGCATAACGCCCGCCGAGGATCGTCGCCTCCTCGTCCAGCAGCGATGCATTGATGCCGAGCGAAGCGGGACCGACCCGACGCTGAAGGCCGAGCGATGTGGAGGTGTAAGCAGGATCGTCAGGCCGGCCCGCCAGCGTCCAGCTCATCACCGAACCGCGTTCGGCCGATGCGGTCAGTGAAAAGCCGCCCAGGTCATGGCGCACCGCCATGCTGGTCCCCGCATCGGCGCTGAAACCAGGCCGCTGGCCCGGATCGCGTGCCACCATGAAGGCGGCGCCCGCTTCACTCTCCAGCCGCTGCTGCAGCGTGCGCCCGCTGGTGGAAAGCCCAAGCGCTATCGTCGTGTCCGGCGTCAATCGCGCAATCGCCATGCCCGCAACCGCGCGTGCGTCGCTTATGTCCTGCTCGCGCAGTTCGAGCCTGGCGAGTTCGGGCAGCGAGGGCACCGCGCTCCTGCGGTTCACGGTCAACTGCACGGCCACCGGGCCCCGCGCCACCGCCGACGTCGCATAATTGCCGCCGATTGCCTCGCGCAAGGGTTGATCCTGCGCGGCGCGCGCCAATGATGCGGCAAGATCGGCAGCATAAGCGCGCGAATAGCCGTCCAGCACGATCGCGCCGGCCATTGCCCCCGTCACGTCGGCATCGCCCGATGCGCCCGACGTGGTCCCGACCTCGCCCGCATTCACCACTGCCGACGTCCCCGCCACGGTCAGCGTGCCACGCGGTTCGAACGCGCGTGCGATGTTGAGGATGCCGCGCCCGTAAACGGCGTCGGTGCCCGCCTCTCCCGCATCATCGGCGCTGGCGAGCAGGATCTCGACGATTTGGCGTCCGGTGAGGTTCGGAAAGGCGCTCGCCAGCAGCGCGGCGGCACCGGAGATGACCGGCGCGGAGAAGGACGTTCCGGACCAGGCGGTCGGACGCCCTGCCTCGTCGATCGAGTTCACCCGCACGCCGAGTGCGGTGAGGTAGGTCGCCGCCGAGCTGCCCGCCTCGTTCGAGAAGCTCGCCATCTGCCGCGCCGAATCATGGGCCCCGGCAATGATCACGGCACCATTGCCCGATCGCGCGGCGATGGTGCTGGCGAAATCGGACGGGTTCGTCGCCTCGTCATTGCCCGCGGCCATCACGATCACGATCCCCGCCGAAGTCGCCCGCGCGGCCGCATTCAGCACTGCCGTTCCGACGCCTTCGCCGCCCAGCGAGATGTTGATCACCCTGGCGCCGTTGGTGCGCGCAACGTCGATCGCCTGCGCGATATGCACGTCCGAATGCTTGCAGCCATCCTCCTCGTCGCAATTGTTCGGACTGGCGGTGTTGAGCGAGATGATCGTCGAGTCGAAGGCGACGCCCTGATATTGCGATCCGTTGCGCGCAGCGGCGATCACGCCCGACACGGCGGTGCCATGCCCCTCGCTGTCGACGATCCCGCGATCGGCCGCGATGTCGCGGCTGGCCGGGTCGATCTTGCCCCTGAACTCCGCAAGGTCGGGATTGATGCCGCTGTCGATCACCCCGACCTTCACGCCCGCGCCGGTTCCGCCGGCACGATAGGCAGTGATGGCGCCATGCGCGACGGCGGCGTTCGAACGCTGATATTCGCCGTCGCTGACGAAGGTCGAGACGGGCGCGGGCGGCGGAGGGGGCGGCGGGGGCGGGGGCGGGGGCGGTGGAGATGGAGGCGGCGTGCCGATCGGCGCAGGGATCGGCTGCACCCCGCCGCCGCCTCCGCCGCCACCACCGCATCCGCTAAGCGCCAGCACCGCCACACACGTGCCCAGCGTCCAAGCAGTGCGATACGCCGGAAAAGCCATCCTCTTGACCAAGTCCCTAGAATGAAAGGATTTTTTCAGCATTCATCTTATAGCGTGGAAGCTTTCGATTCCATGAAGCAATGTTGGTCGCTAAGCGAGCCCCATGCTCCCCGCCCTCGCCCATGTCGACTGCTGGATATTCGACCTCGACAACAGCCTCTATCCGGCGACGGTCGACCTCCTTGCGTTGATGGACGTGCGCATGAGCGAATATATCTGCCGGCTACACGATTGCGGCCCGACAGAGGCGCGGCGGATCCAGAAGGCGCACTTCCGCGATCACGGCACCACGCTTGCCGGCCTGATCGCGACGCACGGCATCGAGCCGCGCGAGTTCCTGGATCACGCGCACGATATCGATCTCGACGGCCTCGGTCCCGAGCCGGAACTGATCGCCGCCATCGACCGGCTGCCCGGTCGCAAATATGTCTTCACCAACGGCGATGAGGCCTATGCCCGCCGGGTGCTGGACCGGATCGGCCTTGCCGACGCGTTTGACGGACTGCACGACATCACCGCCATGGGCTATGTGCCCAAGCCCGATCCGCGCTGCTACGCCGACCTGTGCGCGCGCCACGCCATCGAACCCGTGCGCGCCCTGTTCGTCGACGACATGGCCCGCAACCTGAAACCCGCCAAGGCGATCGGCATGACCACCGTGTGGGTCGATAACGGTTCGGACCAGGCCGGCCATGCCGACGGCCACGACTTCATCGATTATCGCACCGGCGCCCTTGCCGGGTGGCTCAGCAACATATTGGAGGAAAAGACCGCATGAGCGAAGCGCTTCAGCAAGTGATCGAGCAGGCCTGGGACGGCCGCGACACAATCGGCGCAGGTACGAAAGGCGAAGTGCGCGATGCCGTGAACAGCGCCATTGCGCTGCTGGACTCCGGCGAAGCACGCGTCGCCGAGAAGACCGGCGACGGCTGGCAGGTCAACCAGTGGCTCAAGAAGGCGGTGCTCCTGTCCTTCCGCCTCAATCCGATGGAGACGATCTCCGGTGGTCCCGGTGGCGCAAGCTGGTGGGACAAGGTGCCGTCCAAGTTCGACGGCTGGGACGCAGGCCGGTTCGGCGAGGCAGGCTTCCGCGCCGTCCCCGGCGCGATCGTCCGCCGCGGCGCCTATGTCGCCAGAAATGCCGTGCTGATGCCGAGCTTCGTCAACATCGGTGCGCATGTCGGCGAAGGCACGATGGTCGACACCTGGGCGACGGTCGGCAGCTGTGCGCAGATCGGCGCCAACGTCCACATCTCGGGCGGCACCGGCATCGGCGGCGTGCTGGAGCCGCTTCAGGCCGGCCCGGTGATCATCGAGGACGATTGCTTCATCGGCGCCCGGTCGGAAGTGGCCGAGGGCGTGGTCGTGGAAACGGGCGCGGTCATCTCGATGGGCGTGTTCCTGGGCGCCTCCACCAAGATCGTCGATCGCGAATCGGGCGAGATCTTCCGCGGCCGCGTGCCGGCTTATTCGGTGGTCGTCCCCGGCACCCTGCCCGGCAAGGACGGCGGCCCGAGCCTCTCCTGCGCCGTCATCGTCAAGCGCGTCGATGCCCAGACCCGGTCCAAGACCAGCATCAACGAATTGCTGCGGGACTAAAGTCGGAGCTGTTCTCCCCTTTCCGCTCATCCTGAGGAGGTGCTGAGCGAAGTCGAAGACCCGTCTCGAAGGACATCGTGCGTCCTTCGAGACGCCGTTTCGTCAGGCTCAACGGCTCCTCAGGATGACGGAAAGGAACATACTCACACCAACGATCGGTCAATCGAATGTCGACACAACCGAGGGTGATCAAATCCTGTTCGCTTTGAGCTAGCGATTTACTTTAGCTCCGCCCGCAGCCTGGCCGCCTCCTCGCCGGTCCAGTCCATCGCCCCGCTCACGCGCCACACTTCCTTGCCGGATGCGTCATAGAGGATGGTGGTCGGTAGGTTGGGCGCACCCAGCGCGCTCATCAGCGCGATGTCGGGGTCCATATAGGCCTCCAGCTTTGCGAGCTTGCGGTCGGCGAAGAAGGCCGCGACCTTGTCCGCCGCGTCCGGCGCGTCCTGGCTGACCGCCAGCACCTGGAGGTCGGGCCGCTGCGCCGCCAGTCGATCGAGGGCAGGCATTTCGGCGATGCAGGGTGCGCACCATGTCGCCCACAGGTTCACCAGCAGCGGCTTGCCCTCGAACGATGCGAGCGTCACGTCCTCGCCATCCGGATCCTTGAAGACGGCCTGCGGTGCCGCCTTGCCCGCATTGGCCCGATCCAGCGTGTATTTGCCCTCCACCTTCGCCGCGGCAACAGGGGCTTCGCCTTGTGCCTCGGGCGGCTTTTGCCTATCGCAGCCGGCGGCGAGAAGGCTAAGGAGACAGACGATCGACAGCCGCAACGGCAACTCCAACAGCATGTGGGGCGGGCGGTTCGCCGAAGGCCCCTCCGCGCTGATGCGGGAGATCAATGCCTCCATCCCCTTCGACAAGCGTCTATGGCGGCAGGACATCGCCGGGTCAAAGGCGCATGCCGCGATGCTCGCCGACAACGGCATCCTGACGCGCGAGGATGCCGCCGCGATGACCGGCGGGCTCGACATGATCGCCGGCGAATATGAAGCGAACGGCGTATCCGAGGACCTGGCCCTCGAGGACATCCACATGGCGACCGAGCATCGCCTGTCGCAACTGATCGGCCCTGCCGCCGGCCGCCTCCACACCGCCCGCTCGCGCAACGACCAGGTCGCCACCGACTTCCGCCTGTGGGTGCGCGACGCGATCGACACGGTGATCGAGTCGCTGAAGGCGCTGCAAGCGGCGCTGGTCACCCGCGCCGACGAGCATGCCGAGAGCGTGATGCCGGGCTTCACGCACCTCCAGGTCGCGCAGCCGGTGACGCTCGGCCACCATCTCATGGCTTATTACGAGATGCTGGCCCGCGACGTGTCGCGCTTCGCCGATGCCCGCGTCCGCCTCAACCGCTCGCCGCTCGGGTCTGCAGCGCTGGCCGGCACCAGCTTCCCGATCGACCGCCATGCCACGGCGGCCGCGCTCGGCTTCGACGCGCCCACCGCCAACAGCCTCGACAGCGTCTCGGACCGTGACTTCGCGCTCGATTACCTGATGGCGGCGACGCAATGCTCGCTGCACCTGTCGCGGCTCGCCGAGGAGTTCATCATCTGGGCGAGCCAGCCGTTCGGCTTCGTCTCGCTGCCCGACAGCTATTCGACCGGCAGCTCGATCATGCCGCAGAAGCGCAACCCCGATGCGGCCGAGCTGGTGCGCGGCCATTCGGGCCGGATCACCGGCTGCACGGTGGCGCTGGTGACCACCATGAAGGGCCTGCCGCTCGCTTATTCCAAGGATATGCAGGACGACAAGCCGCCGGTGTTCGAGGCGCACGACCTGCTGATCCTGTCGATCGCCGCCATGGCGGGCATGGTGGCGGAGACGACCTTCCGCACCGATCGCATGCGCGCCGCCGCCGCGCAGGGGCACAGCACCGCCACCGACCTTGCCGACTGGCTGGTGCGCGTCGCCGATGTGCCGTTCCGCGAGGCGCACCACATTACGGGGCGCGCCGTCCGCCTGGCCGAGGAACAGGGCAAGCCGCTGTGGGAGCTTTCGCTGGAGAGCCTCCAGGAGATTGACGGCCGCATCGACGCATCCTTGTTCGACATCCTGTCGGTGGAGGCGTCCGTTCGCAGCCGCACCAGCTTCGGCGGCACCGCGCCCGATCAGGTGCGCGCGCGCATTGCCGACGCGAAGGAGGCCCTTGCATCATGAAACGCGCCGCCCCCCTCCTCCTGCTGGCGCTTGCCGCCTGCGGGTCGCGCCAGGAACTGCGCCCGGCACCGGGCCAGGCGCTTCCGGTACAGCCCGAACAAACGTCTGAGACACAGACGCCTGCAGACCTTCTGGAGGCGCCGACCATCGCGCGCCCGACCAGGGTCGATGAAGCGCTGACCCGGTCGGAGGAGCGTGCCGACGATCGTTTCGATCTTCCACCCCCGGAGTAAGATGGACCACTTCCAGATCATCGACGGCGTCATGCATGCCGAAGACGTGCCGCTGCCCGACATCGCCCAGTCGGTAGGCACGCCCGTTTATGTCTATTCCAGCGGCACGATGGTGCATCATGCACAGGTCTTCCGCAGCGCCCTCGCCGAAGTGGCCGACCCGCTGATCGCTTATGCGGTGAAGGCCAATCCCAATGCTGCGGTGCTGGCGACACTTGCGAAGGCCGGCCTCGGTGCCGACGTCGTATCCGGCGGGGAGCTCCGGCGCGCGCTCTCAGCAGGCGTCCCTGCGGGCAAGATCGTCTTCTCCGGCGTCGGCAAGACGCACGAGGAAATGGAGCTGGCGCTCCAGGCCGGCATCTTCCAGTTCAACCTGGAATCGGAGCCGGAGGCCGAAACCCTGTCGGAGGTCGCAAGCGCGCTCGGGCTCGAAGCCGCGGTGGCATTTCGCATCAATCCGGACGTGGATGCCGGCACCCATGCCAAGATCTCGACGGGCAAGTCGGAGAACAAGTTCGGCATCGCCCATTTCCGCGCGCAGGAGGCCTATGCGCGCGCGGCCGCACTGCCGGGGCTGAGGCTGCAGGGCATCGCCGTCCATATCGGCAGCCAGCTCACCGACCTGAAGCCGCTTGAGGAAGCCTTCACCCGCATCGGCGGCCTCCTTGCCGACCTGCGCGCCGCGGGCCATGCCCTGACGGTGGCCGACCTCGGCGGCGGCCTGGGCATTCCCTACGATCCGTCGCAGCCATTGCCGCCCAGCCCGGCCGAATATGGCACCATGGTCGCGCGCGTCACCGCCGGCTGGAACGCGCGGCTGGTGTTCGAACCCGGCCGCCTGATTGTCGGCAATGCCGGCATCCTCCTGGCGCGTGTGGTGCGGGTGAAGGCGAGCGCCGGCAACGGCCCGCCCTTCGTCATCGTCGATGCGGGCATGAACGACCTGATGCGCCCCAGCCTCTACGATGCCTGGCACGACATCCGCGCCGTTAACCCACGCGGGTCCAAGACCTCGGCCAATGTGGTGGGGCCGGTGTGCGAGACCGGCGACACCTTTGCCATGCACCGCGGCATGGACGCGGTGGAGGAAGGCGATCTCGTCGCCTTCATGACGTGCGGCGCCTATGCCGCCACCATGGCCAGCACCTATAATAGTCGCCCGCTACCACCTGAAGTGATGGTGTCAGGGAACCGTTTCGCCCCCATACGCGCTAGGCAATCCGTTGAGGCGCTCATCCGCGCCGACCTGATGCCGTCCTGGCTATCGGAAGAAAAAGAGGGGCAAGAATGAAACCTGTTCGCAAGGCCGTGTTCCCGGTCGCCGGCTTGGGCACGCGCTCGCTCCCCGCGACCAAGTCGATCCCCAAGGAAATGCTGACCGTCGTTGACCGCCCGCTGATCCAATATGCGGTGGAGGAGGCACGCGAGGCCGGCATCGAGCAGATGATCTTCGTCACCGGCCGCGGCAAGGGTGCGCTGGACGACCATTTCGATATCTCCTTCGAGCTCGAAGCGACGATGAATGCGCGTGGCAAGTCGCTGGAGCCGCTGTCGGGCACGCGCTCGACACCTGGCTCTGTGGTGTCGGTGCGGCAGCAGGAGCCGCTGGGTCTCGGCCACGCCGTGTGGTGCGCACGCGACATCATCGGCGACGAACCGTTCGCGGTGCTGCTGCCCGACGACCTGATGGTCGGGAAACCCGGCTGCGTCGCCCAGATGGTCGAGGCCTATAACAAAGTGGGCGGCAACATCATCTGCGTGCAGGAAGTGCCGCGCGAGCGCACGGCCAGCTATGGCGTGATCACGCCGGGCAGCGCCGACGGCCGCCTCACCGAGATCAAGGGCCTGGTCGAAAAGCCCAAGCCCGAGGTCGCGCCTTCCAACCTCGCCGTGGTCGGCCGCTACATCCTCCAGCCGGAGGTGATGCGCATCCTCGACGCCAAGGAAACCGGCGCGGGCGGCGAGATCCAGCTGACCGACGCCATGGCCAAGCTGATCGGCACCCAGCCCTTTCATGGCCTCACCTTCGACGGCGACCGCCACGATTGCGGCGACAAGATCGGCTTCGTGCTCGCCAACATCGCGCTCGGCCTCGACCGCGAGGATGTCGGTCCCGCGATCCGCGCCTACGTCGCCAATATCGGCTGATGGCCTGCGCCGCCCTCCTCGTCGGCGACGGGCCCATACGGCCCCTCTCGCCCGAGGAGGCGGCAAGCTATGGCGGACCGGGTTTCGTCTGGTCGCATATCGACCGGCTTGACGAAGCCGACCGCGAGATCCTGACGCGCTTCGGCGACATTCCCGACATTGCGCTGAACGCGCTCGTCGCCACCGAGACGCGGCCACGCTGCGACCGGATCGAGGATGGCGCGATCGTCAATATCCGCGGACCTGCGGCAACCGACGAGGCAGGCAGCGATCGGCTCGTGTCGATCCGCTGCTGGGTGCGCGCCGGCAAGGTCAACAGCCTCACCCGCTGGCCGATGCGCGCGACCGAGCAGGTCAAGGCTATGGTCGAACAGGGGCAGATCCTCGACCCCGGCGATCTCGTCGCCGCCTTCGCCCGCGCCATCTCCAAGCAGCTCGACCCGCAGGTGGCGGACCTCGGCGACCTGCTCGACACGTGCGAGCTCGAACTGGAACCAAAGCGCATCTACGATCTGCGCACCACCATCACGCGGGTGCGTTCGGAGGCGATCTCCTACCGCCGCTTCGTCGCGCCCGACCGCGATGCGCTCCAGGCGCTCGCCGGCATGGACTTCGAATGGCTGGCTGAGGAGGACCGCCTCCACATCCGCGAAGCCGCCGATCGCTTCGCCCGCATGACGGAGGAACTGGAGGCGGTGCGCGAGCGCGCGGCGCTGCTGCACGAACAGATCACCGACCTTCGATCCGAACAGATCGACTCGCGCTCGCTGCTCATCTCAGTCGTGGCCTTCATCTTCCTGCCGCTGACCTTCGTCACCGGCCTGCTCGGCATCAATGTCGCCGGCATTCCGTATGCGAACGAACCTTGGGCCTTCTCGGCCGTAGTGGTGCTATGCCTCGTGCTCGGACTCGTCGTACTCGCCTGGTTCCTGATGGCGCACTGGCTGAGGCGCGGCTGAGCCAAGAGGCGCGCTGCTTCCTCTGCGAACGGCCGCTGGGCGCCCGGGTCGAGTGGCACCACCCGGTCCCGAAGAGTCGCGGCGGCAGGACGACCGAGCCGGTCCATCCGATCTGCCACCGCACCATCCACGCGACCCTCACCAACAAGGAGCTGGAGCGCAGCTACCACTCAGCCGAGGCGCTGCGCGCACATCCGGAGATCGCAGCGTTCATCACCTGGGTGAAGAGCAAGCACCCGGACTTTCACGCGCCGACGCGGCGCAAGAAGTAGGCCACCGTCACGCGCCGGCGAAGAACTTGGTCCCGACCACGCCTATGATGATGAGGGCGATGAAGCCCGCCTGCACGCCGTTGATCCGCTCGCCAAAGAAGATGGTGCCGAAGATCGTCACGCCGACCGCACCCAGCCCAGTCCATACGGCGTAAGCCGTCCCCGCCGGCAAACCGCGCATGGCGAGCGCGAGCAGCCCCATGTTGACGAAGCTCAGCACGATCGGGACAGCGGATGCCGACCAGCTGCTGTGCATGGCCGCCCATTTGAGGCTCAGCGCCCAGATGATTTCGGTAACGACGGCGATGCCGAGGATGAGCCACGCCATGGATTTCTCCTGATGCGGGCTCGAAGGAAAGGCGCAGCGGCCGGAAACCCGTAAGAGGCCGGAGCGCGCGCCGCACCTAGAACAGACGCGCCGGTGCGTCCAGCACGGCCTACGCCTCCAATTCGATGTCCCAGTAGAGATAATCGCGCCAGCTGTCGTGCAGGTAGCCGGGCGGAAAGCTGCGGCCATGCTCCTGCAGCATCCAGCTCGTGGGTCGGATCGGATGTTGGTGCAGGCTCATATGCGCCTCCAGCGGCGTCCGACCGCCCTTGCGCAGGTTGCAGGGCGCACAGGCCGTGGCGACATTCTCCCACGTCGTCCTGCCGCCCTGTGCACGGGGGATGACGTGGTCGAAGGTCAGCTCCTTGGGGCTGCCGCAATATTGGCAGGCGAAGCGGTCGCGCAGGAACAGGTTGAAACGGGTAAAGGCAGGATATTCGGACGGCTTCACATATTGGCGAAGCGCGATCACGCTGGGGATCTTCATGGTGCGCGTGGGGCTGTGCACTTCCCGGGCATAATGGGCGACGATGTCCACCCGCTCCAGGAACACCGCCTTGACCGCGGTCTGCCAGGGCCAGAGGCTCAGCGGGTAGTAACTCAACGGCGTATAATCCGCATTGAGCACCAACGCGGGACACGAATCCGGATGTCTAAGAAGGTCGGGGTGATACATGATCGACAAAGGCCTCCAGCATCCCGGAGGAAGACCATCGCCGAACGCAGCCCCTGTCGCCTGTCGCACTCAGAACCGGGGAGAATGCGGCGGCTTGGGCCTTCTTCTCCTGTTCGGTCACGCTTATGGACGACCCGCGTGACAGGAATATGAATCACACATCCCGACTCGCGGTCAAGAGCCAGGTTTAAGTCTCGTCATGACGATCACCCGCTTCGCCCCGTCCCCCACCGGCCGGCTGCACCTCGGCCATGCATATTCGGCGATGCTGGCGCATGATCATGCACGCAGCCGCGCCGGAACGTTCCTGCTGCGGATCGAGGATATCGATCCTGGCCGCTCGCGTACCGAACATGTTGCCGGCATCCTGGAGGACCTGGACTGGCTGGGGCTGCGGCACGATGGCGCGGTGGTGTTCCAGTCGGATCGCCTGCCGATCTACGCCGATGCGCTGGAAAGATTGAAGCGACGCGGACTGGCCTATCCTTGCTTCTGCACCCGGTCGGAGATCGCAGCGGAAGTGGCCGCGAGCGCGTCGGCGCCGCACGGACCGGACGGGCCACTCTATCCAGGAACGTGCCGCAGGCTCGATGCGCAGGAGGTGCGGCGGCGCATGGCCATGCAGCCGCATGCATGGCGACTCGACGTGGGCAAGGCGCTGCTTTCCTGCTCCGGCAAGGGTCCGCTGGCTTGGTCCGACAATGGCGCACTGGTCCAGGCGCGTCCCGAGATGTTCGGGGACGTGGTGCTGGCGCGCAAGGATGCGCCCACCAGCTATCACCTGGCCGTGACAGTGGACGATGCGGCGCAGGGCGTAACCGACGTCGTCCGCGGGCGCGATCTGTATGAGGCGACGCATGTGCATCGGCTGCTTCAGGCGCTTCTCAATCTTCCCACCCCTCAATATCATCATCACGGCCTGCTGACCGATGACGCGGGCCGGCGCCTGGCAAAGCGCAACGGTGCACCGACGATCGCATCGTTACGGGAGGCGGGAGTGGATCCTCGGGCTCTCGTGGCGGGCCTGCGGCAGGGGCGATTGCCGGTTGGATATGGGGCCGCCAGCGCCTAGATTGAGCCCATGACACCGATCCTCATCATCCTGATCGTCATCATGGCGGCCTTCGTCCTCTATTCGCTGGTGCGCGGCGTGATCGTGATGGCGCAGGGCAAGGATGCGACCGGTCAGCAATCGCAGGACTGGATGCGCAAGCGCGTCAAATATCAGGCGATCGCGATCGTGCTGGTCGTCCTGCTGCTGCTGATCGCCGGCGGGCAGGGCTGAGGTCTTGGTCAAGCTCAACAAGATCTACACCCGCACCGGCGATGCGGGCAGCACCGGCCTGGTCGACGGATTGCGCGTGTCGAAGGCGGATGCGCGCATGGCTGCGATCGGCGATGTGGACGAGGCGAACAGTGCCATCGGCGTGGCCTTGTCCCACGTCACCCACGATCGTGCGCGGGCGATGCTGGGCGCGGTGCAGAACGAATTGTTCGACCTGGGCGCCGACCTCGCCACACCCGGCGAGGATTTCGCGCCGGGCGAGATGACGCTGCGTATCGTCCAGTCGCAGATCGACAGGCTGGAGGCCGAGATCGACGCGATGAACGAGACGCTGGCGCCGCTGACCAGCTTCATCCTGCCGGCCGGCGAGGGCGGCGTGGCCTATCTGCACCTCGCGCGCACCGTGGTGCGGCGGGCCGAGCGGGTCGCCGTGGCGGCGGCCGAGACCAACAGCCTCAATCCGCTCGCCCTCACCTACCTCAATCGCCTTTCCGACCACCTGTTCGTTATGGCGCGCTGGGTAGCCGCCGCGCAGGGCGGCGACGTCCTGTGGAAGCCCGGCGCCACCCGTTAACCAAACTCCGTTCGTTTCGAGCGAAGTCGAGAAACCGTCTTCGTCCTGCCCCACGAACCCGCTTCTCGACTTCGCTCGAAGCGAACGGTGGAGGGGTGAGGGTGAGCTAAGGCTCAGAGCGACAGCAGCAAACCCGCCAGCGCAGCGCTCATCAGATTGGCGAGGCTGCCGGCGACCAGCGCCTTGATGCCGAGGCGGGCGATGATCGGGCGCTGGTTGGGGGCGAGGCCGCCGGTCACCGCCATCTGGATGGCGATCGACGCGAAATTGGCGAAACCGCACAAGGCGAAGGTGACTATCGCCCTGCTGCGCTCGGTAAGGACCGCCGCATCG
>CAKTCN010000043.1 GCA_934539295.1 uncultured Allosphingosinicella sp.
CGCAGCACCTCCGTCGGCGCCAAGGCGATCGAGCGCTTCCTGCGCCCCGTCTCCTACCAGAGCCTGCCCGACGCGCTCCTCCCCAAGCCGCTCAGGCAAGGCAACCCGCTCGGCCTGCCCGTGCGCGTCGACGGGACGCGGCAGGGCTGAAGCCCACAGATCAAAACAAAAATAACACTGAAGAGAGGATGCAAGGATGATGAGAGCGACGCGTCGCCTGCTCATGGGCGCGAGCTTGCTTGTGGCGGCTGCGCCTGCCTGGGCGGTTCAGGACCAGAGGCAGTTCAGCCTGAACGAAGCCGGCTATTTCCAGGCGCGCGGCGTCGATCTGCTCGTCTTCAACAATTGGTATGACGGCCTGTTCGCCGACGCCAAGCATAGCGGCGTCGAGCTGATCCAGCAGGGCGAGCGCATTGCCACCAACGGCGACGTGCGCCTGTCTGCGACGCCCGGCCAATGGGACCCGATCGGCCGCCTGGTCAGCCGCAACGTCGATGCGAAAACGGGCGCGGTGGAAGCCGTGCTCGAATATCCCGAGCATCAGTTCCAGTATCGCATCCGTGCCGAGCGGAGCGGCGACAAGGTCAACGTCGCCGTCATCCTCGATCGTCCGCTGCCCGCTGCGTTGGCGGGCAAGGCCGGCTTCAACCTCGAATTCCTGCCCGCCGCTTATTTCCGCAAGAGCTTCATGGCCGACGGCAAGGGCGGTTCCTTCCCACTTCATCCAGCCAGCGACATGGTGGCGGGGGGCGAGCGCAATGCGGCGAGCGGGCGCGATGTCGGCCCCGGCGCCGAGCCGCTGCCGATCGCGACCGGCAGCCGCCTGGTGCTTGCGCCCGAGGATGCGATGCGCCGCGTCGCAATCGAGGGCAAGGGCGCTACCTTGAGCCTCTTCGACGGCCGCAACCAGGCGCAGAATGGCTGGTTCGTCGTGCGCAGCCTGATCCCGTCGGACAGGACCGGCCGCGTGGTCGAATGGATCGTGTCGCCCAACAGCGTGCCCGGCTGGCTGCGCGCGCCGGTGATCGGCCATTCGCAGGTCGGCTACGTGCCGGGCCAGGACAAGGTCGCGGTGATCGAGCTCGACGCCAATGACAGGCCAAGGGGCAATGTCCGGCTGCTGAAGGTCGGCGAGGATGGCCGCACGGTGGAGGCGGCCGCGGGTGCGGCCAAGCCCTGGGGCAAGTATCTGCGCTACAATTACGCGACCTTCGATTTCACACGCGTGCGTGACCCGGGCGTCTATCAGCTCGAATATGGCGGCGAGCGGACGGCCACCTTCCGCATCGGCGAAGAGGTCTATAACAACGCGTGGCACCCCAGCCTCGACGTCTACATGCCGGTCCAGATGGACCATATGTCGGTGAACGAGGCCTATCGCGTGTGGCACGGCGACAGCCACCGCGACGACGCGCGCCAGGCGCCGCTCAACCACGAGCATATCGACCTCTACCGCCAGGGCGCGACCACCGACACCGGGTTCAAACCGGGTGAGCATGTGCCGGGATTGGATGTCGGCGGGTGGCTGGATGCGGGCGACTTCGACATCCGGACGCAGACGCAATATGCCGTCGTGCGCACACTGGTCGGGATCTGGGAGGATTACCGCCCCACCCGCGACCAGACGATGGTCGACCATCGCCTGCGCCATGTCGAACTGCACGTGCCGGATGGCAAGGCCGACATCCTGCAGCAGATCGAGCATGGCGTGCTCTATCTCGCCTCCATGTACGATGCGGTCGGCTATGCGGTACATGGCGTGGTCGAGCCGGACGTGGCGCAATATACGCATCTCGGTGATGCGGCGTCGAAGACGGACGGCCTCATCTACGATGCCCGCCTTGCCTATGGCGAGCGCAAGGGCGGGCGCAGCGGCACGCCCGACGACCGCTGGGTGTTCACCAGCAAGTCGAGCGCGCTGAACTACGGCACAGCCGCGGCGCTGGCGGCGGCATCGCGCGCGCTGCGCGGTCATAACGACTCGCTCGCCGACAAGGCGCTGCGCCTCGCCGCCGGCGTGTGGAAGGACGAGGCCGGCCATGCGCCCAACACATTCAGCCACGGCAACACCACCGGCGGATGGCTGCCGGGCGAGCAGTTCACGGCTGCGGTCGAATTGCTCTCCGCCACTCGTGACCCGCAATATGCGCGCGCGGTCGAGACGCTGTGGCCGGAGGTGTCGAAGCGCTTCGGCCAATATGCGCAGACCGCCATCCAGGCGCTGCCCTTCATGCCGGCAACCTACAAGGCCAATGTCGAGGCGGCGGCCCGGACGCTGAAGGCATCCACCGAGACCTCGACGGGGCCCAACCCATATGGTGTGCCGATCACCACCGGCGGCTGGGCCGGCAATGGCGCGGTCATGCAGGCAGGCCTCACCGACTTCGCCATCCACCGCGCCTTCCCGCAAATCAGCGACGGCACGGGCGTGTTCAAGGCGCTCGACTATATCCACGGCACCCATCCGGGATCGAACCTGTCGTTCGTGTCGGGCGTGGGCACGCGGTCCAAGGAAGTCGCCTATGGCATGAACCGCGCCGACTTCTCCTTCATCGCGGGCGGCGTGGTGCCTGGCGTGCTGGTGCTGAAGCCGGACTTTCCCGAGAACCATGAGGACTGGCCCTTCTTCTGGGGCCAGAACGAATATGTGGTGAACATGAGCCCGACCTATATGGAGCTGGTCCAGGCGGCGATTTCGCTCAGCCGGAGGTAATCTCTTGCGCCTCCCTGTTCGGCAGGGAGGCGCGTCTACCCGCCCTTGCGGGGCGTCGAACAGCGCAGCCAGGGCATCATGCCTCGGCTTCGCTTGCCATTCCGCCGATCACTGCAAGTGCGTTACGCGCGCATATAGCTGTCGAGGAACTGCTGGTGCTGGGGCATCTGCGCGACGGCATTGGCGATGCCGGTGCGCAGGTTCTCGAGCGCGTGCCTGGCCCTCTCCGTGGGGATCAGCCGCCCGACATGATGGTAGGCCCTGGGTTCGAGCCGCTGGCCGAGCATCACCTGCACCCAGGAATCGATGCGGAACAGCTCGTCCGGCGCCTGGTAGGTAAAACCGCTTTCGCGAAACAGCTCGATCCGCTGCTTGAGCGAATCCGGCACGTCCATGTCGCGGCAGCGGCGCCAGAAGTCGGAATCGTCCCGCTCCGTCAGGTGATAATGAAGGATGATGAAGTCGCGTATGCCCTCGAGTTCGCGGCGCGACTGGTCGTTGAAATGATCGACCAACGCATCGTTCACGCCGCCAAACGGGAACATCTGGATCAGCCGGGTCACGCCGATCATGATCAGGTGGATGCTGGTCGATTCCAGCGGCTCGATGAAGCCGCTCGACAGGCCCAGCGATACGCAATTGCCGTTCCAGGTCTTTCGCCGCCCCCCGGCACGGAACCGGATCACGCGCGGATTGGTCAGCACATCGCCCTGCACCTGCGCCATCAGCAAAGCATGCGCCTCGTCATCCGACATGTGGTCGCTGCAATAAACGAGGCCGTTGCCGACGCGGTGCTGCAGCGGGATGCGCCATTGCCACCCGGCCTTGTGCGCCATTGCCCGTGTATAGGGGCGCGCCGGCTCGACCGAAGATGTCTGGAGCGCCAGGGCGCTATCGGTAAGCAGCCAATGGCTCCAATCCTCATAACCGGTCTTCAAAGCCTGTTCGATCAGCAGCCCCCGAAAGCCGGTGCAGTCGATGAATAAGTCGCCTTTCACGACCGCGCCGGACTCGAGCACCAGCGAAGTTATGAAGCCGCTGTCCGGATCCTGCCGCACCTCTGCGATCTTGCCCTCGACCCGCCTGGTGCCCGCCGCCTCGGTCAGGCCGCGCAGGTAGCGGGCATAGGCTGTCGCATCGAGGTGATAGGCATAATTGATGTCCGCTTTCTCGAACGTCTCGAACTTGCCCGCCTCGCCCGCCTGCAACTCAAAGCAATAATCGCCCAGGCTGCCGCCGAACCCCTGCCGCTTCGCCTCGAGCCACAGGTGGTGGAAGTCGCCCATCCAGTGCGACGTGCCGATCTGGCCGAAGGAGTGGAAATAGCGGTCCCCCTGCCGCGCCCAATCCTCGAACGAGATGCCCAGCTTGAAGCTCGCCTGCGTGGCCCGCATGAACGCGCGCTCGTCGATGCCCAGAAGCTTGTGGAAGGTGCGCGCGGTGGGAATGGTGCTTTCGCCGACACCCACGGTGCCGATCTCGTCCGATTCCACCAATGTGATGTCGAGCAAGGGGCCGAGATGGCGCGAAAGCGCCGCCGCCGCGAGCCAGCCGGCCGTGCCGCCGCCTGCGATCACCACGCGCTTTACCGCCTGTCCGTCCACCCTTTCCTCCCTCACCTGTTGAGCCTGTTCAGCAGCACCGCCCGCAGCCGCCGCGCCTTCACCTCATCCATGGGCGCCAGATTGCCGCGCGCCGCCTCTGGCAGATGCGCCGCCGGCCGGTCGGCGGGCCCGAACACATAATAATCGAACAGAGCCCGCCACGCCTGCTTCTCCGGCGCCGGCCGATCGCGCAGGCTCAGCAGCGCATGCAGCAACGTGTTCTGCGGCGTGTCCATGAAGCGCGGCGACGTGTTCCACCAATAGTTGATCATGACGTTGAAGGCGTCGAGCGCCTCCACATTGTGCCACCACAGGGCCGGGTAGAAGAGGAGGTCGCCCGGCTCCATCTCCGCCACCTCGCCAGCCGTCAGCGCGTCGCGGAAGCGCGGAAAGCGCTTCAGGTCGGGATCGCGCAGGTCGACCATGCTGACCACCTGCCCTCCCGGCGTCAGCTCCAGCGGGCCGGGGTAGAGATTGTCGATCTGCTCCGGCGGGAACAAGGTGAAGCGCCGTCGTCCCGCCATCACACAGGCGATGTTGTTCGACATGTCGTAATGGGTGGCCGCGACGGTGCGGTTACCGATCCAGATGCCCACCATGGGCGGATTGCTCTCGAACATCGGATCATTGAGGATCAAACCATTCTCCGCCCGCAGGCCCGGCAGGTAAAGATCGACGTCGGTGGATCCGACGTAGAAGCTCGGCGGGGCCGGGTCCTCCAGATGCGCCAGGATCCGGTCGAGATATGCGTCGAGCGAGACGCGGCTCGCCTCGAAATTGAGTGCGGTCACGTCCGCATTGTAGAAATAGCGGCCGCCGATCTCGGGCGCGCCGGTAAAGCCGACCACCGGCCGGTCTCCGTAGAAGGACTTGAGGTAGCTCGCAGCCTCCTCCGGTCCCCGCATTCCCGCCTGGACGAGCGGCAGGTCGCGCAGCACGCCCTTCAGGATCGCCGGCCGCTGCGCCGCCATCAGCTCGGGATAGGGGATGGCGTCCGGCGCAATGCCGGCGATGACCTCCGTCCTGCGTTCCGGCCTGCTCATCCTTGCCTCGCGGAGTCCGCAAGCTTGCGATTCTTGAGTTCGATGAGCCGTCCCATGTTCCGGAGGGAGGAAATCGCGAACACGGCGAGGCGCAGGAAGCCGGCCCGATGCAGCCGGTCGAGCGCATCGCCGCTCAATGCCGCGAACCGCTCCTCGTCGAGCGTGTGGAAGCTGGTGAGGTGATAGGTCTTCTGGTCGTTGAGCGTCACCTCCGCCGCAACCTTCTCGATCAGCTGCAAGTCTTCGAAGGCGGCGAACATCGCGGCCTTGGCCGCCATGCCGCTGTGCAGCGTCCTAAGCGCCTCCGAGACGCGGTTCAGCGCCGGGGCATGCCCGCCGTGAGGCAGGAACAGCGGCTCGGCTTCGTGCACGCCGACGCGGGGATCGTCGAGATCGACGTGGATGAGCGGCTGGCCGGGCGCGCCATCCACCGCCTCCGCCTGCCCGCCGATCAGGAAAGGGCCGCGCCGCTGCACCGCCGGCACGTAGCGCGTCGTCCATCCATCATCGCCGACGAACAGATTCTCCTCGCGATCGAAGCCCAGCAGGACCACCGCATGATATTCGCCCTGCTCGTCCCGCCGGAAGAAGATGGGATATTCGCGCTGCGCATCCTCGAACTCGGTCGGGAGGACCAGCATCTGGTTGACGCTGTCGCCGAACGCGGCGCCCCACCGTGCGGTGAACTTGAGGTCGTGGTGCTCGACATTGCTCAACAATGATCGGTTGGCCATCTCTTCTTCCAAAATCGCGAAGGATCGAGGGAGCTTAAGCCCTTCATGACCTTTGAAAAAGGCCGCTGGCGAACCAGCGGCCTTCCTCGTGCGGGCCTTCAAGCCTGCGGCTTAGAAGCGATAGCGAGCGCCCAGCAGGAAGCGGGGCTTCAGCTCGGTCGCGGACCAGAGCTGCCTCTCCGACCGGCCATAGGTGCGCAGCGGCTCGCTCAACAGGTTGATAGCCTCCAGCGACACGGCCATCTGCTCGTTCAGGTCGTAGCTGACGTTCAGGTCCAACGTGCCGAACGAGTCGACGAACACCGGGTTGCGGGTTGCGCCGCGATTGACGCCGGACAGGAACTTGTCGCGCCAGTTGTACGCCACACGCGCCGAGAGGCCGCCATTTTCGTAGATGCCCGTGACGTTGAAGCTGTCGCTCAAGCCGACCAGTGCGAACACGTCCTCGTTCGGATCCGAACCGCGATCGACGTTCACGTCACCATAGACCTTGGTGAACGAGCCCGACACGCCGAAGCCGGTTTCGCCGAAGAAGTGCTGACCCTGGATCTCGAAGCCGTGGATATTGCCTGCACGGTTGTTGATCGGCGTGGTGACCGAGAAGTCGAACAGCGGATCATTCGCGTCGGCGGTGATGTCGACCGCTTCGATGATATCCTGCACGAAGTCGCGGTTCAGACTGTTTGCCCCGCGGTCAAAGTTCGCGTTGAACGTCGCCCAGGCAGCGTCGATATTGCCGCCATTCTGCACCAGCAGACCGGTCAGGGTGTACAGATTCTCGTTCGTGACATCGATGCCTTCGGATTCGAGCCGGTCGGCGGCGATGCCCGAACGCGAACCCGGCGCACCGGAGCTCGGGTCACGCAGACCGAAGAGCGGCTGGTCCACCTGGCCGGCGCCCACGAAGTTCTTGACCTTCTTCGCGAAGAAGCCGGCGGACACGTAGCTGGACCGGCCATAATACCATTCGAGCGACACGTCGAAATTGTCGGACACGAGCGGGCGCAGGTTCGGGTTGCCCGAGGAGCCGGTCGCGCGCGCACCGAGGTAGGTCGGATCGGGCGGGCCGTTCGCGGACTGGGACGCGAACAGGTTGCCATATTCCGGACGGGCAAGCGTCTTGCTGTAGGAGACACGCGCCACGACATCATCCGCCGGCGAGACGTGGAAATCGACCGCCGGGAGCAGGTTGTTATACTCGCCCTCTAGCGTCACGCCGACGATGTTGCCCGATACGCCGCGGCGGAAGTCGTTATCCGACTCCCAGCGGATGTACGCCGGCTCATCAACCTCCGCATAGGAGGTCACCTTCGTATTCTCGTAGCGGACGCCGGCGGTCAGGCCCGCCTCACGGCCGCCGATGTCACCCGCCAAGGTGAACTGTGCGTAACCCGACCAGACCTTTTCGCGGACGCGGTCGAACTCGTTGCCGGTGATGTCCACCGGATTGCCCGCCTGGATACCCGGCACCAGCGGCAAACCGTCGGCGGCGTAGAGCGGCGAGAAGATGTTCATCAGGTCGACGGCATTGGCACGGAAGGCGACTTCCGCGTTGGTCGGCTTGTAATGGTCGAACTTGCACTGGAGGCAATATTGTTCGACCAGACCCTCGCCGAACTGCTCGATATCCCCGGCGCTTGCCGTGGAGCCCCAATTGCCCAGCGTCTGCTGGGTCTGAACGCGGGCGCTCGTCATCTTGGAATCGGTGTAGACGGTGCCGACGTCGAAGCGGATGCCGTCGCCCCACTCCCAACCGAGGTCGGCGCGCAACTGGTTGAGCCGGTGCTCCTGCCGCGACGTGTTGGTGCGGCCCATCGCCGTGCCCAGGTCGCCGAGATCGAGGACGCCATTGCCGTTGCCGGCGATCGCATCGTTCAATGTCCAGCTCTGCTGAGGAATGTCACCCGTGAAATCGACCGAATGCGCAGTCACCACCGGAGCACCGATGCCGACGAGCGTGGAGCTGGTGCCGTTCTTCGCGTTCGGCGTGCTCTTGGATGTCGACGTGTTGCCGTCCACGCTGATGGTGAAGCCTTCCGCAGCCTCCCAACTTGCGTTCAGGCCATAGGATTGGAGCTGCGACTTGGTCGCACGATAGACGGATTCGAAGCCGATATCCTTCTGGCCGTTCAGCACTTCGCGAAGATTGATGGCAGTCGCGACGACGTCGTCATCGTCGAAGGTCACTTCGCTGAACGGCTTGTTGAACCAGTTGGTCTGCTCGGCCCGTTCCTCGTCGACCTTGTTCTGCGCGTAGAGAGCGTCCGCCGTCAGCGTCAGCGCCTCGATCGGGCGGAATTGCAGCGTCGCCTGTCCGTTGATGCGCTCGCGCGAGAATTCGGAATAATGGTATCGGCTGTCGTCCGGGATGGCGACGAGCTGATCCGCAGGCGGCGCATTGTTGATGATGGTGCTCGCGACGCGGCCGGGCATGGCGGACAAGGGCTGGACCGACCAACCGTTCACGGTCGAACTGGCCGCAGCGCTCTCGCGCTTTTGATAGGCGCCGAACACCGACACGCCGAACATGTCCTCGTCATCCGACCAGGTCGCGACGCCGGAGATTTCCGGGGTGATCCTGAAGTCGCGGCTGGTGTCGTAGAGCGCCTTGGCACCGATGCTGCCGCGCAGCCCCTCGCCGCGTGCGTCCAGCGGCCGTTGCGTGACAACGTTGATCGCCGCACCGATGCCACCCGATGGGATGGCGGCCCGGCCGGTCTTGTAGACTTCCAGGCGGCTGACGCCTTCGGACGCCAGGTTGGAGAAGTCGAACGAGCGGCTGGTGGCACGACCGAAGTCGACCGAGAGATCGCCGCCTACCGTATTGACGTCGGAGGTTGCGATCTGGCGGCCGTTGACTGTGACCAGGTTGAAGGCCGGACCGAAGCCGCGAACCGTGACCTGCGAACCCTCGCCGTTGCGACGATCGATCGACACGCCTGGAATGCGCTGGAGCGATTCCGCAAGGTTTGTGTCGGGGAACTTGCCGATATCTTCGGCCGAGATCGCGTCCACCACGCCGACCGACTCGCGCTTGATGTCCATCGCGGCTTCCAGCGAGGCGCGGATGCCGGTGATGACGATCTCTTCATCGTCCGCCGGCTGCGGCGTGACGCGGTTGGTGCTGACGGGACCCTGGTCGTCGGCGGTCGCCGTGGTAGGCTCGCCGGTTTGCGCCACGGCCGCCGTTGCGACGAAGCTCATGACGATGGCCGAACCGCCCAACATGAGCGCCCGCTTTAGAATGCCTGATACATCACCATTCGCGTGATTGCGCATCTTCAATCCTCCCCTTTCCTGTGGCTCTGTTGAGCTCTACTTGTTCGTAGCTGCTGTTATCGCTACCACCTATATGGCTAGCATTTCTGTCAACGCTGTCAAGCGAGCAACCGGATAGTTATCGATGCATGCTGAACTGCGTCATTTCTGCAACGTCGTTGAAAACGGTTCGAAGATACTAGGCAAATGGCAGGGAGTTCTTGCTGCATCGCAGCATGCCGTCTCTTCATGCCTGCAAGGTCAATGCGTGGCAGATCATCTTTCGTCGGTCGGCCTACGAACCACGCCAATTCAAGGTGCCGGATTGACAGCGTTGACAATCGTCAATCGTCGCGGTCTTTTGAGGGCAACTCGCGATTTCAAACAAGCGGGACGATCAGGAGAGGGGAATGCACATCAAGCGGGCGATCACGTCATTCTGCGCGTCGACGGCATTGCTCGTCTCCATGTCGGCGAGCGTGCACGCAGCGCCGCTGACGTTGAGCGAGCGCGGCTACCTGACACGCCCTGGCCTGGACGTGATCGTTTTCGACGACATCTACCCCGACGGGCATCAGACGGGTGTCACGATCATCCAGCATGGCAGCCGGGTTGCCGCCAATGGTGACCTTCGCCTGGAGCCGGAGCCCGGCCAATGGTCGCCGATGCCGGCAGGAGGCGAGCGGACGGTCGATGCCGCCACCGGCACGATCACACAGCGCCTGTCCTATCCGGATGCGAGCAAGGACGGAAAAGGCTTCAACCCGATCTTCTACCCGGACCTTAAGCTCGCCTACGACGTCAGCGTAGTTCCGGCGGGCGACGGCGCGTTTCGCATCGTCGTGAACCTCAAGGAGCCGTTGCCACGGGCATGGGCGGGCAAGGTCGGCTTCAACCTCGAACTCTTTCCCGAACCTTTGTTCGGACGGTCGTGGATCCTGGGCGAAGGCAGCGGGATCTTCCCGCGGCAGCCCAATGGGCCGGTCGAGCGGATGCGTGGCGGCGAGGTGCCCGTCCCCATTAACGTGCAGGCGAACGGGCCGGTCCAGTCTTTGAACGGCCAGCCTCTCGCCGCGCCGCTCGGCACCGGCAAGACGTTGGTCGTCGCGCCGGAAAATGACCGCCAGCGCATTCGCATCGAAAGCCGCAACGGCACGCTGCAGCTGATCGACGGTCGCTCGGCGCATAACAATGGCTGGTTCATCGTTCGCCAGGCGATCCCGGCAGGCGCCACCTCCCGTGCCGTCGAATGGATCGTCACGCCCAACACCATTACGGACTGGCGCTACGATCCGGTCATCCAGGTCTCGCAGGTCGGCTACGCCCCGGACCAGCCCAAGCGTGCCGTGATCGAGCGCGACCCCCGCGACACGGACGTCCAGCCCGCCCGGCTCTTCCGCCTGACAGAAGGCGGCCGCGAGGAAGTGCTGTCCGCCACGCCCGCCGCATGGGGCCCGTTCCTGCGCTACGACTACCGCACCTTCGACTTCAGCCAGGTGAAGGCGCCGGGCATGTATGTCGTTACCTACGGCAACCGCGAATCCAACCCGTTCCGCATCGCCAGTGACGTCTATTCGCGCCACGTCTGGCAGCCGACGCTGGAGACCTTCCTCCCCGCCCAGATGTGCCACATGCATGTCGCCGAGAAATATCGCGTCTGGCACGGCATCGACCATCTCGACGATGCCGAGATGGCGCGGGTCAACCTCAATCATTTCGACGGCTATGTGCAGGGCCCGAGCACGCTGACTAAGTTCCAGCCCGGCGATCGCGTCCCCGGCCTCGATGCCGGCGGCTGGCACGATGCGGGCGACTACGACCTCAGGGTCGAATCGCAGATCGGCACCGTGTGGCTGCTCGCCAAGATGGTGGAGGAGTTCGACCTCGATTACGACGCCACTCGCATCAATCAGGCGACCAGGCGCGTCGAGATGCGCGACCCCGACGGCCGCAGCGACGCAGTCCAGCAGATCGAGCATGGCCTGCTCTCGATCCTCGGCGGCTACCGCGCCATGGGCCGGCTCTACCGCGGCATCATCGAGCCGTCGCTGCGCACCTATGTGATGCTCGGCGACGCCACGAACCAGAGCGACAACATCCCCGGCAGCCGCGTGGAGGGCCAAGGCCTCGACAATAATGGCCAGCCGATCACGTCGGACGACCGCTGGGTCTTTACCGAGGACAATCCCGAGCGCGAGTTGGATGTCGCCGCCGGCCTAGCCGCCGCCTCTCGCGTGCTGCGCAAGGACAATCCCGCCCTCGCCGCCGAGGCCCTCGCCGCCGCCCGCGCCATCGCGCAAAAGGCCTATGGCCGCGGCAAGTCCCCCGCGCCCGAGATCTTCGCGCTCGCCGAACTCATCCAGTCAACCGGCGACCGCGCCCTCATCGACCGCCTCGTCGCGCACGAGGCGGCGATCGTCGCGGAGCCCGACAAGTCCGCCTGGATGCTCGCCTCCATCCTCGACCGCCTGCCCCGCGGCTTCCGCGACCGCGTCGACGCGGCCGTGCGCCGCTACCAGGAAAAGGTCACGGCCGAGGCGCGCACCGACTCGCCCTATGGCATTCCCTACAAGCCGCAGATCTGGGGCGCGGGCTGGGACATACAGGAGCGCGGCGTCCAGCAATGGTTCTTCGCCAAGGGCTGGCCGGAGGTCACGTCCCGCGACAGCTGGCTCAACGCCCTCAACTTCGTCCTCGGCGTCCATCCTGGCGAGAACACAGCCAGCTTCGTATCGGGCGTGGGATCGAAATCGGTGCTGACCGCCTACGGCACCAACCGGGCCGACTGGTCCTACATACCCGGCGGCGTCGTGTCGGGCACCAACCTCGTCCGCCCGGACCTGCCCGAACTCAAGACCTGGCCCTTCTTCTGGCAGCAGACGGAGTACGTGATGGGCGGCGGCGAGACCAACTTCATGTTCCTCGCGCTGGCCGCCGACCGCCTCTACGCGGGCAAGCGCCGATGAGCCTCGCCCTCGCCGCCGCACTCGCCCTCGCCGCCGCCCCGCCCGCCCTCATCGACGACGATCCCGAGATCGTCGAGACGGTGCTGGTCAACAAGAAAGGCATGCGGCTGCGCCTCATCAACCTCGGCGCGATCGTCTCCGGCATCGACATGCCCGACGCGCGCGGCGGCTACACCAATGTCGTGCTCGGCTACGGGCGCGAGAGCGAATATCGCGCCAACCCCAACGGCTTCGGCGCCACGATCGGCCGTTATGCCGGGCGCATCGCCAATGCGCGCTTCACATTGGGTGACCAGGCGGTGTCCTTGGTTCCGAACCTCGGTTCCAACGCTCTCCACGGCGGCGCCATCCCCGGCTTCGACAAACGGCTGTTCGCGATCCAGGCAATCGGATCCACCGCCACCTTCGACATGACCAGCCCGGACGGGGACCAAGGCTTTCCCGGTGCCCTCACCCTCACTGTCACCTACACGCTCGGCGAAGACGACAGCGTCCGCATCGACTATCGCGCGACCACGACGAAGCCGACCGTGCTCAACCTCACCAACCACAGCTATTTCAACCTCGCCGGCCACGGCACGGTCGAGGACCACCACATGCGCATCGCCGCCGATCGCTGGGTCGAGGCGGATGACGCGGGCATCCCCACCGGCCACTATGCCCCCGTCGCCGGCACGCCGCTCGACTTCCGCGACCTGCACCCCATCGGCGATCGGATCGACAAGGTAATGCCCGGCAAGCCCAAGGGCTACAACCAGGCCTGGCTCCTCGCCGAACGCCCCCGCCCCGCGCCCGCCTTGGCCGTGAGCCTGCGCGATCCGGACAGCGGCCGCAGCCTCGACGTCTACACGACCGAGCCCTCGGTGCAGGTCTATTCGGGCGACTATTTCACCGGCCGTGACCGCGACGCACAGGGTCGCCCGCTCCCGCCAAGGTCCGGCATCGCACTCGAAACGCAGCACCTCGCCGACAGCCCCAACCGGCCCGCTTTCCCGATCACCACGCTGCGCCCGGGCGAAACCTACACATCCACCACGATCTGGCGCTTCGGCACGGCCGGGCGATGAACGACACAGACCAGGAGACGGCCATGCAAGCACCCACCGACACGAGCCGCCGCTTTATGTTGCAGACGCTTGGAGGCGCCCTCCTTGCGAGCGCCCTGATCCCTGCCGCTGCGCGCGCGCAAGGCGCACCAAGCCGCAAGCTCGGCTACGCCATCGTCGGCCTTGGCGGCTACGCCACCCGCCAGATCATGCCGCAATTCCGCAATTGTGAACTCAGCCGTCTCGTCGCGCTGGTCAGCGGCACGCCCGAGAAGCTCGAAAGCTACGGCTCCGAATATGACATCCCGCGCACACATCGCTACAGCTACGCCCAGTTCGACAGCATCCGCGACAACCCCGACATCGACATCGTCTATGTGGTGCTGCCGCCGGTGCTCCACGCCGAATATTCGATCCGCGCGTCGCAGGCGGGCAAGCATGTGCTGTGCGAGAAGCCGATGGCCATGTCGTCGGACGAAGGCCGGGCGATGGTCGCCGCCGCCAAGAAGGCCGGCCGCAAGCTGATGATCGGCTATCGCAGCCGATTCCAGGCGCATAATGTCGAGGCGATCCGCATGATCCGATCGGGCGCGATCGGCCGCCCGCGCATCGTCACCTCCGAACATGGCTTCCCGATCAGCGGCAATCCGTGGCGGCTCGACCGCAGCGTGTCAGGTGGCGGATCGCTGATGGACATGGGTATCTATTCGCTCCAGGCCGCCCGCTATCTGGCGGGCGAGGAGCCGACCCTGGTCTCCGCCGTCGAGCAGACCGACCGCACCGATCCGCGCTTCCGCACGGTCGAGGATCGCATCACCTTTCAGCTCGCTTTCCCCTCGGGCACGATCGCCAACGGCGTGTCGAGCTATTCCTCCGCCCACAATATCTACCGCGCAACGGGCGAGACCGGCTGGATCGAGCTGGAGCCCGCCACCTCCTATGCCGGGCAGACGATGTGGGTGCGACGCGGCGATGCGCCGGCCGCGCAACACGAGCCGCCCGCTTTGCCGAAGAACCAGTTCGCCGGCATGCTCGACCATCTTTCCGAATGCGCCGTCACCGGCCGCGACCCGATCGTGCCGGGCGAGGAAGGCGTGCGCGACATGGCGCTGATCGAGGCGATCTACCGCTCCGCTCGCGAGGGTAGGGCCGTGAGGATGGAGGCGTGAAGACCGATCGCCGCGCCGTCCTCGCCGCCGCCGCCTTGCTCGGCCTCGGCCTGCGCTTCCCGGCCTTTGCGCAGGCGCCGCTGAGCGAGCGCCATGCGGCGCGCATCCGCGACCTGATCGGCCGCATGACGCTGGCCGAGAAGATCGGGCAGATGAACCAGGTGCCGGGCGGCCGCCAGCGGGCGCTCAACTCGCGCCTCGACGCGGCCATGCTCGACCGCGTCCGGCGTGGCGAGGTCGGCTCCTTCCTGCATGTCGCGGGCGCCGCGCCGCTGCGCGATCTGCAGCGCGTAGCCGTGGAGGAGTCGCGGCTCAAGATCCCGCTCCTCTTCGCCATGGACGTGATCCACGGCTACCGCACCATCCTCCCCGTCCCGCTCGCGCTCGCCGCCAGCTTCGATCCCGACTTGATGCGCGATGCCGCCCGGCTCGCGGCGGAGGAAGCCTGGGCCGCAGGCCTGCACTGGACCTTCACCCCCATGCTCGACATCGCCCGCGATGCGCGCTGGGGCCGGATCGTCGAGGGGGCCGGCGAGGATCCCTATCTCGGCAGCCGCATGGCGGTGGCGCAGGTCGAGGGGCTGCAGGGCGCAAGCCTCGCCTCCGGCAAGCGCCTGCTTGCCTGCGCCAAGCATTTCGGCGCCTACGGGGCCGCGACCGGCGGGCGCGATTACGACAGCGCCGACATATCCGACCGGACCTTGAACGAAGTCTATCTCGCCCCCTTTCACGCCGCGATCCGCGCCGGCGTCGGCAGCTTCATGACTGCCTTCAACGATGTCGGCGGCGTGCCGATGACCGCCAATGCCGACGTCGTCCGCCGCCAGCTTCGCGAGGAATGGGGCTATCAGGGCTTGGTGGTCAGCGACTGGAATGCGGTGCGCGAACTGATGAACCACGGCATCGCCGCCACGCCGGCCGAGGCCGCCGCGCTCGCGCTGCGCGCCGGCGTCGACATGGACATGGCCAGCGCCACCTTCGCCGAGCATCTCGACGACGCCGTCGCGGCCGATCCCACCCTGCTGCCGCTGGTCGACGAAGCCGTCGGCCGCATCCTTGCCGCCAAGGCACGGCTGGGGCTGTTCGACGATCCCTATGGCTTCGGCGACCCGGCCCGCGACGGCCGGATCACGCCTGCCGCGCGCAGTGCGGCGCGCCGCGCGGCCGAACGCGCGATCGTGCTGCTGCGCAACGAGGGCGACCTGCTTCCGCTGAAGCCCGGCACCAGAGCTTTGCTGGTCGGCGCCCTCGCCGACGACGCCTCCTCCACGCTCGGCTCCTGGCGCGCGCGCGGCGCCGCCGAGGATGCGGTCACGCTCCACTCCGCCTTGGAGCGCGCTGGCGCCATCACCCGCTTCGTGCCGGGCGTGAGCCCGCGCAGCGACGACCGGTCCGGCATCGCCGCCGCCGTCGAAGCGGCTTCGGGCGCGGACCTGATCCTGCTCGCGATCGGGGAGGATTTCGACCATTCGGGCGAAGCGCGCAGCCGTGCCGACATTGCGCTTCCCGGCCCGCAGCAGGCGCTGATCGATGCGCTGAAAGCCACCGGCAAGCCGATCGTCGCCATTCTCATGAACGGTCGCCCGCTCGCACTCGAGAGCGCGTTGAACGGCATCCCCGCCGTCCTGGAGACCTGGTTCCTCGGCATCGAGAGCGGCCCTGCAATCCTGTCGGTGCTGACCGGCGCCGCATCGCCCGCCGGCCGCCTGCCGGTCGGCATGCCGCGCACCACCGGCCAATCGCCGCTCGCCTACGCGCACCTGCCCACCGGCCGCCCCGCCAATCCGGATTTCGCAACCGACAGCGCCCGTTATCGCGACGTCGACATCGGCCCGCTTTTCCCCTTCGGCCATGGCCTCGGCTACACCCGCTTTGATTATGGCGCGCTCAGCGTCGACAATCCCGAGGTCGGCGCGGACGGCGCAGTCCAGATCAGCCTTTCCATTACAAATGCCGGCACGCGGGCAGGCGAGGAGGTGGTCCAGCTTTACATACGCGATCCCGTCGCCTCCGTGTCGCGCGCGGTGAAGGAACTGCGCGGCTTCGTTCGTCTGGCGCTCGATCCCGGCCAGCACCGCACCGTCACCTTCACGCTTCGCCCCGATCAGCTGGCGATCTGGACCGAAGGCGGCTGGATCGTGGAAGCCGGCGACGTCGAGATTATGGTCGGCGCCTCGTCCGAGGACATACGCGCCCGCGGGCGCTTCCGCATCACGGCTGCAGGCAAGGGCAGCGCCCCCGCCGCATCCATCGCCACCCGCGTGGACGTTCGCTGATGGGCGAGCCCTGGGGCACGCTCGCGATCGTCGCCGCCAGCATCGCGGCGGTGATCCTGCTGGTGCTGCGCTTCAAGGTGCAGGCCTTCCTCGCCCTCCTCATCGTCGCTCTCGGCACCGGTCTCGCTTTCGGCGGCGATCCGCAGGCGGTGCTCGCCGCCGTGCGCAAGGGCACGGGCGAAGCACTCGGCTTCGTCGCCGTCGTGATCGGCCTCGGCGCCATGCTCGGCGGTCTGCTGGAGGCGAGCGGCGGCGTTGACGCGATCGCGCGCCGGTTGCTCGCCGCCTTCGGTGAGGGGCGCATCCCGTGGGCGCTGACCGCGATCGGCATCATCGTTGGCATCCCGCTCTTCTTCGACGTCGCCTTCATCATTCTCGCGCCGCTGCTCACCACCATCTCGCTAAGCGCAGGACGCCGCGTAACCTATTTCGCGCTGCCGCTGCTCGCCGGCCTCATGACCATGCACGCGCTGCTGCCGCCGCATCCCGGCCCGGTGGCGGTGGCGGAGCTGATCGGCGCCGACTACGGCCTGCTCGCGCTCTACGGGCTCATCTGCGGCATACCCGCCGCGATCCTGGCCGGTCCCGTCTTCGCGCGGCTCGCCCATGGCGCACCGGGCTTCGGCGACCAGGCGCCCCCACCTTTGTTCGACGAAGGCGCGCCGCAGACGGTGCCGATCGGCTTCACTCCCGCCATCCTCGCCATGATCCTCCCGCTCGGCCTCATCCTCCTCGCCGCCGCGGGCGGCATCTGGATGGCGCCCGGTCCGGCGCGCGAGGCGATCCTGTTCGCGGGCCATCCCTTCACCGCCCTGATCCTCGCCTGCCTGTTCGTCTTCCTGTGGCTGCACCTGCGCACCGCCACGCCGCCCGCCACCATCGGCGATATCATGACGCGCGCGCTCGCCCCTGCCGGGCTGATGGTGCTCGTCGTCGGCGCCGGCGCCGCCTACAAGGAAGTGCTGATCCAATCGGGCGCGGGGCAGCAAGTCACCGCCGCCGTAGCCTCCGCGCAGGTTTCGGTGCTGGTCTTCGCCTTCCTGCTCGCCGCCTTCGTCCGCATCGCCCAGGGCTCGGCCACCGTCGCGATGGTGACCGCCGCCGGCCTCGCCGCGCCGCTCATCGCCGCCGCGCAATTGCCGCCCGCGCACGTCGCGCTCACCACCGTGGCGATCGGCGCCGGCGCGACGGTGGTCAGCCACGTCAACGACACCGGCTTCTGGCTGGTGAAGCAATATCTGGGCCTTACCGAGGCGCAGACGTTCCGCAGCTGGACGATCGCATCCACCATCGCCGGCCTCGCCATGTTCGCGACCGCCGCCTTGCTGTGGCCATTCGTATGAGGAGACTATGATGGACTGGAACCGCAGAACCGTGCTGGCGGGCATGGCCGCCCTGCCGATCGCCGGCTGCGCGCACCGCATGCAGGCCGCGCCCGCGCGCCAGGCCGTCGGCGGCATCACCCGCCTCTCGCCTGCCCTCGACGCGGTGGTCGACGCCCACACGCCGGTCGAAATCCTCTCCACCGGCTATCGCTGGGCCGAGGGGCCGATGTGGGTGCGCGATGGCGGCTACCTGCTCTTCTCCGATCCGCCCAACAACGTCGTCCATCGCTGGACGGCGGCGACGGGCACGCAGCCCTTCATCACCCCCTCCGGCCTGCAAACCCGCGTCCCGCCGGCCATCCGCGAGGCGGGCGCCAACGGCCTCGCGGTCGATGCCGACGGCCGGCTCGTCTTCGCCGACAGCGGCACCCGCGCCCTCGTCCGCCTCGACCTTCGCACCCGCCGGCGCACGATCCTCGCCGACCGTTTCGAGGGCAAGCGCTTCAACAGCCCCAACGACCTCGCCATCGCGCGCTCCGGCGCCGTCTATTTCTCCGACCCGCCCTACGGCCTCGCCGAAGGCGACACCTCGCCGATCAAGGAGCTCGATTATAACGGCCTGTTCCGCTGGACCGCGGAGGGCGGCGTGCAATTGCTCGACCGTAGCCACCGCCGCCCCAACGGCGTCGCCATCTCGCCCGACCAGCGCACCCTCTACCTGGCTTTGTCCGACGAGACCCGCGCCGAAATCCTCGCCTACACGCTCGACGCCGCCGGCATGCCGACCGGCAGCCGCGTCTTCCACGACATGTCCGATGGTATCGCGCGCAAGCTGCCCGGCCTGCCCGACGGCATCAAGGTCGACACCACCGGCCGCGTCTACGCGACCGGTCCCGGCGGCGTCCACATCCTCGCCCCCGACGGCACGCCGCTCGGCCTTATCGCCACCGGCAAGGCGGTCGCCAATTGCGCGTTCGGGGAGGATGGCCGCACGCTGTTCCTGACCTCGCACGACATGCTCGCCCGTGTCAGGCTCAAGGCACGCGGATGGATTTAGTGCTTAGTCACCCGAAACCAATCCACGTCGATCGAACCATGCCCGATCACCTCGCCCGGCTTGGCACGGACGAAGGTGAACAAGGCCGGCCGTGCGCCCTTCCACCAGGCAAAGCGCAATTCGACAGGATCGCCGGCACTCCGGAAGGTACGGCCGCCGTCGAGACTGTAGCTGAACTGTGCGCGCTGATCCTCGCTGACGGTCACGGCGAGATCGATCGTGTCGCCGGCAAGCTCCGCCACTTGTGTCTCGATCCGCTCTTGGCCGAAGGTCACGCGACTTAGCCCGCCTTCGCGCACCACCCCGAGCCATGAGGGCCGCACCCCGAACATGCTGAGTCCCGCGCGCTGCCCGTCGATCATCCGGGACACGTCGATCCGCGTCGTCATCCGGCTGCGCGGCCCCTGAAGGACCTGGGTCAGCGTGTTGCGTGCAGTGACCAGATGCTCCGCACCCATGGCATGAAGGCGCATGAAGCCGGGGCGCTCGGTCAGGCTCCAGTTGCTGTCGTCCGGATTGTGGTTCCACTCCCACTGGTGTCCCAGCCGCGCTTCGCCGAGCTCATCCGAATCCTGCAGGCGATACTGCTCCGGCCTGCCGCCGACATCGGGGACGGCATGGGTCATGACCGGCTGCCCGGACGTGCCGTTCGGTAGCGGTTGGCCCATGATCGGCCAGTCGTCTACCCATCGCACCGGCTGCAGATGCACGATCCGGCCGAACGCTCCCGTTGAGTTGAAATGCGCGAACCAGCCCTCACCGGACGGCGTCTCCACCCAACCGCCCTGATGCGGTCCCTGGACCGCGGTGTTCCCCTGCTCCAGCACAGTGCGCCACTCATACGGGCCACGAATGTTGCGCGACCGCAGCACGATCTGCGGCCCCTTCTCCACCCCGTGACGTGCTCCCCTTTTCTCCTCCACCCATAAGTAGAGTCCGGGGTCGCCAGGGTGCCCTGGCGGGTTGAGTTGTG
>CAKTCN010000044.1 GCA_934539295.1 uncultured Allosphingosinicella sp.
TAGCACACCGCTCGTGGCCCGCGGGTTCGGGCCTCCAAGACTTTCGTACGCCTGCCGGCATCCGAAACTCTTCAGGAAACCGGAACGGCCGCTTTCCGCCGGCCACGCAGGGTAAGCGGACGTACGTTCATGAAGCCGACAGCGGCAGCTACGCGCCCTAATTTGGGTCATTCGAGGCGTCGGCGGCCATCCCGAAAGCGGTCGTCCGTCACCCGCGTTAGGAAGCCGGGACCCAGACGGCGCAACATCCGCCATAGCGGGCGGATCTCCCGAGCCACCGAGCGGCGCCGCTTCACCTCGCGCCAAAACGCAGGCATGAATTGCGCGATGAGCGCGCAAGTCCTACATTTCAGATCATATGATGTGATTTCTGTTTCAACCGCCGTCGAGGTCGGGTAATGGCTGATCTCAATGACGTCGAAGGAGTGCGGGTAGGGCTCGCTCGCGCCTGCCGCATTCCGCAAGCGAGGATCAACTGGCCGACTTTGGACATCCAACGTCACAACTGGCACCCCGCCTCCGTCACAAACGCGACGACGCTGGCGCGCTACACCGACGACAGGGCCTGGCAGTTCATCGCGGACTGTCTGGAGCGGGGATGCCGGATCGAGTGCAACCCTCCGTCGGACGAGTTCAACGACCATGCCTACGTCATGAAGGAGAGCGATGGAGGACTGAGGCGGATCTACATGAAGATCGCCATCGGCCCGCTCGCCCCTAAGAAACTTCAAGGTCTGAGTTTCCACTATGAACGCTATTGATGAAATCATCGCTGCGGCCGAGGCCGAGGCCACCTCGGGCAAGCGCACCGACACCTGTGGCTGCGGCGCCGCCGCCCTCGAGGACGTGACCGTCGTCGAGAAGGTCGTCGTCGAGGAGGACGGAACCTCGATCGACGTGGAGGTGCCTGCGGTGCGCTGCGGCTCCTGCGGCGTCACCTACACCGACCATCGCGCAGAGCCCGTGCGCCAAACGGCCATTTGTCGCCACTTCGGTCTGCTCGCGCCGGAGGAGATTCGCACGATCCGGAGGGATCTGGGCATGAGCCGTCCCAAGTTCAGCGAGGCCTTCGGCATTCCCACCGCGTCGCTCGAACGTTGGGAAAACGGCCGTCTGATGCAGAACGAAAGCACTGACACCCTGCTTCGCGCGATCCGAAAGTTCGGTGGCGCAATGGACCGCAAAGTGCTCGCTCCCGCTCCCTTGTCCCGGACGGTGCGCGTCGAGGGCAACGTCGTATGGGCGCACTTCCCCAGCCTCGCCGCATCCGAAGAGAAGCGTATCCAGGCGATACGGGGTAGAGAAGCGTTCGAACTGCGCAGCTACGCATAGTGTTCTGCGCAACCTTCTACTCCTACAAGGGTGGCGTCGGGCGCACGCTCGCGCTGGCCAATGCCGCGCTGATCCTGGCCGGGCAGGGAAAGCGCGTCCTGCTGGTCGACTTCGATCTCGAAGCCCCGGGCCTAACCACCCTTCTGCCTTTCGAGGAGGCGGCGGGCAGGCCGGGCGTCCTCGACTACGTCCACCATTATCTCGCGACCGACGAAGCTCCCGACGCGGCACAGTTCATCCACACCTGCCACGTGGACGAGGAAGACTGGGAGCGCGAAGGTCTGACCATCGACGTCATGCCTGCCGGCCAATATGGTGACGGCTACGCGGAACGTTTCGCGTCGATCGACTGGAACGATCTTTACGAGAACCGCGGCGGCTTCTACCTTCTCGAGAACCTGCGAGCGAGCTGGGAGCAGGCCGGCTACAACTACGTCCTCATCGACAGCCGCACGGGCCACACCGACATCGGCGGCATATGCACCCGACAGCTTCCGGATCTCGTGGTCGCCGTGTTCTTTCCCAACGAGCAGAACCTGCAGGGGCTCGCTCAGGTGGTGCGCGGCGTGCGGGCCTCGGAAGTGCGGCCGCGACCTATCGACCTCATGTTCGTCGCCTCTCGCGTGCCGCGCCTGGACGACGAATACGGCGTCCTCGAGAACCGCCTCGCCCGCTTCCAGGAGACGCTCGGTTACACCGACGATCAGTTCGTCACGATCGAGCACTACGACAGCCTAATGCTGCTCAACCAAACCCTTTTCGTGGTCGACCGGCCTACCTCGGGGCTGGCTCGGCAATATGCGGCACTGGTCGCGCGGATGACGCAGTTCAACATCGAGGACGCCGCGGGCGTGCTGTCCGCGATAATCCCGCTGAGCGACGCACGGAGCACTCGGGCGTCGGGCTGGCGCGGCCTTTCGCGCGAAGAGATTAGAACCCGGCTGCGAAACATCGCGAAGAAACATGCGGGAGACGCCGTAATCCAGCACGCGCTAGCTCGGGCATTCTACCGGCTGCGGATGCTGCAGGACGGCGCCCAAGCCCTGGATAATGCGCTCGCCAGCGGAGGGCGAACCGAGACGGGTCGCTCACCGGAAGGATTGGACCTTCTTATCCACCGGCTCCGGATCCGGGTCTTCAAAGAGCTCCAGTCCGAGGACGAAGTTCTGCGCAGCGCCCGTGCGATACTTGAGAACCCGGATGCGTCGGACGCCATGATTCTGGACGCGATCCGGGCCTATCCCGAGATCGACGCAGTCGCCACGGAGATTCTCAGCAGTTCGCCGGCGATCGCCAACGCCAGCCCCGAGAAGCTGCTCACGATCGCCCGACAGCTCGCTGATTCTCCGTCAGGAGCAAGGCTAGGCGCTGAGCTTACCGAGCATCTCCTTCGCATCGATCCGCGGCTTGAGCGGAAGGAGACGCTGGACGACACCTGGACGGTCCAGATCGCGCTAATCGTTGGCGGGAATTTCGCCGAGGCCGTCGCCGTGGCCGAGCGCATCGAGGCCAAGGACTTCGATCTGCCGCGCGCATTCAACACCGCGGTGGCGCGATGGGGGCGGGACCGTCAGCCGGACCAAGGCGAGTTCCGCAGCGTGCTGGAGATGTTCGGACGGCTTACGCCGAATACGGATCCAAACCAGCAGCAATGCCTCGCCCTGACCCATGCGGTCCTAGGCGACGCCGACCGCGCCTTCGAGGCGGTCATGGCGGCGCGCGAGGGCTTGATGGAACGTCCGCATCGCGATTTCAGCTGCTGGACCTACTTCACAGTATCGCCGCAGGAGTTCGAAGAGCACCTCGATGCGCTGGTGGCCTTCTCGCGCCACCGGGGCGGACCGCCCGAAGTGCTGGTGCGTGGCTGGCAGATCGCAGACGAGGGTAAGGAAAGGGAAAGGCCGGGCGGCGGGGCCTAGCATGTCCGACTGCGACATCCTGATCGACACCAACCTCGCGCTACACTTCCCGCCGATCGACCAGATCGATTGGTGCGCGTTCGCGGGCCGCGCGGCGTGCGCTGTTGACGGCGCGATTCCCACCATTCGAGTGTTGTGTGCCACGAACGGCTGATGATCGTCCGCTTGCAGCTTCGCAGCCGCCGGAAGCTGACGATATCGCAGTTCAGTGATCCAGTGCCTAAAACTTTACCGGTTGCGAGCAGGCCGCTCTCCACCGAAATGCGCGAGAAAAAAAATTCTGAGGTGGCAATCCGCAGGATCTGGGAAGGCATGCCGCCTTCATCGGCTCGTGTCCCACGCCGCGCTTCAGATCCAGATCGAGAGGTTGCGGAAGCCTGCGGTCGACGGCAGGACGCACTCGTCGATCCGCCCGGCGAGCTCGTTTGAGCGCGGCGCCCAAAGGTTGCCATGTAGGCGCATGGGAAGGTGGGGGACTGGCGTAGGCTCCCAACTTCGCCGTTGATGTACGAGCACGTCGTCGACCGACCAACTGATACAGCCCGGCCGCCAGTCTATCGTGTAAAGGTGGAAGTCCTCAGCGGCATCGAACCCGAGCTCAATGCGGCACGGCGACCCACGGTAGCCGTAGCTCAACCCAGCTCCCTCGTCACCCGGATTGAAGTAGACGTTTGTCAGCATGCAGCTCGGATCATCGCCGGTTAGCTCTATGTCGATCTCTTGGCGCGGGCCGTGACGGTGGAGGAAGAATCCCGTGACGAGACCGCGACCGCGCGCGGCGCGTATCTCGGCTTGGAAGCGCCCATGCGTAAAGGACCGCGCGCTTGCGAATGCCCCTGAGCGATAAGGCCGTCCACCGTCGTCGGATACGCTGAGCATCAGCTCGGCGCCATGTGGTCCGTGGACGACTCGGTCGCGGGTGAAGGCCGCCAGATTGCCGGGGAAGCTACCCGCCTCAGCCGCCATGAGCGATGTCGCCGACGTCATCGGGGCCGTCATCAGAGGGGGTTCGGCCGGTTGAAGGCTCCGTCTCCCTCGCGGCGCGGCTGGCCAGTCGCCGCTCGGTGGAACGACCCAGGGGGAATCGTCAATCGCGCCGCTCGATCCCGCGGCGGGCCCACCGCCATTGGCCTCCGCACCCCGGTCGTCGCCGAAGGTGCGCCACGCCCGCAGCGGTCCGAGGGGAAAGCTCTCGGTGGGTTCGTTCACGCCGAGGAGGTCACATAGCGGTCGCCAGCTGGCGCCGTCCCAGCGTGAGCCCGTCAGCACATTGGGATCGGAGGTCCACCCGCCCAGCGCTTGCCATTCGGCCTCTCTGGAAGCCTCCGGTTCGAACAGGACCTTGACGCCGTGATAACTGCGGATGCGATCCCATGCCGACCGCGACAGCGGAGGGTCGACGAGCGCGTCCCACGTCTCCAGGAGGGTCCGCAGTTCGTCCGCCTCAATCGTCGGCTCGTCGCCAACGAAGCCTCGAACGCGAAGTCCGAGTATCGACAGGGCCATTGCCAGACCGTCGCGTTCACCGCGCGCCGTCCAGGCGACCACCCCGACCGTCGCGCCGCGACGCGGCGCCTCCACGGCATCCGCGTCGACGATCCCGGCGCGTGCCAGATGAGGCAACACCGAGTAACTGTTGTCTGATGAGCCATCGGGGCGCTGGCCGATGGCAGGGGCCGACAGGGCGAAGGCGCCAAGCTCCGCAAAGCGATAATTCATCCACATGTCGACCGGACCGTTCACCGGCATGGCTCGCAGCAGCATCCGCGCGCCCCGCCGCGACAGGACGTAGCCGGACAGGAACCATAGGCCGCGCTCGGGGCGGAACAGCGCCTCGCAGACGTCCATACGCGTGGCGGTGCCGCCCGCATCGCTGTAGGAGAGATAGAGGAAGTCCGGGCCGTCGGCGTCGCAGCGTTGCCACGCCGCCTTCCAGCCGGCGTCGATGGCGGCAGCCGCGTCCGGCATCAGCCAGATGTCGTCTTCTACGATCAGCACATGCTCGTCACTGCCCTCCGCGATCCCCTTCCAGGCCTCGATGTGCGATCTGGCGACGGCAACCTCCTGCCGGGTCATGGTGACCGGCTCGTCGGGGCCGAAGCAGTCCGCGAGGGCCGCGTCGGGCTGGACGAACATCTGATCGCCGAGCCGGTAGAGCGGATCCACGTCGGCCGTTGAGGCGACGTCTCGTCCGTTCCGCGCGTCGATCGCCCGCATACGGCGCGCGAGAGAGGTGAGCGGCCTGCCGTCGTGCGTCCTGAAGCGCCGGAGCTCGCGCATCGTCCTGCGGAGGCGCCGCGGCTGGCGGTCAAGATTCACGACCAGGATGGCCCCGATCCTCCCGGGCTCGTCCCCGAACGCACTGATCCTGCCGCCAGGAACGACGCCAATTGCGGCCCGTGCGACGCGGAAAGCCAGCGCGCGGAGCAGCCCCCCTGCCTCGTTCAGGTTCATCTCGTGAGACCTCCGGACATCGTCCCCTCAGCAGCCGTAGACGTTGCGCCAGTTGCGCTCGTCCCCCCGATAGGACAGCGGCCAGCACATCTCGGCGATCGCGTCCCAGTCCCGTAGGAACCGGAAGTCGTAGGGGGCGCCGGAAAGCTGCAACTCCCTGGCGTGCGCCGCAAGCGCGGACGTAAGGTTGCCTGGTCCCGTGGTCGACTGGATCTCCGGCGCCGGACCGCCGCGGAGCAGCTTGTCGGTCGCGTTCTCGAGCGCGCGCCTTATCACCGGATGGCCGGGCGGCGCGACCAGCGGGTCGTTGTTGACGTAGAAGACGCGGCCCTCCTCCGGCAGGTCTGCCCGCCAGATATCCGCCGCCGGCAGCATTCCCCGGGCCGCGATGTCGTAGCACAGCGGCTGCAACTTCAACGTGTCGTCGGCAAACAGGTCGCGCCAGCCTTCGCCGATCAGTATGTCGTCGGCGTCGACGTAGAAGCCCCCCTCCTCGAATATGAAGCACAGCCGGAGGTAGTCGCAGCGCATCGCGGGGTGGTCGCAGCGCGAGAACGCCGCCGCCCCCCGTTCCCCATGGACCTCCGCAACGTACGCCGCGGCGCTCGCGTCGCCGAACATGTGCAGCTCAAAGCCATCGTCGGCGAGCCGGTCCCAGCTCGAAAGGCAATCCCCCACGTCGTCGGGCAGGGCCTCGGGGTCGTGCCAATAGCGCACGAGCTTCCTCGGTATCGCGCCAGTCGCGCACAATGGCGTGGCGGACGGCCCATCGTCGGCCTTCATCTGCTGCAGCGTGAGCTGCCTTATGAACTGGGAGCGCGTCTCCTCGCGCTCCTCGAAACCTGGAGGGTAGGTGTCCATAGTCGAGAGCGCCTTTTCGTCGTCATCGTGTGAAGGCGGTCCGCATTTATGACTCGCCGCCGCAGAGGCGTGTCAGCGGCCGCCCGCCAGATAGGCCCGATACTGAGGAGAGCTGCGCGCCAGATAGGCGCGTCCCTCGACGACGAAGCCGTCGAGCCCATGCTCGTCGACGTAAGCGGCGAGGTCGGTGATGTTGTTGATGAACCCCTTCGTCTTGAAGTTAAGCGAGGTGTTGCACAGGACACCGTAGCCCGTGCGCGCCTTAAACGCTTCGAGCAGCGCGTGGAGGTCTGGATTGGATGTCGGCGTCACTGTGTGCAGCCGGGCGGTGCCGTTCACGTGGGTCACCGCCTTTAGCGCGCCGGTGGTTGCTCGGTAGGTGAACAGCATGTGAGGACTGTCTACCCTGCACTCGAACCACTCCGCGGCGTCCTCGGCCAAGCATACCGGGGCAATCGGCCTAAATTGCTCACGCTGCTTGATGTCATTCAGTCGCACCCGGGTCTCGTCCCGAAACGGGGCGGCGAGGATTGACCGGTTCCCGAGCGCGCGCGGACCGATCTCGTAGCGCCCTTGGGCCCAGCCGAGGATCAGGCCCCCGGCTAGCATCCCGGCAATGCGGCCGTCGTCCCTCTCGTAGACGTCGTAGCCATCGAGTTCGGTGGGTTCCGTCGTCCGGAACGGTAGGCCAGCGTAGACGTCCCACTCGATCTTGGGGTTCCCCGTGTAGCGGAACTGCGCGTCGATGGCGGTGCCAATCGCTGAGCCGGAGTCGTTCGCAACGGGTGGCACGAACACGTCGGAGAACAAGCCCGTCTCCCTCCATTTCGAATTCCAGTCGCAGTTCAGGCCGCAGCCTCCCGCGATGACCAGCGGTCTCCCCCGTTCAAGATGAGCCCACGCGAAGTCGCGGAAGCGCTTGAAGATCTCGTCGCTGTATATGCCGGCGAAATTACGGAACTCGGGGTCGTCCAGGCCAGCGTCGAGGTGGGGAGCGTGATCCAGCCGATCGTATTCGCTGAGCTTCCGATAGGGACCGTCGAGCAGGAAGGTGAGCAGGTCACGCTCCTCGGTGGTAGGCGAGGAACGAGTCGAGAACGAAGCGATGGCCATCAGCTTGCCGGCGTCGGACGCGCGCGGATATGGCCCATCCTTTGGAAAAGTCGGATCGGCTAGGCCGTATAGTAGCCCGTACCTGTTGCCAGGCTGCGTCAGCACGTCGGAGATCAACGTGATGTTCAGGTCGGCGTCGATTTCATAGAAGCCGCCCATCTCCCCCTCCCAGATCAGCGCGTAGCAGGGGGTATCCTTCGGGAAGGGGGACATTCCGAAGGCGCAGAGGATGTGGGACCGCTCGTGCGTCGACGAGAAGTAGTCCGCCCGCCCTTTGAACATGCGCCCCTTGTCGATGATCGCGGCGCCTGACGCGACGCCGCGGTAGCCGCCATTGCGACTTGAGCCGTGCAGGAACTCGTGGTGGTCAAGCGGCCACCAGCCACTCATGCAGACGACGTCGGGCAATGCGTCGAGCTCGCCAACCGCGTCCAAGACCTGGGCGACGGATATGGCGGAATAGCGGTAGTTCGAGTCCTTTTCGGCCTCGAGCGAGAAGCGTAGCCGGCCATCCTCGATGAAGGCGACGGCGCCGTCATGGCCTGGGTTGTATGATAGTATCTTCATGTCGGGCCCCCACCACTGCCAGCTCCTAGCACCGGAAGGTCGCTCCCGTCAGCGCCATTCGGTTATCGGAAGTCACGAGAAGCGTTCTAATCGAATGTTACTTCTGAAAACACGCAACGCATCGACACTTCTCACCAATACGCGACGCGGTTACCTCTGGGGCAGCCTTGCCCGGTTAAGGTAGCAATCCGCGGACTGCGGCATCAATCTTTTCACGATCCGCCAGATAGGCGAAGACTGGGCCGCTTATTGCAGCGAGCGCCAGCAACAGGTTCCAAAACCTGAACACTAAGGATTGCCGCGCCGCACTTGCCGTTCCCGCGTTTAAGAGCCCAAAGCCGGACAACACCGAAATTGGCAATGCAGCCACGGCAGACCATCCGCGTGCAACACACGACCAGAATCGCCCGGCTCGTGTGACCAAGTTGTCGGCACGCTGCGCCCGGCGGCCGGCATGACGAAAGAGTACGGTCTGTACCACGTCAGCAATCTGGCCGCCGCGATCCCGCCATCCGAGACCATCGCTGTATTCACGGCGCATTTCTTGAATGGCCAAAGGTAGGAGGCGCGCATTGTTCAACATATACATGCCGATCTGAACGCCATTTACGATGTTGTCCCAGCCCAACGCACCTTCGACCGCAGTGGATTTCATCGTAAGCCGTTGAAAAGCCCTTTGATCGCTGCCGTTCGAATTGGCGTAAGCAACTAGGTCCTCGTGAAAATTTCGAACTAGCAAGCCGAGACGGTCATTTTCAGCTATTGCCCGTGCAAGGCTTACACGCCCGAAAATTGCCAAGCTGGCTAGAATGACAATCGCAATGATTAAGCCAACCAAGAGAGTGAGCAGCATGACGGAAGCCTAACAAGGTTCGACAGCGCCGCAATGAATGAAATTCGCCGCAGCAACACTATTGCCTGTACGTCGCGTCCGTCGGGACGGCCGTTCGCTGCAGCGTAAATGCGCGAACCTGTGAGACCGCAAAGTCTTCGAAGTCCGCGGTCCGGCCTCGGCCTGAACGGAAGGCAGCTTTCAAGAGAGGGCGAGTGGGCCCGCAATGGCTGGGATTGGAGCTTGCTGCCGTCCTCGAACGCGATGAACAGATGTCCGGTTTCGGCAAAGCGGTTGGGCTGCGCCAACGTCCGCAACTGGGTCGGGATGTTGCCGCGAACGGACCTAGCAGCTGCCACCTACAAATTGGCGTGTCCGGGTGCTTCTGCGCTTCGAAAGAGCGCGCGGTCGCGCCATTTACATCCCACTATGAGGTACATGACCCAGCTCGGGTGCGTCCGCGAAGGTCCGCTGCCGAAATGACACGAACCCGGGTCTCCTTTTCTGATTCATTCTGGTCGTGTCGTAATAGACCGACATGAGGCTCTGCAGGAGACGCTGCAGCGGAATATGCGTCTCGCTGCGGCAGTCTACTGCCACATACCGAGCGCTGGCGTTGCCTCCATGATCGATCCGCGTTTTAAAAACGCAAGTCCGCGCCAGCACCGAAATCTCGTTAATCATCGGATCGAATGCTCCCTCAGTGTGGACGGTCTGAATGGCATTCCAGATCCGCGCGTTCAGCTTCGCATCCGCACGCTCTTTGGCAGAGAAGGCGAGGAGCGCGGTGAATGGCCCGCGACGGCCGGGATCGCGACACAGGTCCGCAGCGCTCTTCAGAGCTGCGACCTCCCCTACGATGTCCTGATTGAATAGCGTCTTCTTGATTGAAATTACGCCAACCACTCCTTCCGGCGGCACGATGCAGAATTCCTCGAAGCGCTCGTAGACCGGATAGTCGTCCATGTCGTAGATGATGATGTCGAGTTGGGAGCTGTGCCGGTCAGAGAACTCGGCTACCCGTGTAGTGTCCTCGACGTCCGTCTTGGTTGCCGGGCACAGTATGAAACCAGAGATGGCCCGTAGATTGTCGGGAAGATGCTTATTGAGGAAAGTACGGACGAGTGCCTCGATATAGCGTCCTTCCTCGCCTCGATGAGCAGCTCCGCGCGTCTTACGATGTGGCAGCAAGGTCTCGATGACCTTGTAGCGTTCAAGAAGGGTATCGGCTTCGATCGCAAAAAAATCTCGGACGCGCAGTCCCTTCGCGGCATCTACCGATAGCTTCGCAGCCGTCGTGGGATCGGTGTCGTCCATCCTAATGCTCTTACCTCTGATCGGGTCATCCGTTCGGACCGACTTCTTCTCCTCAACGGATATGCTCTATTTGAAATCGAACGGCAATCATCCGCCACGACCGCGTTGAGGCGCAAAGGGCTATGACTGCTCTCGACAACATTGCGTGGATCTGCTCCTCGCTTTGCGACAACCAAGTTCGGCTTCTCCGCATGAATGAGCGGCTGAAACCGGGATGCCGGTAAGCTCCCGCGGATGGCCGGGATTGGGTCAACGCAATCGGATCGTGATCGCCCCTCGTGCTTACGAGGCAACAGGCAGACGCGCCAACCCACAGACCACTTGCATCGACCTACTGATCAGCGCAATTTAGTACAAGTTATCGCGCGCGGGGACCAGCGCGTGTTTCGCGGACGGGCACGCAGCGTCGGGGGACTCATGGCGATTCAGCGAGACTATCGCGTCGATCTCGGAAGTCCGGAGATCCAGGCGTTTGTTATAGATCAGCAGCGCCAGGAGTGGTTCGAGAAGTCTACGTCGCCGGCGGGGTTCTCCGCGAGTGGCGCAACCCCCAAGCTTTCCGGCCGCGTCGACGCCGAACCGAACGCCCGAGCCATCCGCCTGCCGTTCTGCGTAGTCGAGACCTACAACGTCATGGAGGGAAGCACGCCCGAATCAACGGGGGTGACTGTCGGCAGCTTTGACGTGAACGTCCCGGTCGAGCAGCCCGTCACTGTCGAGATCTACGCCGACCTCTTCGTGCGCGATGGCATCGCCGACGCAGCCAAAGCCGCTATCATCGCTGCATTCGGCGGGTTCGATCCTGTCGGCGGCCAAGATCCAGACGACTACATGGCGGGGGTGCTGCGCGGCGACGCCAGCCTGCAGCCCAGCATGTTTAGAACGAACCTGTTTGCGCGCGTGCGCAAGGGCGGGGCTCCGATCGAGCATACCGAGGAGCGTGACCGGAAGCTCGCCCCATATCACGGGGCTGGTCCCGGCTCGGTGTGGGACCGGTCGGGCGCGGAGCGTAAGATCCAGGGCGACCCCGGCTACTTCATGCAGCGCAAGCTGTTCGCGAAGCTCGTGGCCACTAGAACCGTGTCCTCGATCCCCGCCGAGCCGGCCACTCCATACAGGATCGAGGCGCCGGCCGCGGAGTTCGATCGGGCGCTCGACCAGCAGGTGAGCCGGGAGGCGGAGAATGCTTCCTGCAGCGGCGATCAGTATCAGGTTCAGAAGTGGAAGATTGCAACGCTCCTGACCTTCCCTGAGTTCATGGTGATCTGGCGCGACCTCGACATCGACATTGGTTGCGGCGTGCACATCGTGTTGAGCTATCCGGTACTGCAGGTCCGCTGGTCCGACCTCACGCTATACGCATTTGCTCGTTACCCATCGGATCTTGGCAAGCTGATCGAGAACGCAGTGACCGATTGCGCTTGGAAGGCGGCACTGGCCGGGGCCGTGATTGGCGTCGCGATGGGGAACTTCGCCTCAGCGATCGCGGCGTTCAAGGCGCTGTTCACCGAATGCCTCAAGGCCAAGTTCCAGGATGTGATCACGTGCATGCTGCCCGGACTCGCGCTCGACGCGGAGGTCACACAGCAATGGCAGGACATCTAGGAGGTTCTGATGGCGCGAAGGACGACGCTGGAGAAGGACGGCGCGCAACGCATCGTGGTCGTGACGGACGAGCAGGGGACGCGGGTCTTCGACGAGTTCGACAACGTGCTAACGACCTATGGCGGCGATCGTCACGACGAAGCTGTGCGGAACTACGTCAACCAAGGCTGGACAGTCGTCGCCGAGACCTGAGTCGGTCCTCCGGTCCGGTATCGGGCAAGTGCCCCAACAAGGTCCGACGCGTGACAAGGGCGGCTCCAGAGTATCACCGGACTTGAGACGTGACGGTCCAAAGCGTTCTGGATGCGCTCGGTGGAGCGTCCGTCTCGGGGCTGCTGGCGATCGGCGGCTTGGTCGCGCTCGTGGCGGGTCTGGTCCGCCAGTTCGCCCCACCTGACGACTTCTCCAACGCCGACTTCAATATTCGCGGCTGGACCCAGAAGCAGGAGGACAGCTACTTCCGAGAGAAGCATCGGTTCGAGCACATGCGTGCCCGGGGCGATCGCGGCTTCGGCAACTCCGTCCTGATCACGATCTGGCTGCTGATCCTGATCACCGTAGTCCTTTCCGGGATATTGTCCGGGGCGACCAGGGGCCAGCCGGTGACGATTGCGCTGATTATGACCGCGGCGTGGCTCACCGTCATCTTTATCATCGCTCGCCAGCTAGCTTATCGGTTCCGCCGGGCGGAACGCTATTTGGCGTTCATCGACGGAAATCGTGACTGGATGAGGTCGCCCCGCCTCCGCGATTGAGCCTGGCTCGGCTGTCGCGGACCGTGACTTCAGATTCTATGGCGGATGGACAGTAAGCTTCACTGTGAGGAGGTGCCGATAAACTCACATGAACAGGCGTCCGGTTTTGCAAACGGTCATAGCCGGCTCAATGTCTGGATGTGGGTCCGGCGAAGACGAACGTGGATTTCGCGACCGACCTTATGCCGATCGATAATCCAGCTCCCAGGGTGTCGTCGGATCGGTCGCCAGGCGCCACATAAGATCGGCGACGCCCGCCGCTTCGGGTGAACCGGGCAAAATTTTTTCCAGAGCTGTCGCGGTCGCGATACGGAGACCACGCTCCGCGAGCGGCTTGACGAGTGCTTGAACGGCGTGGCGCATGGCAATCTTGCCTACGCCCAGGCTCACCGCCTTCGGATTCGGAACGGTCGCGGTGCCCCCACCCGTAACGAGGATTGTGCCTCCGAGATCGCCGAACAGGCCAACGGCGGCTCGGATCGTGTGCAGTCCCGCAGCGACGTTGATCGCGAGATCGCCCGTCACCTCCGCATCCGTCATGCTGAACAGGTCTTGGATGCGCACCACGGCGGCATTGAAGTGCATCACGGTCAAACCGCCGGTCAGCTCATCGCCCTTCGCGATCGCGGCGCGGAGCGCGACGGGGTCGGTGGCATCGACAGCCAGCGTTTGGACGGTGACGCCCTTTGCCGACAATGCGGCGGCTTCTTCGGGCCAGCCTCTCCGGATTGCGGGCGGCGAGCACGACGGTCCAGCCCTCGCTCCCGAACTTCTCAGCGACACCGCGGCCGATGGCCGGACCGGCACCGATGATCATGATGGACTTTGACATGACTGTTCCTTTCAGAAGTGAGACTTGAGGACTCCGTTGGGGCGCTCAGCATCGGGTGCGCCTGGCTGCTTTGCGGGCAAGCTGCTGAACTGGTCGGCAGGGTGACGAGCTCGGCTGCTTTTCAGCCGTGCCAGTGCGAGCCGCGGATCACCGAACAAAAATTGCCGCGATTGAAGTGTGGCTCCTTGTCGGCGATCACATCGGCCTTAACGTTGCCGAAGGTGGTCTCGGGCTTGTGCCTGATGCCGTCATAGAAGGCCTGGATAATGTCTTCCTTGAACGCGGGCGTGCGCGGGAAGGCGGCGACCAAGGCCTCGCGCGTCACGTCGTCATACTGGTCGTAGGTTAGGCCGAGCACGTCCATCTCAACGCCGGCGGTGGTGAGCGCGATCACCGGGTGCATGAACTCGGGCACGCCCGGCGTAGTGTGCAGCGCGATCCCGGTCCAGACCTTCTCGATGTCCGCCGGATTGACGTTGTGGCCTCGGAGGAAGTCGCGCGCGGCGTTCGCCCCGTCGACCTCGAAGCGCAGGTCCGGGCTGGAGTACGGCGGCATCAGGCCGATGTCGTGGAACATGGTCGCTGCGTAGAGCAGCTCGGGATTGTCCTCATCGGCTCGGATTGCAAAGTGGAAGACCGCGGCGGTCGAGATCGGGTCGTTGAGTCCCTCGGCGGCGCGAGGAGGCGCGCTGCGGCAGGTGATCCATTGCAGCAGGTCACGTACTTTGATCGGAACGCCAGCCAGCTCGGCGATTGATACCGCGCCATTCAGTCTAGCACGGGCGAGGAAGACGTCAGCGAACGCATTCCCGTGTAGCCGTCCGTCAAGGCGGCCGAGCAGCAGCAGGCTGTCAGATCGGGTCGGTAGTGCGGTCGTTTTCATGGGGGAGGGATAGCAGATCCGCAACTAAAGTCGCCGGTTGGTTCCTGAGTCCTATATTAGCCGAAAAGCGCAGCAATGATAATTACAGTTATCACGGAAGCGCTTGTTGTACGGCTACTGGCAATGAGTTAGAACAGGGTATGCCTCTACCCGCTTCGCCTGCATTCAGTTTGGAGGATGGAGGCGCCTTCGCGCCAGATCCTCCTACGACCACGTCGCGCTCAGAGCTCTGCTGGACGGTGCTAGCGTTGCACGGTGGCCAACCTATCCTAATTAACGAGGACCTGATCGCCGCCTACCAGGCCTCATCCTCGCCGCACTCCCTTCGCGCTCTTCAGTCTGACTTGGCCGCTTTCGACACGTGGTGTCGCCGCGCCAACCGGATCACGGTCCCAGCCACCCCCGAGGTCGTTGCCGACTATCTTGATGCGCGGGCGGCGACAGGAGCCAAGCCAGCCTCGCTCGGCCGCTACAAGGCGTCGATCGCCAAGATCCACCAGCTGCTCGATCTCAAGGACCCGACCCAGTCCGAACTTGTCAAGCTGCGACTGCGCGCGATCCGCCGCAATCAAGGTACGGCCCAAGCGCAGGCGCGGCCGCTGCGGTTCAAAGGGCCGGTACGCGACATCGCGCGAGATAAATCCCGGGGTCTTAACGTCAGGGCGCTCCTGGAAGCCTGTCCAGACGATCTGACCGGGTTGCGAGATCGGGCCTTACTATCACTGGCCTATGACACCGGTTTGCGCGCGTCCGAGATGGTTGCGGTAGCGGTTGACGACATCATCGAGGCGATTGACCCGGAGGCCCGGTTGCTCGCCATCGCACGCCACAAGGGCGATAAGGACGGGGAGGGGGCAACTGCGTTCCTGTCGCCGCGCTCGGTGCGCGCAATTGCGGCGTGGACCGACGCTGCCGGGATTGAAGCGGGGCCGCTGTTCCGCCGGGTTCAGGTTCGCCGGTACAAGGCGCGTGGAGCGATCGCGGGTCGTCGGCTCGCGACCTTCTCGGGACGGGAGACCTGGGACTTGCGCAAAATGCTCGCGCGACCCGCAGTAGCGGCGCGCGTCGAGTATGATGTTGGCACGACAGCGCTGCGTGCGGGGTCAATCGGGCCAATCTGGCGCGCGATGATCCAGCGCGCGTTCGATCGTGGTATGCTGCCCGACCTGACTGCGGACGATCTTGCGCGGTTGCTCAAAGGAGTGAGCGCGCACTCAACCCGGGTGGGACTCAATCAGGATCTGTTTGCGAGCGGCGAAGATCTGGCGGGGATCATGGACGCGCTCCGCTGGAAGTCGCCGCGCATGCCGCTTGCGTACAATCGTAACTTGGCTGCCGAGCAAGGGGCTGCGGGCAGGCTGATGGCAAAAATTAGCTAGGACTTAGGGCGGTGGTGGGGCGGTCCGCGGGTATGCATTCACTAAGCCGTAGACTCATAAGTTCGGAGCTACAGCCGCATCGACCCGAGCTGGACGATGGCAAGAAAGTTAATGGCGAGCTTGTCGTAGCGGGTGGCGACGCGACGAAAGTGCTTAAGTTTCAAGAAGAAGGACTCGATCAGGTGCGCTCGCGGTACAGGCGCTCGCTGAAGCAGGGCTCCCAGCGCCAGTTGCTTTTAGGCGAGATATCGAGCGTAGCGCCCTGGTCCTGGATCAGTTCGCGGATGCGGTCAGCATTGTAGGCCTTGTCCGCCAGCAAGATAGTGCGCAAGCCGAGGTGATCCAGCAGCCGGTCGACGACTTGCCCGTCGTGCGTCTGCCCGGCTGTCAGGCCGATCCTGATCGGAAGGCGTTGCGCGTCGACGACGACGTGCATTTTGGTCGTGAGCCCGCCGCGTGGTCGACCGAGACATTGATCTGCACCCATTCCTTTGCCGTTGGGGCCTGCTGGTGGGCGCGAATGGAGGTGCTGTCGATCATCTGTATGCCACCATAGTACGCGGCGGTGGTAGCAGCCATCATTCGATCCCTGATGCCCGCCTTCCGCCATCGCACAAACCGATTGTAACAGGAGGTACGTGGACCGTAGCGCTCGGGCAGGTCGCGCCACGGCGCACCCGGATGCAGCACCCAGAACATGCTATTTAGCACGCGCCGGTCATCAGCGCGTGGCACGCCCCGCGGCTTATTGGGCAGCAGTCGCTCAATCGCGCGCCACTCGGAATCGGTCAGATCGTATCGGCTCATGCCAGCGCTGCATCAGAACTGGACGCGATGTGAAAGCGGTTCATGGCCACCGCCGATCTGCACGCTCCCACGGGCATGTCACTTATGCTTGAACACCCAACTTCGAGCCTTGGCTTCCTCGCCGTTGATCAAAAATTGCATCTCGTGCGTCTCGCCGTTCGGCCAGACAACGAGCTCGGCCTCGTTGATGAAGTCGATCTGCGCTGCAACCTCACCCTTATGGGCATCCCAGATGAGGGTGAGTTTTTTGCCGGGTTCCAACTCGAAGCACTCGGGCCAAGGCTCCACTGATACGTAGATCGGGCTGTCTTTACCGTTCAAAAAGGTCTGCTGAACCCTGGCCATGCTTAAGGCGTATGCCCCTCCTGAAAGTGCCAGGGTCCACCCCACTGGTCGCGTCAAACTGAACCAGGCGCTTTCCGTCGTCTCCGGTTACTCGTTTATGGGTTCACGACCTAAGATGCCGTGCGGATACTCCGGTTCGCTTATGAGCAAATCCAAGAAGCAAGGTCCGGTTATACCCAAATTGTTGCGGACGGGATAACGGACATGTCTGCACCTGCACGATTGCGGCCGGCGACTTTCTGCCCAGGTGGCGTGCAAGGGCGAGCATACGGTGCGTTCCCGTCAGCTTGAACTGCATGGCCGGTCGCCGAGACGGCGGGAAAGCGCATCGCTTTGGCAAAAAAGCGTGCCGACCATTGCTACCTTGTCAGCGCGAGCGGGTTAAGCGGGTACCAGCACCTCGACCTTGCTCACCAAGCCTTCACCGCGCCGGTCAGAGATGGACTATATATAATTTGGAGGCATTCACCCGAAAGCATTTTGTTAGCAGGAGAAAAATAGAGATGCACTGTTAGCACCAAAGATGAGCCTTCCTCAGAAAGAGGATCAACTGTTTATTTGATCCACCTAATCTGAAAGCAACATCAGCAATCGTTACATCTACAAGCTGTTCTAAGTTAGAACATACGGTAACGTATTGTATTCGTATAGACTTGTTTAACCGGGTTCCTTGCACATGGGCGGCAATTCAAATCGGTCCTGAGCAGTTCGGGGTCGATCGGCAAATGCACGCCACGTTGGCGCATCGAGGAAACCCGTCCATGTTCGCTCGCTCGTCTGTTCGTCTCGGTACCCTGAAGTCCCTGCCGATCTTCGGCCTCTCCATGTTCAGCCTGGTGCCGATGGCGGCACCGGTGTTCGCCGAGTCGCTGCCGACCGGCGCACAGATCGTCGTCGGCCAGGCGGCGATTGGCACGCAGGGCAGCACCATGACGGTGAAGCAGGCGTCGCAGAAGGCGATCATCGACTGGAAGGGCTTCTCCGTCGCCAAGGGCGCCACGGTCGACTTCCAGAACGGCAAGGCAGGCGCCACGCTGAACCGCGTGACCGGCAGCGCCGCCAGTGTGATCGACGGCCTGATGAAGGCCGAAGGCTCGGTCTACCTGATCAACAAGAACGGCATCGTCGTCGGCAAGACAGGCGAGATCAACGTCGGCGGCCGATTCGTCGGATCGACCCAGGACCTCTCCAACGACAGCTTCCTGGCGGGCGGGAACCAGACGCTGTCGGGCGCGAGCGAAGCCACCATCGTCAACTATGGCAAGATCGGCAGCGTCGGCGGGGACGTTGCACTGGTCGCGGCCAAGGTGTCGAACGAGGGCGAGATCACGGCGGCGAACGGCACGGCGGGCCTGCTCGCCGGCTACAAGGTGATGCTGCGCGACCAGGCGCTGGCGGACGGCAAGTTCTCGGTCGTGGTCGGCGGTGCCGGCACGTCTGCCACCAACGCGGGCGCGATCCAGGCGGCAGAGGCCGAACTGCGCGCGCAGGGCGGCAACGTCTACGCGCTGGCGGGCAACACCGGTGGCGTGATCAATGCCAAGGGCGTGTCCGCCAAGGACGGCCGCATCTTCCTGACGGCCGAAGGTGGCGAGCTCAACGTTTCGTCCATGCTGGCCGCCAAGCGCGCGGACGGCAAGGGTGGCGCTATCGAGGCGACCGCCAAGCATGTGCTGCTGGATGACGGCGCCAAGCTGGACGCGTCGGGCACCACCGGCGGCACCGTTCTGGTCGGCGGCGACTGGCAGGGCGGCCTGAACAACAGCCTGAAGGTCGCGGACCACGACATCGCCCATGCCGACGCGGTGGTGATGACCGGCGGCGCCAGGATCGACGTGTCGGGCGCGGAAGGCCAGGGCGGCAAGGCCGTCCTGTGGTCGGACAATTACACCAACTTCGTCGGCAACATCGACGCGCATGGCGCCACTGACGGCGGCGCGATTGAGACGTCGTCCAAGAACATCTTGCAGACCGGTGGTAAGGTCGATGCGCGTGGCATGTCGGGCAAGGCCGGCGAGTGGCTGCTGGATCCCAGCGACATCACCATTCACGGCACCAATGCAACAACCAACGGCAGCCTGATCGGCGGCATCTTCACGCCTACTGGCAATACTTCGACGGTCAACGCCGCTGACATCAACGCCACGCTGAACGCCGGCACCAGTGTGACCATCCAGACCGCAACGGCTGGGACGACCACCGGGACGGGGCTCATCACACTGGCTTCAGGCGGTGCCATTTCGAAGACTGCCGGTGGCGACGCAGCCCTGAGGCTGAACGCTGACGGCAACATCATTCTGAATGATAAGATTACCTCGACCGTCGGCAAGCTGGACGTCGTGCTGAACGCGCGCAATGGCAAGACGACGACCACGTCTGACGGCTATGTGCAGGTCAACGCCAACATCGGCACCAATGGCGGCAACATC
>CAKTCN010000045.1 GCA_934539295.1 uncultured Allosphingosinicella sp.
CCGCCGATGCTGCCAGGCGGGTTGCACAACTCAACCCGCCAAGGCACCCTGGCGACCCCGGACTCTACTTATGGGTGCAGGAGAAAAGGGGAGCACGTCACAGGAAGCACGCCTGATAACCGCTGGCTTGGTCTTCCTTTTCTTATAGTCCGAAAGTTTTCCGGGTATGTCGGAAAAATACCTGATTTCGCGGGACAAAATCGCGGACCGGCTTTCAGCCCACATGGGCTAAATTCAAACAGAGACGCGCAGCCGCAGAGCGGGCAATGTTCGGGTCTATCCGCACATAGCTAGACGCAGGATAACCGCGGCAAGCTGCTGAATTTGCCGATAGATTTTGTGAGACGGCTACGTAGCCAAAGACGTAGTGGCGGAGAGGGTGGGATTCGAACCCACGTTACCGTTGCCGGCAAACCGCATTTCGAGTGCGGCGCATTCGACCACTCTGCCACCTCTCCGCAAGAGGATGCGCCGCCGTTGAAGGCGAAGTACCGGTCGAAGGCGCGGCCTCTAGCGCATGGATTTGCGATTGCCAAGCGGCCTTCCTTGCCTCTCGCGCGTTTGCCCCTACATTGGAGACGTTATGCCCAGACATGACAGCCTTATGGCCTCCGACGAGGTCGCTGCCCCGCCCGTATCCCATGCCAGCTTCAACATCGGAGCGGTGGTCCGCCATCGCTTGTTCGATTTCCGGGGGGTGGTGTTCGACATCGACCCGGTCTTCTCGAACAGCGAGGAATGGTACCAGGCCATCCCCGAGGAAATCCGGCCGCCCAAGGACCAGCCCTTCTACCATCTGCTCGCCGAGAATGCCGAATCGAGCTACGTCGCTTATGTCAGCCAGCAGAATCTGGTGCCCGACGACCTGGACGAGCCGGTCGACCATCCAGCCATTGCGGGAATCTTCAGCGACTATGAGGACGGCCGCTACCGCCTGCGGCGCGAGCACCGGCACTAGATTTTAGCTGCCCTTGCCGCGCCTTCGCGGTTGACAGCTTGGCCCACCCCTTGTAGCAGCCCGGCTTTCCCGCGGGGCCTCTTGGTCACGGCCATGTCGCCTGCGGACAGCATCGAAGGTAATTGGAAAAAGCCATGTTCGCAGTCGTGCGCACGGGCGGCAAGCAGTATCGCGTCGCCGCCGGAGACAAGATCGCCGTTGAAAAGCTGGCTGGCGAAGCCGGCGACACCATCACGCTGGGTGACGTCCTGCTCGCGGGCGAAGGTTCGGAGCTCAAGGGCACCGATGGCCTGACCGTGACCGCAGAGATCGTCGCGCAGGCGAAGGGCGAGAAGGTCATCGTCTTCAAGAAGCGCCGCCGCCACAATTACCGCCGCAAGAACGGCCATCGCCAGCAATATACGATCCTGCGCATCGCCTCGATCGGCGACGTGAAGGCGCCGGCCAAGGCTGCCAAGGCCGACACGGCTCCGCAGGCCTCGACCGACGCTCCGGCACCCGAAGCGGGCGCAAGCGTTGCACCGCAGGCTGCCGCCGACACGCACGTCGAGGCGCCCAAGAAGAAGGCCGCGACCAAGAAGGCTTCGACTCCCGAAGCCGAAGCTGGTAACGAAGCCTAAGCAGATTCACGAGGCCGCACGTTCGGCCCGACAGATACGAGAAGTAGAGACGTAAGATGGCACATAAGAAGGCAGGTGGTTCGTCCCGCAACGGTCGCGACAGCGCAGGCCGTCGTCTTGGCGTGAAGAAGTTCGGCGGCGAAGCAGTCATCGCCGGCAACATCATCGTGCGTCAGCGCGGCACGAAATATTATCCGGGCACCGGCGTCGGCATGGGCAAGGATCACACCCTTTTTGCGCTTAGCGACGGCCGCGTTGCGTTCCGCGACGGCAAGCTCGGCCGCAAATTCGTGTGTGTAGATTCGATTACCGCGCAAGCGGCGGAATAAGGGCGATCGTACCGGGTCGCCCTTCCAAGGGACGGCCCCCAGGTACTCGACACCCGAGAACCGATACGAGGGAGAGGGGCCACCCCCTCTCCCTTTTTTATTGCTCCCTCGAAACTGTCGCCGCTTCGTAACCCACTGTGGGCATCGAACCGGCCGAGAAAGGAGGAAGCATATGTTCGCACGTACCGAACGACTGCTGTTGAGGCCGGGCTGGCACGAAGACGCGCCTGCGCTCGCCGCCGCGATCGGTGAGGAAGCCATCGTGCGCAACCTCGCCACCGCGCCCTGGCCCTATCGCCTGCAGGATGCGGAAAGCTTCCTCGCGCGCGAGCAGGGTGCCGATGGGACCTCTTTCCTGCTCCTGCGCCGCACTGGCGGCGCGCCCAAGCTGGTCGGTGCCGTCGGATTCGGCGCGACGCCGGACGGCGAGGTCGAACTCGGCTACTGGATCGCACGACCTTATTGGGGCCTTGGCTATGCGACGGAAGGTGCGCAGGCGGTGATCGACATTGCCCGCGACAGCCTGCGCCTGCCGCGCCTCGTCGCCGGCCACTTCCTCGACAATCCCGCCTCCGCGCGCGTGCTGGCGAAGCTCGGCTTCAACCCCACCGGCCGCGTCCGCCCGCGCTTCAGCGCCGGGCGCGGCACGGCGGCGATGTGCCGCGAATTGTCGCTGGACTTCGGCGGGAGCGAGGGCGGTGCCGAGGATCTGGAAGCTGCCTGTGCGCAACGCAGCGCCTTCAACTTCGCGGTGATGGCGGCGTAACGGCTTCAACCACCCCCCCTCTCTCCGTCATTGCGAGCGGAGCGAAGCAATCCAGTGCTGACTTGATGAAGTCTGGATTGCTTCGTCGCTGCCGCAAAGCGGCAGTTTATCCTGAGCGACGCCGCAGGCGTCGTCGAAGGGCTCCTCGCAACGACGAAGGGATTCACGATATCCCTCCGACAAAACAAAACGCCGGGCGAAGCCTGTCGACTCCGCCCGGCGCTCCTCAGCCCCCCGGCTCAGCTCTTAGGCGAAGGCAGGCGCCCCTTCGGCCACCAGCTGCTTCTCCGCCCGCTCGATCAGTCTGCGATCGTCATGGTTCCACGGGTGGAAACCCGGCAGGAAGTAGCTCACCCACGCGCCCAATATCTTGCGCAGCATGCCCGGCCGCACGAACGCGAACCAGAACAGCCGCGCCCATGCCTTCGGCCCCGTGATTCCGTCCTGCCGCAGCAATTCCAGCGTGCCAACCGTGCGATCCACCAGGAAATTGTGCGTGACGAGCAACATCACGCGCGCCTTCACCGACCATCGCCGGTAACGCGACCAGCCGCGCGTTGCATGCAGCCAGGTGTCGAAGGCCACGCCCTTGTGCTCGATCTCCTCGATCGCGTGCCAACGCCACAGAGCGGCCGATTCGCGGTCGGCGCCCTCCAGGTGCTTCGGTTCGCGCAGCAATTCATGCGCCAGAATGGCGGTGAAATGCTCCAGAGCGATCGTTGCGGCGAGGCTCGCAATCGGCGGCTTGTCGCGTACGATCGCCAGCCGTCTGTCAACGTCCGCATCCAGCCGGCGCATGTCGTATCCGGCCTCCAGCGCTCTCTTGTTGAACGCCACATGCTCGCGGCTGTGCATCACTTCCTGTTTGACGAACGCCTGGATCTCGCCTGCCAGCTTGGCCGCCGCACCGTCGCGAAACGCCCGCACGCTCTCGACGAAGAAGGCCTCACCTTTGGGGAAGGTCGCCGACAGCGCATTGTAGAGCGCGGTGCCGATCGGATCGCCGCCTAGCCACCAACGCGCCTGGCGCGTGCCGCGGCCAAAGCGCCGGTCGCGCGGTGTGATCGTCAAGTCGGAGGGTGTCGTTTCGCGCACCATCATGTATCTCCTCGAAAAACTGATGGCGACTACTTACACCCATGTCAATTAATCGCGCCCGACTCACGCAGCAAGAAAGCCGTTTTGCTGCCTTAGAGGCAGCCCGCGCCTTGCTGATCGAGGCAGGCCCGCAGGCGGTGACGCTGAAGGCTGTCGCCGGCCGGATCGATCGCACCCACGCCAACCTCCTTCACCATTTCGGTTCGGCATCGGGCCTGCAGGCGAGCCTCGCCACCCACATCGCCGGCCGTGTGTCGCTCGGTATCGCGCAGGCAGTCACCCGCAGCCGTACGGGCGAGGCCGACCCGGGCGAGATCGTGGAGCGGATCTTCGACGCCTTCGACAAGGAAGGCGCGGGCGCACTGGCTGCCTGGATGATCCTGTCCGGCAACGAAGACGCGCTCGACCCCGTGCTGAAGGCAATCGAGTTGCTGGTCGATCAGCTTGCCCCCGGCGCGGACGGGCGTCCGTTGCGCGAAAGCACTTTGATGCTGCTCCTCATGGCCGCGGGCGATTCGCTGGTGGGCGCGCCGGTTGCCAACGCGCTGCATTTCGACCGCGGCAAGGCACGCGAGATCGCCCGCGCGCAGCTGATCAGCCTTGTCGCACTGGCGAAACCCGGCTCCGCGCCGTAAAGGGCCGCATGCATTTTCTAGACCAGGCAAAGATTTACGTCAGCTCCGGCACCGGCGGCCCCGGCGCGGTCAGCTTCCGGCGCGAGAAATATATCGAATATGGCGGCCCTGACGGCGGCAATGGCGGCAAGGGCGGCGACATCATCTTCGAAGCGGTCGAGGGGCTGAATACCCTGATCGACTTTCGCTACACCCAGCATTTCAAGGCGTCCCGCGGCAAGGGCGGCGCAGGCCGCGACCAGACCGGCGCAGGCGCCGACGACCTCGTCATCAAGGTGCCCGTCGGCACGCAGGTCCTGTCCGAAGACAAGGAGCATGTGCTGCTGGACTTCACCAAGGCGGGCCAGCGCGAGATCTTCCTGCGCGGCGGCGACGGCGGTCGCGGCAATGCCAGCTACAAGACGTCCACGAACCGCGCCCCGCGCCAGCACGGCACGGGCTGGCCGGGCGACGAAGCCTGGGTCTGGCTGCGCCTCAAGCTGCTCGCCGACGCGGGCCTCGTCGGGCTGCCCAATGCCGGCAAGTCCACCTTCATCAACGCCGTCACCAATGCCAAGGCGAAGGTCGGCGCCTATCCCTTCACCACGATCCACCCGCAATTGGGCGTGGTGTCGCATCGCGGCCGTGAGTTCGTGATGGCGGACATTCCCGGCCTGATCGAGGGCGCTGCTGACGGTGCCGGCATCGGCGATCGCTTCCTCGGTCATATCGAGCGCTGCCGGGTGCTGCTCCACCTGGTCGACGCCAATAACGAGGATGTGGCCGAAGCCTATCGCATCGTGCGCGACGAACTCGACGCCTATGGTTCGGGCCTGGAGGACAAGCCGGAGATCGTGGCCCTGAACAAGGCCGACACGCTCGACGACGAACTGATCGAGGCGCTCCTCGCCGAGTTGGAGGAGGAATGCGGTCAGCGGCCTTTCGTCACCTCCGGCGCGGCCGCGACCGGCATCGAACCGGTGCTCGACACCATCCTTGAATATCTCGACGAGGAAAAGGACGAGGAAGCCGAAGAAGAAACATGGTCCCCGCTCTGACGGCACCCTCCGCCCGACCGGGAGGACCTGGCGTATGACCCTGGCAGTCACGGGCGGGACCGGCTTCGTCGGTCGGCGGCTGCTCGACCTGGCGGCCGAGCGGGGCCTGGCGATCCGCGCCCTGACCCGCCGCCCGCAGTCGCCCTCGGGCAAGGTGACGTGGATCGAAGGCGCGCTCGACGATCCGGCAAGCCTGGCCGAGCTCGTCCGCGGCGCCGATGCGGTGATCCACATTGCCGGCTTGATCAGCGGAACGCGTGCCGCATTCGAGGCCGTCAACATCGGCGGAACGCAGGCAGTGGTAGATGCCGCCGCCGCGCAGAAGGTTCGCCGCTTCATCCACATCTCCTCGCTCTCCGCGCGGGAGCCCGACCTGTCCGATTATGGCCGATCGAAGGCCGGCTCCGAAGCCGTGGTCACGGCCTCGGCGCTCGATTGGACGATCATCCGCCCGCCCGCCATTTACGGCCCCGGTGATCGCGAGACGCTCGAGCTGTTTCGCATGGCGCGGCGCGGGATCGTCGCCCTGCCGCCGCGTGGCCACTTCTCCGTCATCCATGTCGACGATCTGTGTCGCCTCATCCTCGATTCAATCGCGGCGCCGGACAGCTACGGCCGGACCTATGAGCCCGACGATGGACGGGAAGGCGGATGGGAACATCGGCTCTTCGCCCGCACGCTGGGTCGTGCCTTCGGCCGGTCGGCGCTGCCCGTGTCCATGCCGCAGCCGGTCATGCAGGTCGCCTCGCGCCTCGAAACCTTGCTGCGCGGCGACAAGGCCAAGCTCACGGCGGATCGGGTTCGTTATTTCTGCCATCCGGACTGGGTGGTCACCGCCGACCGACGCCCGCCGTCCGCCTTGTGGCAACCTGCCATCGACACGCGGCAAGGCCTGGCCGACACCGCGCGCTGGTACCTCGATCAAGGCTGGCTGCGCTGAAAACGCGCCGCCTTATGGCCCTAATCGCTTGGCATAAGGGCGTCACATTCACTAAGGAACGGCGATGACCGACAGAGAAGAGACCTTCGACAAGGTGAAGGCCTTGATCGAGCCTTTCAACAAGAAGGGCATCGCGCTGGACGAGACGACCAGCTTCGCCAACGACCTGGAATGGGACAGCCTGATCGTCATGGATTTCGTGGCGTCGGTGGAGGACGAATTCGACATTCTCATCACCATGAACCAGCAGGCGGAAATCGAAACGGTCGGCCAGCTGGTGGATGCGGTGGAAGCCTTGCGGAACGACGGCTGAGCCTGCCTCCCTCTTCAACCCCTAGACCGTTCGTGTGGAGCGAAGTCGAGACACGCGGCCGAACGAAGCCGAGGCTTCCCATTCTCGGCTAGCTCGACGCGAACGGGAATGAGACAGATGAAATGACCGAAGCAGCCTCCCTCCCCGACGATCCCGCCGCCCAGCCGCTGGACGGCACGGGCCGCGACCTGTTCTCCAAGTTCGATCCGCTCATCGCGGAGCGGCAGGCCTTGCTCGATACCGGCGTGCGCGATCCCTATGCGATCGTGATGGACCAGGTTCTCTCCCCCACCCTCGCGGTGATCGGGGGGAAGGAGACGATCCTGCTCGGCACCTACAATTACATGGGCATGACCTTCGACCCCGACGTGGTCGCCGCGGGCAAGCAGGCGCTGGACGAATTCGGAGCGGGCACGACCGGAAGCCGGGTGCTGAACGGCACCTATCAGGGCCACAAGGCGTGCGAGGACGCGCTGAAGGAATTTTACGGCACGTCGGGTGCCATGGTCTTCTCGACCGGCTACCAGGCCAATCTCGGCCTCATGTCGACCATCGCCGGCAAGGATGACTACATCATCCTCGACGCGGACAGCCATGCCTCCATCTATGACGGCTGTTTCCTGGGCGACGCGCAGATCGTGCGCTTTCGCCACAACAGCGTCGAGGATCTCGACAAGCGCCTCGGCCGCCTGCCCAAGGATGCGGGCAAGCTCGTCGTCCTGGAAGGCGTCTACTCGATGCTGGGCGACATCGCGCCGCTGGCCGAGATGGTCGCAGTCGCGAAGAAGCACGGCGCCATGATCGTCGTGGACGAAGCCCATGGCATGGGCTTCTTCGGCGCGAACGGTCGCGGCGTGTTCGAGGAAGCGGGCGTCGAGGCAGATGTCGACTTCGTTGTCGGCACCTTCTCGAAGTCTGTCGGCACGGTCGGCGGCTTCGTCGTGTCGAACCACTCGAAGTTCGAGGTGCTGCGCCTCGTCTGCCGCCCTTACGTCTTCACCGCGTCATTGCCGCCAAGCGTGGTCGCGACCGCCGCGACCTCGATCCGCAAGCTGATGCACGCGGGCGACAAGCGCGCGCATCTGTGGAAGAATTCGCGCCGCCTTCACCAGGGCCTGCGCGATCTCGGCTACAACATCGCCACCCGCGAGGCGGAAAGCGCCATCATCGCCATCGTCCTGCCCGACCAGCAGAGCGCGGTGGTGATCTGGCAGGCGCTGCTGGAGCAAGGCGTCTACGTCAACATGGCGCGTCCGCCTGCGACGCCGGCGGGCATGTTCCTGCTGCGCTGCTCGCTTTGCGCCGAACATAGCGACGAACAGGTCGACCTCATCCTCGAGCGCTTCGCCGCCGCGGGCAAGATCGCCGGCTGCATCCAATAGATTGCGTGGCGCCGCCCGCCGCGCAGCCAAGGCGGCGGGTTCCAATAGTCCGGGTTAAGTTCTAGGCTCGACCCATGGCAGACGAAGCTCAGGACGGCATGCCTTCGGGCAGCTGGCGGCGCGGCTGGGCCGGCGCAGGCGCGTTGCTCGCGACCCTGCTCCTTATCGCGCTGGTTGCGATGGTGACCCTCACCAACCGGCAGCGCGACGAGGCGCTGGGCTGGGAACGGCACACTCAGGACGTGATGCTGCTTACCCGATCGCTGGACGCGACCTTGTCGCGCGCCGAGGCGGCTTTGGGCCGTTTCGTGCTGGACGAGCAGGTGGAAACGTCCGGCTATACCTATTCGGCCGAATGGCAGAATGCCGGCCGCCAGATTGGGCAACTTCAGCGCCTGGTCCGCCGCGACGCCGCGCAGGTGAAGGCCGTCGGCGAGCTCAAGGAGCTCTATGATCGCCGCGGCAAGGAGCTCGCGCCCGCCGCGGCAGCCGCCGTGGCCAAGCGCGGCAGCGACGGTCCCTCCTATTTCTGGCACGCCGGCCGCTCGGAAACCGTACCCTCCATCCGCAGCAAGCTGGACCAGATCGCCACGCAGGAACGCGCCACCATGGCCGAGCGCCGCCGCGAGACCGGCATCTTCGCGGCCGAGGCGGAACGCATGACCGATTGGCTTGGCTGGGTCGCCGTGCTGGTAGGCTTCGGTGCGGTGGTGTTCGGCGCCATGGCCTATCGCGCGCTCAACGACCAGCTCATCGCCCAGGCCGAGGCGGACAGTGAGGCCGGCCGCGCATCCGCGCTGGAGGAAGCGGTGCGGACACGCACCCGCGAACTCAGCGACGCCAATGAGCGCCTCCGCGCCGAGGCCGCGGAGCGCGAGGCGGCCGAGGCACAGCTTCGCCAGGTGCAGAAGATGGAGGCGGTCGGGCAGCTCACCGGCGGCATCGCGCACGACTTCAACAACATGTTGGCCGTGGTGGTCGGCGGCCTCGACATCGCGCGGCGCCGCCTTTCCGGCCCGCGCACGGATGTCGAGCCGCATCTCGACAGTGCGATGGAAGGCGCCAATCGCGCAGCGGCGCTCACCCGGCGCCTGCTTGCCTTTTCCCGCGCGGAGGCACTCCTGCCCGAAGCGATCTCGGCCGCGGGGCTGGTGGACGGCATGCTCGACCTTGTCGACCGCACGATCGGCGAGCGGATCGAGGTGCGCACCATCCTGCCCGATGATGACTGGCAGATCTGGGCCGACCGCAGCGGACTGGAAAACGCCATCCTGAACCTCGCCGTCAACGCGCGCGACGCGATGGAGGGCGAAGGCCGCATCACCATCGGCGTGGAGAACGTCCGCTTGACCCCCGGGGAAGTGGCGAGCCTCGCGCCCGGCGAATATGTGCGCATCTCCGTGGGTGATACCGGCAGCGGCATCGCGCCCGAGCATCTGGAAAAGGTGTTCGAGCCGTTCTTCACCACCAAGCCGGTCGGCAAGGGCACTGGCCTCGGCCTCAGCCAGATCTTCGGCTTCGCGCGCCAGTCGGGCGGAGACGTCACGGTGGAATCCTCCGTGGGTGTGGGCACCACCGTCGCCCTCTACCTTCCGCGCTCCACCCGCACCGCCGTGGCAGGCGCCGCCCAGAGCGCTCGCATCTCTGCCTTCGAGCAGGCGGTCGAAGGGACGTCCATCGTCGTGGTCGAAGATGATCCGCGGGTCAGCCGCTCCACGGTCAGCGCACTGGAGGAACTCGGTTATCGCCCGCGCGCCTGCGCGGGGGGCGAAGAGGCACTGGCCATCATGCGCGAACAGCCCGTCGACCTGGTCATCACCGACGTGATGATGCCGGGCATGACGGGTCCCGAACTCGTCCGTATCCTGGCGCGCGAATATCCCGCGACGGCCGTCCTGTTCGTGACTGGCTATGTCGGCGATGCAGGCGAGGCGGTGGACCTCAGCGGCTACGACCTGCTGCGCAAACCCTTCACCGTCTCCGCCCTCGCCGAGGCCGTCGCCGCTGCCCTCGGCTTCAGCGAACCGCGCCGCGCTTCAGCAAGCGCGGCAGCAGAGTAGTTGCCGCCAGCAAGGGGTGTCGCCGCTGCCACGGCGTGATCCGGATGTCGGTGCCGGCATGGCGGTTGATCTTCCAGGCGAGATAGTCGATCCCGCCCGCAAAAGTCCCGCTCGCCTTTAACAGCCGCAGCACGGTGGTGCGCTTGCCGGTGCGCCGCAGCCGTTTCCACAACCGCTCCCCCGCCGCGCGCGACATGTCGGCGCCGGCAGGCAGCGCCGCCCCGCCGAAGCGGCGGTAACGCTCCGGATCCGCATCGACGATCGAGGATGACCGGTCCTTGCGCTCGGCACGCAGTTCGCACGTGTAGGTCAACGCAAAGCCCTTGCGCCAAACCTCCAGGCTGTCCGCACTGTCCGACATCGGCAGCGCGTAGGACAGCAGGGTCGGTGCCGCCAGCGCGACGCTGTCGTGCACCTTCTCACGCGCCGCATCGTCCGCGGCCCACACCAGTCGCGACGGCTGGGCAAAGCGCGCCCACACCGAAACGGTACGCGCCTGCGGCCCGCACTCGCGCCGGAAGTCGGCCTCGCTCAACACCGCATATTTGGCGGCCATGCCCGCATGCTCGAACGGGAACACGTTGGGCGGGATCAGCCGGTTTGCGCTTGCCAGCCAGCTCTTTACATAAGCCGCCCGGTAATCGGACACGATCAGGTAAAAATCCAGCATCATGCCGTCGAGCTCGGCCGTGCGAAGGCACGACCCGTAGAACAGCACGGCACGTGCCGCCGCGCCATATTGGGCGGCAATCGCTTCCGCCATGGCAGTGACGACCGGCTGGACCGGCTCGCCAAGCTCGGCAGCCACCAATTGCTTCAGATTGTCGGACATCGGGCTGCCTTAGGCGGCGAGGCGCAGGAACGGAATCGGCGAACTACTCTTGAGGATGATCGGGTGGTTCTCGTTCGCCTGGAACAGCTCGCCGTCCAGGATCACGCGGGTCGCTTTGCCCTCGATCTTGATCTCGTCGCCGCGCTCCAGATGCACGCCCTTCAGCCTGTGCAGCCCCAAAGTCCCGCGCACCGCCGCCACAAGCGCCCGCATCAGCGGCACAGCGCGCCGCTCCACCGCCATCAGCTGCATGCCCCCGCCCTGCGGCGTGTGGCTGCCCAGCAGCAGCTTCTCCAGCGTGGTCACCATCAACAGCGCAAAACGCCCTTGCAGCTGCCCGTCGCGCACCACCGACACGCGTACCGGTGCCGGCATGGGCGGCAGGAACTTGCCCGTCAGCCCGAATGCGAGCGAGAACAGGGTCGCCACCATCGTCAGCGCGTGGCTGACCCCGTTGGGAAGGCCGAGCGGATAGATCTTGTGACGGCAGTAAAGCATCGTGTCGGCAAGCCCGGCCGCGCCCAGGAACATGCCCAGCACTGCGCGCCCGTTTCCCTCCCCTGCCGAGAGGGAGATCAACTCGCGCTGCACCACATGTCCGTCCAGATCGGACTTGGCGAGCTCCAACACGCGGGCCAGTGCCTCCAGCGGATCGCCGACAGCCCCAAGGTCGAGCGCTATCAGGTTGGTCTTGCCGTTCGGCAGCACCGCGACGGGTGGCGGCGCACCCTTGAAATGATCGCCGTGATAAAGCTCGGTCAGCGCCGCCTGCACCGTTCCGTCGCCGCCGTTGATGACCAGCACCTTGGGCTTCACCCGCGCGATGGTGGCGAGCGCGGCGCCGATCTGCTCCACATCCTCCACCTCATAGTGGAAAATGTCCTGGTGCTCGGCGCAAAAGCTGCGCACCCGCGGCAACAGCGAACGGTTGCCGGTTGAGCGCGGGTTGGACAGAAGGGCGACGCGGGCCATGGTTAGCCGCGCTTGATCGGGCCGATGGACAGGCCCTGGCGATATTGCAGCACCACGTCGACCGGCTTCACGCCGCGGCCGATCGACACCGCTGCCTTGGCGTGGCTCGGCTTGAGGTTGGTTAGCGAAAGCTTCGGATTGTTGGAGAATCCGCCGCCGTCGTTCCAGTCGGAACCGTTGCCCTTGACGTCGTGACGCACCGCGATCGCATAGGTGCCAGCCGATGGCACGACGATGCACACCGGCATGCGCGTTGCGGTGACCGGCAGGTCAATGCGGCGCAGCTTCGCACCCTTGGCCAGGAATTCGGAAGGATCGCTACCATATACCTGCACGCGAACGCGGCCGGTCTGCGCCTTGAAGCCCGAAACATTGACCAGGAAAGCCGATTTGCCCGATCCCGCCTCGCAGGCGGCGGCGTCCGGGCCGAGCGCAGCCTGCGCCGCAGCCGGTATGGCGGCCAGCGAGACAGCGCCGACAAGGGCGGCGATCGAAAGAGATTTGTACATGACCCATCCACTCCTAGCGGGTATAGCCGCGCCAGCGACAAGGCGCGGCGCCTGTAGCCTTGAGCCCCCTTTTCGTTTGCCCATATGGACCGGGCTTGCGGCCAAATTGTGGTGATGGAACGACAAAATTGGTTTTGAGCACGCTCGTCGACCGCTACATGGTCCGCCTGATCGCCGTGCCTTTGGCAGGCACGCTGACGCTTGCCGCCATGCTGCTGGTGCTCGACAAGATGCTGCGCCTGTTCGACTTCGTGGTGAGCGAAGGCGGGCCGGTGCGCGTCGTGTTCCAGATGCTGGCCAACATGATCCCCGAATATCTCGGCCTCGGTATCCCGATCGGCCTGATGCTCGGAATCCTGCTCGCCTTCCGCAAGCTCGCCCTCTCGTCCGAACTCGATTCCCTGCGCGGTGTTGGCCTTGGCTACGGCCGGCTGCTGCGCGTTCCCTACATGTTCGCGTTCGCGCTCATGGCGGTGAACCTCGCCATCGTGGGCTTCATTCAGCCCCGCGCCGAATATGCCTATGAAGGCCTCAACTTCGACCTGCGCTCCGGTGCGCTCGGGGCTTCCATCCGGGTGGGCGAATTTAACAAGCTGGGTGAACGGCTGACCCTGCGTGTGGACCAGAGCAGCGAGCAAGGCGCCCGCCTGCACGGTGTCTTCGCGCGGGCCGAGGCATCGAGCGGCCGCACCGTGGCGGTCACGGCCGACCTCGGCACCTTCATGGCGACCGACGATCCCAACACCATCATCCTTCGTCTGCGCAATGGCCGGCTGGTCCATACCGAACCCAACAATGCCTCGCTGCGCGTGTTGAGCTTCCAGAGCTACGACCTGCCCATCAACCTTCCGGCGATCGAAAGCTTCCGAAGCCGCTCCAATGACGAGGAACTGACCATTCCCGAACTGGTCCGCCTCGGCAAATCGGGCATGCTGGAGGATGAGCGGCGCAATGCCGTGCGTGCCAACTTCCACTTCCGCATGGTGGAGGTGGCGATGATGCTGCTCCTCCCCCTCCTCGCCGTGTCGCTCGCCGTGCCGCCCAAGCGCAGCACGTCTGGCCTCGGCATCTTCATCGGCATCGTGATGATCGTCACCTACCACAAGGTGAATCAATATGCCGAGCAGATGGGCGCGCAGGGCCGCTTCGATCCCGCGCTCGCCCTGTGGATCCCCTTCTTCATATTCGGCGCACTGATCGTGTGGATGTACTGGACGCTGGCGCACAAGCCTGGCGGCCAGCCGATCGGTGCGCTCGAACGCGTCTTCTCGAAACTGGGCAAGATGGTGGGGCGCCTGCTCGGCTTCGGCCGCCGCGCCCGCCGCCGCCCGCTGGTGCCCGCCGAATGATCAGCCGCCTTTTCCCGTCCAAGCGGATCGCGCTCTACCTCGCCAAGACGTTCCTGCTGCGCAGCATCGCCGTGCTGGGCGCGCTCGTGCTCATCCTGATGATGCTCGACCTGCTCGGGCAGAGCGGCAAGATCCTCGCCTATCCGGGCAACGGCGATGCCGAATTGTGGCGTTATGCATCGCTGCGCGTGCCGCAGCTCATCGCCCGCTTCCTGCCCTTTGCCATCCTGCTGGGTACGCTCATCACCCTGACCGCCCTCAATCAGAATAGCGAGATCGTCAGCATGAAGGCGGCCGGCATCTCGGCGCACCAGATCATTGCCCCCCTGATGGTCGCGAGCCTCGCGGTCGCGGGCATATCCTTCATGTTCAACGAACGCATCGTGACCCGTGCCACGGCCACGCTGGATGCGTGGGAGGACGTGAAATACGGCCCGATCCCGCCCGACACGGACATTCACACCAACGTCTGGGTCCGCCAGGGCGACGACCTCGTCCTTGCGCGGCAGGTGCGCGGTGAAGGGGCGAATACCCGGCTGTCCGGCATCACCATTCATGAACGGCAGGACGGCATCCTCACCCGCATCATCGATGCCGAGCGCGGTGTCCCCGAAGGCGGCGCCTGGCGCCTCGCCAACGCCCGAGTCACCGATGTCACCGCCGCCCGCGTGGCACAGGCGGCAAGCCTGATCGCGGGGCAGGGCGTAACGCCCGACCAGTTCACCCTCGCCGCCGTGGACCCCAACGAACAGGGTTTTGCCGCCCTGTCCACGTCCATCGGCCAGTTGCGCGCCGCCGGGCGCGAGACCCGTTCGCTCGAGGCCAATCTCTGGCACAAATTCTCAGGTCCCTTGTCATCTGTCCTGATGCCGCTGCTTGCCGCGGTCGCCGCTTTCGGCCTGGCACGATCGGGCCAGGTGTTCGTGCGCGCGGTGATCGGCATGGCGCTGGGCTTCGCCTTCTTCGTCGCCGACAATTTCGCGCTCGCCATGGGCAATCTCGGTGCCTACCCGCCCTGGCTTTCCGCCTGGGGTCCCTTCTTCCTGTTCGCGCTGATCGGGGAAACCGTCCTCATCCGCACCGAAGAGTAGCTTCCCCGCGTCAATCTCGCTCGCCGGCCACCTCGCTTGTCTCTCGTGCTCCACGGCGATATGAAAGCCCTCCTAGGTCTCGGGCACATGGCCCTGAGAACGCCGTGACGAAACGCGCTTGCTCCAGCCCCGCCCTGCCCCACCCCAGCCTTTGATCGCACGTCTTCGCGCCGCGATAGAGGGACGCCGCGTGATCGGGCTTGGGCTGGCCTTGCTGGTCGAGTTGCTGCTGCTGCTGATCCTGCTATCGCTCGGCATCGAAGCACCGCCCGGCGATCCGAAAAGCAATGTCACGGTGGTGACTCTCTCTCCCGAAGCCTCCCGCGAGGCTGGCCCCGATCCGGCGCCTCCCTCACCCGAGCAGCCGCAGGAGCCGCAGCCGCAGCAACCGCCCTCGCCCGAACAGCCGCGTCCGCCTCAGCCGACCGAACTGCCGCCCCGACCGGCCGAGCCTGTGCCGGACCAGCCGGCGCCGCCGCCCGCACGGGTCCCCATCCCGACTCCGGCAGCGCCTGCGGCTCCCCCGACTCCCGCGGCCCCAGCCCGCACCCCTGCGCCGCCCCGGCAGTTTTACGGCCCACCCAATAAGGGCGGCAGCGCGATGGTGCGCGATACGGAGCGAGTCGGAACCATGCCCAATGGCGAGCCGCTCTATGCCGCCGCCTGGTATCGCGAGCCCGCGGACAAGATGCTGGGCGACTATCTGTCAACGGCGCAGGGCCCGGGCTGGGGCATGATCGCCTGCCGCACCGCGCCCGATTACCGGGTGGAGGATTGCGTTGCGTTGGAGGAATATCCCCGCGGCTCCCGGATCAACCGGTCGATCCTTGCCGCTGCCTGGGAATTCCAGGTCCGCCCGCCGCGCATCGGGGGACGCCATCTGGTGGGCACATGGGTGCGGATCAGGATCGATTACAGCATCTCGCGCCGGTCACGGGCGGGCGCCGGCATGCCGCACCGCCCCTCCGCTGGCGCTTTCCTACAGCGGCAGGTGCAGGCTAAGCTCCGCTTCGGGGGATCGTCCAGCCGCGCCTCTGCCGGAACACTTATGATCCAAAATACCCCCGACTAGGTGTGAAGTTTGCGTGAACTTCGGGCCGGCAGGACGCCGGACCGTCGCTTTCCGGCCACAGCGCGTCGGCAAAGCGGAGCGATGGCGACAAAGCGCGAAGCTTGCGTCCAACTTCCGCCTTATTGCATGTTCACTAGGCGGTCACATATCGTCCGGCACAAGGCCGGCTTGCACATCGGCATGGCCCGGGTGCCAGAATTTGGGGATATTCGAAGTGAAACTCGCGCATGCGGTTCGTCCGGGATTCTGGAACCGGTCGCACCATCTCGACAAGATGACGCTGAAGGAACTGGTCGTGGCTTACGTCCAGTATCCGGCGATCATTGCTTATTTCCTGCTCAGCATCGCGGCGATCGGCTTCTACGCCTGGCGTCCGGCGCCGCTGCTGCAGACGGTGGCGGCAGTGGTCGTGGCCGCGCTCGCCTACCCGCTCGTCTGGTACGTGCTGCATCGCTGGGTGCTGCACAGCCGCTGGATGTTCAAGGTGCCGGTGCTCGCCTCCACCTGGAAGCGCATCCATTACGACCACCATCAGGATCCGAACCATCTCGAGGTGCTGTTCGGTGCGTTGCACACCACCTTGCCGGCGATCGCCATCGCCTCAGCGCCGCTCGGCTACCTGATCGGCGGACAGGGCGGCGCGGCGATTGCCTTTGCGACCGGCCTGCTCACCACCTGCTTCTACGAATTCTGCCACTGCATCCAGCATCTCGCCTACAAGCCCAAGTCCAAGTGGCTGGCCGAGATGAAGAAGAAGCACATGGCCCACCATTTTCATGACGAGAATGGCAATTACGGCATCACCACCTTCTTCTGGGACAAGCTGTTCGGCACGCATTACGACCGTTCGGAGCGCCCGAAGAAGAGCCCGACCGTGTTCAACCTCGGCTACACGTCCGAAGTTGCGGCAAAATGGCCTAAGGTCTCGGAATTGTCCGGCGGCGTCGCCACCGGTCACCCGCGCCGTCGCGGGGAGGATTGATACCTCGCGAATCTGCCTCACCTATGTAAGTGCGGCGGAAACCCGGGGTCGTTGAAGGGTTGGGAAGCATGCCGCGATGCGGCCATGTTGTCCCATGAAGAAAGCCACTGTCCCGCCGCTCCCCATGGGAACGGCGGGATTTCGTTTCTCGTGAACAGGCCGCACGCGCCGCCTGAAGGACTTGGGACATGAGCGCCATCACCATCCATCCGGTCGAGACCAAGGCCGACCGCAAGGCCTTCGTTGATTTCGCATGGACGGTCTATGCCGGCGACCCGCATTGGGTGCCGCCGCTGAAGGACGAGGTCGTGGGCCTTATCACCCCGGCGCGGAACCCGTGGTTCGAACATGCGGACGCCGCCTTCTTCCTCGCGCGGCGCGGCGGCGTGGTAGTGGGGCGGATCTCCGCACAGGTCGACCGCCTCGTCCTGGCCATGCCGGCTGAGCAGGGCGGCGGAGCAGGCACGGGACATTGGGGCATGCTGGAGGCGCTGGATGCGGGCGCGGCAGCAGCGCTCGTCGGTCATGCCGAGCAATGGCTGCGCGCGAAGGCCATGACGCGCGCCATGGGCCCGTTCAGCCTCTCCGTGTGGGACGAGCCCGGCCTGCTGGTCGACGGCGCCGATCACGCGCCTACGGTGATGATGGGCCACCATCGCCCCGAATATGGCGCCTGGATCGAAGGCCTGGGCTATGCTGGCGTCAAGGATCTGTACACCTACGAGCTCGACATCACGCAGGCCATGCCGCCGCTCGTCCAGCGCATCGTCCAGAGTGGCGAGCGCGGCGGCCGCATCAACATCCGCAAGGTCGACAAGTCGCGCTTCGACGAGGAAGCGGCGTTGATCCTCGGCATCCTCAACGACGCCTGGGGCGATAATTGGGGTTTCGTGCCGCTGACGGATGGCGAGATCGCCTATGCCGGCAAGAAGCTGAAGCCGATTGTGTTCGAGGACCTGATCCGCATCGCTGAACTGGACGGCGAACCCGTCGCCTTCATGATCACCCTGCCCGACCTGAACGAGCTGACCCGCGATCTCGACGGGCGCCTCTTCCCCTTCGGCTGGGTCAAGCTGCTCTGGCGCCTGCGCAAGCCCCAGGTCCGCACCATGCGCGTGCCGTTAATGGGCGTGCTGCGCCGGCTGCAATCTTCGCGCGTGGCCAGCCAGCTCGCCTTCATGATGATCGAATATATCCGCCGCGCCGCCATCGCGAACTATGGTTCGACTCGGGCTGAGATCGGCTGGATCCTGGACGACAATCAGGGCATGCGCTCGATCGCCGAGACGATCGACAGCAAGGTCAACAAGACCTACCGCATCTACGAAAAGCAGCTCTAAACGGCGGAAATCAAAGGAAAAAGGCGCTACGGCGAGCCTGTTGCCGATTCAACGGCGGCAGCTCTCCACGACTTTGTTCTTGTTAGAAGCTCAAGCCGTAGCCCGGCCTTGATAGCCGCGGCCAAAAAAAAGGCCAGCCCAAAAAAGGACTGGCCGTAAAAGTCTTAGGAGAGGATGCCTGAAAGGCACGTCCTTTGTGCGGTGCAGCGTGCCATTTGGCAATTGCAACATGGGTCCTGACGATTGCACAAACTGCACGCTTCGCTGTCCGAGTGGCAGAACCTCATGGCCTGATCAGCCGGGCAACAAGATCCGCTCATCGCTGATCGGATGAGATCTTCTGCACGTAGAACCTGACCCGATAGATTATGTCGGCTCGTTACGGGCCTGTTCGTCCGCATCTGCCTCTCGGAAGTAGATTGGCGGGGCATCCGGAAGATAGAGGCCGTAATATTCGCCCGCGCGCTGCTGCGGATGCGCTGCAAAGTCGACATATGGTGCGGCGCAGTGGGGGCAACGGAAAGGATTTGAATAGGCGTATCGAGTGCCGTCGGGGGCAGCGGGCAAGCGCTGTTCCAATGCGACGAGCGCTGTCGGATCGGGGTCGGACAGGGGCGCAGGGGCACCGTTCACGGTATCGTCCATGATGAGCGTGTACCGGCCCGACCCTGAGTAGAAATAGGCCGAGTTCGAAAACCCGGCATGGAACGAGCGGGCAATGAAAGTCCGCGCGCACCTGTCGCATTCGCACGACAAGAGGATATTGCCGGGCGTAACCAGTCCGGAAAAATGCAGTCCCCGCGCGAACAGCCCCTTGCCGGCCAGGTCAGGCGGGTTCGGCGCGCCCGCAAGGAAGAACGGCTGGAAGCGGATGCCGACATCGTGCTCACCGATCTTCGCCCCGGCCTGATGGTCGGGACGATCGGTCACCACTGCGTCGGCCTGGCAGCCAAAATTCGGGTGAATGCGCACGCTGAGGTGCAGCCAGCCGCCACCTGCCGGGACATGATGCTGGTGGACAGCGCCTGCCGCATCCTCGAGCTCGACGGTGGCGGAACCGGAAATCGCCAAGTC
>CAKTCN010000046.1 GCA_934539295.1 uncultured Allosphingosinicella sp.
AAGATGCGCAGCAGATCGTCGTCGAGGCTCAGGTAGAAGCGGCTGAGGCCGGGGTCGCCCTGGCGGCCCGAGCGGCCGCGCAGCTGGTTGTCGATGCGGCGGCTCTCGTGGCGCTCGGTGCCCAGCACGAACAGCCCGCCCGCCGCCAGCACGGCCTGCTTTTCGGCCGCGATCTCAGCGCGGATCGTTTCGGCATGCGCCTCATATTCTGGCGATCCTTCGACGAGGTCCGGATATTCGTCGCTCATCCGGAATTCGAGATTGCCGCCGAGCTGGATGTCGGTGCCGCGGCCGGCCATGTTGGTGGCGATGGTGACCGCGCCGAGCCGTCCGGCCTGCGCAACGATATGCGCTTCCTTCTCATGGTGCTTGGCGTTCAGCACATTGTGGGTGACGCCTTCCTTGTGGAGAAATTCCGACAGCATCTCGGACTTCTCGATCGAAACGGTGCCGACCAGAATAGGCTGCCCGATCTCGGCCTTCTCCTTGATCGCCTGCGTGATCGCCGCGAATTTGTCCTGGATATTCTTGTAGAACTCGTCCTCGTCATCCTTCCGCTGCACCGGCACGTTGGTCGGGATGGTGACAACGTTCATCTTGTAGATGTCGAAGAATTCCGGCGCCTCGGTCAGCGCGGTGCCGGTCATGCCGCCGAGCTTGGGATAGAGGCGGAAGTAGTTCTGGAAGGTGATGGAGGCGAGGGTCTGGTTCTCCGGCTCGATATTCACGCCTTCCTTGGCCTCCACAGCCTGGTGCAGGCCGTCGGACCAGCGGCGGCCGTCCATCATGCGGCCGGTGAACTCGTCGATGATGACGACCTTTTCGTCCTTTACGAGGTAATCGACATCGCGCTTGAAGATGAGGTTCGCCTTCAACGCCTGGTTGAGGTGATGGACGACCTGCGTGTTCTCGAACGCATAGAGATTGGCGCCTTCCAGCAGGCCCGCTTCCTCCAGCATCCGTTCCATGGTCTCGGTGCCGTCCTCGGTCAGCACCACCGAACGCTGCTTTTCGTCGATCTCGTAGGCGTCGGCGGGTATCCGCTTCACCACCGCATCGATGGAGAGGTAAAGCTCCGACTTGTCGTCGGTCGGTCCCGAGATGATCAGCGGGGTGCGCGCTTCGTCGATCAGGATGGAGTCGACCTCGTCGACGACGGCGAAGTTGAAGGGCCTCTGCACCATCGCATTGCGATCATACTTCATGTTGTCGCGAAGATAATCGAAACCGAGTTCGTTATTGGTCGCGTAGGTGATGTCGGCCTGATAGGCGGCGCGGCGCTGCGCGTCGGACAGGTTCGGCACGATCACGCCGACGGTAAGGCCGAGGAAGCGGTGCACGCGGCCCATCCATTCGGCGTCGCGGCGGGCGAGATAGTCGTTGACCGTGACGACGTGGACGCCCTTGCCCTCGAGTGCGTTCAGGTAGGAAGCGAGCGTCGCCACCAGCGTCTTGCCTTCGCCCGTGCGCATCTCGGCGATCTCGCCGCGGTGAAGCACGATGCCGCCGATCATCTGCACGTCATAGTGACGCTGGCCCAGCACGCGCTTGGCACCCTCGCGGACGGTCGCGAATGCTTCGGGGAGCAGGCTGTCCAGCGTTTCGCCCTCGGCCAGGCGGGAACGAAACTTGGCCGTCTGGTCGTACAACTCGTCGTCGCTCATCGCCTGGATGGTCGGCTCGAAGCCGTTGATCTTGTCCACGATCTTGCGCAGCTGGCGCACATGGCGATCGTTGGACGAGCCGAAGAGGGATTTGGCAAAGCCGCCGAACATATGAATATCCTGAACTTGTCGGTGGAAAACAGGCGCATGCGCAAAGCCGCGCGCCACTTGTATAGGTGATCAGGCCGCGCGCAGGCGGCCCGCGCCACTACTCGAGCAGGCGCTCGTACCGGCCGTTGGCCTGGGGCAGGACGATAGCAAAGCCAGGCGCAAACGCCGCAAGGACGATCGGGGGCTGCACGCTGGTGGAAGCCCGCACTTGCCGGCTGGGTGCGGCAATCGCCTCGATCGCCGCCTGAGTTGGGCCAGCCGCCGCTTCCACGCGCTGCATGTCGGCCGCCCGCGCCCCTACCACCGCCCCGGTCAGGGACGTCAGCAGCGCGGACAGGAGAAGCAGCAATTGCATGATGCGCTCGACGGATGGCGTCCGCTCGTGCGCGGACGGGCAGGACATAGTGACTGCACTCCGTCCCGTCCATGCCTCACACGGGCGTTTTGAACGGTCACGCACGTGCAACGTTCTTCGGCGAACATCGCGGCAAGGGAGACAGGCCATGGAAACGCAGCACCTCTATCGCGGTCGCCTCATCGACCATATCCAGTTGATCGTCGACGATCTCGCCGCCAGTCGGCGCTTCTACCAGGCCGTACTGGGCGCACTCGACCTGACGTTCAGCGGGGAAGGGGAAGATTATTTCTGGATCGACGAGTTGTTCGTATCCACACCGGGCAGCGATGCCGCGCAGGGGAAACGCACCGGCTATCACCACATTGCCTTCCAGGCGAAGGACAAGGCGCAGGTCGACGCCTTCTACAAGGCAGGGCTGGACGCGGGCGGCAAGGACAACGGGGCGCCGGGCGAACGGGCCTATCATCCGGGCTATTACGGCGCCTTCCTGATCGACCCTGCCGGCAACAATATCGAGGCAGTCTATCACGGACCTGCGCGCAAGAGCGCCGACGCGATCGAGGTCACCTTCTAACGGCCGGGGCGCATCACTCCTGCCCGAACAGGCGGCGCAGGAACACCGTCTCAACTTCGCGGCGCAGGTCGTTATTGTGCTTCTTCTGGAAGCCATGGCCCTCGTCCGCGAAGAGGACATACCAGGTCTCGTTGCCGTTGGCACGCAGCTTGGCCACCACCTGCTCCGACTCCGATTGCGGCACGCGCGGGTCGTTGGCGCCCTGCATCACCAGCATGGGCTTGGTTATCTTGCCGACATTGGCGAGCGGGGAAATGCGCGCGAACACGGCCCGCATCCTGGGGTCGCGTTCGTCGCCATATTCCGCCCGCCGATTGTCTCGGCGATAGGCTTCCGTGTTGTTGAGGAACGACATCCAGTCGCTGATTCCATACCGCTCTACGCCGCCGACGAGGCGATCCGAATAGTGCGTCATGACGGCTAGTGACATGTAGCCACCGTAGGATTGGCCATAAACAGCCACCTTGTCCTTATCGAGACCGGGCTGCTTTTCGATCCAATCCAAGAGGGCGCCAATGTCCTTGACGCTATCCTCGCGCTTCTCGGCGTTGTCGAGGTTGAGGTAGCGGGCGCCATAGCCATCGCTGCCGCGGACGTTGGGGAGGATCACCGTGGCCTTCAGCACGTCCGCGAAATATTGTGCGCCATAATTCCAGACCGGCCGCGTCTGCGCCTCGGGACCTCCATGGATGTCGATGATGACCGGGGTCTTTGTGCCGGCGGGCACGCCCGTCGGGCGGTAGACGAAGGCGGGGACCGACAGACCGTCGAACGACTGGAAGCGGATCAGCTCAGGTTCGGCGAGTTTTGACGGATCAAGGTCGCCCAATTCCGACATCGTCCAGCGGGTCAGCCGCGCCACGTCGAGTTCCCATGCCCAGACATCACCGGCAGAGGTCGCGTTGGTCAGTCCCAAGGCGAGCCGCCGGCCATCCGGCGAGAATTTCAGCGCTGTCAGCACCCCGCGCGGAAGTCCCGGCTGAGGGAGAGCGCGACGCGTGATCCGGTCCTGCAGCACCACGCGGGAGACGCCGTCTTCGTTCACGGAATAGGCAAGGACGCGCCCGTTGGGACTGAGGTCGTAGCTTTCCACGTCCCAATTGAGGCCTGGCGTCAGCACGCGCTGTTCACCGGTGGCAAGATCGATCTTAACCAGCCGACGCTTGTCAGCGCCGCTGTCGGTTATCGCGATCAGGCTGCTACCGCCCGGAAGGAAGCGGGGATCCTGGTAGAGAGCCGGCGCCGCCTTCGCGGCGATTCGTGTCGCCTGTCCTGTGGCGAGGTCGAGCAGGAACAACTGGCTCTCGCGGTTTGAGATGCCGCGTGTGAAGATCAGACGACCCTTGTCGTCCGAGATGTCCGCCGGAGAAACACTTCCATCCGACTGGAACAAGGTGTGCGGCTGACCGGGCTGGGCCGGGTCCGTGGCCAGGATCGTGTAAGCGGAAGAGCCCTTCGTCGCACGAGCCCAGGCGAGCATGCGACCATCCTTACTGAACGTTGCCCCCTGGTTGCGCGTGCCAGGTTCGGTAAGTTGGGACGCGATGCCGGTGAGGCCACGCGCATAAAGCTGGAACCACTCGTCGCCGCCCGTGTCGCGCGACAGGATGAAGCGATCGGTGCCCGGGATTACCTGCGCGCCAGCGACCGGTTCCGAACCGAAGGTGATCTGGGTTCGCGCCGCTCCCGGTGCCGCGACATGATGGATCTGCTGGGCCGTGCCGAAGCGTGTCGCAATCAGCATCGACCCGTCAGGCAGCCAGTCTTCAAAAAGGGCTGCACGGCTGTTCTGGTACCGCTGCACAGCCTCGGACACGTCTGCCGATATCTCCGGCACGCCTTGCAGGGTCGCCGTTCCAACCTGCCGCGTCGGAACCGGCTGCTGTGCGCATATGGTAGCGGGAACGGACAGGCTGACGAGTGCGACGGAAGCGAGAAGCGTGCGGAGCATCGGGAATCCTTGAGCGGCGAGAACGCTGAACCTTCCCGCTCGCTGTTCTTCGGTCAATCGAAACAAGCCGGCGCTGCTCGGATACCGGTCTCTTCTGCGTTCGCTACCAGCCGGGCAGTACGGAGAATCGGACCTAGAAGCTAAACTAACTGGTTGATCATAACTCCCTGCGCGGGCATAATAAACCACATGGTTGAAGAACGACTCGACATGATTTTCGCTGCCTTGGCCGACCCGACCCGGCGCAGCATGATCGCCAGTCTTGCCCACGGCGAGCGCTCGGTTGGGGAACTCGCCGCGCCACATGCCATGAGCTTCGCCGGTGCCGCTAAGCATGTAGGCGTGCTGGAACGCGCCGGCCTGGTTCGGCGGCGCAGGGCGGGGCGGCAGATATTGTGCCGCCTGAACGCCGCGCCACTTGGACGGGCCGACGCCTGGCTCAGGCAGTGGGAGCAATTCTGGAACAGCCGCCTCGACGCACTCGAAACCCTGCTGACGTAGGAACCACAATGACGATGACCGCTACTGCTCTTGCCGCCGACGCGATCACCGCCCACGAACTGAGGTTCGAGCGATTGATGCCGGCTCCCATCGATACGGTCTGGGCCTATCTCGTCGACCCCGATCTGCGAAAACTCTGGTTCATGGGCGGTGCTACCGGGCGTTCGGCGGGCGAGGAGATCGAGATGGTCATGGACCATCGCAACCTTTCGGACGAGGATGTGCCCATGCCCGAGCGTTACGCGGCCTATCTGGGCAAGGGCTGGTCGGAGAAGATCGTCAGGATCGAGCCGCCGCATCTGTTGTCGTTCACTTGGGATAACGGCGATGCTGGCACGGTGATGATCGAACTCAGCGAGGGAGGCGAGGGGACAAGGCTCGTGCTGACGCACAGCGGCCTGCGCGGACCGGCCGATGCCGTCAATTTCGGCGGTGGCTGGCACGCACACATCGAAGTGCTCAAGCGCAGGATCGGTGGAGAGCGCGTGCCGGACTTCTGGGCTCTCCATGCCGACGCGGAAGCGAAGATGCGCGCGGCAATCGGAAGCTGACGAGGCACGACGGGCAAAGAAAAAGCCGGCTCGGATTGCTCCGGCCGGCTCTTTCTTGTGCTCGTGAAGAGCGCCAGCTCAGGCGCTGGCGACTTCCGCCACGTCCACCTTCAGGCCCGGACCCATGGTGGAGCTGACGGCGACCTTCTGGACATACTTGCCCTTGGCGCCGGCGGGCTTCGCACGTACGATCGCATCGACGAACGCGTCGAAGTTGCGGCGCAGGTCCTCGTTGGAGAAGCTGGCCTTGCCGATGCCCGAGTGGATGATGCCGGCCTTTTCGACGCGGAACTCCACCTGGCCGCCCTTGGCAGCCTTCACGGCCTCTGCAACGTTCGGGGTGACGGTGCCGAGCTTCGGGTTCGGCATCAGGCCCTTGGGGCCCAGCACCTTACCGAGACGGCCGACAATGCCCATCATGTCCGGGGTCGCGATGACGCGGTCGAAGTCCATCTGGCCGTTCTGGATCGCTTCCATCAGATCTTCGGCACCGACGACTTCGGCGCCGGCTGCGGTCGCTTCCTCGGCCTTGCCGGCGCGAGCGAAGACGGCGACGCGGACGTCCTTGCCGGTGCCGGCGGGCAGGGTGACGACGCCGCGGACCATCTGGTCGGCGTGACGCGGATCGACGCCGAGGTTCAGCGCGACTTCGATCGTCTCGTCGAACTTGGCGGTGGCATTTGCCTTGGCGGTCGCAATCGCCTCGTCGACGCCGTACAGCTTCATCGCGTCGAGCGAACCGGCGAGAGCCTTCTGCTTCTTGGTCAGTTTTGCCATGTTCTTAGCCCTCCACAACCTGCAGGCCCATCGCGCGGGCGGAGCCTTCGATGATCTTGGTCGCGGCTTCGATATCGTTCGCGTTTAGATCCTTCATTTTCACTTCGGCGATCTCGCTCAGCTGCGAACGCTTGATCGTGCCCGCGCTGGTCTTGCCCGGCTCCTTGGAGCCCGACTTGAGACCCACGGCCTTCTTGATGAGGAAGGTCGCGGGGGGCGTCTTGGTCTCGAAGCTGAAGGAACGGTCTGCATAGACCGTGATGATCGTGGGGATGGGCATGCCCTTCTCCAGGTCACCGGTCGACGCGTTGAACGCCTTGCAGAATTCCATGATGTTGACGCCGCGCTGACCCAGGGCCGGGCCGATCGGCGGCGAAGGATTGGCGGCGCCCGCGGGCACCTGGAGCTTGATATAGCCCGTGATCTTCTTTGCCATTTCGTCTCACTCTATAGCTGGCCGGGCACGATGTCCCGTCCGGTTCAAGTTTAGCGGTCCAAACGAGGGCGCTTGTGGCGTCCTCTCCCGCACATTTTCCATTGCATATGCGTTGGAAGCCGCGCCCCCTATCAGAAGGCGCGGTCCAATGGAAGTATTTGCAGCGGCTTAGTGCGCCGTCAGCAGCCGGCGCTCGCCCGCCAGGTTCATCAGCGACTTCTGGAGCTTCTCGAAGGCACGCACCTCGATCTGGCGGATGCGCTCGCGGCTGACGTCATAGACCTGGCTGAGCTCCTCCAGCGTCTTGGGATCGTCGCTGAGGCGGCGCTCGGTCAGGATATGCTTCTCGCGCTCGTTCAAGGAGGACATCGCCTGAACCAGCAATTCATGCCGTACCCGGGTTTCTTCCGCTTCGGCCACGCGCTCGTCCTGCAGCGGGTCGGTGTCGACCAGCCAGTCCTGCCACGTGCCTTCGCCATCCTCGCGCATCGGCACGTTGAGCGACGTGTCGCCGCCCATCGCCATGCGGCGGTTCATGGAGACGACATCGTCCTCCGACACGCCGAGATCCTTGGCGATCTTGGCCACGTCCTCGGGCTTCAGGTCGCCATCCTCGAACGCCTCAATCTGGTTCTTCATCCTGCGCAGGTTGAAGAACAGCTTCTTCTGCGCCGCGGTGGTGCCCATCTTCACGAGGGACCAGGAGCGGAGGATGAATTCCTGGATGGAGGCGCGGATCCACCACATGGCATAGGTCGCCAGGCGGAAGCCGCGATCGGGCTCGAACTTCTTCACGCCCTGCATCAGGCCGATATTGCCCTCGGAAATCAGCTCGGACACGGGCAGGCCGTAACCGCGATAGCCCATGGCGATCTTGGCGACGAGGCGCAGGTGGCTGTTCACCAGCTTGGCCGCAGCCTCGGTGTCCTGATGCTCCGACCAGCGCTTGGCGAGCATGAACTCTTCCTCAGGCGTGAGGATCGGAAACTTCTTGATCTCGGACAGGTAGCGGTTGAGCCCGGCCTCGCCACCCGAGGCGGGTATCGTCGCGATCTTGGTACCGGTAGCCATGATAAACCTCAATTCTCCCTGTGCACCGCGCGGAATGCACGCCCCGCGTCGGCACTTGATTTCTTATACCCTGAGCGCTGTGAACAGTTCCTGCATATCGGACGGAATGGCGCTCTCGAACGACAGGTGCTGCGCTGTAATCGGGTGAACGAAACCCAGTAACGCTGCATGAAGCGCCTGACGCTTGAAGTCCAATCGATTGAGTAGGTCACGGTGAACGCTTTTGGTGCGGCCATAAACGGGGTCACCCAGCAACGGGTGGCCGATCGATGTCATGTGAACACGCACCTGGTGCGTCCGACCGGTCTCCAGCCGGCATTCGATCATCGCCGCGTGGGTAAGCGGCTCGACCAGGCTGTAGTGCGTCACTGCACGCTTGCCGCGGCCTTCCTCCACGATCGCCATCTTCTGCCGGTTCTGCGTCGAACGGGCGAGAGCGGCGTCAACCTTTCCGCTTGTCGGGTTCGGAATGCCAGCAACGATCGCCCGATAGCGTCGGTCGATGCTGTGCTTGGCGAACTGGCCCGAAAGATGCTCGTGCGCCCGATCGGTCTTCGCCGCGACCATCAGACCCGATGTATCCTTGTCGATTCGATGGACGATGCCGGGCCGTGCCACGCCGCCGATTCCCGACAGGCGACCGGCGCAGTGATGTAGCAAGGCGTTCACCAGCGTGCCGTCCAAATTGCCCGCAGCGGGGTGGACGACCAATCCCGCCGGCTTGTCGACAACCAAGAGATGATCGTCTTCGTAGACGATCGTAAGAGCAATATCCTGCGGCTCGTTATGTGCGGGCCTGGGTTCCGGCACATGCACGGCATAGCTCCCGGGCTTCGCCTTGGAGGCAGGATCACGCACAGCTGTCCCGCTCGGGTCCAATACGGCGCCGCTGCTGATCAGGGCCTTGACCCGTTCGCGCGAAAGCGTGGGCAGCGCCGTCGCGAGCGCACGGTCAAGCCGCCAGCCCGCGGCATCGGCCGTCAACTCGGCCTTCAAGATGGAGACCCCCCTGGTCACCCAAGGGATGTAGGTTTCGGCCGCGCAATATCAAGACGTGCCAGGCCGTTTCCCAACCGGAACGTTCAGGTTCGACGCACGTTTGAGCCGCAACTCCTGAAAGGTGCTGCTGTCATGCTCTGGACCATTGTTCTCATCCTCCTTGTTCTCTGGCTGCTCGGGTTCTCGCTCCAGATTGCAGGCGGGATCATCCACATCCTGCTTGTCGTCGCCGTGATCGTCGGCCTGGTGCAACTGTTCCGCGGGCGCAGGGTCTAAGCATTCTCCGGGAAGTCCTGGAATTCGCCGAGGTATAGCCTCTGTTCGCCGCAAGCGCCGGCAAGGGTATTCTTGCAGCCTCGTCACGGCTGCTTCAAAGAGTGGCGAAGTTCGGGAGCCTATTTTGACTATCTCATCTGCCCACTTTGCCAGCCTGCTATGCTCCCGTCTGTGCCATGACCTTCTCAGCCCGGTAGGAGCGCTGAACAACGGTGTTGAACTGCTGGCGGACGAACATGATCCGGCAATGCGCGCGCGGTGCGTTGAACTGCTGGCGGACAGCGCACGAGTCACGGCCGAAAAACTGAAGTTCTTCCGCCTTGCCTTCGGTTCGGGCGGCGGCTTCGGCGAGCAGGTCGATACGGGCGAGGCACGTGCGGCGGTCGAAGGCCTGTTCGGTGTCGACGGCAAGATCGACGTGCACTGGATGGTCGACGAAGCCCGCATGGACAAGGCCGCGCTCAAGGTGCTGCTGAACCTGGCGCTCGTTGCAGGTGATGCGCTGCCCCGCGGAGGCATCCTGTCGGTAGGGGCCGAGAAACATCGCGCAGGGACGGACATCGTTGTCCGGGCAGAAGGTCAGCGCCTGACCCTGCCCGAGGAGATCAGAGACGTGCTCGAATCGCATGTGGATGAGACCAGCCTCGCACCTCGGGCCGCACCGGCCTGGCTGGTGCGCAGCCTTGTCGAGGAAGCACGAGGCAGGGTCCAGGTGGCCGACATGGGTGAGGGCGTGCTGCTGCTCGGCGCTTCGCTGCCGGCTGCTGCCTGAGCAGGCGTGAGGCGCGCGTGAGCGACATCATCGATTGCCCTTCGCCTAACTTCGACAATCGGCTCGAAGCGGTGTCGATGATCGTGCTCCATTATACCGGCATGACCGACATGGCCGTGGCGGTGGAACGCCTGTGCGATCCCGAGGCCAAGGTCTCGTGCCACTATCTGGTTGCCGAGGATGGCAAGGTGCTCCGCATGGTGCCGGAGGATAAGCGGGCATGGCATGCGGGACGATCCTTCTGGCGTGGACTTGGCGGCGTGAACGGGCGCTCCATCGGGATCGAGATCGTCAATCCGGGCCACGACCATGGCTATCCGCCCTTTCCGGACGAGCAGATCGAGTCGGTCATCGGCCTTGTAGCCGACATCAAGCAGCGCCACGGCATCACGCGTGGCAATATCGTGGGCCATTCCGATATTGCGCCGGCGCGCAAGCAGGATCCTGGTGAGAAGTTTCCGTGGGGCAAGCTGGCGCGACTGCGCCTCGCGCTTCCGCGACCAACCCGGAACCTCATGGACCCGAACTGGACCGATAGTGGCTTCCTGCTCGCGCTCGAACGCTTCGGCTATGATGTGCAGGACAAGCTTGCGGCAGTGGTCGCGTTCCAGCGCCGGTTCAGGCCTGAATTGATCGATGGCGAAATCGATGGCGAATGCCGATCCATCCTCCTCGCGCTCCTGCTTCCCAAACCGCAGGGCGACGACTAAGGAGGCGCTGCCAGAGGGCTGGGCGACCGCGGCTTGCGTAAGCGAGGCGAGGAAAGTCCGGGCTCCACGGAAGAACGGTGCCGGGTAACGCCCGGCGGGGGCGACCCCAGGGAAAGTGCAACAGAAAGCAGACCGCCGGTCTTCGGGTCGGCAAGGGCGAAAGGGTGCGGCAAGAGCGCACCGCGGTCCCGGCAACGGGCACGGCATGGTAAACCCCACCGGGAGCAAGACCGAATAGGGACGGCATATGGGCCTTCTTCCGGCTCGTCGTCCGGGTTGGTTGCTTGAGGGGCGGAGCGATCCGTCTCCTAGAGGAATGGTCGCACAGCTCGCCCGGAGATCCGGGAGGGCGGACAGAACCCGGCTTACAGGCCCTCTGGCATTTTCTTGACCGAAGCGGGTGGCGGTCCGGAGCCCGCGGGACTATCTCGCCCCCATGGCGAGGCAGACGCGTTCAAATGATTGGGGTTTTCCGCGGTGGCGGAGCTACGGCGGGGAGCGGGCGGCACAGCAGGTGCGCCTGTGCGATCGCGACGGCTGCGAGGCGCCGGGGGACCGCCCGGCCCCCAAGTCACCGAACAGTCCTGACCGCTGGTACTTCTGCGAAACGCATGCCGGCGAGTATAATCGCAACTGGAACTACTTCGAGGGACTCTCCGTCGAGGATGCGGCTGCACGCGAGCGCGACGAGCGCCGCGGAGCGAACGGGTATCAGAGCGCGAATCATTATGCGTGGGGCGGGCCAGGAGACGGCACGCGCAGCCGCGATGAGATGCGTGCGCTGGCCGTGCTGGAACTCGATAGCGACGCCCCGTTCGACGATATCAAGGCTGCCCATCGCCGGCTGGCTAAGGCGAATCATCCTGACGTGAATGCAGGCGATTCGGCGGCTGCGGAGAGGTTTCAGGCGGTGCAGACCGCCTATGAGGTCCTGCGCAAGGCGGAGGAGCGCCGCAACGCCGCGTGAAGGGAAAGATCAATCCTTGCCGGTGAACATGAACGTGCCTGCCACGTTCGCCACGGCGTCGTCCGGGTCCCCATCATGCGCCACCCCGCGGACGAAGGCGATGCTGCGCGTGATCGCGTAGCATTCGCCTCGGCCGACAATGGCCCGACCAGGAGAGGCGGGCCGGAGATAATCGACGCGCAGATCGAGGGTTGCCTGGTGCCGGAAGCGGCCGAGCTTCAACCACACGGACATGCTCGTCGCCATGTCCATCAGGCTGATGATGGGACCGGACGCGAGCACGCCTGTCGTCTCGACGCCTACCAGTTCCTCGCGATAGGGCAGGGCCATTTCGACCCAGTCCGACCCATGATCCCGATATTCCAGCCCGAGGGCCGCATGATGGCCGACCTGCGCGGCGAAGGTCGCGAACAATTTGGGATCGAATGCAGCCGCACCTTCGCTCAACGCATCCTCTCCGCAGTCTCCCCGATCAGGGCGATCATGTTCGGAATACCCTGCGTCCGGTTCGAGCTGAGCTGGTTTCCAAGATCGAACGGGGCAAGCGCCGCCTGTACATCCATGGCTGCAATCTCCTCCGCCCGCTTGTCCTGCACGGCGGCGAGAACCAGGGCGATGATGCCCTTAGTAATCGCGGCATTGCTGTCGGCGAGGAAGTGGAGCCTGTCGCGGTCACGAATCGGGTAAACCCAGACCGATGCCGAGCAGCCGCGAACCAGCGTGGCGTCGGTCTTGAGTGCATCTGGCATGGGTTCCAGCGCGCGCCCGAGGTCGATGAGCAGGCGGTAGCGATCATCGGCGTCGAGGAGTTCATAATCGTCGTAGATGTCGTCCAGAGTCTGCATGCGGGCGCGGTAGCAAGCTTGGCGGGGAGGGGCTAGGCTCCGCGTCTCGCTTGCCGAGTGAGGCACTGGCGCACGGATCAGATCTCCCCGCTTGCGATCGCTTCCAGCTTCTTCACACGTTCGCGCAGTTCGCGAACGTCGCCGCCCGGCCCGCGCGGCAGCGTTCGGCTGTTCCGCTGCAATTCCATGCGCTTCAAGTCCAGCCAACCCTGCCAGCCTTTCAGTGCGGCAGCGCTGAAGATCGTCATCCCGAAAGTGGCGCTCATGGCCACGGTGATGAAGGTGGCAGGGTCGGTCATGGTCAGCGGTCCCGAAGCGCTTCGATCTGGCGATCGAGGCTGTTTTCCTTTTCGACGGTGATCCGCTCGAGAACCTGGATGCGCTCCTTGAGCGCGCGCACTTCATCGTAAAGGCGCGCATTTTCAGCGGCATCCACGCGATGCTCCTCGCCCCGGCGGCCGCGATGAACTCCGTGCTTGGCCTTCCAGACGCCCGCCACCGAAGTGATCAGGACGATGCCGAGCACCATCACAAGCGGATCCATACTCTCTTACTCCCCTGTTCCAGTCCTCAATCAGTTGCGCGGCAGGCGGAGCGCCTCGATCTCCTGCGTCAGCCGATGGCTATCGTCGGTGACGATCCGCTCGACATTGGCGAGCCGATCCTTGACCGAGCCGAGTTCGGCACGAAGCTGTGCATTTTCCGTGCTGAGCAGCTTCACCCGCTCCAGCATTTCCTCATCGTTTCTCGGGTAGACAGCCTGCCCCCACGCTCCGTCCAACGGATAGCCATGCTTGATCCGCAGCCATGTGGTGAAGATCCAGCCACCTACTGCGAGCGTCCCCAGGATCGCGGCAACCGGCGCGAACGCCTCAAAAGGAAACATCATTAACCCCCGTCAGTTCAGTTTGTCGTCGCGCAGGTCATCGATCTGCGCCGCAAGGTGCGTGCCCTGGTCCGTCGCGATACGCTCCAGCACGCGCATCCGCTGCTCCAGCCGCTCGATATGCGCGGTCTGCGCCGCCGCTTTGTCCGCCGCCAGGACGGCAGCATGTTCCAGCTGCTTTTCCTTCAGCCTGATCCAGCGCTTGAACACCTCGCCCCCCACGCCGACTATGACCGGAACGGCGACCGCGAAGAAGATGATCCAGACAACGAAGTGCATCTCAGCGTCTCCTCAGCGAAGTTTCTCAATCTCGCGCGACAGGCTGCTGTTCGAACTGGTGACGTAGGTCTCCACGTCGGCCAGGCGCCGGTCGAGTTCGCGGAACTTGGATCGCACGTCCCGCACGGTGCGGCGCGGGGAAGCCCGCACGCCCTGCCAGAACTTCTTGTCCTCCGGTGCCTGCTCGGCAAGCTCCTGGGGCTTCTTGGGTGCGAGCATGCCGGCGATCAGGTAGATCAGGATCGGCGCGCCCGAACCGAAGAGCGTGGCTGCGATCATGCCGATACGGACCAACGTGACGTCGATCCCGGTATAATCGGCGATGCCCGCGCACACGCCCATCCACTTGGCATTATACTTGTCGCGGTAGAATTTGGTGTGGCGGGGCTGGTTCACTGACTGATCCTCCGTGACTGCTGGATGCGATCTTCGATGCCAATATCGGCCGGATCGCAGGCAAGCTGACGCCAATTGGGGTTCTCTGCGGCCATAATGCGCTCGATCGAGCACATGCGGTCATCCAGGCGGCGGGCGAGGTCGTGAAGCTCATCGAGCAGGTTCTCATCCTCCGTGGTGAGGCTGGCCTGGCTCTTCCACTTGGTGATGTAGTGGAAGATGACCCAGGGGAAGGCGACGAACAGGATCGCCATGACGACGAAGGTTTCCATTTCTTCAGCCCTCCTGGCTCGTGTTGCGTTTGGCCTTCAGTGCTTCGAGCTCGGCATCCACCTTCTCGGAAGCGCGAAGCTCGGCGATCTCCTCCTCCAGCGTCTTGGGCGGGGCGCCCAATGACAGCGCGTCGGCGCGGCCTTCGACATAATCGGCGCGGCGTTCGAGCACGTCGAAGCGCGAGAACGCTTCGTCGACCTTCGATCCGGCATACATTTCACGCATGCGCACGCGGTTCTGGGCGCTCTCGATCCGGCTCATGATCGCATTCTGGCGGGTGCGCGCGTCGCGCAGCTTGCCCTGCAGCTTGGCGATGTCGGCCTCAGACGCGCGCAGCGCATCGTCAAGCACGGCGATCTCGGCCTTCAAGCTGTCCGCCATGTCGCCGGCCTTCTGCTTCTCGATCAGCGCAGCCTTGGCAAGGTCCTCGCGCTCTTTCGACAGGGCGAGTTCCGCTTTCTCCATCCAGCTGTCCTGCAAATTCTCCAGCTTGGTGATCTGCCGGCGCATTTCCTTCTGATCGGCAATGGTGCGGGCGGCCGAGGCCCGAACTTCCACCAGCGTCTCCTCCATCTCCATGATGATCATGCGGATCATCTTGGCCGGATCTTCCGCCTTGTCCAAAAGGTCGGTGAAGTTGGCGGCGATGATGTCGCGCGTCCGCGAGAAGATGCCCATCGGTAATAACTCCTTCAAAAACTCCGGTCCGCGGAGCGTGGACGGCGGCTGCTTATGCTCCCGTCCTGCTTCCTCACCCCGGCGGCGAAACGGGTCCGACTCTAGAGGTCCGAGCATCACTATATCAGGCACGCACCGCATCCATAGTCGCCGTAGCGGCATGGGTGGCGTTCGGTGCACCATCCCCGATCGCAGGTCCTGCGGCGACAGCAAAAGCGCCAGTGGTCAGCAGCAGCGCACCCGCAGCGCTCAGCGCCACCTTGGTCAGTTGATTGAAGTCGATGCTGAACATCTTGTATCTCCATTCGCCCGCCCGCTCGGCGGTGTTGTCCAAGCAGCTACAAGCACCATGCCAACGCCGGAAAACCGCAGAAATCAGCCACTTTGCAAACGCCTGTCCGTCACAGCAGAACTCAAGTCTTGCCAAGAGGTGGTGAATAGTCCCAAGCTTTAGCAATGGAGCGTCAGACGCAATTGATCGGCCAAAGCTCATCCTTTCTCGACGCAGTTGAGCGGGCAAGCCGCGCCGCGCCGCTCGACCGTCCTGTGCTGGTGATCGGCGAACGCGGCACCGGCAAGGAACTGATCGCGGAGCGTCTCCACCACCTGTCCTCTCGGTGGGATGGTCCTTTGGTGACGATGAATTGTGCGGCCCTCCCGGAGACTTTGATCGAGGCCGAATTGTTCGGGCACGAAGCCGGCGCGTTTACCGGCGCGACCAAGACCAGGGCAGGGCGGTTCGAGGAAGCCGATGGCGGCACCCTGTTCCTGGACGAACTCGGCACACTCTCGTCGGCGGCCCAGGACCGCCTGCTGCGCGCAGTGGAATATGGCGAGGTCACCCGTATAGGGGCGAGTAGGCCTGTGAAGGTGGATGTGCGCATCATCGCCGCTACCAACGAGCATCTGCCGACGATGGTCGAGAAGGGGAGGTTTCGTGCCGACCTCCTCGATCGTCTCTCGTTCGAGGTCGTGACGCTGCCTCCGCTTCGTCACCGAACCAGCGACATTCCCGTTCTTGCCGACCATTATGCCCGGCGCATGGCGCTGGAGCTGGAATGGGAAGGCTGGCCGGGTTTCAGCAGCCGCGCGCAGGATCGCCTGCTTTCCTATGATTGGCCTGGCAATGTGCGTGAGTTGCGCAACGTGGTTGAGCGCGCCGTCTATCGCTGGGACGACCCGACCTCACCGATTGACGCCATCCAGTTCGATCCGTTCGAGTCGCCCTGGCGCCCCCTGAAAAGTGGGGGCCGACACATCTTGGACGAAGCGCCTGCCGTGCAGCAGGAGGTCGTAACGATGCGCATCCACGACCCGGATGACTGCATCGACTTCCGTCTCGCCGTCGCCGAATATGAAAAGGCGATCCTGGCGGCAGCGCTCGATCGCTGTCGGTGGAATCAGCGCGCGGCGGCGCAGGCGCTCCAGCTGAGCTACGACCAGCTTCGTCATGCGATGAAGCGGCACCAGATGATGCAGGCACAGGAAAAATCCGGCGCGGATTGATCGCTACGCATCCGTTCCTAGATAGGCGTTGGATCGGCGCGCATCCCGGCGCGTTGTCACCAACGACCAATTTCAACGCAGGAGATGCTCCGATGGCCTTCACCTTGCCGCCCCTTCCTTACGCCTATGACGCGCTGGAGCCGACGATCGACAAGGAGACGATGACGCTCCACCACACCAAGCATCACCAGGCCTATGTGGACAAGCTCAACGAGGGCGTCACCGAGGATGCAAGCCTCGAGGGCAAGAGCCTGGAGGAGATCCTGGCCGTGATCTCGTCGCAGCCGAAGAAGGTGCGCAACAATGGCGGCGGCCATTGGAACCACACCTTCTTCTGGGAAACGATGAAGGGCGGCGGCGGCCAGCCGACCGGCGCACTGGCGGAGGCGATCCAGGCGAAGTTCGGGTCGTTGGACGACTTCAAGACGAAGTTCAACGAAGCGGGCGTCGGCCAGTTCGGTTCGGGCTGGGTGTGGCTGATCGCCAACGCCTCGGGCGAGCTCGAGATCGTCGCCACGCCGAACCAGGACAATCCGCTGATGGACGATGCGCCCGTCAAGGGCACCCCGATCCTCGGCAATGACGTGTGGGAACACGCTTATTACCTCAAGTACAACAATCGTCGTCCCGATTACCTGAAGGCATGGTGGGACGTGGTGAATTGGGACAAGGCGTCGGAGCGCTACGAAGCCGCCAAGGGCTGACGCGACTTCAAGCCAAATGCACGCAAGGCGCGGGGCAGGTCGTCTGCTCCGCGCCCTTTTTTGCATGTCGGGTGCGCCGTGCGATCGCCTGCGCAACCTTTCGCTGGTCAGACCATTTGTGTCAGCCGGACACACTCCAGACATCAATAAAGCTAGCGTTCAGATTATTTCGGCAACAGCGCGAACGCCGTGCGACCAAATACGAACGGGGGGTTCACCAGTGAATTTTCGTAAGTCTCTGCTTCTGCTCCTGCTTTCATCGGCAGCGCCGGGCATCGCGCATGCACAGGATGTGGCGCAGGCACCCGCGACGGAGCAGGTGGCAGAGGAGGAGGTGGTGGATGCCCCCGGTGGCAGCGCCGGTGACGAGGTCATTGACGAAGAGGCGATCGTCATCACGGGCTCTCGCCCGCGCGGCAGCGTGAACAGCGACATCAAGCCCGAGATTACGCTGGACGCCCGCGATGTGCGCTCCTTCGGAGCCAACAACATCGCAGACCTTCTCGAGCAGCTCGCTCCCCAGACGGCGAGTGCCGGAGGCGGCCCGCCGGTATTCCTTGTAAACGGCCGACGTGTCTCCGGCCCACGTGAGTTCCAGAACTTTCCGTCCGAAGCGATCGAGCGCGTTGAAGTCTTTCCGGAGGCTTTGGCACTTCAATATGGGTATCGCGCCGATCAGCGCGTCGTGAACTTGGTTCTTCGCGAGCGCTTCCGATCCATCAATGTTGAGGTTGAGGGCGGCATTGCGACCCAGGGCGGTCGCGAAACAATGGAAACTGAAGTTGGTCTCTCGCGCATTCGGGGCGATACGCAATCGCAATTCTCGCTCGAATATAGCCGCAGCGCCGGCTTGCTGGAAAGTGAGCGAGGTGTGGTCCGGTCGGTGTCCAACAGCCCATATGATCTTGTCGGCAATATACGTTCCGCTGCTCGGCCCACCGACGCCGTTCCCGAGCCGGAGATCGACCCTGCTTTGAGTGCTTTGGCCGGGCAGACTGTCACGGTGGCGGCCGTTCCGGCGGGTGCGGATCAGGGCGTACCAACGCTGGGCAGCTTCGTCGCAGGCGCAAACACGATCAACGTGACGGATATCGGACACTATCGGAGCCTGGCTGGGTCCAGCGAGGAATTGTCCGGCGGTGGCTTAATCAGGCGTCCGCTGTCTGACGACATCAATGCGTCTGTCTCTGCGCAGTATAAATACACTGACAGCAATGGCTTGCAGGGGCTACCATCGCGCACCTTTACCGTCCCTGGATCAAATCCGTTTTCACCCTTTGCCGGCGACATCGTCCTCTACCGCTATTTCGACGATCTTGGCGCTTTGGAGCGCGACACGAAGGCACATGAGGGGCAGGTCGCCATTGCGTTGAACGGCGACCTGTCGCGGTGGCGCTGGTCGTTCGATGCGAGATATAACCGCGATAGCAGGACAATCCTGACCGATCGCAGCCTCGACATCGGAACGCTGCAAGACAGAATCACCGCTGGCGATCCCTCACTCAATCCGTTTGGCGCCCTGGAAGGTATCGCCCTCGCTCCGCGCCAGCGCGCATTTGAGGTCAGCGATGTTGCCGATGCGCAAGCGGTATTCAGTGGCCCGCTGTTCGCCATCACCGCGGGTGATGTAAGAACAAGTGTTCGCGGCGGTATCAATCGTGAGGGCACGCGGAGCGAGAGCCAGTTTCGGACGGGCGAGGTCGCACAGAGCCAGGCAAGTGTGCAGGGCAGTCTAGACGTTCCGATCGCCAGCAGGCGCGACGACGTGTTGCCCTTTCTGGGTCAATTGTCGGCCAATCTGAATGCTGAGCTTGAACAACGGTCTTCCTATGGAACGCTGAAAACTTGGGGAGCCGGCCTGAACTGGAACCTGTTCCAACCGCTCAGCATCGTCGCGTCCTACACGAAGGAGGAAAGGGCGCCCAGCATCGAACAACTCGGCGAAGCTGTCATCGTGACACCAAACGTGCGCACCTTCGACTTC
>CAKTCN010000047.1 GCA_934539295.1 uncultured Allosphingosinicella sp.
ATCCCGCCCAACGCAACGCTCGAATTCGAAGTGACGCTGCAGGACTTCCAGGTCCTTACCGCCGAGCAGCTGCGCCAGCTCCAGATGATGCAGCAGATGCAGCAAATGAGCGGCGCAGGCGGCGCTCCCCAGGGCCAGTAAGTAGGGACGCAGGCGGGGGCCTTATGTCCGCGCCGCCTCGTCGGCAGCCTCGAGCTTTATCCACTGCATGGTGACACGAGCCGCCAAGCGCTGAGCTTTGGCGGGCAGCGCGTTGACGCCAGGCGTCGCTGACGTGGCGCAGCAGAACAGCGAGGGGTCCTGCCACCCCGCTATGGCAAGGGTCCATGCAGAGCGGCGCGCCTTGCTGGCGCTTCAAAGCTTTGGCTGAACGCGCATGCGCTCCGAGCGCCGGCTTTTTCCCTGCTAAGCTACTACCTCGCATTCACGTGGGGACTTTGTCGATCAGGGCTCAGCAACACCGGTGGGCGTACCGCTCGCCTCCAATGTCTTTTGCTGAAGAGCGGCCTTGATGATCGCGACGATCGGATCGGCAAGCGCCAGGCCCAGGATTCCGAACAACGCGCCGAACAGCAACTGCGCGCCGAGCACCAGCGCTGGTGCCAAGTCCACCGTCTTGCGCGCCACATAGGGCACGATCAGATAGCCATCGACCACCTGCACGATCGCATAGACTGCACAGGCCCACAGGCCCGCTTCCCAGCCTGCGCTGAAACCCACCATGACGATCAGCACGCCCGAAATTATGGCGCCGATATTGGGCAGGAAGGCAAGGATCCCGGTGAGCAGGCCGAGGAGTGCGGCGAGCGGGACGCCGCCCAGCATCAGCAGCAACCAAGTGCCGATTCCTTCCACGGCCATGCCGATCAACCGGCCCATCATCAGCCGCCGGAGCGTGAAGCCGACGCGGTCGCCGGTGCGGTAAAATGCGTCGCGGCTGCGCATGGGCAGCATCCAGGCGATCCCGCGCTCGTAAATGCGCGGCTCGGCTGCCAAGAACAGCCCGATGACGACGATCATCACCAGGCTGGTGAGCGCGCCCAGCACTGAAGTCACCGCATAAGTGAGGCGTCCGATGCCGCCCATCAGCTGCGAGGCGATCTGGTCGATGCCGATGTCGCCCGGCACAACGCCAAAGGACGACACCCATTCCAGCGCGCGGGCAACCTGCACCGTTGCCACTTCGCGGAAGGTGGCGGCCTGGCTCGATATCTCCATGCCCGTGAAGGCAATCGTCGCCGCTATCCCGCCGAACGCGGCCAGCGTGACGATCAGCAGCCGCCAACCACGCCCGATCGGGAGTATCCGGCCGAGCAGGCGCGTGCCGCCATCGAGCATGGAGGCGAACACGACGCCGCCGACGATCAGCAGCAGCGGCTCTGCCAGCAAGGCGGTCAAGGCAATCGCCGCGGCAAGGCCGAACCATACGCCGGCCTTTTTCAGTTCCTCGCGGACGAGGGGATCGCGAAGTTCGGTCGGCCCCGGTTTCTCGATGTGGAGATCGGGGGCTTCGCTCATTTCGCTTGTGCCCCTTCGATGCGTGCCGGCGCCGGCGTTCCTTCCTGCGGATGCAGCGAGCTTCCCGCCCGTCCCCCACGCAGCGCCGAGAACCAGCTGATCGGGTTCACATATTCGGACGTGCCGTCCAGGCTAAAGGTGATAAATTCGGCGCGGCCACCGATATTCTCGATGGGGACCGGACCGCCGAGCCCGAAGTTCTGGATCGGAACGCGACTGTCGGCCGACTGGTCGCGATTGTCGCCCATCAGGAAGACGTGGTTCGCAGGCACCTTGAGCTTGGCAAAATCGTCGACCACGGGATTGTAGCCGCGATCGATCGTATCGAACGACCGGCCGTTCGGCAGCGTTTCCCGCACTACCGGCAGGCGGCAGTAAAGCTTGCCGTCCGCACCCGTCTGCCGCGCATCGCCGAAGTCGTCGGCGGCACAGGGAACATTGGCGTCGACCGGGATGAGCGTCGCGGGTTGGACCTGGCGGCGCACCGGCTGGCCGTTGATGAACAACTGCCCCTCGACCATTTCCAGTTCGTCTCCGGGCAGGCCGATTACGCGCTTGATATAGTCGCTGCTCTGGCCCGGCGGCGTGACGATCACCACATCGCCGCGCTCCGGCACGCGGCCGAACAGCCGCCCTTCCATCGGCGGCAGGATGTGAAAGCTCGGGCTCACCCACGACCAGCCATAGGGATATTTACTGACCACCAGCCGGTCGCCCTTGAGCAGCACCGGCATCATCGATTCGGACGGGATGTAGAAGGGCTTCGCGACGAAGCTGTGGAAGGCGAGAACCGCCAGCAACAGCCAGAAGATCGACTTCAACTCGCCCCACCAATCGGTGCCGGCCTTGCTCTTGTTCTTTGCCATGGACAGAACGGGATCGCTTGCGCTCACCCCTTGGCTCCTTCGATCGGGACGGCTTCGATAATGACGAAGGCCTGGGCGAACGGATGGTCGTCGGTCATCGTCAAATGCACCTCAGCGGCGTGGCCCGGCGGGATCAGGGCGTCAAGCTTATCCTTCGCGCCCCCGGTGAGCGCCAGGGTCGGCGCGCCCGACCCCTTGTTCACCACGCCGATGTCGCGCATGAACACGCCTTGCCGGAATCCCGTTCCGACCGCCTTGGAAAAAGCCTCCTTGGCGGCGAAGCGCTTGGCGTAGGTGCCGGCACGCGTGAACGGCCGCTTTTCCGCCTTGGTGCGCTCAACGTCGGTGAAGACTCGCGCCGTGAAGCGCTCACCGAAGCGGTCGAGCGAATTCTGGATGCGGTCGATGTTGCACAGGTCGGATCCGATGCCGACGATCACCGCGCTTCATCCATCAGATCGCGCATCCGCCGCACCACGGGCGCCAGACCGTCGAAGATCGCTTCACCGATCAGGAAATGACCGATGTTGAGCTCGCGAAGCTGCGGGATGGCCACGACCGGCTGGACATTGTCGAAGGTGAGGCCGTGCCCGGCATGCACCTCGATCCCGTTCCTGGCAGCGAGTGCGGCGGCATCGGCGATCCTACGCAGCTCCGCGGCGCGCGCTTCGCCCTCCAGTTCGGCATAGCGGCCGGTGTGAAGCTCGACCACCGGCACGCCGAGGCGCACCGCGGCATCGATCTGGCGGGCATCGGGTTCGATGAACAGGCTGACGCGGATGTTCGCGCCTCGCAGCGCTGAAATCATGGGCGCCAGGTGGTTGTGCTGGCCGGCCGCATCCAGCCCACCCTCCGTCGTGCGCTCCTCGCGGCGCTCCGGGACGATGCAAGCCGCGTGCGGACGGTGGCGAAGCGCAATCGCCAGCATCTCCTCGGTTGCGGCCATCTCAAGGTTGAGAGGAATGGTCAGTTCGGACGAGAGGCGGGCAATATCGTCGTCCGTGATATGGCGCCGGTCTTCCCGCAGGTGCGCGGTGATGCCGTCGGCGCCTGCCTGCGCCGCCAGCAGAGCAGCGCGCACCGGATCGGGATAGCCCGAGCCCCGCGCGTTCCGCACCGTCGCGACATGGTCGATATTGACGCCGAGGCGCAGATGCTCGCTCAAGAGGGCTTCCGGCTGCCCGGCTTCTCGGCCGGTATTACGGCAAGTTCGGGCGGAAGCTTGTCCGCCTCATAGGTCGGCACTTCGAGGCGAACGAGCGGAAAGAAAGGCACGCCGAGATCTACGCCGCCGTTCGAGCGATCGACCAGCGCAGCACCGGCGATGACCTGGCCGCCGGCCTCCTCAACCGCCTTTATCGCCTCGCGCGATGACAGGCCTGTGGTGACCACGTCTTCCATCAGCAGCACCTTCTGCCCGGGGTTCAGGCGAAAACCGCGGCGCAGCTCGAACGTGCCGGTCGGCCGCTCTACGAAGATTGCCTCCACACCCAGCGAACGGCCCATCTCATGGCCTGCTATGATGCCCCCCATGGCCGGGGACACAACCACTTCGATCGCGCCCCTGATTTCAAGGGGAAGGCTGGTGGCGAGTGCATGGGCGAGGCGGGCAGCGCGTGACGGGTCCATCAGCACGCGTGCGCATTGAAGATAGCGGGCACTGTGAAGGCCGGATGAAAGAATGAAGTGGCCTTCCAGAAGCGCGTCAGCGGCGCGGAATTCGTTCAAAATCTCGTGTTCGGTCACTCATCGCCTCCGCAGCCGCAGCAAGGCCGAGATAAGCCGCTCCCGCGCGCGCATCAACCCGCCGCCGCGCAAGCGCCCTTGCCGCTTGAGGCATCGGCATCGGCTGCTATAAGGCCCCGCAAAATACCATTTTCCGACACGAATCCGTGCCGTCCGGGGCGGACGGTCCCAAGGGGTCTAGATGAAGAATCTGCTGAAGATTTTCGCCATCGCCGCCGCGTTCGGCCTGGCGCCGGCTGCCGGCTACGCGCAGGAAAGTAACGCGGCTGCCAGCACAACACAGCCGGCCGCGCCCGTTGCGGCGCCTGCCGGTACTGCCATTCCGGCACAGCCCCAGACCGTATCCGATCCCGCTATCGCCAACATCACCGGCGAGGAACCTAGCGATGCCAGCGTCGCCAACAGCACCATGGCCGCACGCGCGGTGCCGGAGCCGGGGGTCGGGCAGCCGGACGGACGCATGGCGCTCCAGGACCAGTTCACGCCGATCGGCGAGGAAGCGGCATGGTTCCACAATGCGATCCTGATGCCGGTCATCACCGCCATCTGCATCTTTGTGCTGGCGCTGCTGATCTACGTCATGATCCGCTTCCGCCGCGCAGCCAACCCGATCCCGTCGCGCACTACGCACAACACGCTGATCGAAGTGATCTGGACGCTTGTCCCGGTGATCATCCTCGTCATCATCGCGGTGCCGTCGATCAAGCTGCTCGCCAATCAATATTCACCGCCGGAGGCCGACCTCACCGTCAAGGTGATCGGCAACCAATGGTATTGGACCTACCAATATCCGGACAATGGCGACTTCGAGCTCGTCTCCAACATGCTGCCCGACGACGAGGCCAAGCGTCGCGGCGAGCCGCGCCTGCTGGCGGTGGACGAGCGGATGGTGGTGCCGGCCGGCGCGACCGTGAAGCTAATCGTGACCTCCGCGGACGTCATTCACGCCTTTGCGATGCCGGCCTTCTGGAACAAGATCGACGCTGTTCCCGGTCGTCTGAACGAGACCTGGTTCAAGGTTGACCGCCCGGGCGTCTATTACGGCCAGTGCTCCGAGCTTTGCGGCGCGCGCCACGCCTACATGCCGATTGCCGTCGAGGTCGTGCCCCCGGCGCAGTTCGCTGCCTGGGTCGCGTCGAAGGGCGGCACCATGCCTGGCGCGACGCCGCCTGCCTCCACCGATGCGACGCAGCCGACGGCTGCCGAAGGTGCGGCGGGCGATCTCACCAACACTGCCGGCACCGCCGGCGCCGATGCAACCAGCCCCGAAGCCAATGTCGTCGAAGGCGTCGAAACGCCTGCGACCTCCACTCAGGGCACTGCCAATTCCAAGCGGGGCGGAACCCAGTAAGATGACCGACACGACTGCCAACGCGAGCCATTTCCACGCCGATCACGCCCACGGCCATGCCGACGCGCATCATCATGATGCCGATCACAAGCCGGGCTTCTTCGCGCGCTGGTTCATGTCCACCAACCACAAGGACATCGGCACCCTCTACCTGATCTTCGCCATCGTCGCCGGCATCATCGGCGGCGGCATTTCGGGCCTTATGCGTGCCGAGCTCGCCGCGCCCGGCATCCAGTATCTGGGCACCTGGACAAGCCTGTTGGGCGGCGACGGGGCAAATTTCGACACCTCGCTCCACCTGTGGAACGTGCTGATCTCCGCGCACGGTCTTATCATGGTGTTCTTCATGGTCATGCCGGCCATGATCGGCGGTTTCGGCAACTGGTTCGTTCCGATCATGATCGGCGCGCCGGACATGGCCTTCCCGCGCATGAACAACATCAGCTTCTGGCTGCTGATCCCCGCCTTCGCGCTGCTGCTGGGCTCCAGCTTCATGCCGGGCGGCACGGGCAACGGCGCCGGCACCGGCTGGACCGTCTATGCGCCGCTCTCGACCTCGGGTTCGCCCGGGCCGGCGGTGGACATGGCGATCTTTGCGCTCCACGTCGCCGGCATCTCGTCGATCCTGGGCGCGATCAACTTCATCACCACCATCTTCAACATGCGCGCGCCGGGCATGACCCTGCACAAGATGCCGCTGTTCGTATGGTCGGTGCTGATCACCGCCTTCCTGCTGCTGCTGGCGCTGCCGGTGCTCGCCGCGGCGATCACCATGCTGCTCACCGACCGCAACTTCGGCACGGCGTTCTACGACGCGGCCGGCGGCGGCGATCCGGTGCTCTACCAGCACCTGTTCTGGTTCTTCGGCCACCCCGAAGTGTACATCATGATCCTGCCGGGCTTCGGCATCGTCAGCCAGATCATCGCCACGTTCAGCCGCAAGCCCGTCTTCGGTTATCTCGGCATGGCCTACGCCATGGTTGCGATCGGCGTCGTCGGCTTCATCGTGTGGGCGCACCACATGTTCACCGTCGGCATGGACGTGAACACGAAGATGTACTTCACCGCCGCAACCATGGTGATCGCGGTGCCGACCGGCATCAAGATCTTCTCGTGGATCGCGACGATGTGGGGCGGCAGCATGACGTTCCAGACCCCGATGATCTGGGCGATCGGCTTCATCTTCATGTTCACCGTGGGCGGCGTGACTGGCGTCGTGCTCGCCAACGGCGGCGTCGACAACTACATGCACGACACCTACTATGTCGTGGCGCACTTCCACTACGTGTTGTCGCTCGGCGCGGTGTTCGGCCTGTTCGCGGGCTGGTATTACTGGTTCCCGAAGATCACCGGCCGCATGCACAGCGAATTGCTGGGCCACCTCCATTTCTGGATCTTCTTCATCGGCGTGAACATCCTGTTCTTCCCGATGCACTTCCTCGGCCTCGACGGCATGCCGCGTCGTTACCCCGATTATCCGGATGCCTTCGCCAATTGGAACCATGTCGCATCGATGGGCTATGCCATCATGGCATTCGGCATGCTGTTCTTCTTCGTGAACATCATCTGGTCGCTGTTCGCCGGCAAGAAGGCGCCGGACAGCCCCTGGGGCGAAGGTGCGACGACGCTGGAATGGACCCTGTCCAGCCCGCCGCCGTTCCACCAGTTCGAAACACTTCCCAAGATCGACTAAGCTCGAACGCCTCGGCCCACAAAGCCGGGGCGTTTTCGCATGTGGGAAGCAGAGAGTGCGTGGAGCCTCTACGCCCGCGCTCCGTCGGGCTGATCCCATCGAAGCCTTCGTGCCGAACCAGAAGAAACGGCGCGCGCCTTGGCAAGCTCAGCCCGAACGACCTTGGGAAACGTAAAAGGGATGAGGCTGCCGCGCACATAGGCAGACGTAGCGGCGAAAGCCGAGATTAGCGCCGGCTTGCCTGCGCCAACGCCTTCGCCACCCACTTGAGCTTTGTCGGCTTTCCGATCACGACGCGACTGTCCCATGCACGGGGGCCTCGTGCGGCCACCTCGCGAGCGATGTCGCCATAGATGCCTGCCGCCGACAGCACCGCCCAGCGCGCGCGGAACGGCAGCTTGCGTGCGCCGATGCGCCCGGATGCTTCATACTCCTCGGCCATCTTACAAAGCCGCTTGGAAATAACGGCCAGACGCTCACGGTAGAAGGGCCGCATCAGTTCGCCGGGTGGCAGGTCCAACTCGGTCAGCCACTCTTCCGGCACGTAGCAGCGCCCGACTGCCGCATCCTCGACGATGTCGCGCGATATGTTGGCGAGTTGGAAGGCTATGCCGAGATCGCGTGCGTGGCGCATCGTGTCCGCATCTTCGGGATCCACGCCCATGATCGCAGCCATCATGCTGCCGACCACGCCGGCCACATGGTAGCAATAGGTGATCAGATCCTCCTCGGTCCGCGGCCGCCACTCGCGCGCGTCCAGCGCGAAGCCTTCGAGGTGATCGTGCACGAATTGATCCGGGATCGCGCATTCGGCCGCCACCAGCCCGAGCGCGTCGAACGGCGGCTCGCCCGTCTCTTCGCCGGCCAGCGCGCGGCTGCTCTGCACGCGCAAATGCGACAGGCTCGCCTGCGCATCCGTCACGCGGCGGGCGCCGTGACCCAGCTCCTGTCCGTCGGCAACGTCGTCGCAATGGCGGCACCAGGCGTAGAGCAGCCACGCCCGCTCGCGCGTGGTGTGGTCGAACAGGCGGCTGGCGAAACGGAAGGACTTGGAGCCCTTGGCGATAGTGTCCCGCGCCCAGGCCACGAGCTCCGGGCGCGTGCGGCTCACCAGACCATGGCTCCGCGATTTTCAGGGGAGCAGGCGGCGGCAAGCTGGTCGATAACGTCGTCGATGCCATCCGATACCATCAACTGCGCGCGCCGCGCCGGCGACAGGAAGCCCCCATTGGCCATGTCGTCGCAGAAAGTAACGAGCCCGTCGTAGAAGCCGGCCACGTTGAGCAAGGCGAACGGCTTGGCATGGTAGCCAAGTGCGTTCCAGCTCCAGGCCTCGAACAGTTCGTCCATCGTGCCGATCCCGCCAGGCAGGCAGACGAACGCATCGGTAAGATCCGTCATCCGCGCCTTGCGCTCGTGCATGGTCTGCACGACATGCAGTTCGGTGAGGCCGGTATGCGCCACCTCCAGGTCCACCAACGCCTGGGGAATGACGCCATAGGCTTCCCCGCCGGCGCCGAGCACCGCATCGGCGACCACGCCCATCAATCCGCGATGCCCGCCACCGTAGACGAGGCCGATGCCGCGCCGGGCCAATTCGGCACCCAGATCACGGGCGACATCGGCGAACAGCGGGTCGCTGCCCATGTTGGAGCCGCAATAAACGGCAAGACGCTTCACTTCAGATCCTCCACCATCAGCGACGCCGTCGCCTTCGCGCTTCCGACCACGCCCGGAATGCCGGCGCCCGGATGCGTGCCTGCGCCGACGAAGTAAAGGTTGCGGATGTCGTCGTCGCAATTGTGCACCCGGAACCAGGCGCTTTGCGTCAGCAGTGGCTCCAGGCTGAATGCCGACCCGAGATGCGCCGAAAGGTCGGTGCGGAAATCCTCCGGCGTATAATGGAACGACACCTCGATATTGTCGCGAAGGCCCGGCATCAGCCGCCGTTCGAGATGGTCGATGATACGGTCCGCGAACTTGGGCGCGACTTCGTTCCAGTCGAGCGGCGCCTTGCCCAGATGCGGCACCGGCGCCAGCGCGTAGAAAGTCGACTTGCCCGCCGGTGCCAGCGCAGGATCGGTCACCGTCGGATGGTGCAGGTAGAGCGAGAAATCGTTCGACAACACGCCATGGTCGTAAATGTCGGCCAGCAATTCCTTATAGCGCGTGCCGAACAGGATCATGTGGTGGGGAATGTTGGCCCATTCGCCCTTCACGCCCATGTGCAGCACGAACAGAGACGGCGAATAGCGCTTGCGCGACAAGGACGCCACGCGCCGCTCGGCCGTGCGGTTACCGCGGATCAGGCCATAGGAATGGACGATGTCGCCGTTGGATGCCACCGCGTCGAACTCGCCCTGCCAGCCGCTTCTGGTGCGCACACCGGTGACACGGTCGCCCATGGTGGTCACCTCCACCACCGGATCCCCCATCCGCACCGTGCCGCCGATACGTTCGAAATGGCGCACCATGCCTTCGATCAACGCGTGTGTGCCGCCGCGGGCGAACCACACGCCGCCCGACCTTTCCAGCTTGTGAATCAGCGCATAGATCGCGCTGGTGGTCATCGGATTGCCCCCGACCAGCAGGGTGTGGAAGGACAGGGCCTCGCGAAGCTTCTCGTTTTTCACGTAGCGCGACACGATCGAATAGACCGATCGCCACGCCTCATGCTTTGCAAGCGCAGGCGCGGCCTTCAGCATCGACTTGAAGTCGAGGAACGGCACCGCGCCGAGCTTTTCATAGCCTTCCCGGTATACGCCCTCCGAATAATCGAGGAAGCGGCGGTATCCGGCGACGTCGCCCGGCTCCCACTCGCCGATCTGGCGCATCAGTTCGGCGTCGTCGTTCGAATAATCGAAAGTCGACCCGTCTTCCCATTGCAGCCGGTAGAAGGGGTGAACGGGAAGCAGGTGCACATCCTGCGCCAGATCATGACCCGACAAGGCCCACAGCTCGCGCAGGCAGTCCGGATCCGTGATCACGGTGGGACCAGCGTCGAAGATGAAGCCTTCTTTCTTCCACTGGTAGGCGCGCCCGCCGGGTTTGTCGCGAGCCTCGATCAGAGTGGTGGCGATGCCCGCCGATTGCAGGCGAATGGCGAGGGCGAGCCCGCCAAAGCCTGAGCCGATAACAGCTGCGCGTCTCATGTGAAGAGGGCCTTCATGGCAGGAGCGATAGGCACTGGCGGCTTTCCGCTCAATATCCTGATCTTGTCGGCTGGGGTGGATCGTGCGGCATAGAAACGGGCGATGAGGTCCGCATCCAGCCGGTAGAAACGTTCGAAGATGCGGAATCGCTCCTCCGGCCGTGCGGCGCGGAACAGCATCTTGTCGAGCATCCGATAGAAGCCTCGCTGCCGCCAGGTGCGGCGACTTTGGTGGGCGAGCAGGGTCTTGAGCGCCGGACCCGAATGATCCTGCGCTTCCGCGATCAGCAATGCCGTTCGCACCGCATCGGGCAGCGAATAGCCGGTGGTCGGGTGGAACAAGCCTCCGCGTACGCCGATCGACGGCAGGTCGCCCGGCACGATCTTGCCGCCCATCACGACCGGAAGGGCACCCACTTCCTCGCGCACGATCGCCTCGACCGACCAGCCGCGCGCCGCCGCATAGTCGGCGATGCGTCCGCGCAAGGCGTCGGCGTCGGTTTCGGGCGCATCCTGATAGTAAGTGTCCTCGACGAAGACCGTGCGCGCATCGAACGGCAGCAGATAGACGAAACGATAGCCGCCAATCTGTTCAACGGTCGCGTCCATCACCATCGGACGCTCCAGCCCGTGCGGGGCGGCAAGTTGCAGCTCCTGGCCAAGGAAGCTCTGCCAGCCGCAGCTCAGCTCCGAGATATCGCTCTGCCCGCGCGCATCGATCACCGCCATGGCGGTCACGCTCTCGCCCGACGCGAGCTCCACCCGATCCGGTCCGGCCGACATTATGGCGCAGCCCGTAGCCACCTTTACGCGCTCACGCAGAACGCAATCGAATCGGTCGGATGTGATCGAATTGTACCAGCCGCCCAGACTGCGTCGGTGGGCGGGGAAGGCGACATCGTAGCCGCTCCAGCGATGCGCCACGAGCGGTGACACCAGTTCCAGCCCTTCCGGGGACAGGTCGCTGTCGAAGAAGGACCATATGTGATTGCCGCCGATCCGCTCGCCGGCCTCCACGAGCAGCACGTCGATATCCGGCCGCGCGCGCGCGAGGGCAAGCGCCGCCAGGCCCCCGGCCAGGCCTCCGCCCAATATGGCAATGTCGCATGAGGTTCCGGCCACGCTTCCGCGCCTAGCCACTTTCGGGCCGCTGATCGACCGCCGATTGCAGCCATGACCGGAAAGCGGCCATCCCGGGCGTCTGCGCGCGCGACCGCAGCCGTGTGAGCCAATAGCTGCCGCCGTCCAGCATCACGTCGAACGGCTGCACCAGCCGCCCCGACGCCAGGTCGCCCGTGAACATGGCAGGCGCTAGCAGGGCAGTGCCGAGCCCGCTTGCCGCCGCCGCCGCCATGGCAGGCGAGGAATCGAACATCGGTCCCCTGATCCGCGGCGCAGCCACCCCTGCCGCCATGAACCAGAGCGGCCATTCGTCGCTGCGATAGGAACGCAGCAGCGGTTGCCCGGCCAGATCGCTCGGCCGCTCCAGCAGCCGCGCCAGACCCGGTGCGCAGAGCGGGGTAAGCGGCGCTGCCATAAGCGGCTCCGCCTCTACGCCGTGCCAGGCTCCGTCGCCATAGCGGATGGCGAGGTCCAGCCCGTCGCCGGCCAGATCGACCCGGTTGTTGTTGGTGAGGATGCGAAGGTCGATTTGCGGATGCGCAGCCTCGAACGCCGCCAGGCGCGGCAACAGCCAGCCGGTGGCGAAGGTGCCGACCACGCCCACCGTCAGCACTTCGCTATACCCGCCCTCGAACCGCGCCAGCACGCCCCCGAGCCGATCGAACGCATCTGTCAGCGTGGGTGCAAGCGCGGCCCCTTCGTCAGTGAGCGCGAGGCCGCGTGGCAGGCGGCGGAACAGGCGCGCGCCCAGCCTTTCCTCCAGCGCCTTGATCTGATGGCTGATCGCCGCCTGGCTGACGCACAATTCCAGACCTGCACGCGTGAAACTCAGATGCCGCGCCGACGCCTCGAACGCACGCAGCTGATTGAGCGGGAGGTGAGGGCGATCCATGCCCATCCATTAGCCTGGCTTATGCCAGATGCGAAACATCGTCGTTTGTCTGGGCGCCGGCACACCCGCATTCTCCCCGCAGACAAGGGAGTGACGAGATGCTGCAAAGACGCATGTTCATGAAGGGTGCTGCAGGCGTGGCGCTGATCGCCGCCGGTGCCGCACGGGCCGGGAAGCCGGAGAAGGATAATCTTGCTGTTGCCATCGCCGACATCGAACGGCGCAGCGGCGGGCGGCTGGGCGTCGCGGTGCACGACACCGGGACCGGCCGGCGCTTCGCTCACCGCGGCGACGAGCGGTTCGCCTTTTGCAGCACGTTCAAGTTCCTGCTCGCCGGCGCGATCCTCCACCGCGTGGACCTTCGCCGCGAGCGTCTCGAGCGTCGTCTGCCTGTCGCCGCATCGGACATCGTCAGCCATTCGCCGGTGACCGAAAAGCTGGTCGGCAAGACGGCTACGGTGGGGGAGCTCTGCGACGCCACCATGACCACCAGCGACAATGGCGCCGCCAATATCCTGGTGCGTGCGCTGGGCGGGCCCGACGATCTGGTCCGCTTCCTGCGGGCGATCGGCGACCGCGCTACACGCACCGAGCGGCTCGAGCCCGCGCTCAACAGCGCGATTCCGGGCGATCCGCGCGATACCACTACGCCGGGGGCCATGGCAGGGAACCTGGACCGCCTGCTGCTCGGCCGCGTGCTGACCTCGGCGTCGCGCAAGCAACTGCTCGGGTGGATGATCGCCAACACGACCGGCGACACCCGCCTGCGCGCCGGGGTTCCGCGAGGCTGGATCGTCGGTGACAAAACTGGAGCTGGCGAGAACGGCACCGTCAACGATGTTGCCATCCTGCTGCCCCCGACCCGCCCGCCGATCCTGATCGCCTGCTACCTGACCGAGACCAAGCTGCCGACCGCCGAGGCTCACAGGATCCATGCGGACGTAGCGAGGGCGGTAACGAACGCGCTGGTCTAGGGCGCCAGGGCGAGGGGAGAGGGCTTTTGGCATTCCATGTCCCGTGGCCCGGCCTTACAGTCGCCCTCGTGACCGCGCTCCTCCTCTCGGCCCTTGCGATGACCTTGATCGTCGGCATCCGCTACCTGATCGTCAGCGGTGCCTTCGCCTGGGCGACCGACCGCCGCCATCCCGGCCTTTATGCGAAGTTGGGGCCGCAGATGCGCCGCGAGGTAGCGTGGAGTCTCGCCTCTGCCGCCATCTACGGCATCCCGGCCGGCATCCTTGCCTGGGGCTGGCAGGAACATGGCTGGACACGCGTCTATACGGACCTATCCGCTTACCCGCTCTGGTGGCTTCCCGCGTCGGTGCTCATCTACCTGTTGGTGCACGACACCTGGTTCTACTGGACGCACCGGTGGATGCACCGCCCGCGCCTCTTCAAGGTCGCACATGCCGTCCACCATGCCAGCCGCCCGCCGACTGCCTGGGCGGCGATGAGCTTCCACCCGTGGGAAGCGCTCACGGGCGCGGTGGTGATCCCCGCGCTCGTCCTGCTGGTGCCGATTCACTATGGCGCGCTGGGCGTCGTGCTGACCATCATGACCGTGATGGGCGTCACCAATCATATGGGATGGGAGCTGTTCCCCCGCTGGATGGTCGAAGGCCGCGCCGGCCGCTGGCTGATCACGGCCAGCCATCATCAGCGACATCACACGCATTACCGCTGCAATTACGGCCTATATTTCCGCTTCTGGGATCGGCTGTGCGGCACCGATCAGGGCCTCGGCACCTTTCGTTGACGCCCGCGCCGCGCTAAGAACAGGTCGTGAACGAAGCGCCTGAGTCCCCGCTGCGCAAGATCATCCATATCGACATGGATGCCTTTTACGCGAGCGTCGAACAGCGCGACAATCCGGAGCTTCGCGGCCTGCCGGTCGCTGTCGGCGGCGGGGTGCGCGGGGTGGTCGCAGCCGCATCCTACGAGGCCCGCAAGTTCGGGGTGCGCTCGGCCATGCCCTCGGTGACCGCCAGGCGGCGCTGCCCCGAACTGGTCTTCGTGAAGCCGCGTTTCGACGCCTACCGTGCCGTGTCGCAACAGATCCGCGCCATCTTCCTCGACTATACGCCGCATGTGGAGCCATTGAGCCTCGACGAGGCCTATCTAGACGTGACCGACGATTTGAAGGGCATCGGCATCGCGACGGTTATCGCCGAGCAGATCCGCGCGCGCATCCTGGAGACGACCAGCCTCACCGCGTCGGCTGGCGTGTCCTACAACAAGTTCCTGGCCAAGCTCGCGTCCGACCAGAACAAGCCGAATGGCATCTGTGTGGTCACCCCGCGGCGCGGCCCCGCCTTTGTCGCCGCGCTGCCGGTGAAGCGCTTCCACGGCGTAGGGCCAAAGACGGCCGAGAAAATGGCGCGGCTCGGCATCGAGACCGGGGCCGACCTGCGCGGCAAGAGCATGGAATTCCTCGCCCGCCATTTCGGCAGCTCGGCCCTCTATTATTACGACCTCGCCCGCGGCATCTGCTACCGCCAGGTCCGCGCCAACCGCATCCGCAAGTCGCTGGGTGCCGAAGACACGTTCATGGAGGACCTGTCGGACGAAGCCGCGCTGGTGGAGCAGCTCGACCGGATCAGCCGCACCGTATGGGACCGACTGGAGGGCAGGGGCATTTACGGCCGCACTGTGAATCTCAAGGTCAAATATAACGATTTCCGCATCATCACCCGCGCCCGCAGCCTCGACCGCCCGGTGCGCGGGCGCGAGGAGTTCCTGGAGATCGGCTGCGCTTTGCTGCGCGGCGTGATGCCGGCGGAACGGCCGATCCGGCTGCTGGGGCTGACGCTGTCGGGCCTGTGCGAGCCGGAGGAGGAGGATGGCGACGGGGTGGAACTGGCGCTGCCCCTTTGACAGCTACTCCGTCATTGCGAGGAGCGTAGCGACGAAGCAATCCAGACTGCATCAAGTCAGCACTGGATTGCTTCGCTTCGCTCGCAATGACGGAGTGTGGTTGACCCGGGCAGCACCCTTGCCCATCACCGCCCCATGCCCGACATCAAGCTGCACCCGAGCTGGCGCGAACCGCTGCAGGACGAGTTCGCCCAGCCCTATATGCATGCCCTGCGCACCTTCCTCGCCGCTGAGCGCGACGCCGGCAAGCGCATCTTCCCGCGCCCGTCGCACTGGTTCAGCGCGCTCGACCTCACCCCGCTGGACCACGTCCGCGTCGTGATCCTCGGCCAGGACCCCTATCATGGCGAGGGGCAGGCGCATGGGCTGTGCTTCTCGGTTCAGCCGGGGGTGCGCACGCCGCCGAGCCTCGTCAACATCTACAAGGAAATGGAGGCGGACCTCGGCATCCCGCGCGCGCGCCACGGCTTTCTCGAACATTGGGCGCGGCAGGGGGTGCTGCTGCTGAACGCGGTGCTGACCGTGGAGATGGGCAAGGCCGCCGCGCATCAGGGGCGCGGGTGGGAGCGCTTCACCGATGCGGTGATCCGCCTCGTCAACGCGCGGGCCGAACCGGTCGTGTTCATCCTCTGGGGCAATCACGCACAGAAGAAGGCGAGCTTCGTCGACGCCGCCCGCCATCTCGTGCTGAAATCGCCGCACCCGTCGCCCTTGTCGGCGCATAACGGATTCTTCGGCAGCCGGCCTTTTTCGCAGGCCAATGCGTTCCTGAAGGCGCGCGGGCGCAAGCCGATCGACTGGCAGCTGCCGGCCGTCGCCGGATAAAAAAGGGGCCGGTCCGAGGACCAGCCCTTGAGAAGTTTTAGGAGAGGATGCCTGAAAGGCACGCACTTGTTCGCACTTGCACAATCGTTGTGCAAGTGCGAAGGCGGGCGTGACACTTGCACTTGTTGCAATCAGGTGACGGCTGCGTCATGTTGAGCCCAAGGCTCGCAAGCAGCCGAAAGAGGGTAGGATGCGCAGATTACCTCCGCTTACCGCGATCGAGGCCTTTGTGCAGGTCGCGCGGCTCGGGTCGGTCAAGGCAGCGGCCGAAGCATTGTCCTTGTCTTCGCCGGCGCTGAGCCGCCGGCTTCAGGCGCTCGAGCGGCATCTGGGGCGCCCGCTATTCGAACGGCGCCACCAGGCGCTGGCGCTCAATGCCGATGGGGAACGGCTGCTGAGCGAGATCGGGCCCTCGCTCGACCAGCTCGCCCGCTCGATCGAACGGGCGGTAGGTGAGGGCGAGGTCATGCGCCTGCGCATCTCCGTCCCCTCGCTGTTCGCGTCGCAGCGGCTGATGCCGGCCTTGCCCGATCTGCGCGCACGCCACCCCGATCTGCATATCGACATCGACACGGGGCCGCGGCGGCTTGCGCGCCTGGACGACGGTCTGGATGCCGCGATCGTGATCGCGTCGGAAATCCCGTCCAGTTTCTATTCGCGCCGGCTCCACAACAATCGCGTTGTGGCGATCGCCTCGCGCGAGCTGACGGAGGGGCCGAATGCGATCACGCGCCCGTCACAGCTCAGCCGCGCCACCATCTTCCTTCACCGCGACCTGCCGCGTGCTTTCCATTTCTGGCGGGAGGCGGCGGGCATGCCCGACTTGCAGCCGGGCGCGATGGACATGTTCGATGCGGGTCAGCTGATCCTCGACGCGGCCGCCGGAGGCCTCGGCGTCGCGTTCATGCTGGAAAACCATCTCAGCGGCTCGAGCGACCCGCGCCTCGTCAAGCTGTTCGATGTGGTGGCGGAAAGCCCCTACAGTTACTGGTTCGCCTGCCGCCGATCGGCACTCTCGCGCCGTCCGGTCCGCATCCTGCACGACTGGCTGGTGAACCTGTGGTCCGAAGACGGCGTTAAAGCTTCAGAGACGCCACGATCCGACGCATGATCGCGCGGGGGAGCAATCGCTGCCCTTGCGCCGTGACCTTGTTCACCATCCCCGGCACCACGATCGCCTGATTGCGCGCTAAGCCGTCCAGACCAGCCCGCACGACGCTGTCCGCATCGGCCGAGAAGCGGTCGAAACTGGCGCTGGTCACGCCCGCGACCTGGCCGAATTCGGTGCGGGTCGGGCCGGGGCAGAGGGCCGTGACCTTGATCCCCTTGCCCCTGACCTCCTGGTGCAATGCCTCTGTGAAGGACAGCACATAGGCCTTGGCCGCGAAATAGACTGCGAAGCCGGGGCCCGCCTGGAACGCGGCCGTGGAAGCGACATTGAGGATGCCGCCCTCGCCCCGCGCGATCATGCCCGGCAACACAAGGTGCGTGAGCATGGTGAGCGTGCGGACGTTGAGGTCGATCATCTCCGCCTGGCGATCGGTCGGCAGGTTCTCGAACCGCCCGGTCAGGCCAAAGCCCGCATTGTTGATGAGTGTGCGCACCTCCAGCCCGCGCATGTCGAGCGCCTCGACCAGACGGGCGGGCGCATCCGGGGTGGAGAGGTCGAGCGCGATGGCCTGCGCCCTGCCGACCTCGTCAACCAGCGCATCGAGCCGCTCCTTGCGCCGTGCGACCAGCACCAGCGTGTCCCCGCGTGCGGCGCAGGCTCGGGCGAAGGACGCACCGAGCCCGGCCGACGCGCCGGTGACGAGGGTGACCGGCCGCACCGGCGTTTAGTCGCGCAGGGTCGCCTTGACGATCTTGCCCGGATTGCGCGGCGGCTCGCCCTTGGGCAGCGTGTCGACATATTCCATGCCTTCGACGACATTGCCCCAGACGGTGTACTGGTTGTCGAGGAAGCGGGCGTCGTCGAAGCAGATGAAGAACTGGCTGTTGGCGGTGTTCGGGCTCATCGTGCGGGCCATCGATGCGGTGCCGCGCACGTGCGGTTCGGAATTGAACTCGGCCTTGAGGTTCGGCTTGTCCGAACCACCCGATCCGGTGCCCGTCGGATCGCCGCCCTGCGCCATGAAGCCGTCGATCACGCGGTGGAACACGACGCCGTCGTAAAAGCCTTCGTTCGTCAACTCCTTGATCCGCTCGACATGGCCGGGCGCGAGGTCGGGGCGGAGCTTGATCACGACGTCGCCGCCGCTGTCGAGGGAAAGGACGAGGGTGTTCTGTTCGTCGGCCATGAGGCACCTCCTGATTGTGTTGCGGGGACTTAGGCGTGCCGAGGCCTAAGCGCCACCCCTGCCTGTCGACACGCGCGCCCTCGCGCCCTAGGAGGAGACGCGTCGGCGGCCATAAGGGGAAGGGGCGATGAGCGAACGCGAACTCGAAACGCCTGAGCTCCCGGCCGAGGACCAACTCGACGAGGATGACCGCTTGAAGCCTGGCTTCGTCAGTG
>CAKTCN010000048.1 GCA_934539295.1 uncultured Allosphingosinicella sp.
GCGTTCAGCCGCTCGGCATAGGGGCGCCCGGCCTCCGCCGCCATCTGCGCCCGGCGCAGCTTGGCCGCGGCGACCATCTTCATCGCCTTGGTGATCTTCTGCGTCGACTTCACCGAGGTGATGCGGACCTTGAGGCTCTTGAGGCTGGGCATCTCGTCCTTCTCATCCCTCTCCCGCAAGAGAGGATACGCAGACCTGGCAGCTACCTGCCCAGTCGAAGTTGGTGAGGCTCTTCAGCGGCGAAGAAGAGCCTCTCCCAACCCTCTCCCGAAGGAGAGGGCTTCAGCTTAGGCGAAGACCTTGCCGAACGCGGTCAGCGCGTCCTTCAGCTTGCCGCGCGTATCGTCCGACAGGTCCTTGCTGTCGCGGATCGCGGTCAGCACGTCGGCATTGTGGCTGCGCAGGTGAGCAAGCATCGCCGCCTCGTAGCGGACCACGTCGGTCACCGGCACGGTGTCGATGAACCCCTGGGTGCCGGCGAAGATCGACGCCACCTGCTCCTCGAACGGCAGCGGGCTGAACTGCGGCTGCTTGAGCAGCTCGGTCAGGCGCGCACCGCGGTTGAGCAGGCGCTGGGTCGACGCATCGAGGTCCGAGCCGAACTGCGCGAACGCCGCCATCTCGCGATACTGGGCCAGCTCCAGCTTGATCGAGCCGGCGACCTTCTTCATCGCCTTGGTCTGCGCGGCGGAGCCGACGCGGCTGACCGAGAGGCCGACGTTGATGGCCGGACGGATGCCCTGGTAGAACAATTCCGTTTCCAGGAAGATCTGGCCGTCGGTGATCGAGATCACGTTGGTCGGAATGTAGGCCGAGACGTCGCCGGCCTGCGTCTCGATGATCGGCAGCGCGGTCAGCGAGCCATTGCCATTGTCGTCGTTGAGCTTGGCGGCGCGCTCCAGCAGGCGGCTGTGGAGATAGAAGACGTCGCCCGGATAGGCTTCGCGGCCCGGCGGACGGCGCAGCAGCAACGACATCTGGCGATAGGCGACGGCCTGCTTGGACAGATCGTCATAGACGATGACGGCGTGCATGCCGTTGTCGCGGAAATATTCGCCCATCGCGCAGCCGGTGTAGGGCGCGAGGAACTGGAGCGGCGCCGGCTCCGAAGCGGTCGCGGCGACGACGATGGAATATTCCATCGCGCCATTCTCTTCGAGCGCGCGGACGATCTGCGCCACCGTCGAGCGCTTCTGGCCCACGGCGACGTAGATGCAGTAGAGCTTCTCGCCCTCGTTATCGCCCTGGTGCGCGGCCTTCTGGTTGATGAAGGTGTCGAGCGCGACGGCCGACTTGCCGGTCTGGCGGTCGCCGATGATCAGCTCGCGCTGGCCGCGGCCGACAGGGACGAGCGCGTCGAGTGCCTTGAGGCCGGTCTGCACCGGCTCGTGCACCGACTTGCGCGGGATGATGCCGGGTGCCTTGACCTCGACGCGGCGGCGCTCGGTGCCCTCGATCGGACCCTTGCCGTCGATCGGATTGCCGAGGCCATCGACCACGCGGCCGAGCAGGCCCTTGCCGACCGGAACGTCCACGATGGTGCCGGTGCGCTTGACGGTGTCGCCTTCGCGGATCTGACTGTCCGAGCCGAAGATCACGGCGCCGACATTGTCGGCCTCGAGGTTGAGGGCCATGCCCTGCACGCCGTTCGAGAAGGCGATCATCTCGCCGGCCTGGACGTTGTCGAGGCCGTGGATGCGGGCGATGCCGTCGCCGACGCTCAGCACGGTGCCGACTTCGGAGACTTCGGCCTCGGTACCGAAATTGGCGATCTGGTCGCGGATGACCTTGGAGATTTCAGCGGCGCGGATATCCATTTTCAGCCTTTCATCGCGTGCGCGAGGGAGTTCAATTTGGTGCGGATCGAGCCGTCGATCATCTGGCTGCCGACCTTGACGACCAGACCGCCGAGGATGGCGGGATCGACATGGAGGTCGACTGCGACGTCGCGGCCGAAGCGGGTGCGGAGATTCGCCTTCAGCGCCGCGACCTGATCGTCGTCGAGCGGGTGGGCGGAGGTGACGTCCGCGCTGGTCTCGCCGCGATGGGCGGCGGCCAGCGCGTTGAATGCGCGAATGACCTGCGGCAGCTCGGCCAGACGGCGGTTCTGCGCCAGCACGCCGAGGAATTTGGTCGTGATCGGGTCCAGCCCCATCGACGCGGCGGCGGCGGCGATCGCCTTGCCGGCCTGCTCACGCGAAACGATCGGGCTGGCGATCAAGGCCTTGAAATCGGCCGATTCGCCAAGTGCCTGACGCACGGAGGAGAGGCTGGTGCCCACGGCCTCCAACTGCTTTTCGTCACGAGCCAGCTCGAACAGTGCCGTAGCGTAGCGGCCTGCGAGACTTGCCTGAATGCCGGCGGAATTCTCCACGCGCGAAATCACTCCCAGATCGGATATTTACCCCATGAAAAAGGGAGCGCCGGCGCGCTCCTCATGGGTCGCGCGGCCACTAGCAGGGGTGAGCAGGGGATGCAAGGCGGTGAGTCGGCGTGAAGAACGCAGCGCGAGGGGAGCGAGCGCGAACCCTCCTTGCACCTTGTTCCCGGTTTTGAACGCAAGGTTCGGGATGTCCGATGCCGGGCAAAGGACTAATGGGGAAGGCATGACGGTTTCTATCCCTCACGACGAAGCCTGGGCGGCGGTGTTGCGGCGCGATCGTGCCTTTGACGGCCGCTTTGTTACGTGCGTGCTGACTACCGGCATATATTGCCGCCCGTCCTGCGCTGCGCGGCATCCCCGACGCGAGAATGTGCGCTTCCTTGCGAACGGGGAAGAGGCGCGCCCCGCGGGCCTGCGACCGTGCCTGCGATGCCTGCCGGACGACGTCACACGGGAAGCGGAGGCAATGGCACGAATATTCGCGCTGCTGGCGGATGAGGAGTTTCCAGCCTTGTCCGAGCTTGCCCGGCGGGTCGGCTATTCGGCGCATCATCTCCATCGATTGTTCAAGCGCGCCACCGGGGTCACGCCCGCCGCTTATGCACGGGCGAAGCGGGCAGAGCGATTAGCACGAAGCCTGGAAGGAGAAGGACGCGTGACCGACGCCATTTATGAGGCCGGCTATTCGGGACCGACACGTTTCTATGATGATGCCAGGGGGAGGCTGGGCATGACGCCATCGGCTTGGCGCGCGGGCGGCAAAGGCGAGACGATCCGCTGGGCGACGGCAGAGACGTTTCTGGGGACCATGCTGGTGGCGGCCACGGACAAAGGCATCTGCCGCCTTTCCTTCGACGAGGGCGAGGAGGAATTGCAGCGGCGCTTCCCGCAGGCGAAGATCGAGCCCGGCGGGGCGGCGATGGCCGACCTGCTGCAACGAACGGTGGCGGCGGTGAACGCACCAGGGCGGCCGCACGACCTTCCGGTCGACGTGCGTGGAACCGCCTTTCAGGAGGCAGTGTGGCGCGAACTCAGCCGTATCCCGCCGGGCGAATCGCTGAGCTACACGGCGCTGGCGGCACGGGCGGGTAAGCCGGGCGCGGCGAGGGCGGCGGGCAGCGCGTGCGGGGCCAATAAAGTGGCGGTGCTCATTCCCTGCCATCGTGCACGGCGCGGCGACGGATCGCCGGGCGGCTTTGCCTATGGACTGGAGCGCAAGGCTGCGCTGGTGGAGCGGGAGCAGGGCTGAGAGGTCAGGATTCGTCCGCCTGGTCGCGGCCGCGATTGAGCCTACGCTTCGCTTCCTCGGTGTTGCCGGCATCGAGCAGGCCGAGGATGTCGCGGGCCGCATCGGCCAGGAAGCCGCCATGCGGGTCCTGCGCGATCGGGCCGAGGGCTTGGCGGGTGCCCTCTACGTTGCCGTCCATGATCAGCGACTGGGCCACCTGCATACGCAGGCCAAGATCCTCCGGGGCAAGATTGTAGGCGTAGAGCAGGGCATCCTTGACGCTGCGTCCCGGCTCCACGCCCTGCTGCAGATAGCTGCGATAGATGAGGATCATGGGCTCGGGATCGTCCGGGTCGGCCCGATTGGCCTTGAGCAGCCAGGACCGGGCTTCGCGCAGGACCTGCGGATCGGCGCCGCGACCGGCAATGGCGAGGCGCGCGCGGCCCTTGTAGATGAGCGAATCCATATGGTCGGCATCCGCGGCCAGTGCCCGGTCGGCCGCCGCCTGGGCATCCTTGTAATTGCCGGCATCATATTCCGCCTCGGCCAGCGTCGCCTGCACCGCCGGATCGGACGGGAAGGGTGCTGCAGCCTTGCGCATTTCTGGCAGCAGCGCGAGCGCCTGCTCCCGGTCCACGCCGCGGCGCGAGCGCATTTTGAGGTCCATCACGGCATCTTCCCCCGGGCCGAGTTGACGCATGGCAATCTCGGGCTTGGGAAGCTTGTCTGCCGTGACGCGATAGTAAGTAAGCTGCCGCCGGCGCAGATAGGCGCGCAGATCCTTCTCCAAGGTATCGAGGTTGCCGAAAGCCGCCGAGGCTTCCTTCACGCTTTTGCCGTCGAGGAAGTCGCTAAGATAGGTCTTGAACTGCCCCTGGCGCGAGGGTTCGAAAGTCAGGTAGTGGACCAGCAACCAGCCGCGCGCGTAGAGGGCACTGCGCTGATCGTCGTTCAGCTTTTCGCCGGAATAGCCGAGCAGCTTGGCCACCGGCATAGCCCGTTCCAGGTTCAACAGCGTATAGGCGCGGTGGTTGCCAGGAGTGCCGAGTCCGACTGCGCCGTCGGGGTCGAACTTCGCAGTGGAACGGAATTCGGCGAAGCCCTCGCTGAACCAGGCGGGGTCCGTTTTACCAGAACCCGCATCCGTGCCCTCGTGCTCTCGCGACGCGACCAGTCGACAGTGGCGTTGGCGCGCACCCACTGGCACTGCAACTATGTCGCGTGGCAACGTGAAGGCGACCTGTGGCTGATCCCGCAGGTCGGCGGAGGACCCTTCTTCCGGGTCAGCGGCTGGGGGCTGATCATGGAAGCCCTGCCGCCATTCGCCTCTATGGATGAGCGCGCCCGCTTCATCATCCGCGCTGAGCGTGCCGCCATTTTCGCCGGGGAGATGTGATCATGAGCAACCGCAACAAGTTCCGGCATCCCGCCAAGGCGCTTGCTCATCCCCTTGGCAGCCCTGCCGAGCTCAGGCAGTTCACGAACGGGGGCGGCGTCTATTCCGACTTCAGCTTCACCCGTTATTGGTGGGAGGGAGAGGGACCTCGTTCCGGCATCAAGCCGGTCGTCCAGAGGAAGTTGACGCCGGGGGATGACCCTCGGTTCGGCAAGGCCGCCAAATGGGAGGTGCTGATCCCTGACAAAGCGCCGAGCGAGTTCGCCGATATCGACCGGCTCCTCGATCGGTTCGATGCCATGCTCCCTCCGTTCGAGCGACACGCGCTCGTCCAGGTGAAGATCATCCTTGATCCCCAGCAATCCTGGGTAGCCGGTTATGAACGGGTACGATCTTACGTACGGGCTATTTCCTGCCTGAGGCGCACCCTGTCGTGCTCGTCGCCCATGTGCCGGGCGTCGCTGGCGCCATGAACCGCAGTCATGTCCATGCCATGGTGCTCAGCCGCGCGCTCACCATCAACGGGATGGGCAGCGTCAATCACCGGCTCTGCTCCGATCTTGGCCACACGGACGCATGGGAAGCCTGGCAGGCGTCCCTCGCGCAGCAGGAGGCCTGATCATGGCAGGATCCTTTTTCACCGGGCGGGTGCCCGAGGATCCGGCTCGTGCCCTTGCTTCACAGGGGAGCGAGCGCATCGAGCAGATACAGGCGATCATCGATCGGGCGCGTGCCAAGATCGAGTCGGACGAGGTTGTGCCGGAGGTTGATCTGCAGGCGACCGTTAGACCCGCTTACAGCTGGGAGGTGGACCATGACCCACCTCCCGATGCGCCCGCGACCGTGTGGCTCGGAACGGTGGAGGATTTCGCCACCGGCGAGGGGTACAGCGTCTATTTCTATGCGACGTTGGCAACGAGCGAGCAGGCCTTCAGGCGTGTCATGGCGCGGGAACTTGGGCGCGAGCTTGCGCACCGGGCGACAGTCCAGGCGGCCGCGGATGGGCCTCCGCCCTTAGCCGCCATGTTTATGTCGCCGGGCTTGCAGACGCAGCTTGAGCGGTTCGACACCCGCCGCGGCCGGCGGTCTTCTCGTTCGTGGCGAGGCACTACGCGAAATACTCGTGAATGACTGCTGCCGCGGCGCAATTTTGCGCCTTGACACTGTGCCAATGAATTGTGCCAATGGGCTGTGCAGGGCGTTATTTCACGTCAGCAAAATCAAGCACTTAGCTGTGCGGTTTCTTAGCTGGGACTCCTGCCGCCCCAGCCAAGCACATCCGCCGACCCAGCCAATAACGGCCTATGGAAGATTGCAGGCGGTTAGCTGGGGGCTGCGCTCACCGCTGTGACGGGGGGCTGGTCGCGATGCTGAATAGTCGAATTGGGCGGACGTCCTTTCTGGACCTTGAGCTTCGAGGGCCTGAAGGTGCTCGATCGAAGGTTCGACAGACCTCCAATAAGCCGCTGCGATGCTGCCATCGAGGTCGGATTCGACCGCTTACTCCGTCACTTGATCCAGCTGCGCGTGTCCCAGATCAATGGGTGTGCATTCTGCAATAAGATGCACATCCCAAGTGCCTCCGCACGCACGTCATGGATTAGCTTGCGCAAGGGTCCCCCAAGTAGAGCTTGTTCTCAAGCAGGAAGGCAATTCGTTCGGAACGGGTGCGGAAGAAAGCTGTCGCGTGAAAGGTTGCCACCTGCCGTTGTCTTCGTTTCAAGGTCTCTACGCCTGTTCTGGGCGTGACGCTGATCGCGGGTATGGCGATGACCGTCATCGGGTTTGTAAGGGTGCGCGCCGATACGATGTGCTAGTTGAACTATGGTTTAGCCGGGTTCGCGGACCCTGATAGAGGATCATCGACCACGCGCTTCATCCGAAGACGAAGTCCTGAGCTCCGAAGGCGGCTGCATCGCCGTTCATTTCGATCGTGAGCATGCCTCCAAGGCTGGTGATCGCGGTCAGGAGCACACGTCCGGTGGGTAGATCTTCCACGAAGACAGATCCGGGGCTGCGCCCTGCTTCGTAACGATCTATGCCAAGGTTCTGAAATACGATCAGATCCTCGCCATCTTTGAAGTCCAGGATGAGATCCGTACCGTCGAGGGCTGCCGCACCCTTGTAGACGAACCTGTCGGCTCCGTAGCTACCGCTCAGAAGATCAGCGCCCTCGTCACCGTAGATAAGATCGTCTCCTTCACCGCCGAACAGCCAATCGTCGCCAGCGCCGCCATACATCCGGTCGTGGTCATTGAAGACATAGTCGAGCGGAATGCCCGGATACTGTTCCGAGTTACCGTAGAGGCGATCCGATCCCTCACCTCCGAGGATCAGGTCGTCGCCCCAACCCCCTTCGACGACGTCTGTGCCTCCCTCGCCGGAAACAACGTCATTGCCCTCATCGCCATAGATATAATCGACATCGTCGCCGCCATAAACGTGATCGATACCCAATCCGCCGAGGAGGCGGTCGCGACCTGCCTGACCGTAGATGGTGTCCATGCCAGCGCCGCCTGCACCTACATCGCCCCCGGCGCCGCCGTAGATCGTGTCATTTCCATCCTCGCCGTAGATGAGATCTGCGCTGGTCATGTAGCCATAGCCAAAATCATCGCCGTAAAGGGTGTCGTCCCCTCCGCCGCCGTACAGACGGTCCTGATCGACGCCGCCGAAGATCAGGTCGTCGCCCTTGCCGCCCCGCAACGTGTCCCGACCGGCGCCGCTGATGATTATATCGTTTCCCTTGTCGCCCTCGATCGTGACGTCGAGGCCGTAATTCCACCCGGCGGACCCGTGTGCGGACAGGTCGATGAAATCGTCTCCGTCGCCTAGCTGGAAATGTTCGATCCCCTTGACGGCGCCGACGCCGCCGGAGGCGCTTCCATTATTGAAAAAGATCGCATCATTCTTGTTCGATCCCTTCAAGACGTCATAGCCAGCATCTCCGACGAGGACATCGAGGGAGACATTGAGATCTCTGACCTCGACATCAAAGAACGAGCCGTCACCAAGGCGTAAAGAGGTCGTCCAATTCAGTTCCGGCAGAAAGAGGTCAGAGTAGAAGTCGTTCTGATCGGACGTCCTTGTGAAGGCAAAGAAGGTGTCGTCTTGCGCAGAGCCAAGCCGCCTTTGGCCATTCAGAACATTGTACAGGTTCATGCCGGATCTCCTCCATCCAACATGAGATATCCCACGTTCACGTCCTGCGACACTCAACGGGCAGTCAGCGGAAGCTATATTACGGGCTAGTCCGCCCCTCGCCGATCGGTTATCGCGCGCAGACCGGGACGCTGCATTCTGCAGGCCGCTCTTTTCCGCCGAACGGCGCCTGCGAAGGTGGTGGGCGACCGCAAACGATCGTCACTCAACTTCGCCGTGGAAGGCTCAGTCGCATAAAGCCTCGCTTATGCCGTAGCTCAACCGCCGGAAGCGTGGCTCAATACAGCGGCGGTCCAACAACGTAGGTCCCGTGGCGCGCGGCGATATCGATGATGGCGGGCATGTCCCGGCCGAACCATTGCCGGAACATCTCGTCGATCCCTCCCGGTGTGAACATCGCGAAGAAGCGGACGTGCGTGCTCGAGGTGTTGCACCAGCCATGGGCCATGCCGGGTGGCACAGACACGCTGTTGCCGGGTTCGGCGGTCACGATGCTGCCGTTGAGAGAAAGGGTGAGGGTGCCGCTCAGGATCAGGAAGAGCTCATGTTCCCGATGCACGTGGATTGGGGTGGCTACTCCCGGCGCTGCCAGAGATTCCACGAGTGAGAAGGCACCATCGACGGCTCTGGCCGGAACATGGATCGCCATGCGTTCGCCCGGGATCGTTTCGAACCAGTCGAGGTCGGTCGATTGGCTTGGCAGCTGTCCGGGGGAGGGAAGGGTAGATGCCGGATCGAAAGGCAAAATCATGTCACACTCCAGCGTTGATTGGTTTGGAGGATGATATGCGGGGGGAGTGGGGGAGCCTTGCATTGGACTGAGCCAAATTGTCGAAGGCTGCTGTTGCCGTCCAATGTTAGTCGATCCGGCGCTCGCGCCGCCACTGTCCAGGCGATATCCCAAGCTTCGCCCCGAAGGCTCGGGTGAAATGGCTCTGGTCCGAAAAGCCGGCCAATGTCGCAACTTGAGCAAGTGGAAGTGAGGAGTCGCGCAACAGGGTCTGCGCGCGCTCCAGCCTACGCGTCTGGTGCCAGGCCCAGGGCGTCACCCCAGTGCCTTGTTTGAAGGCGCGCGCGAAGTGCGCCACCGACACGCCCACGGCTGCGGCGACTTCGGCCAGTGGCGGCGCGCTGCCGTCCGGGAGGTCGAGCAACGCCTTGGCGCGGCGCACCTGCCACGGTGCCAGCCCGCCACTCGTTCGAGGCTCGGAGCCGAGGCCGTCCCCATAATGTGCGGTGACATGGGCCAGGAGCGACATCAGCAGGTGATCGGGGAGCAACGGACTTACATCCCTCGCGCCTAGCGTTCCGATCAACGCGCCGGACAGGCTCGCGACCAGCGTATCTACGCTGGCGAACGGGCCCCCAGGCACATGCAGTCGCTCCACTCTACGGGTTCCAGCAAGATCGGCGAAACTGTCGAGCGCAGGTCGTGGCACGCGGAAGTGGAGGCTGTCGAACGCTCCAGGAATATGCGCACCGGCCTTCCCGGCGAGATCGAAGAACGTCAGCGCGTGCGCCGGACCGGCTGGAACCTCGAACTGGCGCTGGTCATGCCACAGGATATGGGCGGGAAGCGGCTGGAGTTGGAAGACCATCGCGAACGCGTCCTCGACCACCGCCGAAACCGAAACGGGTGGGTCGGCCCGGGTGACCGAAACGCGGGTGAGTAGGAGGTCTTCGCCGCGAACCCTGGTACGCATCGATGAAGCGTCTGGATCGAAGGCGGCAATAGGGTGCGTTTCGTCTTTCACAGCACATCCTTCCAACCTGCAGGAGGTGAGGAGATGAACCGCGATCATCCATAGCATATTTTCAGCGGCTTCGGCTGCGCGGCGAAGATGCGCGCTCCCAGCGCGACACCTTGGCGGCAGGTGCTAGCGGCCGCCAAGGCAATCACGCCTGCTCGCGGGACCAGCGTCGCTCAGGTCCTGCGGCTGCGGCCCTGCTGCGCGGTCCTGATGCTGTGCTCGATGCATTGCTGGGTGGCATCGACGTGCGATCGGTTGAGTTCCCGACACACGTCGGTCGCCGCATCGCGGATGCGGCGCTGCAAGACCTTGCGGTGGTCGGCGCGGGAGAGATCGAGATCGCGCGTTGTTACGATGCGGGTCGCGTGATTTGATTCTACGCCGGCCTGAGCAGAATGGGGAAGGGCAGCGACCATCACGGCCGCAAGGCAGGTGAAATACAGCTTCATTGTTCAGTCCTCGGTTGCGGAGGACTGCTCACTACGGCTCGAAGGACATCGCCTCTTGCGCGATATTGCTTCGGGTTGGACGATCCTGCGCTTCCGTACAGAGGCGGTAAACGGAACGCTTCTGCCACACCGTACTCGCCAGATCCGATCATCCAGCCGGGTACGACGTGCCTGTCATCGATCAACGCTCGCAAGTGGATCGTTGGTCGCAGAGCCGCAATGGGCAGTATTCAAGGACCGATATGTGGTAGCGGCGCAAGGACGACGCCCAAGCACGCTCCTTCACGATCCAAGCCAAGACCGCCCCTCCTTGACGTTCGAAAGGCGAGAGGACGCGCAGATGAAGCATTTGCGCCTGGAATTCCCCTCGCCTTCGACGAGACCGGAGTTCAGCTCCGGCCAGACGAGCATTTAGAAACGGGCGCGTGCGCCTACGAAGAAGGATCGGCCGCGCGGCGACACCGGGTAGGAGACGCGATTGGCGAACGGTTCCTCATCGGTCAGGTTGTTGACGCCGCCGTAGAAGGTGAAGTTGTCGGCCGCATCGATGCTGAAATTGACGTCGTGGACGAAGTAATCGGGTCCGGTGCCCGCCGGGCCGAACTCGATATCCTGCGTGTCGACCTCGACCCCGGCCAGCGCCTGCTTGCCGATATATTGCAGGCGGTACCCGATCGTCACGTTATCATAGGTCCAGGACGCCGACCCGACGCCCGACCATTCGGGGTAGCCGAGCTCGCCCAGTTCCACGTCGACCACCTCGGGGTTGGACGGGTCGAAGAACCAGTTGTTCTTCTCCGTCCAGTTGCCCGATGCGCGCAGCCCGAAGCGATGTTCACCCAGCGCGAAGTTGTAGGCGATCGACGCATCCACGCCCGACGTTTCGATGCGTCCGAAATTGAGCTGGGTCTGCCGCAGGAACGTGAGCCCGAAATTCCCTCCGCGATCGAAAAGGTCGCAATATTGATTGGGAAAATTCTCCGAATCGTAGCAGCTGTTGAGGATGTTCTGTGCGCTTACCGCGGCGATCGCGTCCTCGATCTCGATATTGTAATAGTCCGCGCTGATCGTCAGGCCCGGTATCCAGCGCGGCTGGATGAGGCCGCCTGCGGTCCAGGTCGTGGCGGTCTCTTCTTGAAGGTCGGGATTGCCGCCCGACGTCCCGGAGAAGCGCGCGGTAAGCGGATCGGTATAGCCCGCCGGTGCACCGTCGGCGGCGCAATTGGCCTGGCGCCGCTGGCCGCGCGCGACATTGTCCTGATCGGCGCTCTGCAGCAGGGCGTTGATCGTGTTGACGTCGCACGGATCGATCGGGCGGAAGGTCGCGCCCTGCTGCGGCGAGAACAGCTCGCCGATATTGGGTGCGCGCACCGCGACCGAATAGGTGCCGCGGAACTTGAGGTCGCGGACCGGCGCGACGATGCCGTTGACGTTCCAGGTGAACGCCTCGCCCACCGTCGAATAATCGGAGAAGCGTGCGGCCGCGTCGATGCTCAGTTCGTCGACGAAACGCATCCCGCCGAGGATCGGCAGGCGGATCTCGCCGAAGATTTCGCGCACGTCATATTCGCCGCCCGTGTTGAGCGTGCGCGTCTGTCCGTCGAAGGTCAGCGACTGCCTGGGATCGACATCGCCGACGAAGCTGCCCGCCGGCCCAGCGGGCGATCCGTCGGGCAGCAGGCCGAGGACGAGCGGGTCGAACGCGCTCTGGCTCTCCTCGCGCCGATATTCGGCACCGAACGCATATTGGATCGCGCCGCCGGGCAGGGTCAGGAAGCTGTCGGTGGTGCCGGACACGTCGCCCGCCAGCACGAACTGCTCGATCGCGTTGCGGGTGGTGGTCACCGCCGTGATGAAGTCGAGCGCTTCGGCCGTGACTGAATTCTCGCCGTTGAACAGGTTGATCGGCACGCAGCCGCTGTTCGCACCGGGGGTGAAGGTGAAGAAACCCGGGCCGATTACGGGAAAGAATTCGCTTCCGGGATGCTGGCGCGACGGATCGAGGTTCGATGCGCAGACCGGACCGCCCGGCCCCTGCACCACGTCGATCGCGGCGAACAGGCGATCGGGCAGCAGGTTGCGCGAGCGTATGTCGGATTCGGTACGCCCGTAATTGGCATAGACGCGGTATTTGAAGTTGCTGCCCGTCTCGCCCTCGATGCCGAGCACGGCGCGGTAGGTCTCACGCTTCGACCAGCTCTCGCTCGGCACGTCGGCGAAGTCGCGCGACATGTAGAGGCCGCCCGCCTCCGCCGCCTCGCCGCGCAGGACGGCGGGGATGAACGAATTGTCCGGCGCGATGTAGAGAAGGTCGAAGAAGCCGTTTGGCGCGCTCGGCCGCGCATAGGCTTCGGTCTTCACATATTTCAGCTCGGCAAAGACGCGTGCGCCCGACGCGAGCTCGTAGGTGGTGAGGAGGTTGGCGTCGTAGCGCTCGGTCTCGGGCGACAGCGACATGAAGTCGAAGCTCTCGGCAATGCCGTCGCCGCCGAGCTGGTTGGTGCTGGTCGACACCAGGCCGTCGCGGAACGGCCGCACGCCGCCGCCCGGCGTGGTCACGTAACATTGGCCGAAGGAGAAGCCGATATAGGAGTCGAAGCAGTCCTCGACGCCGTTATTATCCACGTCCAGCCCGAAATAATCGAAATCGGCGCGGGCGATCGACCCGGCCGCCCCGCTGATCGCGAAGGTCGGCTGCCGGCCAAGAATGTGCGAGGGCGACGCGGCCGCGCGTGCCATCAGCGCCGCCTCGGCAGGCGTAGGCGTCACGCCGGGGAAGAAGGTCGCGAACTGCGCGGCGGTCGGGATGGCCGAACCGTAAGGAAAGCGACCGGCCGCCAGGTTGAAGCGGTTGAAGAAGTTCGGCGTTGCGCCTTGCGTGATGTCGCCGCGCTGGAAACGGCGGTCGGGGTGCTGGTAGGTCAGCCCCGCGCTCGCCTGGCCATTGTCGCGGGCGAAGTCGCGCTGGCCGAACTTCAGCTCCTCCGATTTGGAATAAGAGCCCGCGACCGTGACGTTGAGCCGGTCGTCTAGCAGGTTGGTTCCCCATACCGCATCGGCAGAGAAGGTGCGGCCGTCGCCCTTGTCCGAAATCCCGGCCTGCGCCGACACCTCGAACCCTTCATAGTCGCGGCGCAGGTTGAAATTGACCACGCCGGTGACCGCGTCGGCGCCGTAGATGGCGGACGCGCCGCCGGTCAGCACGTCGACGCTCTGAATGAGGGCGCGGGGAATGGTGGCGATGTCGACCGTCTGCTCGCCCGGCACGCCCGACACGTGGCGGCGGCCGTTGACGAGAACCAGCGTGCGCTCGGCGCCGAGTCCGCGCAGGCTCAGCGTCGCCTGGCCGATCCCGCCGGCGCCGCGCTCGATCGAATCCTCGACGGTGCCGGACGAGAGCAGGGCCGGCACTTCGCGCAGCACTTCGGCTACGTCGGTCTGACCCGTCTGGCGGATCTCGGCGATGTCGACGGTGGTGATCGGAGACGGGGAGGCGGCGTTCGGATCGCGGGCGATGCGGGTGCCGGTGACGAGGATTTCGTCGTCAGGTGCGGCCTCAGCGGGCCCCTGCGCCCAGGCGGTGCCGGGCAAGGTAGCTAAGGCAATGGCGAAACAGGATGTGGTGGTGACCGTACGAAGCGTGCGCATGGAAGATCCCCCTGTCGATGGTGATCCTCTCCCGGCCTTTTCTTTTCAGCGTAACAAGGAGGACCGCCAAGAAAAGGAGCCATCCGGCACAAACCTAGATTGGTGCGGCACTGTAACAGTTTCGACACACTTAGCTGCCGCCGGTGAAGGCAGCACACGCAGAGCGCGTGCCCGCTTAGCTCCATGGCGGAGAAGTTGGCCGTCACCGCTGAAATGGTGCGCGACGTGGTCGCCAAATGATCAAGGCCTTGCGTTCCTCTCGACAATGCCCGGTTCAGGAGACCCTCGGGCAGGGGACAATGTCGGACTATACGTTTGGGATCGACACTCGGGATAAACCCGCCGGCTCGGCGAATGGGCGATAGTCACACAAGCGCGTTATGGCGGAGCTCGATCCAATCTGGACATCGCAGGTTCCTCAAGGACCTTAGCGGAGACTTGCGCAGGTTTTGAGGAGAATGCGCCTTTTGCATGGCTGGGCGAAGACCGGCTGTTAGCCGCGGCCCTGCCCGCAGGAACCATCATTGCGACGAGTCTGCAGCTCGGTGGCGGCGACCCGGAGGAGCCGAGCGCTTGGAGGTCGCGCTCCAGGTCGGCGCGAGCCGTTTCCAGTTCCACCCCGGCGGTGCCGGCGGTGCCGTTGGCAAGCGGCGCCACGTCGCGGATGCTGGTGTAAGGCAGGCCTTCGCGCTCGCGCCGGTTCCGGTCGGCTTCGTCCGGTAAGCGGGCGAGCAGGGCATCCGCGATCTGGCCCGGGTCGCGCGGATCACTGACCCGCAGCGTCTTGCGAAGGAGATTGTCGACGGCGATCGTCCGCTGCGTCCGCTCCGTCCGGTTGACGCGGGCCGTGAAGCCGGAGGTCATGGTGTCGCTCATTGCTGCTTACCTCATGCTGCGATCGCGGTTGCGGGGATGGGGCGGCGCTGGTCGGCACGGTACCGCGACGCCAGGTGCCGGATGATGAGGTTGGCCACCGTCTGCGGATCGGCGCCCGCCTCCAGCGCAAAGCGGCTGGCCGACACCATGAAGCGCGGAGGCAGGTCCACCGGCACCTGGCCGGCGGCGATGGATACCCCGCCGCGGCGGATGCGCGCCTCGTCTGCGCGAAAGAAGGGGATGGCGTCGGCCAGGGCATGCTGCGCCAGGTTGCGTCGGGGCTGCCAAGCGATCTCGTCCACCACAGCCGGCACGACGCGCGGCGTTGCCCTCAGCGGGATCGGGGTAGGCGATGGCCGCGGGCGGGGTCGTAGAAGCGCCGCCCTTCACCCGAACATGCCGAGCATGTGGAGCGCAACGCCAGCAGCCGAGGTTCCCAGCAAGGTCGTGATCATGCCGGCGCGGAACACGAATATCGCGATCATCGCCGATGTGGACAGCAGCAGGGCCCAAGGATCGAGACTGGCTAAGACCGGCGCGTCGAACCGGATCGGGCCTGCCACGACGGGCAGTGTCCGCTGGAACAGCGTATGCAGCGCAAACCAGATGGCGAGGTTCAGGACCACGCCGACCACGGCTGCGGTGATCGCCGAAAGCGCACCCGCCACCGCCGCGTTGCCGCGCAGGCGTTCGATGAAGGGAGCGCCAAGGAAAATCCACAGGAAGCACGGTGTGAAAGTGACCCAGGTCGCAAGCAGTCCGCCCAGTGTTCCGGCCAGGAGCGGATCGAGCCCAGCTGCCTCGCGGTAGGCGCCGAGGAAGCCGACGAATTGGAGCACCATGATCAATGGTCCAGGCGTCGTTTCCGCCATGCCGAGGCCGTCAAGCATCTCGGTAGGCTGTAGCCAGCCGTAATTTTCCACGGCCTGCTGCGCGACATAGGCAAGCACTGCATAGGCGCCGCCAAAGGTCACTGCGGCCATGGTCGAGAAGAAGGTCGCGATCCGGCTGAAAACATTGTCCGGTCCGAAGGAAAGGACCAGCGCGAGGACCGGCAGCAGCCACAGCGCCAACCAACCGACTGCCGTGCCCACCGTCTCGCGCCAGCTCGGGCGCGCGTGGGCGGGAAGTTCCTCGCCGAGGAGGGTGTCGGCATCCTCGACGATAGTGCCCTTCCCCGCGCCGTGCCCGCCACCACTGCGGAAGGCGGAATGGCCCGAATGCCCTGCCCACCAGCCGAGCAGGCCTGCCGAAAGGACGATGATGGGGAAGGGGACACCCATGAAGAAGATCAGCACGAATGCCGCGGCGGCGAGCAGGCGCGCCTCGTTGGTCTTGAGCGCCCGGCTGCCGATCCTGATCACCGCTTGCAGCACCACGGCGAGCACGGCAGCCTTCAGCCCGAAGAACAGAGCCGAGACGATGCCGACGCGGCCGTAAAGGACATAGACCCAGCTGAGCGCCATGATGGAAAGGGCGCCCGGAAGCACGAACAGAATGCCGGCGACGATGCCGCCCCTGGTGCGGTGCATGAGCCAGCCGATATAGGTGGCGAGCTGCTGCGCCTCGGGGCCTGGCAGCAGCATGCAATAGTTGAGCGCATGCAGGAAGCGGTGCTCGCCGATCCAGCGTTTCTCTTCCACCAGGATGCGGTGCATCACGGCGATCTGGCCCGCCGGGCCGCCGAACGACAGCATGGCTATCCGCAGCCACACCCAGAATGCTTGCCCGAGCGTCACCGGCTCGGGCCGCGCGGAAGGGGCGGGCATATCTGCTGCAATCGTGCTCATGCCCGCACCTCGCGCGGCTTGTGAGACGTCCAGTCGTGGGTCTCGCCTCTCGCGTCCCTGCACCATCGATAGAGCGCATCGTAGACGAGCATGCCGGCATCTAGCTGCACGAGGTCGTCCGCAAACATGCGCGAAAGACCGAGCGAGAGCGCCAGCAAACCTGCCGCTTCCGGAACAAGATCGGGCCGGGCCGTATCGGCGCCGCGCACGATCGAAGCCAGGTAGTCGATGCCAAGGAAGTCGCCGAGGCCAAGCTCCTCGACCATCAGGTCGAAGGTGCAGCGATCGCCGCGATGACTCCAGAACACGTCTTCATGAGCGACGTCGAACGGAGTGGCCCCAAGCTCCCGCGCGACTGCCAGTACGTCCGCGGCTGCCACGAAGAGGAAGCGCGCCTTCGGGTCCACGAACCGCCGGATCAGCCAGGGGCAGGCGATCCTGTCCACCTTCGGCCGTGCGCGGGTGACCCAGATCGTGGCGCCATGCGCATCGCGGCGGGGGAGCCTTGCGCTATTCAGCAGCGGCAGCCCGGAGGCCTGCCAGGCCGCAAATCCACCCTCCAGCGCCTCGGCTACGGCACCGTCGGTGCGCAGCCAGGCAGCGATCCCCTCGGCCGATGTGGCTCCGTCTTCGTCGACGATGACGACGGAGGAGCCCCTGAAACCTGCGCTCCAGGCCTCGATGTCGCCGGGACCGAGCATTATGGATCCGGGGATCAAGTGAGATGGTCGATCTGCCCGCACGTCGATGATGGTGGGAGAGCCTGGGATCCCGACCAGGCGGACGAGCTTGTTGGCAGGGATGCTGTTAAACGAAGGCATGTGGCGTCCTCTTGAAAAGCACAGGACGCGATTCTTCGGCTGTCGCCTCGTGGGGATACCGCGGTCCCCATGCCGTACAGTTTTCTCACGTGCTTGAGCTTTGTCAACTATCGGGCCCACGCACCCGGAGTGGCAGGCGGACAGGTTAGAAGACGTGTGACGATGCAGCGGGCAGTTTTCCCGGACTTTTCCACATTTTCTTTGGATATGGTTGTTGACGACTCGTTTGTGTCTCGTCATATGGCGCT
>CAKTCN010000049.1 GCA_934539295.1 uncultured Allosphingosinicella sp.
ATCCACCTCGCCGGAGAGGTCAAGGCGCGAGGGGCGAATCGGCGCGCCCGATCCGACTGGATGAAGATCGAGCAGCAGCGCGGCATCTCCGTCACCTCCTCGGTGATGACGTTCGAACGCGACGGCCTGACCTTCAACCTGCTCGACACGCCGGGCCACGAGGACTTTTCCGAAGACACGTACCGCACGCTGACCGCGGTCGATTCGGCGGTGATGGTGATCGACGCCGCCCGCGGCATCGAGGCGCAGACCCGCAAGCTGTTCGAGGTCTGCCGCCTGCGCAACGTCCCCATCATCACCTTCGTCAACAAGGTCGACCGCGAGGGCAAGGAAGCCTTCGCGCTGCTGGACGAGATTGCCGACGTTCTCGCGCTCGACGTTACGCCGATGAGCTGGCCGGTCGGCATGGGCGGCACGTTCGAAGGCGTCTACGACCTTCATGCCGACACGCTCGCGCTGCCGGCCAAGGACGATAGCGGCCATTTCGAAGGCGACACGCTGGCCTTCACCGGCGTAGACGACCCCAAGCTCGCCGAGACGATTTCACCCGAGGCCCTGGAGAAGCTCCAGGAAGAAGCCGGCCTCGCCACCGGGGTCTACCCGGCCTTCGATGAAGAGGCCTATCTGGCCGGCGACATGACCCCCGTCTTCTTCGGCTCCGCGCTGAAGGAATTCGGCGTCTCCGAACTGATCGGCGCGCTTGGCTCGTTCGCCCCCAGCCCCAAGCCGCAGCCCTCGGCCAACGGCACCGTCGATCCCGACGGCGACGCCGTGTCGGGCTTCATCTTCAAGGTTCAGGCCAATATGAACCCGCAGCATCGCGACCGGGTGGCGTTCATGCGGCTCTGCTCGGGCAAGTTCAAACGCGGCATGAAGCTGCTCCAGCCCAGCACGGGCAAGGCGATCGCGGTCCACAGCCCGATCCTGTTCTTCGCCCAGAATCGCGAACTCGCCGACGAGGCGTTCCCCGGCGACATCATCGGCATCCCCAACCATGGCACGCTGAGGGTAGGGGACACGCTGACCGAGGACGAGGCGATCCGCTTCACCGGTCTTCCCAACTTCGCGCCCGAAATCCTGCGCCGCGTCGCGCTGGTCGATCCGACCAAGACCAAGCAGCTCAGGAAGGCGCTGGACGACATGGCGGAAGAGGGCGTCACCCAGGTCTTCTATCCGGAGATCGGCGCACAGTGGATCGTGGGCGTGGTCGGCCAGCTCCAGCTCGAAGTGCTGATCTCCCGGCTCGAGGTTGAGTATAAGGTCGACGCCCGCTTCGAAGCCTCGCCCTGGAACGCGGCGCGCTGGATCGCCGGCGACGAGGCGGATCTCAAAGCCTTCATCGGCACCCAGCGCAGCACCGTCGCCCGCGACCGCGACGGCGACCCGGTCTTCATGGCCAAGGACCTGTGGGAACTGAACTATCACGAGCAGCGCAACCCCAACATCCGCTTCACCGCGACGAAGGAACGGTCCTGAGCCAGGCTGACAGCTACGACGTCATCATCCTGGGCGCAGGCGGCGCCGGGCTGATGTGTGCTGGCGTGGCGGGCCAGCGCGGCCGCCGCGTGCTCGTCATCGACCATGCCGAGCGTGCGGGGAAGAAGATCCTGATCTCCGGCGGCGGCCGCTGCAACTTCACCAACACCGGCACCGCGCCCGACCGCTACCTCTCTGCCAACCCGCATTTTGCTCGTTCGGCGCTGAGCCGCTACACACCCCGCGACTTCATCGACCTCGTCGACCGCCACCGCATTGCTTGGCACGAAAAGACCCTCGGCCAGCTTTTCTGCGACGGATCGGCGAGCCAGATCGTCAACATGCTGCTGGAGGAATGCGCCAAGGGCAGCGTCCGCACCGCCTTGGCCTCGCCCATAGGTGACGTGACCCACGCCGATGGCCTCTACCGCGTCACCCATGGCGAACGCGTCTCCGCAGCGCCCGCGCTGGTGATCGCCACCGGCGGCCCCTCCATTCCCAAGATGGGCGCGACCGGCTTCGCCTACGACCTTGCCCGCCAATTCGGCCTCAAGATCGTCGAGCCGCGCCCAGCGCTCGTTCCGCTCACGCTAGGCGGCGACGAGACCCTGTTCCGTTCGCTCTCCGGCGTAGCCTCCGACGTCACCGCCTCCGCCGCCAAGGCCAGCTTCCGCGAAGCCGCCTTGTTCACGCACAAAGGCCTGTCCGGCCCCGCCATCCTGCAGGTCTCATCCTATTGGCGCCACGGCCAGCCGGTCGAGATCGACTTCCTGCCGGCGCAGCCGAGCGGCTGGACGATCGCGGCCAAGAAGGCGCGCCCGCGCACCCACTTCCACACCCTGCTCGGCGAATTGCTGCCCGACCGCCTGGCCGAGGCGCTCGCCAAGAAGATCGGCCTATGGGGCGAACTCGCCAACATGGCCGACCGAAAGCTGCTGGATGCAGAGGCGCGGCTTGCCGGCTTCGCCTTTCATCCCAACGGCACCGAAGGCTATGCCAAGGCCGAGGTGACCGCCGGCGGCATCTCCACCGCAGACCTCTCCTCTCAGACCATGGAAGCGCGCAAGGTTCCGGGCCTCTACGCGATCGGCGAGGCGGTGGACGTCACCGGCTGGCTCGGCGGCTATAACTTCCAATGGGCCTGGGCGAGCGGCTGGGCGGCAGGGCAGGCGCTCTAGCCGGAACGACCACCCGCCAGGAGATCGGCTGATCGTTCCTGTTAACCATCTCATCGCAGCTAAGTCATTGCTGCTGCTGACATACCCGCCTTTGTTCACCTAAGCGAAAGCATCCCGCGCACAGCGTCGGGAACCGGGGTCCGACCCGCGCCATGTACGGCGTGGACGGGCGAGGGAGGGCGTAAAATGGCGATGTATGTCTATAGCGCTGACGGGCACCCCGTCGGCTTTACCTTTGGCACTTTCATTCACGATCTGGACGGCGGCGCACCGCTGGGCCGCATCCTCGGCAGTCACGTATTCCGGCTCGACGGTGCCTATGTCGGCGAATTCTACAAGGAGACGGTGGTGGCCAAACCCGTGCTGCCGGCCGTCCGCAACATCCTGCCGGTCGCGCCGCCTGCCGACGCGCGCAGCCCCGGACCCAGCTTCTCGCGCCGGGTAGTGGTGAACTACGGTTATGCCGACACCTTCCATCGTTTGTACGAGGGCGCAGGGCAGCTGCCGCTGGCAGCGGAGTAAACTCGCCTTGCTTCATTGGGAGCGTGGCGAAGCAATCCAGGGCTGACTCGAGGCCCGTCTGGATTGCTTCGCCGCTTCGCGCCTCGCGATGACGAAGTGCCGGTTGCCTAAGCTCCCGCAATCCGCGCCCGCACCAGCCGCTCCAATATCGTGAGCGGCACCGCACCCTGCCTCAGCACCTCGTGGAAGTCGCGCACGTCGAAGCGTGATCCGAGCGCTACCTCCGCCTCGCGGCGCAGCTTCGCCCACATATTGTGCCCGACCTTGTAGCTGGTCGCCTGGCCCGGCCACACGGTGTAGCGATCGATCTCGCCCTGGCTGCGGCCACGCGCAATGCCGGTGGTCCTGATGAAATAATCCGTCGCCTGCTCGCGCGACCAGCGCTTTGCGTGGAGGCCGGTGTCCACCACCAGCCGCGTGGCGCGGAACAGGTAGGATTGCAGCATGCCCGCACGTCCCAGCGGATCGCCCTCATACATGCCCATCTCGTCGGCCAGCTGCTCGGCATAGAGCGCCCAGCCCTCGATATAGGCGCCATAGCCGCCGAAGCGCCGGATCATCGGGATTGAGTCCGATTCCTGCGACAGGCTGATCTGCAGGTGATGGCCCGGCGTCGCTTCATGATAGGTGAGGGTGGCGAGGCCGAACTTGGGCCGATCGAACGTGTCGCGCAGGTTGATATAGTAGATGGCCGGCCGCGACCCATCGAGCGGCGCCGCCTCATAATAGCCGCCCGGCGCACCCGCCTGGATCAGCTCCGGCACGCGCCGCGCCTCGACCCGCGCCTTGGGCAGGGTGTGGAAGGCCTGCGGCAAGCGCGCGTTCATGGCCTCGATCTGGCGATTGAGGTGCGCGATCAGCTCGACCTTGCCCGCATCATCGTTGGCGTAGAGCTGCGCCGGTTCCTTGTTGAGCGCGGCCAGCCGCTCGCCGGGCGTGCCCTGCGTCAGGCCATGCGCACGCAGGATCGGGTCGAGCTGCGCCTCCAGCTCGGCTACCTGCTGGAGTCCCAGCGCATGGACCTCGTCCGGGGTCATGGTGGTAGTCGTCGCCGCCTGCATCGCGGCGGTGTAATAGGCGTCGCCGTCCGGCAGGCGCCACGCGCCCGCATCGTGCGTCGCACGGCCGCGTAGTTCGGTGACCAGCCTGATCTGGCGATCGAGAGCAGGGAAGACCTGCCGTTCGACCAGCGTCTCCGCCTGCCGCCCATAATCGGCACCGAGCCCCTTCTCGCGCGCACGCCGCGCGATGGAGGAGGCGAGGATCGTCTTGCCCGCCGGCTGCTCGCGCAGCGCCTTCAACTGCCGCAGCGTTGTGTCCAGGATGTAATCGGGCGCGAACACGCCGCGGCTTGCATCCGCGCGCTGCCGCTCCAGGCTCTGGTCGAGCGCATCGGGAAATTGCGACAGGCGTGCCATATAGGCGTCGGCATCGGCCGCCGTCTCGATCGGATGCGTGCTGTCGAGGAAGTCTGGAACATCGCGATAGGGGCCGGTCAGCTGGCTCAGCACATAAGGCGCGAACCGCCCACCGGCGGATCCGAAGGTGAAGCGCTCGCTGCCGGAGATGCTCCGCACCAACCCATATTCGACCACGTCATAATCGACCGCCGCACCGGCCGAGAGCGCCTGGCGGTCGATCGTCCTGAGTTCGGCAAGCTCGCGCTTCGCCCGCTCCAGATCGGCAGCATCGCCCGCTTTCGAATAGTCGCTGAGCTTGCCGCGCAGATGCGCCCGCTCGCCAACGTCCAGGCCCAGGCCCGTCGCTTGCTCGGGGCTGGCCTCCAGCCGCTGGTAGAAGAAGCGGTCCAGCATCGCCCGAAGGTCCACGTCGGCGTTGCCGGAACCGGACGACATGGTGGTGCAAGCGGGGAGGGTGGCCGCCAGTGCCGCCGCACTCGTGCCTGCGATGAAAGAACGTCTGTCCATGTGCGTCTCCTGCTTGCCCGTGCGTGCTCCTGCGAAAGCAGGAGCACGATTTACCCGCGGCGCTTCTGGGCTCCTGCTTTCGCAGGAGCACGGCGCGGTTGCAAATGGCAGAAGTGCCGAGCCTACTGCACCGGCGGGATCGGCGGCTCTTCCTTGCCCTCCAGCGTCAACCCATGGCGCATGAGCATCGGCACGTTCGCCACCGCGAACAGGAAGGTCGCGGGCATGAAGCCCCAGATCTTGAAGCTGATCCAGAAATCGGTGGTGGTCGACCGCCACACCGCCTCGTTCACGACGGCCATCACCAGGAAGAAGATCGCCCAATTGCGCGTCAGCTTGCGCCAACCGGCGTCGGTCAGCCCGGGGTAGACGCTGCCCAGCACCGTCTTGAGGAAGTTCCTGCCGGTCGCCAACCCGAACAGCAGCAGCGACGCGACCATCACATAGTAGATGGTCGGCTTCACCTTGATGAAGGTCTCGTCATGCAGCCAGATGGTGATGCCGCCCAGCACCAGCACCATCGCGCCCGAAAACCACAGCATCGGCGAGATGTGGCGATACTTCACCTTCGACACGACCATCGCCGCGAAGATCGCCGCCATGAAGGCGCCGGTGGCCATGATGACGTCGCCGGTCGCGAAATTGACCGCGAAGAAGACCAGCAGCGGGCCGAGGTCGATCAGCAACCGCGCGCCGGTGCCCGGCGCCTCGGCCTTGTCTTGCACGCTCATATTATCTCCTGACGCCGGCGATTGCGCGGGCGGTGATGTCGGGATCGAACGGGCGAAGATCGTCGATCGTCTCGCCCACGCCGATCGCGTGGATGGGCAGCTTATACTGCTCGGCCGCCGCGACAAGCACGCCGCCGCGCGCGGTGCCGTCCAGCTTGGTCATGACGAGGCCCGTCACGCCCGCCACTTCGCGGAACACCTCGATCTGTCCCAGTGCATTCTGACCCGTGGTCGCATCCAGCACCAGCACCACGTCGTGCGGCGCGGCCGGATTGAGGCGGCCGAGAACGCGCCGGATCTTGGCGAGCTCGTCCATCAGCCCCGTCTTGTTCTGCAGCCGCCCGGCCGTGTCGACGATCAGCACGTCGATGCCTTCCGCCGTCGCCTTCTTGACCGCGTCGAACACCACCGCCGACGGGTCGCCCCCCTCCGGCCCCGTCACGATCGGCACGCCGATCCGGTCGGCCCACACCTTGAGCTGCCCTATCGCGGCCGCCCGGAAAGTGTCGCCCGCCGCCAGCAGCACGCCATAATCCTGCTCCAGGAACAGGTTGGCGAGCTTGGCAATGGTAGTGGTCTTGCCCGATCCGTTGACGCCGACGACCAGGATCACCTGCGGGCGCGGAAAGGCGTCGATCTCCAGCGGCTCGGCGACAGGGCGCAGGATCTTGGCCAATTCCTCGGCCATCACCTCGCGCACCTCGCCCTCCGTCGCGCCCTTGTCGAACCGCTCGTCCGACAGGCGCTCGCGCACCTTGAGCGCGGTCGAGGGGCCGAGGTCCGACGCGATCAGCGCCTCCTCGATATCGTCCAGCGTGGTCTCGTCCAGCGCCGCCTTGCTGATCAGCCCGCCCAGATTTTCGCCCAGCCGGTCCGACGTCTTGCGAAAGCCCGAAGTCAGCCGCTCAAACCACCGCGCGTCGCTCAACGAGCCTCTCCGATCAGCATGTCATCCTCAACGCCAGTCACCACTACTTCCAAAACCTTACCTGCCTCGTTCGCTCGGGCGGAGCGGGGTTGCAGGCGCACAGGTGCGAAATTCTCCGCATGTCCCTTCACGCCGCTCCGTTCCACCAGCACCCGCTGCTTCGTTCCGACCAGCCCGGTCAGCCACCTCGCCCGGCGCGCATCCGCCGCCGCGCGCAGCCGCCCGGCGCGCGCCTTCACCATATCGCCCGCCACCTGCGGCATCCGCGCCGCCGGCGTGCCCGGCCGCGGTGAATAGGGAAACACATGCGCCATCACGATGTCGCAATCCTCGATCAGCTTCAGGCTGTTCGCCGCCATGTCGTCCGTCTCGGTCGGAAAGCCCGCGATCAGGTCCGCGCCGACCGCGATCTCGGGCCGCCGAGCCTTCAGCCGCGCCACTGTCTCCACCGCCTGTGCCCGGCTGTGTCGCCGCTTCATCCGCTTCAGCACCATGTCGTCGCCGGCTTGGAAGCTCATGTGAAGGTGCGGCATGAAGCGCGGCTCGCCAACGATGATCTCCTCCAGTCGAGCATCGATCTCGACGCTGTCGATCGACGACAGCCGCAGCCGCTTCAGCTCCGGCACATGGGTCAGGATCCGCTCGACCAGCAGCCCCAGGCTCGGGCTCCCCGGCAGGTCCGGCCCGTAGGAGGTCACGTCCACCCCGGTCAGCACCACTTCCTGATAGCCGCCATCGACCAGCGCCCTGATCTGCTCCACCACCGCGCCCGCCGGCACCGATCGGCTGTTCCCGCGTCCATAGGGAATGATGCAGAAGGTGCAGCGATGGTCGCATCCATTCTGCACCTCCACGAACGCCCGCGACCCTTCGGAGAAGGCCGGCAGCAGGTGCGGCGCATGCTCCCGCACCGCCATGATGTCCGACACCCGGACTTTCTCGCCCGCTGCCGGGAATGCGAACGATCCCGGATCCAACTTGTCGAGATTGCCCACCACCCGGTCCACCTCGGGCATGGCGGCGAAGCTTTGCGGCTCCACCTGCGCCGCGCAGCCGGTGACCACCACCTGCGCGTCCGGCCGATCCTTGCGCGCGCGCCGGATCGCCTGCCGCGTCCGGCGCACCGCCTCACTCGTCACCGCGCAGCTGTTGACGATGACCATGTCCCGGCCCTCGGCCAGCTTCGCCATCGCCGCGCTCTCCGCCGCATTGAGGCGGCAGCCGAGCGTCACGACCTCCACGCTCACAGGTCCGTCTCGCCGCTGAACACATGCGCCGCCGGTCCCGTCATTCGGATCGTCCCGCCCGGTGCCCAGTCGATCGTCAGCGTGCCGCCGGGCAGCGTCACCGCCACCGGGCTCGCCACCAGTCCGCGCCGGATCGCCGCCACCGCCGTCGCACATGCCCCGGTCCCGCACGCCTGGGTCAGGCCCACGCCGCGCTCCCACACGCGCAGCTTCAACCCGCCGCCGTTCACCGAAGCCACATTCACGTTCACGCGCGCGGGGAACAGTGGATCATGCTCGATAACCGGACCCAGCCGCTCCAGATCCGTCGCGTCCGCATCCTCCACGAAGAACACGACATGCGGGTTGCCGACATTCACCGCCGCGGGCTGTTCCAGTTCTTCCCACCCGACCGGCATCGACGCCGTGTCCATCGGATAGGCCAGCGGGATCGCGTCCCAATCGAACCGCGGCACGCCCATGTCGACGCTCGCGCCCGCCGCCTGCGCCACGCCTTCGATGATGCCGCCCGCAGTCTCGATGCGCGTATTCCCGCCGGCGAGCCACGCGACGCAGCGCGACGCATTGCCGCACGCCTCGACTTCCCCGCCATCGGCATTGAAGATGCGCATGCGGAGGTCGGCCACATCCGACGGCTCGATCAGGATCAGCTGGTCGCACCCGACGCCCGTGCGCCGGTCGGCAAGGCTGCGCGCCCGTGCGCCATCCATCGCCACGCTCTGCTCGCGCGCGTCGATGACGACGAAGTCGTTGCCGAGCCCATGCATCTTGTGGAAGCGCATGGGCTGCGATCTAGGGGAGGGGGCGCCCCAAGTCCATAAGGTCTAACCGGCGCGCCGCGCCCGCGTCGGCACCGGGGGCGCATCCCGCATCGTCGGCAACAGCCCCTTGTCGGCCAGTCCCGCGCGCACGTCATCGGCCCGCATCGGTTTTCCGAACAGCCAGCCCTGGCCCGTATAGCTGCCGATGGTGGACAGGCGCGCCGCAATCGCCTCGCTCTCGATCCCTTCCGCCGTGATCGACAGGTTCAGGCTTTCGGCCAGCCGCGTGATTGCGCTCACCATCACCGCGCTCTCCGGATCCTGTTCCAGCGATGCCACGAAGCTGCGGTCGATCTTGACCCTGTCGAACGGCAGCGCCCTCAGATGCGCGAGGCTCGAATAACCGGTGCCGAAATCGTCGAGCACCAGCCGCATCCCCTGGTTCTTGAAGCTCGTCACGATCGCCTGCGCGAGGCCCAGATTCTCGAACAAGGCGGCCTCGGTGATCTCCACCTCCAGCCGCTCGGCGGGAAAGCCCGTCTCGCTGAGCAGCTTGGCGATCTTCTGCGCCAGCCAGGGATCGGCGATCTGGATCGGGGACAGGTTCACCGACAGGATCAGGTCGTTGTCCCATCCGCGCGCCTCCGCCATCGCCTGGCGCATGACGCAAAGGGACAGGTCGCCGATCAGGCCGGCTTCCTCCGCGACCGGAATGAAGTCGTTCGGCATGGCAACGCCGCGGCCCGGCCGTTCCCACCGCGCCAGCATCTCGAAACCGCGCAGGGCTCCGGTCGCGAGTTCCACCTGCGGCTCGAACCAGGGCACGATCTCCCCCGCGGGGATGGCGGCGCGAAGCCCGGCCTCGATCTCGATCCTCTGCGACAATTCCCGCTGCATGCTGTCGTCGAACCATGCGATCCGCCCACGGCCTGCCAGCCGCGCCGCCCGCATGGCGATGTCCGCCCGGCGCAGCAGCGCTTCGCCGCTGTCACCCGCATCCCGAATTGCAAGCCCGATCGAGGCGCTGACATGCGCTCCCACGGCGGCCCGTTCCGCCGGGCTGGCCAGCCGCTGCGCAATGGCACGCGCCGCGCCCTCGATCGCAGCGCCACCGGCGGCGAAGCCGAGGGCGAACGCATCCCCGCCGATCCGCGCAACCGTTGTTCCCGCCGGCATGCAGTCGCGGATGATATCGGCCACTGCGCGTAGCAGGCTGTCGCCGGCAAGATGCCCGTTCAACTGGTTGAGTGCCTTGAACCCGTCCAGGTCCACGATCATCGCGCCGCCGCCGGGCTGCTGCCCGGGCCGGTCCAGCCACTGCGTCAAGTCCGCGCGATTGAGCAAGCCGGTCAGCGGGTCGCGGGCCGGAAGCGCCGGTTCGGAAGCAGTCCCTACGCTCGCCATGCCCGCCATCGCGCACCGGTATCGCCGCCACCCATAAGCGATCAGCAAGGCGTTCAGGATCAGCAATCCGGCAAGAACGGAGTAGGAGATCATCGCCCGACGTCATAGACCTGCTCGGTGAAGAGGGAGTTAAGACGCCTGCGTTCTTGACCTCACCCTTCGATAAGCCTATGCCCCGCGCCATCTCTATCGAGATATGAATTTTGGACGCGTCCACGGATGCACGCTGGCCGGCGAGGTTTCGCCCGCCGGCGGTTTTGCGTTTGGACGTTTTGGGTAGGTTGGAGCAAGGCGCATGTTCGAGAGTCTGAGCGATCGGCTTGGCGGCGTATTCGACCGCCTGCGCGGCCGCGGCGCGCTGAACGAGGCGGACGTCCGCGCCGCCATGCGCGAAGTGCGCGTCGCCCTACTCGAGGCGGACGTGGCGCTGCCGGTCGTCCGCGAGTTCGTCGACAAGGCGACGGAAGCGGCGGTCGGCCAGCAGGTGCTGAAGTCGGTCACGCCGGGCCAGCAGGTCGTCAAAATCGTCAACGACGCGCTGGTCGAGATGCTGGGCGCCGAGGCGTCGGACCTCGACATCGACGTGACCCCGCCCGCCGTCATCATGATGGTCGGCTTGCAGGGCTCGGGCAAGACGACCAGCACGGCCAAGCTTGCCAAGCGCCTGAAGGACAAGGACCGCAAGAAGGTCATGATGGCGTCGCTCGACGTCAATCGTCCGGCTGCGCAGGAACAGCTTGCCGTCCTCGGCACCCAGGCCGACGTCGCCACGCTGCCGATCGTGCCGGGCCAGCAGCCGGTCGAGATTGCCCGCCGCGCGTTGCAGGCCGCGAAGCTCCAGGGCTTCGACGTGCTGCTGCTCGACACGGCCGGCCGCCTCCACGTTGACCAAGCTTTGATGGACGAGATGAAGGCGGTTGCTTCCGTCTCGCAGCCCAATGAAGTGCTGCTGGTCGTCGACTCGCTGACCGGCCAGGACGCGGTCAACGTCGCGCGCAACTTCTCCGAACAGGTCGACCTGTCGGGCGTGATCCTGACCCGCATGGACGGCGATGCGCGCGGCGGCGCGGCCCTGTCGATGCGCGCCGTCACCGGCAAGCCGATCAAGTTCGCCGGCGTCGGCGAAGGCATCGACAAGCTGGAAGCCTTCCACCCGCAGCGCGTCGCCGGCCGTATCCTCGGCATGGGCGATGTCGTCAGCCTGGTCGAGCGCGCGGCCGAGACGATCCAGGCCGATGAGGCCGAGGCGCTGGCCAAGAAGATGGCCAAGGGTCAGTTCGACTTGAACGACCTGCGCAGCCAGCTTCAGCAGATGCAGCGCATGGGCGGCCTCGGCGCGCTCGCATCGATGATGCCGGGCATGAAGAAGATGGCCGGCGCGGCCAAGGCGGCGACCGACGATAAGACGCTGCAGCATCTCGACGCGATCATCACCTCGATGACCGCCAAGGAACGCGCCAAGCCCGAGCTTCTGAACGCCAAGCGCAAGATCCGCGTCGCCAAGGGCAGCGGCACCACCGTCCAGGAGGTGAACCGCCTGCTCAAGATGCATCAGGAAATGGCCAATGCCATGAAGAAGATCCGCAAGATGGGCGGCCTCGGCAAGCTTGGCGCGCTCTTCGGCGGTGGTGGCGGCGGCATGGGTGGGCTTGGCGGCCTGCTCGGCGGCGGTGGCGGAATGGGTGGCATGGGCGGCGGTGGCGGCGGCGCGGGCGCTGCACCGCCGGCCGGTCTGCCCGGCTTGCCCGGGGCAGGGGGCAATCAGCCCTTCAACCTGCCGCCCGGCTTCGACAAGTTCATGAAGAAATAATCGTAATTCGTTGAAAGGACTATAAAATGGCAGTTTCGATCAGGCTTTCGCGCGGCGGTTCCAAGAAGCGCCCCTACTACAAGATCGTCGTCACCGACGCGCGCAACACGCGTGACGGCAAGTTCATCGAGCGTATCGGCAGCTACAATCCGCTGCTGCCTAAGGACAGCGAAGAGCGCGTGAAGCTCGACGCCGATCGCGCGCGTCACTGGCTCTCGGTCGGCGCGCAGCCGAGCGACCGCGTGGCCCGCTTCCTCGACGCCGCCGGCGTGAAGGAGCGTGAGGCTCGCAACAACCCCAAGAAGGGCGAGCCGGGCGAGAAGGCCAAGGAGCGCGCCGAGGAGCGTGCCGCCAAGGAAGCCGAAGCCGCTGAAGCAGCCGCTGCTGCCGCTGCCGCTCCGCCCGAGGAAGCCACGCCGGCCGACCAGGCTCCGAACGAGGGCGTGTCCACGTCCGAGCCGGCCGAGGGCGCTGAAGACGCCGCTCCGGCCGAAGGCGCCGACAAGGCCGAGTAAGGCACGCATTCCCCTCCCGCTCGCGGGAGGGGTCAGGGGTGGGCGCGAGCGCCAGCGAGCCACGGCACAAGTCCGTGCGCACGGTCAGGCTGCAGCCCACCCCCGACCCTCTCCAGAGGGGAGGGGATTTCGCCATGACGCAGCCCACCATCACCCTGGCGGCCGTCGCCGGTGCCCATGGCATCGCCGGTGAAGTGCGCCTGAAGCTGTTCGCCGAAAGCGCCGACAGCCTGTCCGCCCACAAGAGCGTCCAGGTCGGCGAACGAACGCTGACCCTCAAATCGGTGAAGACCGCCGGCGGCATGCCCGTGGTCCGTTTCGCCGAGATCATCGATCGCAACGCTGCCGAAAGCCTGCGCGGCGAACTCATCACCGTTCCTCGCACGGCCCTCCCGCCGCTCGAGGAGGGCGAATATTATCACGCCGACCTGATCGGCCTCACTTGCGAGGACGCTGACGGGAACGCGCTCGGCACCGTCGCCACTGTCGAAAATTACGGCGCCGGCGATCTCCTCGAAATCGAGAAGCCCGATGGCAAGCGCGCCCTGATCCCCTTCAGGCCCGGCATCGCCGACCTGATCGAAGGCAAGATCATCGCCGACCCTGCCTTCCTGGCCTGACATCCCGCCTGATCTCCCTCGGGGCTGAGCCACACGGCCGAGGGCGTGAACGAATACTTTCCTACAGGCAGTGAATCATGAGAAGCCCTCCGCCGGCTCTTTCTCATGCTCGATCCTTTGATCGATTCAAGCGATCAATCTAGCTCTCACTAAGTGAGCGGATTTTCCCCGCAGCCTGACTTTCGTGACCTTTGGCCGCTTTCCGCATCAGCGGCTGTCGCTTGGCCATGTCGTTCCGAATCGTCGTAGCCGCCACGCCGCCTTCGCCCATGGCGTGGCTGATCTGGTCCAGCCCCAGCACCACGTCGCCGGCGGCGTAGAGGCCCGGCACGTTGGTGCGCTGATGATCGTCGGTCACGATGCACGCGTCACAGCTGAGCTCCGCACCGACCATCTCGGCCAGTTCGGTATGCGTGTCCGATCCCAATGCCGGATAGACGCTGTCGAACGTATAATGCCCTTCGGCCGTATCCACCGTGATGCACTTGCCCGCTGCCGCCACCGCAAAGGCTGGTCCATCAACATAATCGATGCCGAATTCATCAAGCCGCTCGCGATCCTCGGCGCTCAGCTCATGCGCCTTGTCCGGCGCGATCAGGGTGATGTCGGCCGTGTAGCTGCGCAGGAACACCGCCTCCGCCACGCCCTTGTTGCCGCTACCGATTACCCCGACCTTCTTGTCGGTGACTTCGTAGCCGTCGCAGATCGGGCAATATCGGATCAGGCCGGCGGCCAGCGCCTCGTCGTGCAGGTCCTCGTCCATCGGCGGGCGGCGATTGGTCACCCCGGTCGCCAGCAGCACGCTGCGCGCCGTTACCGTTCCGCTGCCCCATTCGGCAGCGAACCCGCCCTCGATCGTCTCGAGCCGCGTCACACGCGCCGTGTCGATCGAGGCTCCGTATTTCTGCGCCTGTTCCTTCATCCGGGCGATCAGCTCGGTCCCGCTGATCCCCTCCGGATAACCGGCATGATTGTGCGTGCACGGGATCCACTTGGCCCGGCTCTTGCCGGCATCCACCACTTTCAGCTTCAGGTGGAAACGGGTGAGATAGATGGCGGCGGTCAGCCCGGCGGGCCCGCCGCCGATCACCAGGCAATCATAATCGAAGTCGCTCATGCTCCCCCTGACGCTTCGTTTTGCCAGCGGTTCCAGATATTTCGCCCACAGCTTTCTGGTCGGTGCGGCTTGCCCCCGACCCGCCGTCTTTGCCAATGCTGCCGCCATGACCGCCATCGACATGGGACTCGACAGCGCCGGCACGCCGGCCATGCTCGACCTGGAGGAACTGCTCGCCACGCGCCTGCTGGTCCAGGGCAATTCGGGCTCGGGCAAGTCGCACCTCCTGCGCCGCATGCTGGAAGGCAGCGCCGGCATCGTCCAGCAGATCGTGATCGATCCGGAAGGTGACTTCGTCTCCCTCTCCGACGCGTTCAACCACGTCTCGATCGACGCGGCCGAATATAGCCTGGCCGAAATCGCCCGCATGGCCGCGCGCATCCGCGCCCACCGCGCCTCGGTGGTGCTGAGCCTCGAGGGGCTCGACATGGAAGACCAGATGCGCTGCGCCGCCGCCTTCCTGGGCGCCTTGTTCGACGCCCCGCGCGAACAATGGTATCCGGCCCTGGTCGTGGTGGACGAGGCGCAGGTGTTCGCGCCTTCTGCCGCCGGCGAGGTCGCGGACGATGCCCGCCGCGCCTCGCTGGGCGCCATGACCAACCTCATGTGCCGCGGCCGCAAGCGCGGCCTCGCCGGCATCATCGCCACCCAGCGCCTTGCCAAGCTCGCCAAGAATGTCGCGGCCGAGGCGTCCAACTTCCTGATGGGCCGCACCTTCCTCGACATCGACATGATGCGCGCCGCCGACCTCCTCGGCATGGAACGCCGTCAGGCCGAGGTGATCCGCGACCTCGGCCGCGGCGAGTTCCTGGCTCTCGGGCCCGCTCTGTCGCGCCGCCCGCTCAACATCCGCATCGGCGAGGTCCGAACGTCCGCCAAGAGCGGCGGCGTTCGCCTCATGCCGCTGCCCTCCGCACCCAGCGAGGACATGCAGGGCCTGCTCTTCGCCCCGTCCGAAGAGGAAACCGCGCCGCCGCCACCGCCGCCCGCGCCGGTCACGTCGGAAGACCTCATCCGCAGCATCGCCGCCCCGGCGCCGGTTCCCGACGTGCCCGAACTCGCGCCGGAGGAGCAGGACGCCGCCATCACCGCCATCCTGTCCGAGATCGCGGACGAGGGCAGCCCGCAACCCGCATCGGGCGCCTACCAGGATTTCCAGCTGCGCTGCCGGATGCGCGGCATCAGCCAGATGCCCGACATGGCGGCCTTCAGCCGCCGCCTGGCGCTTGCCCGCGCCGGCATCACCGAGGATGCGGAATGGGACGGCGCGCTGTCGCTCGCGGCATCCTTGCCCGAGGAGATGCTCGCGCCCTTCCTCTCCATCGCCCGCGCCGCCCGCCATGGGGACGAGTGCCCGGGCGACGCGGAACTCGCCTCCCTCTACGGCACCTCGTCGGCAGCCCGCGCCCGCCGCATGATCGGCTTCATCGAGGAGAAGGGGATCTTCGTCTGCCGCACCGATCTGTCAGGCAAGCGCTCGATCAGCCTCCCGCACCTCGGCTGGACCACCGCCGCCGCAATCCCCGACCCGGCGCGCCCGCCACGCATGGCCCGCATCGTGGCGCGCGAGTCCGCGCGCGGCGGTTGAACTTGCTTCCACTTGAATGTATATACGTCGTGTATATACAAGGTGCGACGTTATGGACCGTGAGTACCGAGCGCGAGTGTTCAAGTCGGGCAATTCATTGGCGCTGAGGCTGCCCAAGGCCTTAGGCCTGTCCGCAGGCGCAGAGATGCGCGTGAGGGAGGAAGCCGGTAAATTCGTAGTCGAACCCGCAGATTCAACCCGCAAGATCAGCGGTGAAGGTTGGATGGGATTGATGCCGGGCGCGAAGCCGCAGGCGGCGGAGGAACGTGAATTCGAGTCATCGCGGCGGCCCTGGGATGATCCCAACTGGACTGGCTGGACAAGTGGATCGTGAAGTATCTGATTGACGCGAATATCTGCATCCGGTTGCTTGGAAGCGGGAGCGAGGGACTTAAGGAGCGTGTACGTGAACGCGACGCTGGAGACATCGGCATCTCGGCGATCGCCTTCGCTGAAGTCGCACTTGGGAGTCGGAACGGGAAGGCGCCTTCGCTGGCTGTGCTGGATCATTTCCGCAGCCAGATACCTGTGCTACCTTTCGATGAGCTGGCTGCGAAGAAGTATGCGGAGCTTCCGTTCAGCCGCGGCAGCTATGACCGGCTCATTGCCGCTCATGCGCTCGCCCTCGATCTGATCCTGGTTACGGACAACGAGAGGCATTTCTCCACAATTTCGAATTTGCGTGTTGAGAACTGGGTTGCCGCATGACCTTCGCCGCCACAATCCTTACCCTCTACCCCGACATGTTCCCTGGGCCGCTTGGACAGAGCCTTGCCGGACGGGCCTTGTCCGAAGGCAAGTGGTCGCTCGACACCGTCCAGATCCGCGACTTCGCGACCGACAGGCACAAGTCGGTGGACGACACGCCAGCGGGTGGCGGGGCGGGGATGGTGATGCGCGCGGACGTGCTGGCGTCGGCCGTCGATCATGTGCTGGAGCGGCAGCCCGCAGCGCCGATGCTGGCGATGACGCCGCGTGGGCGTCCACTCACGCAGGCGCTGGTGCGTGGCCTTGCCGCAGGGCCCGGCGTGTCGATCCTGTGCGGGCGGTTCGAGGGTATCGACGAGCGCCTGTTCGAGGCGCGGCCGATTATTCCCGTGTCGATCGGCGACTACATCCTTTCGGGCGGCGAGACGGCGGCGATCGTCCTGCTCGACGCTTGCGTTCGGCTGCTGCCCGGGGTAATGGGCGCAGCTTCGAGCGGTGAGGAGGAAAGCTTCGAAAGCGGCCTCCTCGAATACCCTCATTATACCCGACCTTATGAATGGGAAGGGCGCACGATCCCTGAGGTGCTGCGATCGGGGGATCATGCGAAGATCGCCGCCTGGCGTCATGCCAGGTCGGTCGACGATACACGGTCAAGGCGGCCGGACCTGATGGAGCGTCAAGGGGACGTTCCCGGTCGGTCGCCCTCTGGCGCGCGGCAAGAAACGAAGGCTGATAAGTAATGAACCTCATCCAGACGCTCGAGGCCGAGGCCATCGCGCAGTTCAACAGCACCAAGTCCATTCCGGAATTCCGCCCCGGCGATACCCTCCGCGTCGGCGTGAAGGTCGTCGAAGGCGAGCGCACCCGCGTCCAGGCCTATGAAGGCGTCTGCATCGCCCGCGCGAACCGTGGCCTTGGCTCCAGCTTCACCGTCCGCAAGATCAGCTTCGGCGAAGGCGTCGAGCGCGTGTTCCCGCTGTACAGCCCGAACATCGATTCGATCGAGGTCGTGCGCCGCGGTGCCGTCCGCCGCGCCAAGCTCTATTACCTGCGTGGCCGCACCGGCAAGTCGGCGCGTATCGCCGAGCGCCGCGACGTGCGCCCGACCGAGGAAGTCGCCGCCGCGGAGTGATCCGCAGCGTAGCGCAGCAGTAAAGAGGGCGCGGTGGCGACAAGTCACC
>CAKTCN010000050.1 GCA_934539295.1 uncultured Allosphingosinicella sp.
CAGCACGCGCGATCAGGCGGGTCAGCGCCGCCGACAGGCCGGTCTCGTTGACGCTGCCGACCAGCTTGCCGGTGACGACAAGGCCCCAGGTCGCCGCATTGACGAACAGCGAACGGCCGTCGCCGACATGGCTCTTCCAGTCGCCCCCGGCGATCTTGTCGCGGATCAGCGCGTCGCGCGTGGCGGTGTCGGGGATGCGCAGCAACGCCTCGGCCAGGCACATCAGCGCCACGCCCTCCTGGCTGGACAGCGCATATTCCTGCACCAGTCCCTCGACCCCGCCGCCCCGATGCTTGCCGCGCACAGCCGACACCAATTGCCACGCCGTTGCCCGCGCGGCCGCGCGGACGTCGTCGGGAAGGCGCGCCTGTTCGAGCAGCGGCGCCAGGCATTCCGGCTCCGGCCGTCGATAGGCGGCGGTGATGGCGCGGCGCAGCGCCGATTGTTCACGAACGGGTGGGGCGAAATCTGCGAAAGGCGCGCGGGTCATGGTCGTTCCTTGAAGGTGCCACTCCCCTAGACGAACGAGACGTGGCATTCAGACCAAAGTCGGCCGCTTCAACGAACAAGCCGACCATAGTTGCGAGGTTTGACGATACTTATGGCCGAGAAACTGCCTGCAGCTGGTGAAATCGACCAGTTCGATCGGCGCATCATCGCCGCTCTCAGGGAAGACGGGCGCATGTCGGTGACGGACCTCGCCGCCAAGGTGGGTCTGTCCAAGACGCCTGCGCAGGTGCGCCTGCGCCGCCTGATCGATCGCGGCTACATCCTGGGGTTTCGCGCCATCATCGATCCGGTCAGGCTCGGCCTCGACCATATCGCCTTCACCGAGGTGAAGCTGTCCGACACCCGCGAGAATGCCCTGCGCGAGTTCAACGCCGCGGTGCTGCGCGTTCCCGAGATCGAGGAATGTCACATGCTGGCCAGTCACTTCGACTATCTGCTGAAGGTGCGCACCGCCGATATCCGCCGTTATCGCGAGGTGCTGGCCGAGAAGATCTCCACCCTGCCCCACGTGTCGAGCACGTCGACCTATGTGGCGATGGAGACGGTGCGCGAGACGGCACCATGATCGTGCGGGGTTGACATCCACCCGCGCACGAGCGCAATTGTATCCCATGTCGAACACGGCCCTTCTTGGACAAGACGCTGCAGCCCTTGGCTGGCGTGGGCCGTTTTATGGCTATTCCTATTATTTTACCGCCCGGGCGGAGACGGACTGACGCGCTGATCACATCGCGACCAATCCCGACCCCGCCCGGACCTTCCAGGCGGGGTTTTTTGCATTTCACGACAAGGATCATCGAAGTGGCACAGGATGCAGAGACCATGAAGGCGGCGAACGAGACCGCTCCTACGCCGCCGCCGGGCGCTGCGGCCGACTGGACGGTGCCGCAGCGCTGGGACGAGCTGACAGCCGAGGACCATTGGGTGTGGGATACCTTGTTCGCGCGCCAGCAGACCCTGCTCCATGGCCGCGCGGTGGAAGCATTCGAGCGGTCGCTCGATGTGCTGCACCTCTCACGTCCCGGCGTGCCGAACTTCGACGAATTGTCGGACAAGCTTCATGCCCGCACCGGTTGGAGCGTGGTGGCCGTACCCGGCCTCGTGCCCGACGACGTCTTCTTCAAGCATCTGAGCCAGCGGCGGTTTCCCGCCGGCAACTTCATCCGTACGGCGGGACAGCTCGACTATCTGGAGGAGCCGGACGTCTTCCACGATGTGTTCGGCCACGTGCCGCTGCTCGCCCAGCCCGAGATCGCCGACTTCATGCAGGCGATGGGCGAACTGGGCTTGGAAGCCTTGCGCGCCGGCCAGCTTCATCGCCTCGCCCGCCTCTACTGGCACACGGTCGAGTTCGGGCTTGCGCGCGAGGATGGCAACCTGCGCATCTATGGCGCGGGCATCCTGTCGAGCTTCGGCGAGGCGCATTACTCATTGGACAGCGCCAAGCCGCACCGGATTGCGTTCGACCTGCCGCGCGTGCTGCGCACCAACTATCGCACCGACAGCTTCCAGGCGAACTACTTCGTGATCGATCGGTTCGAGGATGTGCTGAAGCTGCTCCAGGAGAATGACTTCGCCGCCCTGTGCCGCGATCTCGATGCCCTGCCCGACATCAATCCCGGCACGTTCGGCGACGAGGACCGGCTCGCCGCCTGAGCGATTGGGATCCCAACAGTGGACGCGAAGCCCCTGCGCGCCTATGTGGTGCGCAGGGGCCGCTGCCGTTCGTGCAGCACGGCAAGAGAGAGAAAATTTGGAAAGCCCGGTCGCTCAGCGCATCCGTGAACTCATTTTGGACGGCACATTCGCGCCCGGCACACGTGTCGCGGAGGCCGCATTGGCCGAGCGGCTGGGCGTGTCGCGCACGCCGGTGCGCAACGCCTTGCCCGCGCTCGCCTCCGAAGGCTTGCTCGAGCCCGCGGGCAAGCGCGGCTATGCGGTGCGCGGCTTCAATGTCGAGGACAGTTTCCGCGGCACCGAGATGCGCTGCGTGCTGGAAGGCTATGCCGCGCGCGAGATCGCGTCGCGCGGACCCAGCAAGGAGTTGATCGCCGACCTGCGTGCCTGCCTGGCTGAGGGCGACGAGATCTTCGCCAAGGGCTATCTCGTCAAGGAGGACGAGGCCGCCTATGCCCGCATGAACCGCCGCTTCCATGACCTGATCGTCGAGGGTGCGGGCAATGGGTTGCTGTCGGACCTCATCAGCCGCGTCTATGCCGTGCCGTTCGTGGCGCCCGGCATCGTCGCCTTCAACCGCGTGCCGATCGAGGAGGCATTCCCGATCCTCGTTTCCGGCCACCACCAGCATCACGCGATCGTGGATGCGCTGGAAGCGCGGCAGGCGGACGTGGCCGAGATGCTGATGCGCGGCCATTCGACGCCGGCGCGGCATAGCCTGGGGCTGACCGACAGGCAGCAATAGGCAAGGCTTCGTTCGTCCCGAGCCCTTCGACTTCGCTCAGGATAAACTCGGCCGAACGGCCGAAGTCGCCGGGCGCACACGAGGAGTCATCACGAGCGCCCCTCGACTTCGCTCGGGACGAACGCAAGCTGGTGATCAACCTACTTCGTCATTGCGAGGAGCGTGGCGACGAAGCAATCCAGACTGCATGAGTGCCGCACTGGATTGCTTCGCTCCGCTCGCAATGACGAGTGGGGGAGATCGGGTTCAGAGCGAAGCCAGATACCCGGCCCGATGCACGAAGTCGCCGAAATGCTCGCCGGCTTCCCGCTCCCGCCCATAGCGGCCGAGCATCTCGCCGAGGATCTCCAGGATCGCCGCCTCGCCGATATTTTCGCGATACAGCGTGTTCAGCCGCTCGCCATGGAAGCCGCCGCCGACCCACAGGTTGTACTTGCCGGGCGCGCGGCCGGTCAGTGCGATCTCGGCCACATAGGGGCGCGAGCAGCCATTGGGGCAGCCGCTGATCCGGACGGTGATCGGCTCGTCGATCAGGCCGTTGGCCGCCAGTATCTCTTCAATCCGCGTGGCGAAGTCGGGCATGTACCGCTCGGCCTCGGCCATCGCGAGCACGCAGGTCGGCAGCGCGACGCAGGCGATCGAGCTTTGCCGCATTGCGCTCAGCCGCTCGCTGTCGCCAAGGCCATGGTCGGCGAGCAAGGTCTCGATCTGCGCCCGGCTCTCCGGCGGGATGTCGGCGATGATGAGGTTCTGGTTGGGCGTCAGCCGGAACGCCCCCTTATGGACCTGCGCGATCGCACGCAGGCCATCCATGAAGCGCTGGCGTTCGAAGTTCGACACGCGGCCGCTCGGGATGAACACCGTGTAGTTGAACCGGCCATTGTCATTCTCGCGCCAGCCGTAGAGGTCGCCGTTGGAGGTGAACTCGAAGTTGCGCACGGGATCGAAGTCGAAGCCCATGCGGCGCTCGATCTCGCCCTTCACCCAATCCACACCCTTGTCGTGCACGGTGTACTTGAATCGCGCGCGCGGCCGGTGCTTGCGGTTGCCGAAGTCGCGTTGCGTCCCCATCACCGCGTCGGCGGCGATGTTGAGCTTGTCCTTGGGCACGAAGCCGACCACGTCGGCGAGGCGCGCAAAGGTCTCCGGATCGCTGTCGTTGCGGCCCATGCCGCCGCCGATCGAGACGTTGAAGCCTTCCAGGCTCCCGTCCGCCCCCGTCACCGCGATGAAGCCCAGATCCTGCGTGTAGATGTCGATGTCGTTCGACGGCGGCACCGCGAAGCCGATCTTGAACTTACGCGGCAGATATTGCTTCCCGTAGAAGGGCTCTTCCTCCTGGCTCGTCGCCACGCGCTCTTCGCCATACCATATCTCGTGATAGGCATGGGTCTTGGGGATCACATGGTCGCTGAGCGTCTTGGAGAGCGCCGCGACCTCGGCATGGAGCGCGGAATCGCGCGGATCGGCCGTCGCCATCACGCCGCGCGCATCGTCGCCGCAGGCCGCGATCGTGTCGAGCAGCACGTCGTGCAGCCCCTGAATGATCGGGCGGACATCCTCCTTCACCACCCAGTGGAACTGGAAGGTCTGGCGCGTGGTCAGGCGGATGGTGTTGCCGCCATGCTGGCGCGCAAGCTCGTCGATGCGCAGCCACTGTTCGGGCGTGCACACGCCGCCAGGCAGTCGCACGCGGATCATGAAGGTATAGGCCGGCTCCAGCTTCTGCCGGCGGCGCTCGTCGCGGATGTCGCGGTCGTCCTGCTGATAGATTCCGTGGAACTTCATCAGCTTGTTGTCTTCGAACGTGACGCTGCCCGTGATGCGGTTGAGCAGGCTCTCGTTGATCGTGCCGCGCAGGTAATCGCTCTTCACCTTGAGCGTTTCGTCGGGCCCGAGATTCTCCAGCGGCTGCGAGATGTCCGCGCTGCGGTCGACGGTGGTGGTGGTGTCAGTCATCGTTCTATCCCTCTGCCGTCACCCCGGACTTGATCCGGGGTCCCGCTTCTTGCCTCTCGTCCGAAGAAGAAGCGGGATGCCGGATCAAGTCCGGCATGACGTTGTAAAAACATCAATACACATCCCGCTGGTAGCGGTGGTCGGTCTGGAGGTTGCGGACGTAGGTTTCCGCGCCCTCGCGGCTGAGGCCGCCTTCGTTTTCCACGACCGAGATCAGCGCCTCGTGCACGTCCGGCGCCATGTTGTTGGCATCGCCGCACACGTAGAAATGCGCACCGGATTCGAGCCAGGCGAACAGCTCCGCCGCCCGCTCACGCATGCGGTCCTGAACATAGATCTTGCCCCCATGGTCGCGCGAGAAGGCGACGTCCATGCGGGTGAGGACGCCGTCGTCCATCAGCTGCTGCCACTCGGTCTGGTAGAGGAAGTCGCTGCGGAAGTTTCGGTCGCCGAAGAAGATCCAGTTTTGGCCCCTCGCCTCGCGTGCCTCGCGCTCCTGCATGAAGGCGCGGTAGGGCGCGATGCCGGTGCCGGCGCCGACCATGATCACCGGCACGTCGTCGCCGGGCAGGCGGAAATGCTCGTTGCTCTGGATATAGACCGGCAGGGTCGATCCGACTTCCATCCGGTCGGCGAGCAGGCAGGAGGCGACGCCGTGACGCCGCTCGCCATGCAGGTCGTAGCGGACCGGCGAGACGGTGATATGCGCCTCCCCCGGCACCGACGCCATGCTCGAAGCGATCGAGTAGAGGCGCGGCTGGAGCGGGCGCAGGCCTTGGAGAAAGGTCTCGGGATCGATGCCCTTCAGGGGGAATTGGCGGAGCACGTCCACCAGATGGTGGTTGTAGAGGAAGGCGGTCCGCTCGGCTCGGCGGTCCTCCTGGCTGAGCGCGTTGAGTTCGGCGGCGCCGGTCAGCTTGCCCCAATGTTCGAGCAGGCGCGGGGTCGAGACGGTGATCTCATACTTGGACGCCAGCGCCTCGCCGAGCGTGGTACTTGCGCCCTTCACCGTCACTGGCGCGTCGGCGGAGAGGCCTGCCGCGTCCAGCACCGACGCGACCACCGCCGGGTCGTTGCTGCACTCGATGCCGATCGCGTCGCCCGGCTGGTAGGTGATGCCGGAGCCCGACAGGTCGATCTCCACATGCCGCGTCTCCTTGGTCGAGTGGCGGCCGACGATGGTCTGGTTCTCGATAATCGTCGCGGAGAACGGGTTCTTCTTGTCGTAGGCCGACGCGGTCGCGGGCGCAGCGAAGGCTGCGGCCTTGGCTACGGCCGGCACGTCTGAGGCGAGCTTGTCGAGCAGGGCGGTGCTCCAGGCGGCCGCGGGCTCGTCATAGTCGATGTCGCAATCGACACGGTCGGCGATCCGCTCGGCGCCAAGCTCGGCCAGGCGCTTGTCGACGCGCTTGCCGGCCTCGCAATAATATTCGTAGGTGGAGTCGCCGAGTGCGAGCACGGAGAAGCGCACGCCGTCGAGCTTGGGCGCGCGCGCGCCCTCCAGGAACTCGAAGAAGCCGACCGACGGCTGGGGCGGATCGCCCTCGCCATAAGTGCTGACGATCACCAGCAGGTCCTGCTCGTCCTTCAACCGGCGCGTCTTGTAGTTCGCCATGTCGAACAGTTCGGCCTGAAGACCCTTGGCCTGTGCGTCGGCGGCGAGTGCCTTGGCGAGCGCGGTGCTGTTGCCCGTCTCGGTCCCGTAAAGGATGGTCAGCGTGCGGCCCGCCGATGCCTGGGGCGCGGACGGAAGCGCTGCCGCCTGCCCGCCGGACAGGCCCGCGCCGAGCCCGGCGAAATAGCCGCTAAGCCAATTGGCCTGTGCCGCATTGAGGCCGCTCTGGATCGCGTGGACATGCTGCCACTGCTCCAGCGTGAGCGAGCCTTCCGGAAAGTTCGTCGGTGCCGTCATTGTTACGCTCGTTCCCCCAGATGGGCGCCGTTCAGATCACCCATTCGTCTGTTCCTTCGTCGCTGTCATGGCCGGCGTCGATGCGGCGGCCCGGATGCGCTTCTTGCTTGTCCACGTCGAGCGTGATCAGCACATGACCGCCCGCCCCCGCCGCCAGCTTCGCGACCTCACGCGCGCGCCGCGCCAGTTCGGGCGTGTCGCCTTCAGCCACGTCGCTGGCAATGCCTTCGCGCAGCGCCGCTTCGTCCAGCACCAGCACGGTGCGGCCGAGCGCCCTAAGCTGCTGCTCGTGCTTGCCGGCAAGACCGGCGCGCTCCGCCTTGGTCGCACCCGCAACCCAGGTGATGCGGCTGGCATCATCCACCGGCTCGACGCTCTCGGCGGCGTGGAGGAAGTCGGTGACCATGCCGGCGGCAACGGTGGCGTGGCTGATCTTGTCGATCAGGATGAAGCCGCCAAGCTCCCGGCTCTCGGCATAAGCGATGGCCGGCACCGCGCGGTCGAGCCGGAGCTCGGCCAGGCCGATATCGTTGAGCGCCAGCGGGCGGCCATCCTGCCGCGCCATGCTGTTGACGTCCACGACGTGGCGCACGGCATCGACGCTGGCCGACAATGTCTGCGCGCCCATCTTGAGCCAGTAGGAACGGCCGGGCACCAGAGCCTCGTCCGACATCCAGACGAGATTGGCGCTGAGCCCACCGACGGGCGTTGAAGGCGCGGTCGCGATCGTATCGCCGCGCGAGCAGTCGACCTCGTCGGTGAAGGTGAGCGTCACCGACTGGCCGGCAATCGCCTCGTCCAGGTCGCCGTTCATGGTGGCGATCCGCTCGACGCGCGACTGGTGGCCCGACGGTAGGACGGTGATGCGGTCGCCCACCTTGATGCCGCCGCTGGCGATGCGGCCGGCATAGCCGCGGAAGCTGCTGTTCGGGCGATTGACCCATTGCACCGCCATGCGGAACGGCGCCAGTTCCTCACCGGCACCCACCGGTACAGTTTCGAGATGCTCGATCAGCGAAGGGCCGTCATGCCAGGGCATGGCGTCGCTGCGGCTGCTGACATTGTCACCGGCAAGGCCCGACAGCGGGATGGCCGTGAAATCCGCGATCCCGACCTCGGCCGCGAAGGCGCGGTAGTCGGCGACGATCTCATCGAACCGTGCCTGATCGTAGCCGACCAGATCCATCTTGTTGACCGCCAGCACGATGCTGCGGATGCCGAGCAGGTGGACGAGGTAGCTATGCCGCCGCGTCTGCGTCAGCACGCCCTTGCGCGCATCGATCAGGATCACGGCCAGGTCGGCGGTGGACGCGCCGGTGACCATGTTGCGGGTGTACTGCTCGTGGCCGGGCGTGTCGGCGACGATGAACTTGCGCTTGTCGGTCGCGAAGAAACGGTAGGCGACGTCGATGGTGATGCCCTGCTCGCGTTCGGCGCCGAGGCCGTCGACCAGCAGAGCGAAGTCGAGCGCTTCGCCCTGCGTTCCCATCTTGCGGCTGTCGCTGGCGAGCGCGGCAAGCTGGTCCTCGAACAGCATCTTGCTGTCGTAGAGCAGCCGCCCGATCAGCGTCGATTTGCCGTCATCCACGCTGCCGCAGGTGATGAAGCGCAGCAGCGACTTGCGCTGGTTCGCCTCCAGATATTGCTCCACCTCCGCCCGCGCAGTGCGGGCGGCCGTGATATCGTAGGCAGCGGCCATCAGAAATAGCCTTCCTGCTTCTTGCGCTCCATCGACGAGGCGCCTTCCTTGTCGATCACGCGGCCCTGGCGCTCGGAGGTGGTGGCGACCAGCATTTCCTGGATGACTTCAGCCAGCGTGGAGGCATTGCTCTCGACCGCGCCGGTCAGCGGGTAGCAGCCGAGCGTGCGGAAGCGGATCGAGCGCTCCACCGGCACTTCGCCGGGTTCCAACGGGAAGCGGTCGTCATCGACCATCAGCAGCGTGCCGTCACGCTCGACGGTCGGGCGCGGCGCGGCGAGGTAGAGCGGCACGATCGGGATATTCTCGGCATAGATATACTGCCAGATGTCGAGCTCGGTCCAATTGGAGATCGGGAAGACGCGGACGCTCTCGCCTACCGCTTTCCGCGCATTGTAGAGGCTCCATAATTCCGGCCGCTGGTTCTTGGGGTCCCAGCGATGGCTGGCCGAGCGGAAGGAGAAGATGCGCTCCTTCGCCCTCGACTTCTCCTCGTCGCGCCGGGCGCCGCCGAAGGCCGCGTCGAAGCCATATTTGTCGAGCGCCTGCTTGAGCCCTTCGGTCTTCCACATATCGGTGTGGAGCGCGCCATGGTCGAACGGGTTGATGCCCCGCTCCATCGCCTCGGGATTATGGTAGACGATCAGCTCCATGCCGCTTTCCTTGGCGACGCGGTCGCGCAGCGCATACATGTCCCTGAACTTCCAGGTCGTATCGACGTGGAGCAAGGGGAAAGGCGGCGGCGCGGGGTAGAAGGCCTTGCGCGCCAGATGCAGCATGACCGCGCTGTCCTTGCCGACCGAATAGAGCATCACCGGCCGCTCGGTCTCGGCCACTACCTCGCGCATGATGTGGATGCTCTCGGCCTCGAGCTGCTCGAGATGGGTCAGTTTGCGGGCGGACATCTATGCGGCACTCTTCAGGAGGTGATCGAGAGCGGCCGGCGCGAGCTGATCGCGCGCGACGCGGCCAAGGATGACGAGGACGGGCACGGAGGGCGGAAGGTCTTCCGCAAGCTCAGCTATCTGCGACACGGTGCCGGATACATGCTGCTGCCCCGGCAGCGTCGCAGATGCGATTGCCACGGCCGGCATGTCGGCCGCGAGACCGGCAGCGAGGGCCGCACCGACGAACTGCCGCAGCGTCTTGCGCGGCATGTAGAGGATGGTGGTCGCCACAGGATCGGCCATCGCCTGCCAGTCGATGTCGGCCGGCAGCTTGCCGTCGGCGCCATGGCCTGTGACGAACTGCACGCGGCGCGCTTCCTCCCGCTCCGTCAGCGAGAAGCCCAAAGCGGCGGCGGCGCCCTGCGCGGCGGAGATGCCAGGCACGATCGACACGTCGATCCCGGCGGCACGGCACGCCTCGATCTCCTCGGTCGCGCGGCCGAAAATAAGCGGGTCGCCGCCCTTCAGCCGCACCACCGTCTCGCCCGCCTGCGCGAGCGCGACGATGCGGGTGCAGATGTCCTTCTGGCTGCACGACGGGCCATGCCCCGCCTTGCCGACCGCGATCCGCTTCGCCTCGCGCCGGGCGAGTTCCAGCACCTCGGGGCCGACGAGATCGTCATAGAGGATAACGGTCGCCGATTGCAGCGCACGCACGGCCTTCAGCGTCAGCAGCTCGGGATCGCCCGGCCCTGCGCCGACCAAAGTGACGCTGCCCTGCCGCGCGGCCTGGCGGGCCAGCAGGGTCTCGAAATCCTGCTCGCCAGGCGCCTCGTCGATCCGGCTCCACGCCGCATCGGTGAAGCGCCGCCAGAAGGCGCGGCGCTCGGCGAAGCTGCCCAGCCGCTGCTTGACGCGGGGACGCCAGCTCTTTGCCGCCCGCGCCCAGTCGGACAGGCCGAGCGGCAGGATGCTCTCGACGCGCGCACGGATCGACTGCCCCAGCATCGGCGCAGCGCCATCGGTCGAGATCGCCAGCACCACCGGCGCGCGGTTGACGATGGTGCCGAAGATGACGTCGCACAGCTCGGTGCGGTCGATAATGTTGACCGGCGCGCCGGCGGCACGCGCTGCGGCGATGAAGGCATCGGCCTCCCCATCATCGGCGATGTCGGCCACGGCCAGCGCCGCATTGTCGAGATCGGCCATCTCCCAGCGGCGTGCCAGGACGGTGACGGAGCCGGACACCGGCTGCGCGACAAGGCCGGCGAACAGCCGCGCCGCCGCATCGTGGACGGCCAGCACCAGCACGTCCGCGCCGGCCGCGCAAAGCAGTTCCGCCTTCCACAATGCGCCTTCCGAACTGCCGGCGACGACGACCTTGCGCCCTTCCAGCCGGTGGAAGAGCGGCAGGTTCGGCAGCGGTGCAATACGCGCCAGTGTTTCCTGGGGCTCGCGCGCGGTCACAGCGCTTTCGCCCGGCTGAGCTTGCCGTCTGCGCCGACATGGAGGCCGCATTCCTTGGCCTCGTCGCTCTCCCACCACCAACGGCCGGCTCGCTCGGGCTCGCCCGGCTGGATGGCACGGGTGCACGGCGCGCAGCCGATCGAGACGAAACCCTGTGCGTGCAGTTCGTTCACGGGGATGTTCTCGGCCGCGCAGAAGGCGGAGACCTGATCGCGCGTCCAGTCATGTATCGGTGCGAACTTGATCAGATCCTTGTCGGCATCCCAGCTTGCCAGTGCGACGCCGCCGCGCTGCCCCGACTGATCGGCGCGCAGACCCGTCACCCACGCCTCGGCGGCCGCCAGCGCGCGGCCGAGCGGTTCCACCTTGCGCACGAAGCAGCAGTCGGTCCGCGCTTCCCTGGAATAATAAAAGCCGTTGATACCAGCGTCCGCGACATGGGCGGCAAGCTTGTCGCCCTGCGGATGGTAGGAATGGATCCGCCGCCCGTAGCGCATCTCGGTGTCGGCCCACACCTTGTAGGTCGACGGGAACAGCCGCCCGGTGTCGAGCGTCACCACGTCGATGTCGAGGCCCGCTTCGAAAATCAGGTGCGTAATCGCCTGGTCCTCGATGCCGAAGCTGGTGGTGAAGACGATGCGTCCAGGCACCATCTCACGCAAGGCAACCAGCCGCCCGGCAGGATGATCTACGGACGTGCCCGCGATCGCCGACAGGCTTGCCACGACCGCCTGACCGCGCGTGCCCGGGTCCTCTTCCAGCTTTTCCATGATGCCCATTGCCGCCAATCCGCGAAGAAACCGGAGCGAAAAGGCCCCGTCGAGCGAGCGGAAATATGGCCCGCGGCGGGGCAGATCAATCGCTTCAGGTTAGTGGGGCAGCAGATTGCAAGCTCCGTGCCGAGCCTTCGATCCTGCGGCAATATCCTTCCAAGGATCGGCGTCCGGACAGCGGCGATCCCCTCCCGCAACAAGAAGGCCCCCTCCCCTGCGAACAGGGGAGAGGGTCAGTGCGAGGGCCGGCGGGCGCAATTCGGGGGCTACCTGAAACCGCCGGCTTCTCCCGGGGGAGCTGGGTAAAGGCGTCAGAAGCTAAGCGATATCGTGCCTCCGTAGGTGCGGGGGTCGCCGACATTGCCGGCGATCAGGCCGGTATTGCCCGGCGTGGTCGCAAGCACGTCGAAATATTCCTCGTCAAAGGCGTTCCGAACCCAACCGAACAGGTTCAGCCCATCCTTGCGGAAGCCGAGCCGGAAGTTGGCCAGCGCATAGCCCTCAATATCCGTGTAGATCGAGCGCGAGGCGTTGGACGAGAATTTGGAACGGTAATTGGCGTCCGCGCCCAGATAGACCTCGCCTTCCTCGCCGAACACGGTGGCGGGGATGCTGTACTCGCCGCCCCACGAAAAGGCCCATTTGGAGATGCCGGGCAGCCACTGGCCCGAAATATCGCAGACCAGCGGACTGACCGCGCCCGGCACGCCCGGCGCACCGGGCGTTGCACCGGCGCTGCCGCCCGAAAGCTCGGGCGGGCATGGCGCGTTGGTGAACTCGACATATTCATGGTCGGTGAAGGCGCCGTTGACATAAGCGCTGAACTGGTCGGTCGGGCGGACGGAGAAGTCCGCTTCGAGCCCGCGCACCCGGACCTTGCCCGCATTGGCCAGATAGCCGCGCAGGGTCGAGTTCTGGCCGTCATTGACCAAGGCCTGGTAGTCCTTGATCTCCGTCCAGAAGCCGGTGAGGTTCAGCGTTGCCTTGCGGTCCCAGAACTGCGTCTTGGCACCCAGTTCGAAATGGTCGACCTTTTCCGGATCGACTTGCGCGAACTGCGTCTGCGCGACGCCGCCCACCACGGGAACACCGTTCAAGTTCAGGCCGCCCGATTTGAACGTATGCGCATAGGTCGCATAGACCAGCACATCGCGGCTCGGCTTGTACGAGGCGGTGAAGTCGTAGGACACGTTCCACTCACGATAGGCCTCGTCCACGAACGCCTGCGGGGTCAAGGCCGCGCGCTGTTCCACCTGGCGCGGCGTGCCGCCGGTTGCGGGAACGAGGTTGCCGGCTGCATCGCGCACGATGCTGACATAGGAACCCACCTTGTCGTCATAGTTCAGGCGTACGCCGGGCGAGAGCGTCACCCGATCGGTGACTTCCCAGTTGAACTTGCCGAACAGGGCGCCGCTGAAATTCTTCAAGCGGATGTCGTTCTCGGCCGTGAGACCGTTAAGGACCGACGGATCGAGGTAGAGGAAGGGCGATCCCGGCGCGGTGGTGTCGCGCACGCTGGGGCTGATCAGCCAGCGGCTGGCCGCCGGGCCCTGGCGCTGCGTGCCCGTGGTATGGATGTCCTGGTAGAAGCCGAACGCGCCGATGACATAATCGAAGCCCTCGCCCTCGCCCGCAAAGCGGAACTCCTGCGTGAACTGGGTCTGTTCGGTCGGGTTCTGGGACAGGGTGGTGATCGGCAGTCCCGTGAAGTCGCGGTCGTTCGCCGGTCCCCAATCCCAGAAGCGCCAGGCGCTGACCGAGGTCAGGGTGCCCCCACCCAGCTGCAGCTCACCGCGCAGCGACGCGCCGCCGAGCACGTTGAGCGCGTTCAGCTCCGCATCGACGTCGGTCAACCGATCGAAGGGGTTGGTGCTCGGCACCGCGTAGCCCAGCGCCGCGGTCAGCGCCGGATATTGCCGGTTTGCCGCACGCTGCGTCGGTCCGTAGCGCACGTAGATCTGGGCGCAGCATTCGGGATCCTGCCGGTTGTAGTCGCCCGACAGGGTGAGATCGAGGACATCGCTCGCCTTCCACAACAGGGCGCCGCGCACACCGATATTGTCCTGTTCGTTGACGTTGGTGTTCGACGCCACGTTGAACACGGTGCCGCGGCGGCTCGTCGAAGAGATGCCGATCCGGGCCGCGACAGTGTCGGTCAGCGGGCCGGACACTGACGCCTTGGCCTGTTTCAGCGCCAGGTTGCCGACCGTCACCTCGGTGCGGCCCTCAAAATCGAAGCTGGGCGGCTTGGACGTGATATTGATGGCGCCCGCGACCGTATTCTTGCCGTAGAGCGTGCCTTGCGGCCCGCGCAGCGTCTCGATCTGCTGCACGTCCAGGAAGTCCAGTGTCGCCACCGCGACGCGGCTGAAATAGACCTGGTCGATATAGACGCCGACACCCTGGTCGATGCCGTCATTGGTAAGGCCGAGCGGCGCGCCCAGTCCACGGATGTTGACGGACGAGTTGCGCGGGTTGGTGGAGTAGAATTGCAGCGTCGGCTGAATCTGCTGGAGCCGCTGCACGTTGAAGCTGCCGGTATTGTCCAGCTCCCGCACGCCGACGACCGAGATCGGGATCGGCACGTCCTGGGCCTGTTCCAGGCGACGCCGCGCGGTGACGACGATTTCCGAAGTCAAGGCGCTACGCTGCACATCCTCTTCGGTGCGTTCCGGCTCGCCCGGCACATCCTGGGCAGCGGGCTGGGCGGCCTGTGCTGCGGCAGGAAGGAGCAAGGTTGCGGCAGATGCGGCGAGGGCCGCGCGCATGGTGAAACGAGTCATTGGGCAGTCTCCTGTCTGGTCCGGTGCTTGGCGCGGTCGAGGCGCCGACATCGAGGGCAGGCAGAGGCGCCGCCGCGTGCGGCACGCGGCCGGATTGCGGATTTCGGTTCGCCGATATGCATGACTTGCCCCCCTGGAAGATGAAGAGCCCATCGGTTGTCCGGTCGGGCGAATGGAGGCCCGGGCACTTGGCCGGGCCGGGACGCTCAGGACTGGAAGCGCTTCTTTTCGCTGATTTCCAGTTGCGTGACCCGCCCTTCGTGCAGCGTCAGGGTGATGGTGCCGAAACGGATCGCGCCTGCCTTGTCGCGGATGGCGTCCAGCGCCTCCTCGATCAGCGCGCCCGCGGTCGCATGGGACTGTCGTCTCGCAAGGTCGGTCATCACATCTGTCCTCCTGCTGGAGCGGTGGGACGGACCGCGTCGATTCGCGATCCGGTGAAGCCATATAGATACTCAACCTATTAAGTTGACAAGTGCTCGACCCCCCGTTCCGACGGAGTAGTTCTAATTCTCCAAAGGAATGAATTGCGGCGCAAAATGACGCCCCGAAAGCGCGTTCGGACGACGCCTTTCTGCTCCGCTGCGACAAGCCTCGACCGCGGACGGATCGATTGACAACGTTGTCACAGTGCTCGATTGACGCGGTGCGCCGGTTCTTGTTGAAGGCATGGCGCCAAAATGAAGGGAAGAGCGGTGCGTCAAAGTCCGGCCCAATGCCTGCTGTTGTTCGGAGCAACGGGCGATCTTGCGCAGCGCATGCTGCTTCCATCGCTCTACGGCCTTCATGTCGACGGGCTGCTGCCGCAGGATTTGCGCATCGTCTGCACGGCGCGCAGCGAGCATGACGACGAAGGCTATCGCGCCGTTGCCCGCGATGCGCTCGGGCGCTTCATCGATCCTGGCTTCCTGACCGACGAAAGGGTGGACGGCTTTGTCGCCCGCCTCACCTATGTCGCGCTCGACGCGTCCGATCCGTCTCAATTCGCGCGCCTTGCCGAGGCAGTGGGATCGACCGAGGGCGGCCTTGCCATCTTCCTGTCGACGGCGCCATCGCTGTTCCGTGCCACCATTGCCGGCCTCGCCGCCTCTGGCCTGTCGCACGGCAATGTGCGCCTCGCGCTCGAAAAGCCGCTCGGCACGGACCTCAAGACCAGTTGCGAGATCAACGATGCGGTGGCGGAGGTCTTCCCGGAGGACCGCACTTTCCGCATCGACCATTATCTCGGCAAGGAGACTGTGCAGAACCTGCTCGCGCTACGCTTCGGCAATATCCTGCTCGAGCCGCTGTGGAACGCCAACCATATCGAGCATGTCCAGATCACCGTGTCGGAAACGGTGGGGCTTGAGGGCCGCGTCGGCTTCTACGACGGCACCGGCGCGATCCGCGACATGGTGCAGAACCACATGCTCCAATTGCTCGCGCTGGTGGCGATGGAGCCGCCCGCCAAGTTCGACGCCACCGATGTGCGCGACGAGAAGGTGAAGGTGCTCCGCTCGCTCCGCCGCATCGACGAAACCAGCGCGCAGGCGAACAGCGTCATCGGTCAATATGGCGGCGGTGCGATCGGCGGCGGGCCGGTGCCCGGCTATAGCGAGGAACTGGGCCAGGCGTCCGAAACGGAGACCTTTGTCGCGATCAAGGCGCACGTCGATAACTGGCGCTGGCACGGCGTGCCCTTCTATCTGCGCACGGGCAAGCGCTTGCCGCAGAGACGGACCGAGATCTTCATCCAGTTCAAGCCGGTGCCGCATTCGATCTTCGCCGTGCGCGGCGCCGCGCTTCAGTCCAACAAGCTGCTGATCGGCCTCCAGCCGGACGAGAATATCCGCCTGCTGATGATGGCCAAGCAGCCCGGCCTCGACCGCGAGGGCATTCGCCTGCGCGAAGTGCCGCTCGACATCGGCATGAAGAATGCCTTCGCCGACACTCGCCGCCGCATCGCCTACGAACGGCTGCTGCTTGACCTGATCGAGGGCGACCCCACTTTGTTCGTGCGCCGCGACGAGGTCGAGGCGCAGTGGGAATGGGTGGATTCGATCCGCCGCGGCTGGGCCGCAGCCGGCATGACGCCCAAGACCTATTCGGCAGGAAGCTGGGGCCCATCGGCCGCAATCGCGCTGACCGAGCGCGACGGAGTGACATGGAATGAGTGAACTCAATGCACAGATCGCGGCCGTCACGGATCGCGTGATCGAACGGTCGCGGCCGACCCGCACCCGCTATCTCGACCTGATCGAGCGCGAGCGGGACCATGGCATCGGCCGCCCGCGCCTGTCCTGCGGCAATTTCGCCCACGGCTTTGCGGCGGCGGAGGAGGACAAGCCCGCGATCCGCGGCGGCAAGGCGCCGAACCTCGGCATCATCACGTCCTATAACGACGTGCTGTCCGCCCATCAGCCCTACGGCCATTATCCCGAGCAGATGAAGGCCTTCGCGCGCGAGGTCGGCGCGACGGCACAGGTGGCTGGCGGCGTGCCGGCGATGTGCGACGGCGTGACGCAGGGGCAGCCGGGCATGGAGATGTCCTTGTTCAGCCGCGACACGATCGCCCTGTCCACCGCCATCGGCCTCAGCCACGGCATGTTCGAGAGCGTCGCCTTGCTCGGCATCTGCGACAAGATCGTGCCTGGCCTCTTGATGGGCGCGCTGCGCTTCGGCCACCTGCCCACCATCCTGATCCCCGCCGGCC
>CAKTCN010000051.1 GCA_934539295.1 uncultured Allosphingosinicella sp.
TCAGTGAGGTGCTCGCCCGCGTCGACGCGGGCGACGACGAGGGCGCGCGCGCTCTGGTCGATCCGCTTCACCCCGCCGACGTCGCCGACCTGTTCGAACTGGTCGATCGCGATCAGCGCCGTGCGCTTGCCGCCGCCCTGCCGGAGCGGCTGGACGGCGAGGTGCTGGCCGAGATGAACGACTGGGTGCGCGAGGAATTGCTCGACGCGCTCGAGCCCCATGAAGTCGCCGAGATCGCCGGCGAGCTCGACACGGACGATGCCGTCGCGCTGATCGAGGACATGGAGGAGGACGACCAGCGTGCCGTGCTGCGCGCGCTCGACCCGGACGACCGTGCCGCGATCGAACAGGCGCTGACCTTCCCCGAGGAATCCGCCGGCCGCCTGATGCAGCGCGACCTGATCGCGGTGCCGGAACATTGGTCGGTGGGGCAGGTGATCGACTATCTGCGCAAGGGTGAGGAACTCACCACCGACTTCTGGGAAGTGTTCGTGGTGGACGGGCGCCACCATCCCGTCGGCACCATCCAGCTTAGCTGGATCCTGCGAACGCCACGCTCCATCGCCGTCGCCGATCTGATGCAGCGCGAACAGACCCTGATCCCGGTCGACATGGACCAGGAGGAGGTGGCGCTTCGCTTCCAGAAATATGCGCTCATCTCGGCCGCGGTGGTGGACCAGGCGGGTCGCCTCGTCGGCATGATCACCGTCGATGACGTCGTCCACATCATCCAGGAGGAAGCGAGCGAGGACGCCTTGCTGCTGTCCGGCGCGGGCGAGGGCGACATCAACGAGCCGATCGTCGACAGCTACAAGAGCCGGGTGCGCTGGCTGATCGCCAACCTATTCACGGCTCTCATTGGCGCCACCATCATCAGCCAGTTCCAGGGCGCGATCGAACGTATGGTGATCCTGGCTGCCCTCATGCCCATCGTCGCGGGTGTGGGCGGCAACGCGGGGACGCAGACGCTGGCCGTGACCGTGCGCGCGCTCGCCACCAACCAGCTCACTCGGTCGAACCGCTGGCGCGCCATCATCCGCGAGGTGCGCGTGGCCCTGCTCAACGGAACCACGGTGGCGGTGCTGCTTGGGGCAGGCGTGGCGCTCTACTTCGCCAATCCGTTGCTCGGTGGCGTGATCGCCGCCGCGATCATGGCGAACATCGTTATCGCGGGCTCGGCCGGTGTGCTGGTTCCGCTTGGCCTCGAGCGACTGGGGGCCGACCCGGCGGTGTCTTCGTCGGTGTTCGTGACCATGGTCACCGACTCGATGGGCTTCTTCATCTTCCTCAGTCTGGCGGTGGCATCCGGGCTGGTCTGACGCTCAAGCCATTGAACGGCATGGCAAAACTGCTAAATGCCATGCCGATGTCTTCCCTTCATCTCAGCAAGGTCGCGGTCGGTTGCGCGTCGATCGAGACGCTTCGGCGCCGCCAGCAATCGCGCCTGGTCGGCGGGGTGGTGCCGATCGTCACCCGCTTCATGCCCAAGCGTGCGGAGGAACTGGTCGGCGGCTCGCTCTTCTGGATCGTCAAGCATCGCATCTCGGCGCGCCAGACGATCCTCGGCTTCTCGGAAGGCGAGGACCGCCGAACCGTGATCCGCCTCGATCCCGACCTCGTTCCGGTGCGTGCCCTGCCCAAGCGCGCGCACCAGGGTTGGCGCTATCTGGAGGCGAAGGACGCGCCCGTCGATTGGGACGGGGCGGAGGAGGATGGCCTTGGCGCGCTGCCGCCGGACTTGGCCGCCAAGCTGTCTGCGTTGATGCTGATCTAGCGTCCGCAGCGCACCGGACCGCGGCCGCGTCGCTCGACCGTGCAGGCTGCGCTGCCGGTGACAATCGTCTCCCCGCTGCCGCTGGCGCGTATCTTGGCGGTGGTGCGCGCGCCGATGGTGGTGCGTCCTGCCGTTTGCGAGGTGACCTCGGCCTGATCGGCGACAAGGGCCGCGCCGTTCAGTTCGGCAGTGCCGGCCACCGCGGCCTTGAGCGTCTTGGCCGAACCGCCGATGCGGAGCGTACCCGAACCTGCGGCCCCTAAGCTAAGCATGTCCGCCTCGACCTGCTCCACCGCGATGCCGCCGCTGCCGGAGAGCGAGACCGCCGCACGTTGCGCCCGCATCCTGTTGATGCTGACCTGGGCGGGACCGCTCACGCTGACGTTGCGCAGTCCATGGGTGCTGACCTCTAACCGGACGCCATCGGCTCTCATGCCCGGTTTGGCGCGTACCTTGAGCTCGCGCGCTTCCACTTCAACCAACAACCCATCGAGATCGGCCGCCTTGGCTGCCTGCGCACGTGCGGACGGCGCACCCTCGGTGGTGAGCACCACTTCATAAGGTCCATCGACCCGCAGGCGGTCGAACTCCGTGACGCTGTAGCGCCGCTCCGCGGGTGCGGCTGCGAGCAGTGGGACAAACAGGAGGGCGGGCACGATCCTCATGCGGAGGATCATGCCCGCATTCTGGTTAACGCCGCGCTAAGTTCAGGAGCAGTTGACGCTGCCCGAGCCGCGCTTGCTGATCGCGCATCTGGCGCCGCCGGTCAGCTTGACGCTTCCGGATCCGGCGACGGACACGTCGGCTGCCTCCGTCACATTGGCGCGGATACCGCCCGACCCGGCAATCGACATCTTGGCCTGGCGCGCCTGCAGGCTGCCGAGCTTCATCCCGCCCGATCCCGCAAGCGACATCTTGGCACTGCCGACACCGCCTGCGACCTCCATGTCGCCTGAACCTGCGAGGCTGAAGTCAGCATCGCCTGCACGTAATGCAGCGATCTTGAGGTCGCCCGATCCGGCGAGCGACGCCTTGAAGCTATCGCTTTCCGCGCGATCGATGCTGAGGTCGCCGGAGCCGGCCAGCGCGGCCGCTTCAACGCGTGGCGCAGTCACGTAGACGACGATCTTCCCGCCATTGCCGGACCAAGACCCTGTTGCATTCTTCCTGGTGCCGATTTTGAGCGTGCCGTCCTCGACGCGAATGTCGAGCCGCTCGATGCCCTTCTGCGGCCCTTCGGCACGCACTGACGGCGCGCCGCCCGTCGTGACGATCACGTCATGCGCCCCGGCGGCGGAGATGGCGCGAAAATCGCCGACATCGAATGTCTGGGCGGTGCGGGGACCCGCGCCCTGCTGCGCATTGGCGCTGAACCCGCAGGCGGAGAGGGCAAGAGCGGAAAGGACAAAGGGCACGTGACGCATTTCTGTGACTCCCTGCTGTATTAAGACAGCAATACACGAGTTATCGACGTGCCGCAAACAAAAAGGGACGGCCCGTCATCCGGACCGCCCCTCATCGATCAGTTAGGAGACAGGCTTACTTCTCTACAACCTTTTCCTTGTTGTAGATGGCAGCGGCCTTGTTGAGGATCTCCAGGATCTTCTCCAGCGCCTTGGGCTCGTCCACCTGCTCCATGGCGGCAAGCTCGCGCGCCAGGCGGCTAGACGCGGCCTCGAAGATCTGGCGCTCCGAATAGCTCTGCTCGGGCTGATCGTCGGCGCGGAACAGGTCGCGAGTCACTTCGGCGATCGAGATGAGGTCGCCCGAATTGATCTTGGCCTCATATTCCTGGGCGCGGCGCGACCACATGGTGCGCTTGACCTTGGGCTTGCCCTTCAGCGTCTCGAGCGCGTCCTTCAGCGTCTTGTCGGACGACAGCTTGCGCATGCCGACGCTCTCGGCCTTGTTGGTCGGAACGCGGAGCGTCATGCGCTCCTTTTCGAAACGGAGAACGTAGAGCTCCAATTCCATGCCGCCGATGGCGGTGCTCTGCAGTTCGATCACACGGCCCACGCCATGCTTGGGATACACGACATAATCGCCAACGTCGAAGTTCAACGCCTTCGTTGCCATTCTTTAACTGCCTTCCCGTGGAGTTCGCCGCAACGGCATGACCATTCAGGTGAAACGGGCCTTCCAGATTTTGCGGGAAACTTGCCGATCTCATCGCATCTGCGCGGCGCAGACGCTTCGATGCGCGCTATGTAACAGGAATGTCGCGCAAATGCTAGTCCCGCGAGTCGTTTAGCCGCGCAAAAACGTAGCCCGGACAGGTAGATGCCTGGGCTTAGCCGATGTTACGAACGGGTTGACCGGCGACGTATCGGGCTTAGTCCCCCAGGCCCGGCTCGGCCGAGAAATACTTCTCGAACTTGCCGTCCTCACCCTTGAACTGGTCCGCATCTTCCGGGCTGGGCCGCTTGCGGGTCAGATTGGGCCATTCGGCAGAATAAGTGGCGTTCAACTCCTGCCACTGTTCCAGTCCGCCTTCGGTATCGGGGACGATCGCCTCGGCCGGGCATTCGGGTTCGCACACGCCGCAATCGATACATTCGTTGGGATTGATGACGAGCATGTTCTCGCCCTCGTAGAAGCAGTCGACCGGACACACTTCCACGCAATCCATATACTTGCAGCGGATGCAGGCATCGGTGACGACATAGGCCATGAGATCAAGGGCTCCCTTTAAGGGAAAAGTCCCTAGTCACCCTGTCCGCCCGCCGTCAACGGCTCGCTGAGGTCGCAGTAGAGCAGCCGAGCCTCGGCAGGCGGACCGCGCCGGGCCGGCAACGCCTCCACCTTGAGGACCCTTACGCGGCCGTGCAGCGCGAAGCTCAGCACGTCGCCGACACGCACCGGGCAATGCGCGCGGTCGATGATGCGGCCGGATAGCCGCAGGTGTCCGCCTTCGGCCAGCGCCTGTGCCTGGTCGCGCGTCTTCACGATGCGGGCGAACCACAGGAATTTGTCGAGCCGCAGGCTGTCAGCCACGCTTCATGCCTGCAAGCGCCGCAAACGCGCTATGTGCCGGAACCTTGGGGCGCTCGCTCCTTCGCGCGCGTCCCTTCCACACCCATCCGGCTTCGCCGGACGAAGGGTGAAAGCCGATGTCGCGCATCAGGCGGGCCACTGCCGGCGGCTGCAGCCCGAGCGAGGTGACCAGCGCCTCGTCCAGCACCGGCTGCGACTTTCCGGCTCGCGCGTCATGCGCATGCGCCGCCAGCCGCTCGACCAGATCCACGCGCAGCATCTGCGGCCCGGCCGCCCGGAAACCCAACCGGGCGAGATGCTCGCGTTCGGCATCGTCACGCGGGCAGGCAAGGAGCACGCTCGATTCGGGCGGGAGTGCAGGCATCGGCTGGCCCGCCGCTGCGGCGCGCAGGGCACTGCGCCAGCGCCGCGCCTCGGGCTTCAGCACCGACGGCATGAACAGGTCGAGCGCGCCGATCTTGATGCCAAGGCGCGTTATCGTCCTGCGCTGCTCGCGGTCCAGTTCGGCAAGCGCGGCCGCCACCGCCTCGCGCGCGATGATGCCGCCTTCGTCGACCAGCATGGCCAGCACGGCACGCACCGGCGGCGGCGCCTTGCGGTTCTGGGCGGCAGCGCCAGCCCGGCGCAGGTCACGCAACGCCCGTTCGACCTGCCCGCGCACCCACCCGTCCAGACGCTCGGACATGGCTGCACGGCCCCGTTCGGACACGGGATCGATCCGCCGGTCCAGGATGATGCGGGGCGACAAGAGGTTCTTGCCCGGACCCAGCCGCGCCACCTCATGCCCGCGCCACAGGATGGCGACAGGGCTGCCCGCCTGCGTGCGCAGGGCGAAATGCGCATCCTCATCCTTGGCGAGCGTGGCGGCACGCTTCTCATATTCACCCACCAGCCGGCGCTCCGCCGTGGCAAGCAGCATCTTGCGGTCGGCGTGGCGTGCAGCGGGATCGACTTCGAAATGGAAACCATGCAGGCGGCCGATGGGGTAGGTGCCGACCGACACCTCACCCTCGGCATCGACGATGACGGGGAACTCGGCGCCCTTGCCGCCCAGATCACGCATCAACACGGCCGTGCGGCGATCCACGAAGCGCTGGGTGATGCGGTCGTGGAGCGCGTCCGACAGCTTTTCCTCCACCATGCGGGCCCGTTCCGCCATGCCGATCGGATTGGCCAGCCAGTCGCCGCGATGTGCGACATATGCCCAGGTGCGAATGCCGGCGAGGCGATCGGACAGGCTGTCGATGTCACCCTGCACATTGTCGAGCCGGGCAAGCTGCTCGGCATACCAACCCTGCGGAATGCGGCCGTCGCCTTCCGACAAGTGGCCGAAAATGCGCGCCACCAGCCGTGCATGATGATCGGGACCCGTCTTGCGGAAGTCGGGCAGGCCGCATGCCTCCCACAGGCGCCTCACGCGTTGCTCGCCGCGCACGCGTTCCGCAACGTCCGGATCCTGTGCGAGCCGCTTCAGCACGGCAAGGTCGACCGACTCGGGTGCGCCGCGCAGGCCGGGGCGGTCCGGCCGGCGTTCCAGCGATCGGACAAGCGCTTCGATGCTCCGAAAGTCCGGTTCACCCTCGCGCCAATAGAGGAAGTCGATCGGCGGGAAACGATGCCCCTCGATCGCTGCCACTTCTTCGGGCCGGAACCCGCCTTCCTCCCCATCCAGCGTCAGCGAGCCGAAGGTGCCGTCGCGCTGGTGGCGCCCCGCGCGGCCGGCAATCTGCGCCATCTCCCCATGGGTAAGCCGCCGAACCCGCCTGCCGTCGAACTTGGTGAGGTTGGCGAAGGCGACATGACCGACATCAAGGTTCAGGCCCATGCCGATCGCGTCCGTCGCGACGAGGTAATCGACCTCGCCCGCCTGGTACATGGCAACCTGCGCATTGCGGGTGCGGGGCGACAGGGCGCCCATGACCACTGCAGCGCCGCCGCGCATCCGGCGCAGCATCTCGGCCACGGCATAGACCTGCTCCACCGAGAAGGCGACGATGGCCGAACGCGGCGGCAGGCGGGACAGCTTTGTCGGGCCGGCATAGCTCAGCGTGGAAAAGCGCGGGCGGCTGATGATCTCGGCATCGGGCAGAAGGCTGCGGACCATCGGCGCCAATGCCTCGGAGCCGAGGATCATCGTCTCCTCCCGTCCCCGTGCCCGCAGCAGGCGATCGGTGAAGACGTGCCCGCGTTCGGGGTCGATGCCGAGTTGCGCCTCGTCCAGCCCGACAAATGCGAAATCGCGATCGACCGGCATCGATTCCGCCGTGCACAGGTACCAGCGCGCCTGGTCCGGCACGATCTTCTCCTCGCCGGTCAGCAGGGCGACCTGGTTCTCGCCCTTCAGCTTGACCACGCGGTCATACACTTCGCGGGCGAGGAGGCGCAGCGGGAAGCCCATCATGCCGCTCGAATGCGCGCACATTCGTTCAACGGCGAGGTGGGTCTTGCCCGTATTGGTCGGCCCAAGAATGGCCGCAAGCGGTGCCCGGGCGTAGCTGGTCATGAGCGCAAGATCGTCATCCCGGTCGCAAAGCGCAACCGGGGAACACGCAGCGCCTTGGTTGCACGGGAAAGAGGCGTAGACTGATGCGCAAACCGGAGGCGAAGATGGCCGAGAACAAGACCAAGGCGACAGCGGAAAGCGTTGACGACTTTCTCGACAGGCTCGCCGATCCGGCCCGGCGCGACGATGCCCGTGTGATCGCCGAGATCATGACGCGCATGTCGGGCCAGATGCCGCGCATGTGGGGCCCGACTATCATCGGCTTCGGAACCTGCCACTACCGATACGAAAGCGGGCGCGAGGGCGACATGCCCGAGATCGCCTTCTCGCCGCGTGCCAAGGAGCAGGTGCTTTATGTTCTCGGCTTTCCAGGCCAAGAGGAACTGCTGGCGCGGCTCGGCAAGCATCGTACGGGCACGTCGTGCCTCTATGTCAAAAGGCTGGCCGACGTAGATCTCGGCGTACTGGAGGCGATATTCGCCGCATCGCTCCGCGAGACGAGGAGCCGGCCTGTTCAGCCAGGCTGCTGACCGAGTTACCCTATCCGTTTTCCGGCCGCGGTCGGGGCCGCGCCAGCCTCCAAAGCGCCACCAGGCCGATGCCCGCCCAGATCACGTTCAGCACGGCGCTGGGCAGTGCACCGTTCCAGCCGCTGTTGAGGATGAAGCCGGCCGCGCCGAGCACGTTCATCCACTGGTAGGCACGGGAATTCGCGTGAAGCTTGCCCGCGGTGAGCAGGCCGTAGGCGGCGAGGATCGTTGCCGCTGCGATCCAGCCGATGACCTCGACGATTATCTCGGTCATCGGCTGGCCGTCATCAGGCTGCGAGCTTGCGCAGCACGTAGTGGAGGATGCCGCCCGCGCGGAAATATTCGAGCTCGTTCAGCGTGTCGATGCGGCAGCGCGCAGTGAAGCTGAAGCTGCTGCCGTCGGCACGAGTGACCTGCACCTGCACCTCCTGGCGCGGCTGTAGCGCGGCGACGCCAGTGACGGTGAAGGTCTCGTCGCCGGTCAGGCCCACGCTCTCGCGGCTCTCGCCACCCAAGAACTGCAGCGGCAGCACGCCCATGCCGACGAGGTTCGAGCGGTGAATGCGCTCATAGGTTTCGGCGATGACGGTGCGTACGCCCAGCAGGTTGGTGCCCTTCGCCGCCCAGTCGCGCGACGAACCCGTGCCATATTCCTTGCCGGCGAGGACGACGAGCGGCGTACCCGTTTCCTTGTACTTCATGGCCGCGTCGTAGATCGCCATGACTTCGCCGGTGGGCACGTGGCGGGTAACGCCGCCTTCGATGCCCGGGGTCATCGCATTCTTGATGCGGATGTTGGCGAAGGTGCCGCGCATCATCACCTCATGGTTGCCGCGGCGGGCGCCATAGGAGTTGAAGTCGGCGCGGGCGACCTGGTGCTCGGTCAGGTAGCGGCCGGCCGGCGCGTCGGCCTTGATCGAGCCGGCGGGCGAGATGTGGTCGGTGGTGATCGAATCGCCGAACACGGCCAGCGCGCGCGCATCGACGATGTCCTCGATGCCGGCCGCCGTCATCGACATGCCCTCGAAATAGGGCGGGTTCTGGATGTAGGTGGAGCTTGCCGACCAGGCATAGGTGTCGCCGCCAGTGATGTCGATCGCCTGCCAGCGCGTGTCGCCCTTGTAGACGTCGGCGTAGCGCGCACCGAACATGTCGGCATTCACATACTGATCGATGAAGCTGCGTACCTCCGCATTGGTCGGCCAGATGTCCTTCAGGAACACCGGCGCGCCATCGCTGCCGGTGCCGATCGGCGAGGTGATCATGTCCTCGGTCACTGTGCCCTTCAGCGCATAAGCGACGACCAGCGGCGGCGAGGCAAGGTAGTTGGCGCGCACGTCGGGGCTGACGCGGCCTTCGAAGTTGCGGTTGCCCGACAGGACGGACGCCGCGACCAGATCGTTGCTGTGGATCGCCTTGCTGATCGGCTCGGGCAGCGGACCCGAATTGCCGATGCAGGTGGTGCAGCCGTAGCCGACGAGATCGAAACCGACGGCGTTCAGGTCCTCGGTCAGGCCCGCACGGTCGAGATAGTCGGTGACCACCTGGCTGCCCGGCGCAAGTGACGTCTTGACCCACGGCTTGCGGTCGAGCCCCTTCTCGCGCGCCTTGCGGGCGACGAGGCCGGCGGCGACCAGCACCGACGGGTTGGAGGTGTTGGTGCAGCTGGTGATCGCCGCGATGACCACGTCGCCATGGCCGAGGTCATGGTCGGTGCCGGGGACGCGGTAGCGCGTGCCATGGCCTTCCTTGTGGCCATATTCCTTGACGAGGTCGGAGTGGAACTTCTCGTCCAGCTCCGACAGGAAAACCTTGTCCTGCGGGCGCTTGGGGCCGGCAAGCGAGGGCTCGACCGTCGACATGTCGAGCGACAGCGTGTCGGTGAAGATCGGGTCCTGTGCGCTCTCGTCGTGCCAGAAGCCCTGTGCCTTGGCATAAGCCTCGACCAGCGCGATCTCCTCCTCGGGACGGGCGGTCAGGCGCAGATATTCGATGCTCTTGGCGTCGATCGGGAAGAAGCCGCAGGTGGCGCCATATTCCGGCGCCATGTTGGCGATGGTCGCGCGGTCGGCAAGGCTGAGCGAAGTCACGCCCGGGCCGTAGAATTCGACAAAGCGGCCGACCACGCCCTTGGCGCGCAGCATCTGCGTGACGGTGAGCACCAGATCGGTGGCGGTGATGCCTTCCTTGAGCGCGCCCGAAAGGTGGAAACCGACCACTTCGGGGATCAGCATGGAGACGGGCTGGCCCAGCATCGCGGCCTCGGCCTCGATGCCGCCCACGCCCCAGCCGAGCACGCCCAGGCCGTTGACCATGGTGGTGTGGCTGTCCGTGCCGACGAGCGTGTCGGGATAGGCGACTTCCTGGCCATGCTGGTCGGTGGTGGACCAGATGCCGCGGGCGATATGCTCCAGGTTCACCTGGTGGCAGATGCCGGTGCCCGGCGGCACGACCTTGAAATTGTCGAACGCGGTCTGGCCCCACTTCAGGAACTCGTAGCGCTCCATGTTGCGCTCATATTCGAGTGCGACATTCTGCTCGAACGCCTTCGGGCTGCCGAACTCGTCGACCATGACCGAGTGGTCGATGACGAGGTGAACGGGGACCAGCGGATTGATCTTGGTCGGGTCGCCGCCAAGCTTGGTGATCGCATCGCGCATTGCGGCAAGGTCCACCACGCAGGGAACGCCGGTGAAGTCCTGCATGAGGACGCGGGCCGGACGATACTGGATTTCCTTGCTGGTCGCGCCCTTGTCCTGCTGCCAGTCGACGATCGCCTGAATGTCGTCGCGATTGACTGTGACGCCGTCCTCGAAGCGGAGGAGGTTTTCCAGCAGCACCTTCATGGAGAAGGGAAGGCGGGACACGTCGCCCAGCTGTTCGGCCGCCTTGGCGAGGCTGTAATAAGCGTAGGACTTGCCGCCGACGTCCAGAGTGGAGCGGGTGGAAAGTGTGTCCTGGCCTACCTGGGTCATGAATGTCCTCGTCGCGTCGATAAGATTGGGCGCCGGCGGAAATGCGGCGGCAGCGATGCCGCGGGCCTTAGCAAGCGAAAAGCGCTTGGGGAACGGCCAATTCGCGTCCGAAGAGAGTCCACTTATCAAGATGATGCGGGTAGGAGCATGACCGGGGCAACATCAGGGGGCGCAAATGGCAGTGATCGTGACTGGAGCCGCAGGCTTCATCGGCATGTATGTGGCGCAGCGGCTGCTGGACCGCGGCGAGGAGGTCGTCGGCGTCGACGTCTTCAACGATTATTACGAACCGGCATTGAAGGAAGCGCGGGCGGCGCAGCTGGAAGGACGACCGGGCTTCCGCATGGTGCGCGCCGATATCGCGGACGCAGCCACCTTTGCGCAGATCGTGCGCGACGCGGGTGCCAAGCGGGTGGTGCATCTGGCCGCGCAGGCGGGCGTTCGTTATTCGATCCAGAACCCGTTCGCCTATCAGCATTCCAATCTTGCCGGGCACCTGTCGGTCATGGAAGCATGCCGCCATGCGCCGGATTTCGAGCATCTCGTTTATGCTTCGTCCAGCTCGGTTTATGGCGATCGCCCCCTGGAAGGCGGCGGGTTCAAGGAAAGCGATCCGGTCGACTCGCCCGTGTCCTTCTACGCCGCGACCAAGCGGTCCAACGAACTGATGAGCACCTGCTACGCTTCGCTTTATGGGCTGAAGCAGTCGGGCCTGCGCTTCTTCACCGTTTATGGTCCCTGGGGTCGCCCGGACATGGCGTTGTTCGGCTTCACCAAGAAGATCCTCGCCGGTGAGCCGATCGAGGTCTATGGCGAGGGCCGGATGGCGCGCGACTTCACGTTCGTGGACGACATCGTGGATGGCATCATCGGCGTGCTCGACAACCCGCCGACCACTGGTGAGAACCGGCTGTTCAACATCGGCGACAATCGCCCGATCGGCCTGATGGACATGATCTCCACGCTGGAGAAGGCGCTGGGTGTCGAGGCGCAGAAGATCATGCGGCCGATGCAGCCCGGCGACGTGTCCAACACCTATGCCGATATCGGCCGCCTCAACGCGCTCACCGGCTACCAGCCCGCGGTCAAGCTGGAGGAGGGCATTCCCCGCTTCGTGGAATGGTATCGCGATTATTACGGCGCGTGACGCTCGGGACTTCGGCGGGGAGGAGGGCTAGACCTCGTCCTCGCCGAAGTTGATCGAGCCGAGCAGCGCCTCGGCCACTTCCCTGGACAAAGCGGGCGGCGCTGGTTGCTCCGGCGCAGGCGCAGGCGTCGGATTTGGCAGAGGCGGCTGGATGACCGGCGTGGGCGGGGGAGGCGCGGCCTCAACGGGTGCTGGTTGAGGTGCCGGCGGAACAGGAGGAGTGACGGTGGGCGCCGGCGTTTGTAGGGCGCGGACCGGCACGACTTGCGGGCGCATAATGGCTGCAGGTGGCGGCGGTGGCTGGATCGCGCGCGCCGGCGCCGCAATTGGTCGCGGGGCCTGGACGGGCGGCGGTGCCGGCACTGCCGGCGGCCGTACGGAGGGTGCAGAAGGCTGCGCGATCGGGGCGGGCGGTTTCGGCGTGCTGACCTCTTGCAGATGGCGCAGATCGTGCAGCGGGTGTCCGTTCTGTTCGAACCGCACATCGACATGGTCCATGTCGAAGGCATGGCCGCCGGGAAGGTGCTGAAGGTCCACGACAAAGGCGTGGCGCCCGTCGCCGACCCCGGCCTCCACCAAGTCGTGGCGCAGCAGGTCGGCCGTAACGTTCGCCACCGGGTCGCCCTTGTAGCTGATCGTGACAGTCACCCGCTCTTCCGGCGCACCGATGCGCCATGCCCAGCCGGCTACCCGAAGTTCATAGGCATGATCGACCACGCCCTCGAGCGCGCCATGCGCAGCGGTCAGCGCCAGTTCCTCGCCGCTGCCGACGATCCGAACCTGCAGCAGCTCGAAATCGACCGGCGTGTTCGCGGGGATGCGTAGGGTGAAACCCAGGTCGATGCGCCCTGCGCCCAGCGCGGCAAGATCCTGGCGCATCTGGTTGACGGGAGCGAGCGATACCACCCGCCCAGCACAGACAAGCTCCACTGCCAGGCGCCGTCCGGGTTCGGCGCGGCTTAGCGCCCAGCCGCGCACCTCCTGCCGCGTTACCGTGTCGATCCGGCCGTGTATCGCCGCGGTCTGGCCAAACCCCTCAGCCACCTGGCACCATCCCCTTTTCTAATCCGCGGCAGGCTAAACCGCTACGGCCGGCCTGTCACGGGGCCTCTTCACCGCCCGAGCAACACACGCGCCTGAGTGGCGATCTGCGCGAGCATCGGGGCCGTGGTGATCGGGGCGACTCGCGCCCGGTCCACCGTGCGACGGAACTGGAGAATGCGCGGGCCCTGCCGTTCGACCCACGTGTCCACCGCAGCGACCGGATCGCCTTCGCGGCGCTGCAGGAAGTCGAGGCGCAATTGCTCGAAATCGCGCGCAAGACCCGCGGTCAGCAGGCGTTCCCACTGATCGGCGGCGGCGAAGCGATTGGCAGCATTCTGCGCCCAATCCAGCCCCAGCGCCTCGCCGAGCTTGGTATAAGCTTCGGTGAGGTCGAGCGGATCAACGCCCAATTGCTGGGCGAGCAACGCGATTCCGATCGCGCCATCCAGCTCGAACAGACGTACGATCCTGGCTGCGATATCCTCCGGCGCGCCAAGCGCAAGCAGGCGGGCCTTCTGCTGCTCGCTCTGGAGGCGCGCTTCCTGCCGCAGCAGGCGATCGGTGACGGCATCCATGCGGGACAGGCCCGGCTCGATCGACCCGACGATATCCTCGACCTTCACACCCGCCGGCACGCTGCGCAATATGTCGGCGATATGGAATTGAAGTCCGCGGGACGCCTGGTCGAACAGCGCCAGACGCGCCACTTCGGTCAGCGCGCTGGTGTCGAGCTCGCTCCAAAGCGTCTTCATGTCGAACAGGCGTTCGGCCGCCACGAAGGCAGCTGCGACCTGTCCGAACGAGGCACCTTCCTCCTCGGAGAGCGAGAAAAGAGCCGTGATGCCGAGCCGGTTGACGAAGCGGTTCGCAGTCTTCGTGGCAATGATCTGCCGGCGAAGGCGATGGCTGCGGATCGCGGCCCCGTGCCGTTCCTGCATCTGGTGCGGGAATGCCGCGAGAAGGTCTGGCTCCAGCGTCGGATCGTCGGCAAGGCCGCCGGCTTCGATCGCCGCCTGCAGCGCCATCTTGGACGTGGACAGCAACACCGCGAGTTCCGGCCGGGTGAGCCCGCGATTCTCCTGCGCCCGGCGGAGCAACTCGTCATTGCTCTCCAGCCCTTCGACCGCGCGATTGAGGCGTCCGCTCTCTTCCAGCACCTCGATGGCGCGGACCAGCGGCGGCAGGGCGGTCGCGCCGCCCTGCTCCGCGATCGACAATGCCAGCGTCTGCAGGCGATTGTCCTCCAGCACGAGCGTCGCGACCTCGTCCGTCATCTCGGCCAGCAGGGCGTTGCGCGCCTCTTCGCCGAGCCTGCCCTCGCGCACTTCTCGGTTGAGCGGGATCTTGATGTTGACTTCGTTATCCGAACAATCGACGCCTGCTGAATTGTCGATGAAGTCGGTGTTGACCCGTCCGCCCCGCGCGGAGAACTCGATGCGCGCCGCCTGCGTGACGCCCAGGTTCGCGCCTTCCCCGATCGCCTTGGCGCGCAATTCCGTGGCGCTGACACGCAGCACGTCATTGCCGGGGTCGCCCACCTCCGCATGGGTCTCGTCGCTGGCCTTCACATAGGTGCCGATGCCGCCGAACCAGATGAGGTCGGCCGGCGCCTTGAGGATGGCGTTGATGAGACCGGCAGGGTCGATCGTCGCTGCCGTCAAACCCAGCAGCGCCTGCACCTCGGCCGTGAGCGGAATCTCCTTTTGGCTGCGCGGGAACACACCGCCGCCTGCCGAGATCAGCGCCTTGTCATAATCTTCCCAGCTGGAGCGCGGCAGCGCGAACATGCGGTTGCGCTCCTGCCAGCTCGCTGCCGGATCGGGTGTCGGATCCAGGAAGATGTGCCGGTGGTCGAATGCGGCGACCAGCTTGATCGCCCTGGACAGCAGCATGCCGTTGCCGAACACGTCGCCGGACATGTCGCCGCACCCGACTACGCTGATCGGCTGCGTCTGCACGTCCACGCCCATCTCGGCAAAGTGACGCTGCACGGACACCCAGGCGCCCTTGGCCGTGATGCCCATCGCCTTGTGATCGTAGCCCTGGCTGCCGCCGCTGGCGAAGGCGTCGCCGAGCCAGAAGCCGCGCTCCACCGCAATCGCGTTGGCAACATCGGAGAAGGTGGCCGTGCCCTTGTCCGCGGCGACCACGAAATAGGGATCCTCGCCATCACGGATCGTCACACTCTCCGGATGCAGCACGACATCGTTGACGATGTTGTCCGTGACCGAAAGCAGCGAGCGGATGAAGATGCGGTAGGCCTCGGTACCTTCCGCCAGCCATGCTTCGCGGTTCGACGCGGGCGGCAGCTGCTTGGGGTAGAAGCCGCCCTTGGCTCCGGTCGGTACGATCACGGCGTTCTTCACCACCTGCGCCTTCATCAGGCCCAGGATCTCCGTCCGGAAGTCGTCGCGCCGGTCGGACCAGCGCAGGCCGCCGCGGGCGACCGGCCCGCCGCGCAGATGGATGCCCTCGACGCGCGGCGAATAGACCCAGATCTCGCGCCACGGCACGGGGGCGGGAAGGCCGGGCACCTTGGAGGAATCGAACTTGAAGGCGAGCGCCTCCGCCGCTGCCGGCGCAAAGGCGTTGGTGCGCAAAGTCGCCTTGATGACGCCGCGGAACAGGCGAAGGATGCGGTCCTCGTCTATCGCAGCCACCTTGGCGAGCCCATCGGCGATTGCCGCCTCCGCAGCCTGCTCGCTCGCCTCGCGCGTCTCGGCCGAAGGATCGTGAGCCGCATCGAACAGCGCGAGCAGCGCCTGCGTTACCTGCGGCGCGCGGCGCAGCGCCTCGACGACCGTGGCAATGCCATAAGAAATGCCCGTCTGGCGCAGGTAGCGGAACCAGGCGCGGAACAGCACCACGCCGCGCCGGTCGAGCCCGGCACCCGCCAGAAGCTGGTTGAACGCGTCATTCTCGGCACGCCCTTCGAGCACGTCGGCAATTGCTTGCTCGACCATGCCGGCGCGCTCCAGCAGCGAAGCGGCATCGCCGTTGGCGACCTCGAGCGTGAAGTCGTGGATGGAGCCGAGCTGTCCGCCGTCGAGCGGCGTCGGCAACTCCTCCAGCACCCGGAAGCCAAAATTCTCCAGCGTCGGCACGGCTTCCGACAGCGGAATGACGCCTGCAAGGCGATAGGTCTTCAGGTGGAGCCGCGATGCGTCTTCCTCGCCACGCGCATAGAGGCGCGCATCGCGGGCGTTCGCTCCCTCCAGCCCGGCAATGCGCACGATGTCCGCCGCTGCCTCGGCCGGGCTCGTCTGCGTGCGATAAACCTCCGGGAAATCGTCGATGAAGCTGATCGCAAGGCGCGCGGCGCGGCCGCCGCCGACGAGGCTGCCGAGCGCTTCCTCGACCGCCGGCGCCCAGCCGCGCACCATGTCGACGATGCGCTGGTCGAGCAGCGCCGGGTCCGGAATGGGCGCGCCATCGGGCACGTCGATCATGTAACGAATGAGCGCCAGGTCGCCTTCGCCAAGTTCCAGCGCCCAGTTGCTGATGCTGCCACCGGCCGCATCGGCGATCATCGCGCCGATCGCCTCGCGCCGCTGGGTCGTAAGCTCATCCCGCGGCAACCAGACGAAGGCAAAGATGTGCCGCTTCAATGCGCTCGGCACCAGCACCAGCGCAGGGCGCGGCCGGTCGGCAAGCGACATGGACGTGGTGACGAGTTCCCGGACGGATGAAGGGCTGAGTCCGGTGATCAGGTCGCGCGGCAGCATGGCGACCGCATGGCGCAGCGCCTTGCCCGCATGGCCGTCGGGATCGAAGCCGAACATCTTCTCGAGCTCGGCCAGCCGCTGGCGTGCCACCGGCACCTGGTCGGGCGCCGCCGCCAGCGCGTGGCTCGTCCACAGT
>CAKTCN010000052.1 GCA_934539295.1 uncultured Allosphingosinicella sp.
CCCTCATCGGCAAGCTGGTCGACAGCTTCCAGCCACAGGAATGCGCCAACTACTTCAGCTCCTGCGGATATGATCCAAACTGAAAGAAAACCGCTCTATGGCCCGGCTTCAGCATTGCGGCGCGATCATAGCCGGTGCGCGCGCCCGCCTCGCGACCCCAGGCTTCGCCCTTTGGGTTGGCATAACGGCCGCCCTGGGGGTCGCCGAAAATGTCGATCTCTATCTGGCGCACGCCCGCGTCGAGCCGCCCGGCGAGCGGCAGGTGGTGATAGTCCAGCTCGTCGGTGAGCTTGGGTTCCCACCGCGCGTATGCGCTTCATCACCGCGGTCGGAATGCCCGCCTTGAAGCTGTTGTGCGATCCGATGACCTGGATGTCGTTCCATCGTGCGAGTGGCCGCCGCGGCCGTGGAAATAAGCGCGGCGGCGAGCAGCATCCCTTTCAGTATCAGAATTCGGTCCGGATGCCGAACAGGATCGTGCGACCCCAATAGTTGATCTCGCCATAGCGTAGCGGCTGATCGCTGTAGCTGTACTGCTTGGCACCGGCGATGTTGATCGCCTCCACGCTGACCATGGTCCTGTCGGTGACGCGGACCGACAGGTTGCCGTCCAGCGAGCCGAACGCATCCTGATAGGTCGGCGCCTGGGTGGTGCTGCCAGTGCCTGACAGGTACTTGTCGCGCCAGACATAGGAGAGTCGGGCGGACACCGGGCCGTAGTCGTAGAAGCCGACCAGGTTGAAGCTGTTCTTGGAGAGGCCGATCAGCTGGTCCTTGATGGGGCGCGCGCCTGCCGTATAGTCAGACTGCACGGAAGTGTGGGTGTAGGATGCCTGGATGCCCAGACCATCGAGCGGCTTGGGCAGGAAGGTGAACACTTGGTTGTAAGCGGCTTCTACGCCGTATACCTTGGCGTCGCCGCCGTTGACCTGGGTGCTAAGTAGCACCGTACCACGACCGGGAATGTCGATGTTGACGTTCTGGGCGGTGATGTAATCGTCCATGGCCTTGTAGAACACCGCCCCAGTCAGCGAGCCCCGGCGGCTGAAATACCATTCCAGCGAGCCGTCGAACTGTGTGGCGAGGAACGGAACCAGGTCCGGATTGCCGCCGCCCGCAGTCGGCGCATCGGTCGACACGCTGATCTGCGGCGAACTCTGGGTGACGTTGGGACGCGTCAGCACGCGGCTGACGGCGAGACGGCCGACCAGGGTCGGCGTCAGCTCCGCGCGCAGGTTGAAGCTGGGCAGCCAATTGCTGAACGTCTTGGGAAAGCTCGCCGGCGTGGGTACCGTGCCCAGCGTCAGCGTGCCGTTGGCGACCTGATCGGTGTGGACATAGCGCACGCCGATATTGCCGGTGATGGCGGAACCAACCGCATAATCCGCGCGGATATAGGCGCTCGCAGTCTTCTCCGTCACCACATAGGAAGCGCGCAGATCGCCGGCGGTGAGCGGCGCGTTGGCGATCGCATCGGTGAACAGCTTGTCGTAGAACACGCCCGTGATTGGCACGATCCAGCTGCGCGGGGCGGTACCCGGCACCGTGTCGAGGACGTCGTCGAACGGGATCTGCTCATAGCCGTTGGGCGCGAAGGTGTTGAGAGGCACCTTGCCGGGATCGACGGTGAAGTCGCGGCGCGCATAGTCGCGCTTGCGCCAGTGATATTCGCCGCCCGCCGCAATCTTGCTCAGGAAACCGTCCATGCTGTGCCCGGCGTCGAGGCGGGAATAGAGATCCTCGTCCTTGCTGTTCTTCGGCGCAATGTTGAACGGGTAGAGGACGTAGTTGGCGGGATCGGTGACGTCGACCGGCGTGGTAAAGGTCGGGATCACCTTGTAGCCGCCCGACGTGTCGTAGGTGAGCGGCGCGTTGAACTGCACGCGGCTGCGCACCGTGCCCTCGGCATAGCTTGGGTGGAAGCTATGCGCATAGGACCAGTTGACGTCGGCGGAGACGTTCCAGTTTTCGGGGTTCCAGTCCTGCTTCAAGCCCACGGTGACCAGGTCGTGGCGGTTGAGACTGTATTCGCGCGCTCCCATGAAGCGGACATTGTTGATGGTTGCGCCGACCACCGTGTTGCCCTCGATTTTCGCCGATCCTGGGACGATGCTGGTGCCGGGGTCGTCGGGATAGATGTCGAGGCCGAACTCGTCATAAGCGACGTCCAGCCGGGTCGCGAGCACGTCCAGCGTGGTCAGCAGGTCAGGCGAGGGCTGCCACTGGGCCGAGACCAGGCCGGAGAGGCGCTTGCGGTCTTCGGTTTCGACGGTTGGGCGCGTTCGGGTCGGCGTGTAGAGGCCCGTTGGCAGCCCCCCGGCGGCCGCGGAGGTGAACTTGTTGAGGTTCCAGCTGGTGTTGTACCAGCGGTCGTTGCGGACCTTCTTGCCCCAATATTGCGCGCCTGCGAGCAGACCGAGGGTGCCGTCGGCACTTTTCCAGCTGGCGATGCCGGTGACGTTCGGCTTCACCTTGTCGGTCATGGTCGTGTAGGTGCCGCGCAGGTTCAGCGTGGTCTTCGTGCCTACTTCCAGCGGGCGGAAAGTGTGAACGTCGATATTGCCGCCCAGCGCGCCCTCGGTCATGTCCGGGGTCGGGGTCTTCACGACGTCGATCTGCGAGACGAACTCGGCCGGTAACATTTCAAAGCGGAACTGGCGGCCGTTGGCGCCACCATTCTCGATCAGATCGTTGATAGCGATCGTGCGGCCGTTGAGCAGTGTACTCTGAAACTGCGGGCCGAGGCCACGGACGCTGACGTAGAGCCCTTCTCCGCGGGGCCGGGTGATCGCCACGCCGGTGACGAGTTGCAGCGCTTCCGCCACATTTTGGGTAGGAAATTTGCCGATATCGGTGGAATTGATGGAATCAACGCCGAACGCGGCCTGACGCTTGGTCTCGGTAGCGGCGGCAAGGCTGCGAGCGTAGGACCCGGTGACTACGATGTCAGCGCCGCCCTCCTCTACTGGCGTCTGCCCAGCATCCGCGCCCACCGCCGATGTGGCGGTCTGCGCCAAAGCGGGCTGGGGCAGATTCAAGGCGATAAACGGAAGCGACGCCCCAAGCAGGCGCAAGCGATGCAGCACGTTATATTCTCCCCCTCGGCTCCCTTGCCGATGGGACATTCCGCTAACGGGGCGATTTGACGGTTTCGCAACTGAACCATTGCGGGTGCATTACAATTTCACTGCAGATCAGTGACAACGACATGTGTTTCAGTGCGCTTGCTGTAAACCGCGACGACCCACTTCCGCTGATGATCACTGCCGGGTGCGGTTTTTCTCAAACCGATGCGCTTGTCCTCGACCGCGGAGCACAGGTGGTAGCAACCGACATCCGCGAGGATGTCGACGCGCTGGCGGGCGGGAAAGTGGCGACGTTACAGGCCGATGCCCGCGATGAGTACGCAGCGCGCGTCACTCTTGCGCTCGCGCTCGAACGGTTCGGCCGGATCGACGTTCTGGTCAGCAATGCCGGCCGGACGCTGAACAGGCAGCTGGTGGAAACCAGCGCGGCGGACTGGGACGCGATTCTCGCCACCAACGCCCGCGGTGCGTTTCTCCACCTGCGCGAGGCGGGACGGATCATGGCGGCGCAGGGCAGCGGCGTGATCGTGGCCGTCGCGTCGGTCGTCAGCGCTGTGGGCATGCGCGAAACCGCCCCCTACTCGGCATCGAAAGGCGCGATCGCTCAGCTCGTGAAGACTGCTGCCCTTGACCTTGGAACAAGCGGCGTCCGCGTCAACGCGGTGGCACCCGGGAGTGGTGGCGACCGAGATCCTGGAGGGCATCGTTGCGGACAGCCGCGCGGCGCTGGCCAGGTACGGCCACCTCCATGCACTTGGCCGGGTCGCCGAGCCCGCTGAGATCGCGGAAGTGATCGCCTTCTTCGCTTCTCCCGCTGCCAGCTTCATCATCGGCGCGCTGGTCATGGCGGACGGTGGCTGCACGGCGATGTGACGGAGCAACATTGGCACGCGCATCGCGACAGGTGTGGTGTAGGGCGTTCGTCGTGCCGGCAGGCTGCACTCGAAGACCCATAAGTAGCCAATCGCAGATCCTTCTCGGACCTCCAACTCTAGCTGTTTGTTGATCTTGGTGACAATGCCGCCCCCCCCCCCGTCGGGTGCAAACGAAGCCGGACGTCCCTACCGCAAGTACGAGCGTGCGGCGCTCTCAAAAAGGCGATCCACGCGCAAAGATCCTCAGCCTACGGTAGCGCTCGTGAGCGCATCGGCACGCTCCTTTGCACTGCGACGGATCTCCCTGGCCTGCCACTCCAGCCGGTCCGCCTGCGTGTCCGCTTCGGTCGTGATCCGATCTCGTTTAGCCTCAAGGTTCTCGCGCGCGGCTTTGTTGGCGCGATCCTGCGCCTCACCGATGCGTTCGGCTGGCCCGCTGCCTTTGTATTCGATGCCGGCAGCGTTTGCCGCTGCTCGATCCTGCGCCTCGCCAGCCTTCTCGTTTGGGCCGTCACAGCCCGCCAGGAGAACCAGTACGGCTGCCACCATCATGTATCGCATCGGCATCCCCTATTGATGCGGGGCGGTTTCCAAGAACCGCCCCGCCGCTGCCCCGACAGCTACGCCGCCACAACCTCGCCGGCCGTGCTTACGAACGAGCCCGGCCGCCTTGATCGTTACCCAGCCGGGACCGCACGCTTTCCTTGCTCGCGCTGGCAACGTCCTGGGCAGCCTGCTTGACGTGGCCGAGCAGCTCACCGCTTTTCAGGTCTTTGGCCAGCTCACCAATCGGCTTGTCTCCGGTCAGTCCATGCTCCTGCGCGCTGTCCTTGACCGCGCCCAGCGCGTCGCCGGCGACCTGCGCCCCGCGGTTGACGACATCCTGCGCGAGATCGCGCCCTTGGGCCCGCAGCCGGTCCGCAACAGTCCCTAGCGCACGTTCCTCCTGTTCGCTGACAGGGATCAGCACGCCTGCCACCAAGCCGACCAGCGCGGCCGCACCGCCCAGCACGACGGGATTGCCGGCCAGACCGCCCCCGCCGTTGCGAAGCCCGCCAAGGGCGCTGGATGCGCTACTACTCAGGTCGCGCGACGTCTCCTTCATGCTCCGGGTCGCGGAAGCCACCGCCGCCTTGATCCGCTGTCCATAGGACGAAGCGGTGTCGGACGCATTGCGCGCCACCCCGAGCACCTGTCCACGCGCGTCGTCGAGCCGGCTCGCGTAAACGTCGGGGTGCTCGTCCCGAAGCCGGACCACGCCCGCCTCGGCCGACCGCAACCGGGTATGCAGATCGGGCTCGGCACGGCTCGCCTTGTTCTGGCTCGACGCCATCAACCAGGCGATGCCGATGCCGGCCAGCGCGGCCGGGATCGGATTGGCCTTGGCTTTCCCGATCAGGGTCTGGGCAAAGGCGGCACCATTGCCGCCCGTCACCTGGGTCAGCGTGTCGCTGACAAGCTGGCTAGGCGCGAGTTTGTCGCCAAGTTCGTCGAGGCGGCGGTCCATGCGCGCACGGGTAGCGGCGAGATCGCGTTCGATCTGATCGGTATCGTCGGTGGCGTCGGCCATCACAAATGCTCCTTGAGGGTGCGGCCATCCTTCTTGAGGTTGGCGGCCGTGCGATCGGGGGTAAGGTTCTTGAGCGACAGCTGCGCCAGGCCTGCGCGCGCGATCAGGCCGCCGATCACGACAATGACCAGGCCGACGATGACCAGCGCAGCCCAGGCGGGCAGCCACTTGGCGAGCACGGCGGCACCGCCTTCCAGGAGGACCACCAGCCCGGCGAACGCAACCAGAGCCCCGCCGACCAGCGAGATGGCACCGCCGAGCAGACTATGTAGCTTGTGGTCGAACTCGGCGCGGGCGAGCGCCAGTTCACCGCGGACAAGATCCTGGACGTCACCGGCCAGACCGCCCGCAATCTCACCCAGGCTGTGCGCGGGCTGGGATGCGCCGCGCGGATCAGTGTTGGCCATTGCCCACCTCCGGCACGGTCGGCAGATCGTTGCGCGACAGGTCGCCCGCGACCACCTTGCCGAGCCGCGCGACCGCAAAGCCCGCGGCGAGTGCCGCGCCGATGAACAAGGCGGGCTGGCGACGGGCAAAAGCCGCAACCTCGCTCGCGAACTCACCCAGGTCCTTGTCGCGGATCGCGCCTGCAAGCGTGTTCAGTTCGGCCGCGCCGCGGCCAACGGCGCTGGCGATCCAGTCTTGCCGCCCCGCAAACTGTTCGCCCGATCGCTGAACAGTCTGGGCCAGCTGCTCGACAAAATCAGCGGCAGCGCCCTTCTGGCTGTCGAGCGTGTCCGTCAGCTTCCGCCCCGCCTGGCCTGCCAGCGACGCGGTTTGTCCGGCATTCCCAGTGCCTGCGGGAGCCTGAACCCCAGGAGCCGACGTGGCTGTGGTCGGTTCGGAAAAGGGGTCGGGCGATCGTGGTGTGAAGATCGTACTGCCCGCCGCGTCGCTATCGAACGAGTTCTGCATGCTTGTTGTGCCTTCTGCTCGCCGCACCGGGCGGCGTGGCCTCGCACGCGGTACGCGTGCGTGCGAGACCCAATCTCTGCTCAGCGCTCGGAGGACGTCCCGAAGGTCGAGCCGCGATCCGTGCCCATGCCCTCGTCGCGATCCACCTCGACGTCGGTCCGACGGACAGTGTCGTCGATCTGCTCGACCCGTTCGTCGGCGGTCTTGGAGACGACCACCTCCTCGACCACGCGGGCAGTCTTGCCGACCACGGCTTCCTCGCCGGTGGCCGTCATGTCGATCGTGCGCTCACGAAACGCATCGCCCTCGGCGGCAGACAGCGGCTGGTCGACGCGACGGCGCTCGACGTTGACCCGCTCGTTACACAGGCGGACCTGCTCGTGCACCGGCGTCTCGGTCACATAGGAACGGACACGCACGCCGCCACGGCTGACGTCGCGCTTGCCGACGACCAGCTGTTCTTCGACAACGGGGATGACCTCCTCCTGCGAGCCGGTCGATCGATCGGCCAGGTCGCGATCCGCCATCACGTTGCGGTCGGCCGTCTCTCGATCGCCGAAGCCGCCGAATGCCGACGCGCCCGTCGCTGCGCCCGCTCCCGCCGGGTAGTCCCAGCCGGACTGGCGCCATTGGCTGGCGCGGTCGTCAATGTCGACAGAGCCGGCTTCCTCAAGCACCTGCACTGCCCGGGCGACATCGTCCTCGTCCACGTCGGCGGTCAGCACGGCACCACCGCGACGGACACCTTCCTCATAGGTGTGGCGGTCCTCGTCGGGGAGAAAGGCGTTCTTTACCGACGCCCAGAAGCCGTGATCCTCGTGCGTCGAATAGCCCTGCTCCTTGTAGCCGGCGCTCGACTTGTCGTGGACATGGATGTGATCGGCATCGACATTGGATTGCTTGAGCCGCTCCTTCGCCGCTTCGGCATCGGCGCGGGTATCGAACATGGCGGTGATCGTGCTGGACATGCTGTTCACTCCTGCTGCTAGAACTGGTTGATTATCGGCTGGTGACGACAAGCTCGGTGCGGCGGTTCTCCGCCTGGCCCGACGCGGTGTCGTTGCTGGCGACCGGATCGGCTTCACCGCCCGAGACCGTCTCGATGCGGGCCGCGTCGATGCCCTGCGACACGAGCGCCGCCCTAACGGCATCGGCGCGTGCCTTGCCGAGTGCGTTGTTGGTCGCGCTGGATCCGCGCGCGTCGGCGTAGCCGGCGATGCGGACACGGGCATTGGCATACTGCTTCAGTACGCCGGCAATCTGGCCGATCTCCGCCTGGTCGGCAGGTCGGATGTCGGTCTGAGCGGTGTTGAAGTTGAGCTTTTCGAACTGGAAGCTGCGCGGTGTGGGTTCGGTGCCGGCCATATAGGCGCCGAGGCCCGAGGTGCCGGCCAGCGCCGTCGCAGTGCCAGCGTTGGGCGTGGTGGCGACCACCGCTCCATTGTCGGCCCCGGGCGTTGCTGACGGAGCGGGAGCAACCGCCGCCTGGTCGTTGCCATTGCAGCGGCTCAGGCCGAGCAACAGCGCCAGGATGCCGGCGATCAGGGCAAGCCATGCCAGAGCTTTGAACCAGCCGGGCTGCTTTTTCTTCTCGACATGCACATGGGTGGGCGGCGCCCCCCTGGTATTATGCGGGTCTGCCATCAACTCTTTCCTATTCCTGTGGTTCAAAGCCATCCCGCTCGACGACCGCGCGGGTCCGGCGTAACGACACGGGGATCTGGACGGCTTCTTCGCGAGAGGTGCCGGTGACGCGCAATTCCTCGACCACGAAAAGCCGCTTCTCGACGATCAGGCGTTCCTCGACGACAGGGATGACGAGGGTGTCCCCCTCGCGGTACGGCCCCGGCGCTTCGGCGACCTCACGCTCGACAGCCACGCGGATGACGTCCAGGCCGCCGACGCGAAGCTGCTCCTCCACCAGCAGGTGCTCGGCATCTACCACGGTGCGGACGCGAACACGGTCCGTCTCGACCTCGCGCCGCTCGATCGAGACAGTCTCCTCGATCAGCGGCACGCGCGATTCGTCCTGACCCTCGGTTGCCAAGGCCATATCCCTTCATCAGCAATCGGCTAACGATGCCGAGGATGAGGTATGTTAGTCGGCCTCGATCCTGATCGGCGCCCAGCTAAGCTCCTGGAGAGCCAGGCCGTTCCGGCGCATCTTCATTTGGGGTTGAACGTGGTTAATTCTGCGACGAACGGTTCGTCGCAGAGGTTGGCTTCCCTGTTGGTTGGTTTTGAGGTGACTTGTCCGAGCCGTCAGACGGCGGACAGGCCGTGAACCGTCCTTTTGCATCCTTGCACCGCGCCGAGACCTTTGGTGTTTTTGGACACTGAATGACCCGTCCGTCCTTGTCCCGGCACGGCTTGGTACTGGCCGGCGCCGGTCCGATCGTGATCAACGAAAGTCCGGAAGCGATCGAGAGGACGGTTCTTCTGTGCATGGATCTTCCCATCGAGAGGCAGTGGACTGACAGTGATAACGCGCCACTTGCGGGCTGGGGCCAGTACCCATTGATGTGCGGTGCATGATCTGATTCCAGGCTCCGGGAGGAGACCGGGATGAGCGACGCCACTTACCGGAAGGTGCACCGCACGGCATCGAGCCTGCGGAAAAAAAGGGGGCGTTGACCGCATGATCGGTCGCACGAAGGGCGGCATGGAACACGACGCCCTACGCGCTTGCCGATGCGAACGGCCGTCCGTTGAGCTTCTTCCTGACAGCCGGCCAGGTCAGCGACTACACCGGTGCTGCTGCCCTGCCCGACGATCTGCCCAAGGCGCAATGGCTGCTCGGCGACCGCGGCTACGATGCGGATTGGTTCAGGGACGCCCTCCAGGCGAAAGGTGTCCAACCCTGCATCCCAGGCCGCAGACCGCGCAAGGGGCCCGTCGGTATGACACGCGCCGTCACCGGCGGTGCAACCGCATCGAGATCATGTTCGGCCGCCTCAAGGACGGGTGCCGGGTCGCAACCCGCCACGGCCGCTGCCCAACCGCCTTCTTCTCCGCCATCGCCCTCGCCGCCACCATCATCTTCTGGCTGTGATCAACGAGTCCTGACCCTGGAGGGCGCCCGCTGAGATAGCCCGTCATGGGCGATCGTTGCCGCTACATGGCAGGCAGCTGCTCCTTGCGATTAGCTTCGACGGACCAATTGTGGGCGTTGCTTGGTTGAACGGTTACCAGCCAGGAGAATCAGATATGGCGACGCTGCCGCCCGATCCATATGCACCCGATCCGATCCGCGAGCCCGACGGTACGCCCGTGCCCGACGATCGGCCAGAGTCTCTGCCCGGCCCAGACGATACGGAACCTCCGGTGATTGAGCCAGGTAATCCCGGCGACGCGCCTAGCGACACGCCGACGCAGACCCGCGCGTAGGGCGAGTGGCCTGCCGCACGGTGCGGCCGCCCACCATTCCCAATTCTCAACCCAAGTGTGGAAAGCGAAGGAAAATCATGAAGCTTCCCAAGAATACCGTTGTCGCGGTCGCCGATGGCAAGACCCTGAACCTTTTCCGCAACACCGGTGATGAGGGCAGTCCGTCGCTCACCGCCTTACCCAATGCTGACGTAGCGACGACCAACAAAGGTTCGGGCAATCGGCACCAGAGCAGCTCGGCCAACCCGAGCGACAGCCAGCAGGACGAGGACAGCTTTGCCGCCGGGGTCGCGGCACTCCTCAACAAGCGGGTGCTGGACGGCGAGATCGATGATCTCCTTGTGATCGCCGCACCTCGGACGCTCGGCGAACTGCGCAAGCATTACCACACGTCGCTGGACGCCAAGCTGGCTGGCGAGATTGCCAAGGACCTGACCGGTCACAGCATTGCCGACATCCAGAAGGCCATTGCGTCGGCATGACCTACACCCTCCGGAGCGGCACAAGCCGTTCCGGAGCGCAGGCCGATGACGACGCGGCCCTGCTCGTCGGTATGCCGAGAAGCCCGGCCTTGTCGTGGTGCAGGTCATGGATCTCGACCGACACCTCCAGGTCGTCACCACCCGATTGCCCGATCGTGGCGATGGCCTGGTTGCCGTCCATGTGAATGTTTAGCTCAGCGGTGACGCCGTTCTCCCTCAGGGCGGAGTGGATCGCGCGAGGCATGTTTTTGATATCAGCCATGAAGCCCTCCTTGGGCTGCCCAGAAGCTGCCGCGCGGACATTGCAGAATGATCATGAACCGGCACATGCCTTGTGCCGGCGAGCATCCCGCCATATCACCGGCCCCGACGAAGCTTTGGCTTTGTCATGATCGCGACGGTTCCTCCGGAAGGGGGATTAAAAGGGAATCCGGTGAGGGCGAGCGATCGCCGAAATCCGGAGCTGTCCCTGCAACTGTAAGCGGCGAGCGAGAGGTGCATCCGTCGGACTTCCAAGTCCGGCAAGCCACTGGGGCGACCTGGGAAGGCTGCGCATCGAGCGACGACCCGTGAGCCAGGAGACCTGCCGTCGTCTGGTCGCTCTTGCCTGGTCCAGGGGATGGCCGAGGCACGGTGTCTATCCGACGAGCGACGCCAACAGTGCGGCGGGGGCCGCATGGATGGGCGTGTTCGCTGCCGGAGGCGTCCGGTGGGCATGACCGTTGCCGCGCGTGTGCGGAAGGCCCCGGCCGGTGTGCGTCAGACGCCGGAAGGATACAGGCATGTCGCGTTTTTCCCTTTCCCGCACATTCCCGGGTGCAATACTCGCCATTGCAGCGGCACCTGCCGGGGCACAGGTCGTCGAGCCGCAGGATATCGACAGTTCCACCATCCTTGTGGTCGGCCAGAAGAAGAGGACCGGCCTTGCCGTGCCGAACGCGACCGGCAGCCGACTGAACCTGACGCCGCTGGAGACACCGGCCAGCACCACCACGATTGACGGCGATACGATCCGGGCGCGTGGCGACCAGTCCGTCGTCGATGCCCAGACCCGCGCGCCCGGTATCACCAGCGTCGCCAATCTCGGCAATGGCGGCACCGCGCTCGCCGCGCGCGGCTTCTCGGGGCAGGGATCGGTCCTGCAACTGATCGATGGCGTTCGGCTGTTCCCCGCGGCCGGTACGATCACCTTTCCCACCGACCCGTGGATGGTCGAGCGTATCGACGTACTCAGCGGTCCGGCGTCCGTCCTCTATGGACAGGGCGCGCTGGGTGGTGCGGTCAATGTCGTGATGCGTAAACCGAATGTCGAACGCACCGAGGTCGTGGCGGAGATCGGCTATGGCGCACAGGACAGCGTTCGTGCGGCGGCCGGCCTTGGCGGGCCAATCGGCGAAACGCTTGCCTACCGCGTCGATGGCAGTTGGCGTCGCTCGGACGGCTATGTCGATCGCGGTCGGTCGCGCAGCCTTGCCCTGTCCGGCACGCTGCTCTGGATCCCCACGCCCACGCTCGCGATCACCTTGCGCGGCGATCATGGCGATCAGCGTCCGATGGCCTATTTCGGAACGCCGCTGATCGACGGGCGGCTGGACGAGCGCAACCGTGAGGCGAACTACAATGTGGTCGATGCGCGGCTGCGCTTTCTCGACAATCGCGGCACGCTTCAGGTGGATTGGACGCCGAGCGAGACGCTCACCTTCTCCAACGTCGCCTATCGGCTGGCCAGCGACCGCTTCTGGCGCAATCTGGAAAGCTACGCCTGGGTCGCGTCGACCGGTTCGGTAGCAGGTGCGATCCGCCGCAGCGACAATTACGGCATCCGCCACGACCAGACGCAATGGGGCGATCAGGGCAGCATGACGCTGAAAACCCCGATCGCCGGCGCGGTCGGCAATGCGTTGGTATTCGGTTTCGACGCCAATCTGGTGAAGTTCACCCACGAGAATAACTTCGCCTCCGCACCGCAGAACGATACCGTCGATCCGTTCGCCTTCGACCCCGGCCAGTTCCTCGACACGCAGGGGATCGCGCCGCGCTACCGGACGCGCACCGGTGAATTCGCCGTCTTTGCCGAGGACCGGGTGACGCTGGGCGGCGGACTGTCGATCGTCGGCGGCCTTCGCTACGAGGAGGATCGCGTGCGGCGCTGGGCGATCGCCTATCCAGGCGGCAGCCGTGCCGAGACGTTCGCGTTCGATCGCACGTTCCGCAACACGACCTGGCGCGTCGGCACGGTCTGGCAACCGCTGACGACCCTGTCGCTCTACGCGCAATATGCCACCGGCGTCGATCCGCTGGGCACGCTGACCACCGCCACCACAGGCCAGGTCGCCTTCAGCAACGCGCGCGGCGATCAGGTCGAGGCCGGCGTGAAAGCGGTGTTCCTGAACGGTCGCGGGACCGCCACGCTCGCCGCCTATCGCATCGTCAAGAAGGGGCTGCTGGCGCAGCGCACCCTTTCCAGCCCGGTGGAGCAGGTCGGGCAGCGGTCGGCTGAAGGGATCGAGGCGGCGGTAACGCTCGACCTGCCGCACGGCTTCGGGGTCGATGCCAATGGTTCGGTGCTCGACGCGCGTTTCGACAACTTCCTGTCAGGCGGCATCCGCTTCGATGGCAGGACCCCGCCGGGTATCGCGGAGACGATGGGCAATCTCTGGCTGCGCTGGGACACGTCCCGTCGCCTCCAGGCGCGGACCGGGATGCGCTATGTCGGCCGACGGTTTTCCGACAACGCCAATCGTTTCCGTATCCCCGGCTATGCCACAATCGACGCGACGATCTCATACGCGTTGACCGACCACGTGGCGGTCGACCTGCGCGCCTACAATCTGTTCAATGAGGCGTATGCGATCACCAGCTACGGCGACGAACAATGGATACTCGGTCGCCCGCGCTCGATCGACGTCGCGCTTCGCGCCGCCTTTTAAGGTGGTGCGTTTCCCCGCCGGGCGGGCGGCCCGCCGGACGGCGCTACGCTGGCTGTTCCTCACCCATCGCTGGGTAGGGATCGCAGCGTGCCTGTTCTTCACGATGTGGTTCGCCTCCGGGCTGGTGATGCTCTACATGCCCTACCCCGCCCTGTCGCCCGCTGCGCGTTGGGCGGGGGCGGCACCGATCGACTGGACGAAGGTCGATGTGCCGGCTCGCGTGACAACCGGACAGGCCCGGTTGCTGCTGGAGATGCGCGATGTCGAACCCGTCTGGCGGATCGAGCGCGACAATGGCGTAATCGACACTCTCCCGGCACGGACGGGCGCGGTGCTGCCGGTGGTGGATGGCGTCTATGCCCGGCGTGTGGCGTCGCACTTCACCGGCCTGCCCGCAGGTGTGGCCGAACGGCTGATACGTGACCAGTGGACGGTCGCCGGCGGGTTCGACCGGCATCGCCCATTGTGGAAGGTCAGGCTGACCGATGCTGCTGGAACGGACATCTATGTGTCGTCTGGTACCGGCCTTCCCGTCCAGCGGACTACGCGGGAGCAGCGGTTTTGGAACTGGCTCGGATCGGTGCCGCACTGGCTCTATCCGACCATCTTTCGACAGGACAAAGCGGCATGGCGACAGGTGGTGTTGTGGGTGGCCGGACCCTGCATCGCGGTCGCACTGACGGGCATCTGGGTCGGCACCCTGCGCGTCCGGCCAGGACGCCGTCGTTACAAGAGCGCGCGCATAAGTCCTTATCGTGGCTGGATGCTGTGGCACCATATCAGTGGCCTCGTGGGTGGGCTGTTCCTCCTGAGCTGGATCGTCAGCGGGTGGTTGTCGGTCGATCCGGGCCACCTCTTCGCCGGGAAAAGCGCGCCGGTCGCGGCGCTGCGCCACTATCGTTCGCTTGCCGGCATCGGTGACATTGCGACCACGCGTCTGGAGACCCTCGCGCAAAATGCCCGGACCATCGAGATCACCAATGACGCCGCCCTGCCGCGGATCACGATCGACCGGGCATCGGAGCATCCCCGCCATCTCGATGCGACGACGATGATCCCGGCGACCGATGCGACGCCCATCATCGCCAAGGCTACTCGCTTGCTGGTGACAGGAGGGCGGCTCTGGCGGATCGACCGACTAAGTCGCCCCGACGCCTATTGGCCAGCCACGAAGCCATTGCCGGTCTTGCGGCTGCGCTTCAATGACCCGGCGCGCAGTTGGCTCCACGTCGATCCCGTGACCGGTGAACTCATCGACCGGCAGGATCGCGCACGGCGGCTCTACCGGTGGGTATTCGACCTGCTGCATACATGGGACTGGCTGTGGCTCGTCGAGCATCCGCCACTGCGGAAGGCCGTCATATGGCTGATGTCCGCCCTCGGACTGGGGCTGTCGGTAAGTAGCGTCTGGCTCGGATACCGACGGCTGGCACGCCCCGGACCGTCATGACCCGTTACCGTACATCCATGCCCGTTTTATGTAGCGCGCCCCCCTTCGGCGGCGACAGGCTGGATCAGATCCCGATAGTTGCCATAGAGATCTTTAAAGACAGCCACGATGCCATAAGGCTCCTGACGCGGTGCCTAACGTGGCCGATGCTGCGCTCCATGTAGGCGAGGTGGTCCCGGGCAAATCCATCCGTCTCGGAAAATAGGAACACTCGACCACCACTCTGATCGCCGATCGCACTACGTTGCCTGTCGTCAACGGCCCGCGCCAGTAACAGTCCGTTCGCCGCACCGTGCGGGGCGGCCAAACAAGGTGCGATCTGCAAACCGTGGGTGGGATCGTCCCTCGAGGCACGACCCGCTGCCGATCCGCGTCCTCAGAGAAGGCAGTCATTGTGGCGATCGAGCACCCGCCGCGAGTAATAGTCGAACGCGGCGCTGTGCCGCCTCGGGTGGGAAATCCAGTCGTGCGCTTCACGGGCGAGCGCCTCCGGGATCGGCTTGATGTCCCCCGCCGCCATTGCCAGCAGCTGCATCCTGGCGGCGCGCTCGATCAGCACCGCGAGGACGCAGGCCTCCTCGATCGTTGCACCGGCGATGAGCTGACCGTGGTGAGACAGCAGGATCGCCTTCTTGTCGCCGATCGCAGCGGCGATGATCTCGCCTTCCTCGTTGCCGACCGGCACACCGGGCCATTTCTCCAGAAAGGCGACGTCACCGTAGAGCGGACAAAGGTCCATGTGACTGATCTCAAGCGGCACTTCGAGGGTCGAGAGCGCGGCCACGTGCAGCGGATGGGTGTGGATGATGCAGTTCACGTCCGGCCTCGCGCGATAAAGCCAGCTGTGGAAGCGATTGGCCGGGTTTGCCATGCCGGGCCCGTCGAGAACATTCAGGTCCTCGTCGACCAGCAGCAGATTGTCCGCGCTGATCTCGTCGAAGCCGAGGCCGAGCCGTTGGGTGTAATAGGTGCCGGGCTGCTCGGCACGGCAGGTGATCTGCCCCGCCAGACCGGAATCGTGGCCGCCCTCGAACAGGATGCGGCACGTCAATGCGAGCTTCTGCCGGTCGGTCCAGCTGCTGGCGGTCAGCGCCGTGTTCATGCGCGTCTCGGCCAGGCGGACGAGTTCGTCCTTGGATGCGGCTATGGTGGTCATCACGGTCATGCGTTTTCTCCGATAGAGGTGGCTCGGGGAATCTGAACAGCGGGGATAGGTGGATTGCCGGTCTGACAGCGGCCATTGTGGCCGCGAGC
>CAKTCN010000053.1 GCA_934539295.1 uncultured Allosphingosinicella sp.
CTTATCCCCTCACCCTGCCGCCTTCGGCGGCTGTCCCTCTCCCGCAGAGGGGAGAGGGAATGAGTGCTCAATCCGCGCGGCGGACGTAGGTCTGTTCGTAAACGTCGACGACGATCCGGGTTCCGCTGCTGATATGCGGCGGCACCATGACGCGCACGCCATTGTCGAGGATGGCGGGCTTGTAGGAAGAGGACGCGGTCTGCCCCTTCACCACGGCATCGGCCTCGACGATCGTTGCTTCGATCGTATCGGGCAGCTGGACGCTGATCGCTTCCTCATCATAGAGTTCCATGACGACGTCCATGCCGTCCTGCAGGAAGGCGGCGGCGTCACCGAGCAAGTCGCGCGGGAGCGTCGTCTGGTCGTAGGTTTCCTTGTCCATGAACACCAGGCTGTCGCCCTCGGCGAACAGGAACTGGAAATCCTTGGTGTCGAGGCGCACGCGCTCCACCGTCTCGGCCGAACGGAAGCGGACATTGTTCTTGCGGCCGTCGCGCAGGTTCTTGAGTTCCACCTGCATATAGGCGCCGCCCTTGCCGGGCTGCGTATGCTGGATCTTCACGGCGCGCCAAATGCCGCCTTCATATTCGATGATATTGCCGGGACGAATGTCCACGCCGCTGATCTTCATGCCGAAACTCACAAAAGTGGAAAAGAGCCGGCGCGGGCTTTAGCGAGCGGCACCGCTTCCGGCAAGCAGCGGCTTAGTCGCTACCCGCATCGCGGCTCGCGACATCCCTGCCGATCGAGTGAATGCTCGAGGCGGTAGCGACCACCAGCAGGGCGAGCCCGAGCACCAGCATCGCTGCATAGACGACGCCGCGCAGCCTCACCGCGCTTGTCCGGCGAGCAACGGGTATGGATTGACCGCCGTGCCCTCGTGCCAGTCATCTTCCGGCCGCATCCGGTGGATCGCGAAGTGAAGATGCGGACCGTCGGGATTGGCGTTCCCCGTTACGCCGACCCGCCCGATCGGATCCCCGCGCCGAAGCACCTGTCCTTCCTTCAAGCCCGGCGCATAATCCTGGAGATGAGCGTAATAGAAAATCCAGCGCTGGTCATCCGACCGGACATAGGCAGTGATACCTCCACCTCCCTCGCTGAAGAACAGCTTCTCCACCCGGCCAGGCGCGGCCGCCACCACAGGGGTGCCATGTGGCGCCATGATGTCGATGGCATCGTGCACTCGCGCTCCGCCGGCGCGCGCCTGCTTGTAGGTGTCGACGAGATCCGCGGCGGCGATGCCACTCACCGGAATCGCAAGCCCGGTGGGTCCGACGACCAGAGGCGCCCTCTCCTCCCGCGCCGCGACGGCCTTTTCTACTTGCTCCTGGCTCGGTTCGGCGGGAGCGGCCGCGCCGTCATTGCCATAGGCGTTGATCCAGAAGGCGCTCGCCGCCGCCGCGCCGAGCAGAGCGGTGAGGCTGTGGGTGAGACAGGACGTGGCTGCCAAGGTCGTCAGGCCTGGAACAGCACGGCCGTGCCGTTGCCGACCATGGTCGCGACACGCGCCGCATCCCAATTGGTCAGTCGCACGCAGCCATGGCTCTGGGCGCGCTGGATCGTTTGCGGCTCGGCCGTGCCGTGAATGCCGTAATGCTCCTTCGACAAGTCCACCCAGACCGTGCCGACCGGCCCGTTTGGACCCGGCGGCAGCCTTTGCTCTTCCTCGTCGTCGGCCACGTCCCAGAACAGGTCGGGCTGATAGTGGAACGGCGGGTTGTAGGAGACGGCAGTCACCCTCCAGTTGCCGAGAGGTAGCGGATCATGCTCGCTGCCCATCGTCGCCGGAAATTGTCCGACCAGCTTGTCGTCCCGGAACAGGCGCAGGACGCCGTCCGACTTGTCGACCACGATCCTGTCCGCCTTCTCGGCACCGCCGCTGACGTTGAGGTCGCTCAACATCTGGGCATGATCGCCCTCCACATCGCCATAATCCCGCGACGTGGGAAGGACGTTGGGTAGCCGCAGCACCGCGCCGGCCTTCAGCACCGTCTTCGGATCGTTCAAGGCCACGATGGTGTCGGGGGTGGTGTGAAACTTCTCGGCCAGCTTCTCGAGCAGATTTCGATAGCCGAGCCGCTCCATCTTCGCCTGTTGCACCGGATCGTCGGGGATCTCGTCGAGGAAAGGTCCACGCGCATCGCCTTCGTCGACCTTCAGCCTGAGCGTCGCCTTTGCCCCGCCACGGAGCAGAGCTGCCCTCGTCGCCTGATCGAGTTCACCGGTGACTTCCAGCCCGCGCGAGGTTTGGAAGCCACGAACGGCCTCGTCGAAGGACATGCCCTTGCGCCCATCGATCACGCCCGGTGCAAAGCCGGCACGATCCAGCAGCACCTGTGCATGGAAGATGGATGGGTCAACCTGCGCGCGGGAATGCGCTTCCTGCCCGCTATCCTCTCCTTGCTGGGCAATCGCCATGCTGGTGAGACAGAGCGCGCCGCCGAGCGCCAGCGCCGCGAGACTTTTCCTGAGCTTCACCGTCACCGCTCCTCATCCATGCCGGACGAGAAAACGCGAAAGCCGAAACTTATTTCCCCTGGGCACCAGACGGTGTCATCTCGCGCGCTTCAAATCGGCAAGGAGCGCCCGCGCATCCTCTTCCTTCATGTCGACGACCCGTGGCGGGTTGACGCGCGATCCACCGGCGGTGTCGATGGTGAGCGTCGCCAGCCCCAAACGGCGCTGCAGCCAGGTGCGCGATAGAGCGAGCACCTGCATCCTGCCCGCCGGGATGATCCATTGCCGCCGGACGATCACGCCACTCTGCACGAACAGCAATCCGTCAGCGCGTCCGTACAGCCGGTAACGGCGCTCGATCAGCCCCTCCAGCGCGACCAGCGGCAGCAACAGCAGCGCGAGCAAGGCCGGTCGCCAGAACAGGCTGGCAACGAGAGCTATGAAGACCGGCAATCCGCCAGCTATGATCAGCCGCCGCACGAAGTGCCGGCTCGACACGCGCCTCAGTTCCTCGCGCTGGCCGGTGCGGAACGGCGGTAGCGGCGCCAGGATCTCTGCGACTTCCTCCCGCGTTCCCAGCGGCGCAACGGTTTCGCGCTTGCACTTCCCATTCTGCTCGGCACCCAGCGTCTGAAAGCCGAGTTCCGCCCAGCCGAAGCGTTGCTTGAAAGGGCCGGTCGTCAGCATGGCCAGCTGGATGCGACGACGCGGGATCGTAATCTCGCTACGGGTGAGGAGCCCGCGCACGCGGCGGAGACCTTCGCCCTCGAGCGTCAGGCGGAAGCCGAAGTCGCGCAGCACGGTGCTCGCAATCCCGGTTACGACGCCCAGCAGCAGGATGATGCCCGCCAGCATGGCGAAGGCCGCGAACGACCACCCGCGCACATTGTCGTTGACCAGCCCGAGCCAGCGCGCCGGATCGCGAAGGTCAAAGGGCAATATGGGCTCAAGCGCCTGCAGAGCCGCGAATATGACGGCGAGATAGACAAGCGAGAAGTTGAACAGGCCGGTGAGTAGGATGCGGGGCAGACCCATGCTGAACAGGGCCGGCGCCTCGTCCGTCCCCTTCTGCGGTGCACTACCGCTGATTGTGCCAGCCTCTGCCCTGCCCTGGCGCAGGGCGATGCGGATGCGCTCCGCTTCGTCTACCCGCACGCTGTCGAGCACGCCCTCGTCGCTTCCGCCGCCGCCTGTCTCGATCTTGAGCTTGGCAAGGCCGAACAGGCGCGCAAGCGGACCGCGCTCCACCTCGACATCCTGGATACGCTCGAACGGGATGAAGCGGCGGGTGCGATGGAGAATGCCGCTCTCGATCGCGATGCCGCGCGCACCGATTCCGTAGCGGAAGCGGTGCCAGGCGAGTGCCTGCCATCCGATCGTCACCGCTGTGATCCCCAGGGCGAACAGGATCACCGTCCAAAGCCCGTGTTCGGTGATGAAGGCGAAGCCGGCCGGCAGCGCCAGCAACGTGCGCGGCGCATCCTTGGCGAAACGCAGCGGGATGGTGGCCGGGTGGACGCGACAGTCCGCGACGGGTTCCGCCTCCACCTCGCTCAGCCCTCCGTCTGCTTGATGCGCGCGCGGATCTCGTCGCGCATCGCCTCGGCACCTTCACGGGACAGGCCGGGCAGGACGACAAGGCTGTTGAGCGTGCCGGCCGTGTGCAGCACCAGGCGCGACACCTTGAACGCGCGCTCGATCGGGCCTTGAGACACGTCGATATGCTGGACGCGGACAAGCGGCACCAATGTCTCGACCTGCGTCCACACGCCGCGCGCGATATGAAGCTCCTCGGCGTCGAGCGCGTAGCGCAACGCCCGATACCTGCGGACGGGCGCAATCAGGACCGCATAAGCGGCGGCGACCAGAACGAGTGCCGGGATGATCCAGCCGGGCAGCCGCGTGTTCTGCATCAAGACGAATGCCGCAATGATCGCCGGGATCAGCAAAATCAGACCCGCGATCAGAGCATGCATGCGCATGACCCACAATTGTCCCCGCTCGACCTGCCGCATGATCCCTCTCCCGCCGCGATGCTAGGCGAAGCTCAGCGGCGCAGCAACTCGGAGAAAGCAGCGACGGCAGCGTGAGGGCCGTCGGGCGCGTTCCACACCGATCCGCAGGCGGCAAGGAAGTCGGCGCCTGCATCGACAAGCATGCGCCCGTTGGCGGGCGTGATCCCGCCGATCGCCACGCACGGCAATTCGAACAATGCCGACCACCAGGACAGGATTACCGGTTCGGGCCGGTGCTTGACGTCCTTGGTCGTGGTCGGGAAGAAGGCGCCGAACGCTACATAATCCGCGCCCGCGTCGCCCGCTTCCATGGCGAGGTGGCGGCTGTCGTGACAGGTGACGCCGATCTGGGCCATCGGGCCGAGTTCGGAACGCGCCTCGCGCGGATCGCCGTCGTCCTGGCCGAGATGCACGCCGTCGGCACCGAGGCGCTTGGCGAGCGAGATGCTGTCGTTGACGATGAAGGCGACGTCGCGGTCCGCGCAGATGCGCTGGATCGGCTCTGCGAGGCGTGCCGCCTCATGCTGGTCCACATCCTTCACGCGGAACTGGAATGCTGCGACCGGGCCGCCGTCGAGGGCGGCCTTCAGCCGGTCGTGAAAGGCAGCGCCGACATCGAGCGGCGAGATGAGGTAGAGCTGGCAGGCGCCGCGCTTCTCGTCGCGCTGGAACTGTGCGGCGAAATCGGGGTCTAGCGGGCCGAGTGGATCGTCTTCGTCAGTCATGACGCGTGCATTAGCTTGGCGGCTCCCATCGGGGAAGCCGCCTCGCTCGATCGGTTCGTCAGGCCTTCTGCGTGGAGGCGGCGTAGATTTCATCGATCGCGCCGCCGAGAGCGCCGTCGAACTCGTCGGCGCTCATCTTGTGACGCAGATCCTCGAGCAGCGCGCGGCTGAAGCTGGCGATCATGCCGGGATTCTTGGCGAGCTCGGCGCAGGCTTCCGGACGTGCGAAACCGCCGGACAGCGCTACCACGCGCAGCACGCGGGGATGCTCGACCAGTGGGGTGAAGAGGCCGGCATTGGCGGGGATCGAAAGCTTCAGCATCACCTTGTCCTCGCCCGGCAGCGCGTCGAGCGCCTTCAGGATCTCCTCCAGCAGAATCTGGTCGGCCTCGGCGCGCTCGGCGCTCTTGATGTTCACTTCCGGCTCGATGATCGGCATCAGGCCAGCGGCGAGGACCTGCTTGGCGACCTCGAACTGCTGGTTCACGACGGCCGAAATGCCCTCGCTATTGGCGAGGTTGATGACCGAGCGCTCCTTGGTGCCGAACACGCCGAGATCGCGGGCGCGGGTCAGCAGCGCGTCCAGTTCCGGCATGGGCTTGAGCATCTGGACGCCGTTCGCCTCGGCTTCGAGGCCCTTGTCGATCTTGATGAAGGGTACGACGCCGCGCTCCTGCAACGCCTGTGGGACCGGCTTGCCGTCGACCTGACCGTCCATGGTGCGTTCGAACAGGATCGCGCCGATCACCTTGTCGCCGTTGAAGCAGGGCGAGGTGATTATGCGGCTGCGCATCTGGTGAATGAGGCCGAACATCTCCTCATCGCCCTGATAGGCGTCTTCCTCGATGCCATAGCCCTTGAGCGCCTTGGGCGTGGAGCCGCCGCTCTGGTCGAGAGCGGCGATGAAGCCCTTACCTTCGGCGATCTTGGCAGTCATCTCGGCGATGTTCATGGAGCCCCCAGTGTCTTGGTGATTATCGGACACGATTCGTGTCCTTGCTGCACCGCGCTATCGCAGCGGGCAGGCGCAGTGAAAAGCCTGACAGCGTTGTCGCGCTCTCAGCGGGAGAGCGCGGCAACGCCAGGCAGTTCCTTGCCTTCCATCCATTCGAGGAACGCGCCGCCCGCGGTCGAGACGAAGGTGAATTCGTCCGCGACTCCCCCATGATTGAGCGCTGCCACCGTGTCGCCGCCGCCCGCGACGGAGACGAGCGTGCCGCTCTGCGTCAGTGCAGCGGCGGTGTTTGCGAGCGCCACGGTCGCCGCATCGAACGGCGCCATCTCGAACGCGCCGAGCGGCCCGTTCCAGACGAGCGTGCGGCAGGTCTTGAGCGCATCGCCCAGTGCCTCGACGGCCGCGGGGCCGACGTCGAGGATCATCTCGTCGGCGGCGACTTCGTGCACGTTGCAGGTGCGCAGGCTCGGCGGATTGGCGGCGAATTCCTTGGCGACGACCACATCATATGGCAGGTGCACGATGCAGTTTGCCCGATCGGCAGCATCGAGGATGGCGATCGCCGTGTCCTTCAGGTCATGCTCGCACAGCGACTTGCCGACATCGACCCCGCGCGCGGCCAGGAAGGTGTTAGCCATGCCGCCGCCGATGATCAGGTGATCGACCTTGGTGACGAGGTTCTGCAGCACGTCGAGCTTGGTCGACACCTTCGCGCCGCCGACGACGGCTGCGACAGGGTGCTCGGGCGAACCGAGGGCGGCATCGAGCGCCTTCAGCTCCGCTTCCATCTGGCGGCCGGCATAAGCGGGCAGCCTGTGGGCAAGGCCTTCGGTCGAGGCATGGGCGCGGTGCGCGGCGGAAAAGGCGTCGTTGACGTAGATGTCGCCAAGCCGGGCGAAGCGCTCCACCACTGCCAGGTCGTTCTTCTCCTCGCCGCCGAAGAAACGCGTATTTTCCAGCACCGCGATATCGCCTGGCTGGAGCATGGCGACATTATCCTGGTCGACCTCCCAGTCGACATAACGCACCTCGCGGCCGAGCACCTGCGTGTAGGGGCGCACGATCTGCGCCAGCGAATATTCGGGCGCAGGCACCTTGGGACGGCCGAAATGGGCAAGGATCAGGACGATGGCACCGCGATCGGCCAGTTCGGTCACGGTGCCGATGGTGGCACGCAGGCGTGTGTCGTCGGTCACCGCGCCGTCGGCCATGGGGACGTTCAAATCCTCACGTACCAGCACGCGCTTGCCGGTGATGTCGCCGAGGTCATCGAGGGTCTTGAACTGCGCCACTTCTTACTCCCGTTCGCTTCGAGCGAAGTCGAGAAGACCATTCGAAGGGAGCCGGGCATCATCGCCCGGCTCCTTCGACCCCGTGTCTCGACTTCGCTCGACACGAACGGGGTGGGCGGGAGGAGATCAGCCCAGCTTGGCCATTGCGCAGGCGGTGTCGACCATGCGGTTCGAGAAGCCCCATTCATTGTCGTACCAGGACACGACCCGGACCAGCTTGCCCTCCAGCACCGCGGTTTCGAGGCTGTCCACGCTCGACGAATGAGCATTGTGGTTGAAGTCGATCGAGACCAGCGGGTCGGTCACATAGTCGAGAATGCCGGCGAGCGGACCCCTCTCGGCCGCGGCCTTGAGCGCCGCGTTCACTTCGTCCCGCGTGGTATCGCGCGAGGGCGTGAAGGTGAGGTCCACGAGGCTGACGTTCGGTGTAGGCACGCGCACCGCCGAACCGTCCAGCTTGCCCTTCAACTCCGGCAGCACTTCGGCGACCGCGCGGGCGGCACCGGTGGTGGTCGGGATGATCGACATGGCGGCGGCGCGCGAGCGGCGCTTGTCGCTGTGGATCTGGTCCAGGATCTTCTGGTCGTTGGTGTAGGCATGGATAGTGGTCATCAGCCCGCGCTCGATACCGATCGCCTCGTGCAGCACCTTGGCAACCGGCGCCAGGCAGTTGGTGGTGCAGGATGCGTTGGACACGATCGTGTGATCGGCCGTGAGCTTGCCGTCGTTAACGCCGAACACGACGGTCAGGTCGACGCCCTTGGCCGGCGCGGAGATCAGCACCCGCTTGGCGCCCGCGTCGAGGTGCTTCTGCGCGCTGTCGCGGTCGGTGAAGAAGCCGGTGCATTCCAGCGCGATATCGATGCCGTTCTCGGCATGCGGCAGCTTGGCCGGGTCGCGCTCGGCAGTCACCTTGATGCGCTTGCCGTCGATGATCAGGTCGTTGCCATCGGCCCTCACGTCGCCCGGATAGGCGCCGTGCACGCTGTCGCGCTTGAAAAGGAGAGCATTAGACTCGGCATCGGCCAGGTCGTTGATTGCGACCAATTCCAGCCCGCAATCGGGTCGTTCCAGGATCGCACGCGCGACGAGGCGGCCGATCCGCCCGAAACCGTTGATGGCTACCTTCGTCATTGTGTCTCTCCTCAGTTCTTGGTGTTCAATGCGTTCAGGATCTGCGGCACGATCGCATCGGTGGTGAAGCCGAACCGCTCGAACAGGTCTTCGGCCGGAGCCGACGCGCCGAAGCGGTCGAGGCCGATGCGAATGCCGCGCGCCATCGTGTAGCGTTCCCAGCCGAAGGTCGTCCCCGCCTCGATCGACACGCGCAGGATCTCTTCCGGCTGCACGTCGGGCAGCACATCCTCGCGATAAGCGGCGTCCTGCGCGTCGAACAGGCTCCAGCAGGGCATGGACACGACGTCTGCGCCGATCCCCTGCCCTTCCAGCGCGTCGGCGACCTTCACCGCCAGCTCGACCTCGGAACCTGTCGCGATCAGGATCACCTTGCGCGCCGCCGTCGCGCCGCGCAGGCGATAGGCGCCGCGTGCAGTGAGGTTCTCGCCCGCCCGCGTGCGCAGCTGCGGCAGGTTCTGGCGCGTTAGGCACAAGAGCGACGGTCCATCACGGCGCTGGAGCGCGAGTTCCCATGCCTCGGCCGTCTCGATCACGTCCGCGGGACGGTAGACGTCCAGGTTTGGAATCATGCGCAGGCTCATCACATGCTCGATCGGCTGGTGCGTCGGGCCATCCTCGCCGAGGCCGATCGAATCGTGCGTCATCACATAGGTGACGCTCGCATTCTGGAGTGCGGACAGGCGGATCGCCGGGCGGGCATAATCGGAGAAGACCAGGAACGTGCCGCCATAGGGGATCACGCCGCCGTGCAGCGCCATGCCGTTCATGGCCGCAGCCATGCCGAACTCACGAATACCGTAATAAAGGTAGCGGCCGGAATAATCCTCCGCGGTGAGCGGCATCTGCGCTTTCGTCTTCGTGTTGTTCGAACCCGTCAGGTCCGCCGAGCCGCCGATCGTCTCCGGCAGCGCCTGGTTGATCGCCTCCAGCGCCATCTCCGACGCCTTGCGGGTCGCGACCTTCTTGGGATCGGCAATAAGGCCGGCGATATAGTCGTTCAGCGAGAAGCCGTCGGGCAAACGCCCTTCCATGCGCCGCACGAACTCCTCGCGCTGGGGACTGGCGGCCAGGCGGGCGCGCCATTCCTCGTGCACCTTGGTCCCGCGGCTGCCGGCCCGGCGCCAGGCATCGGTGATCGGCTCGGGGATGTCGAACGGCTCGCTGTCCCAGACGAGGTGAAGGCGCGCCGCGGCGACCTCATCTGCGCCGAGCGCGGCGCCGTGTGTGGCCGATGTGCCCTGCTTGTTGGGCGCGCCCCAGCCGATGATGGTGCGGCAGGCGATCAGCGACGGGCGTGGATCGGCCTTGGCCTCGTCCAGCGCCTTGCGGATGGAGTCGAAATCGTGGCCGTCGCACGCCACCGTGTGCCAGCCGCTGGCGGCGTAGCGCGCCAGGATATCCTCGGATGTCGACAGGTCGGTCGAACCGTCGATAGTGATGCGGTTGTCGTCCCACAACACGTTCAGCCTGCCGAGCTTGAGGTGCCCGGCAAGGCCGACCGCTTCGTGGTTGATGCCCTCCATAAGGCAGCCGTCGCCGGCGATCACCCAAGTGTCGTGATCGACCAGGTCCTTGCCGAACGTGGCGGCGAGATGCGCCTCGGCCACTGCCATGCCGACCGCCATCGCGAAGCCCTGGCCGAGCGGGCCGGTGGTGCACTCAATGCCTTCCAGCATAAAGTTTTCGGGGTGACCGGCGCAGGGGCTGCCGAGCTTACGGAAGCCGCGGATGTCGTCCATCGTCGGGCGCGCATAGCCGGTGAGGTGCAGCAACGCGTAGATCAGCATGGATCCGTGACCGGCCGAAAGCACGAAACGATCGCGATCATGCCAGTGCGGATCGGCCGGATCGAACTTCAGATATTCGGTGTAGAGGACGGTCGCCACGTCGGCCATGCCCATCGGCATGCCGGGATGCCCGCTATTGGCCGCCTGCACTGCGTCCATGGACAAGGCGCGGATGGCGTTGGCGAGCAGTCTGGGTTCGACGGACATCTGTTTCCCCACGTCAGGCCCCTCAGGGCATCGGAAGACTCAAGGCCCGAGCTTCCCCCGCCGCTCCTTTAATAGGCATGCCCCGCGCGTCAACCGCATGGAGCCGGCGGCGCTTGCCGCCACGCTCGACGGTGCGTATTGCGCGCGGGATGAGAGACGAACGCGCCTCCGACGCCCTCACCCGCATCGAACAGGCACTCGCCAGGATCGAAGCCGCCGCTGAGGCGATGGCCGACAGCCGTGTCGCACTGATCAAGCTTAGGAGCCGGCACGAAACGCTTCGTGAGCGCGTCGAGGGCGTGATCGGCGAGATCGATCGGATGCTCGACATGCCGGAGACCGCGTGATGGCCAAGATCGAAGTCGAGATTGCCGCTCGTCGTTATACGCTTTCCTGCCGCGATGGGGAGGAAGCGCATCTGCGTGCCGCTGCCGCCCTTGTCGATGGCAAGGCGCGTGAGGCCGCGCAGTCGCTAGGGAGCATGACGGAGGCACGGCAGCTGCTCTACGCATCCCTGCTGCTTGCCGATTCGATCCTGGATGCGCAGAATGGCGGTGTCGCGGCGCAAGTCGAGCCGGGGCCCTTGCTGGGAGACGCGCTGGAACGTCTCGCCGAGCGAATGGAAAGGCTGGCAGCAAGGCTTGAGAGTATGGAGCCGAACGCCTAGATAGTGCGTGACGGAACTGCCCGGCACGAGCTTTAGAGAACATCCCTGAGGCGATAATCACATCCAAGGGAGCTGTCCCTGCCCGGGCCCTGGCCCGAAGTACATGGTTCCCACCTGACGTTGAGGCGTCAGAGGATATTCCAGCAAACGACCCATGGTGGTCCCGTCACCCACCCTCTCTTTTGCGGCACCGCACATGCTGAGCTTTTCGACCAGCTTGGGACAAGCTTGTCGAAGGCCAGCGCATTTTCTACGGCAAGACGAAGGACAGGGCTTCGACAAGCTCAGCCCGAGCGGGAGTGAGTGATGATGTCGAAAGCCGATCTTCGCGCGGATGCCCTGGCGCTCAGGCGTAGCTACGCGCGAGCCTTGTGGGACGGCACGCGCACTGCACTCGAGGCTCAGCTTGCGCAGCATGTCCTGCCCCACCTTCTCACCTCCCGGGTGATCGCTTTCTACCATCCCATGAAGGATGAGATCAGTCCCTACCCGATCATGGAAGCTCTCCGCGACGGGCAGATCGCCCTTCTGCCCTGGTTTGCCGATCGCGATGCCCGGATGATGTGGCGCCAAGCCCCGGCGACGGAGGTCGGCCCCTGGGGAATGCTGCAACCGCCGCCTCATGCAGAGGCCATGGCGCCGGACACAGTGTTGGTCCCGCTCGTCTACGGCGATCGCAGGGGCAATCGCATCGGACATGGCAAAGGGCATTATGACCGTGCGTTGTCGCACCTTCGCATAAGCGGGCTGGTGCGCACGATTGGCATCGCATGGGACATTCAGATCAGCGACGAGCCGCTGGAGCCCGATTCCTGGGACGTGCCGCTCGACGCCATTGCAACACCTGGAGGATGGATCCAATGCGCCTAGAACGACCGAGTTGGCGCAAGCCCGTAGGGATGCTCCTGATCCTGCTGATGATTCTGGTCTGGGCTGTGATCGTCGTCACGGCATTCGGCTTCATCGCGCACCTGCCGTGGTTCGTGCATCTGATCTACTATATGGTGGCCGGCATCGCCTGGATCTTCCCGGCCTATCGCATCATGATCTGGATGGAGCTCGGCCGATGGAGCCTGCCGCCGCGCCAATGAGAGCAACACTTCAGTCGGGCTGAAAACCGTTCAGCCACCGCTCTGAGCTGAATTTCTGGAAGGCAGCGCCACTGCGCTATACCCTGGCGGTTTGCGCCATCCTCCCCTGTCTTTTCAAGAAGAAGAATGGCGCGAGTGACGGGGCTCGAACCCGCGACCTCCGGCGTGACAGGCCGGCGCTCTAACCAACTGAGCTA
>CAKTCN010000054.1 GCA_934539295.1 uncultured Allosphingosinicella sp.
GGCAAGTTCCCCGACACCAACCTCGCCGAATCGCTGCAGCGCATCACCGGCGTGTCGATCGACCGCTCGAACGGCGAGGGTTCGACGGTTACCGTGCGCGGCTTCGGCCCCGAATATAACCTCGTCACGCTGAACGGCCGCCAGATGCCGACTTCGTCGCTCGGCGACGGGGCTAGCGCGCCTGCCACCCGTTCGTTCGACTTCGCGAACCTCGCTTCTGAAGGCATTGCGGGTGTGGAGGTCTACAAGACCGGTCGCGCGTCGGTGCCGTCGGGCGGCATCGGCTCGTCGATCAACATCAAGACACCGCGCCCGCTCGACCGGCCCGGCATGCGCGGCAGCGTCGCCGCCAAGGGCGTCTATGACGCATCGCGCAACTTCGGCGATCCGATCACACCGGAAGTCTCGGGCATCTTCTCGGATACGTTCGGCGAGGATCGCTTCGGCGTCCTGATCTCGGGCTCGTACCAGCGCCGCAAGGCGAGCGTGAACACGGCCAGCGTCGGTTTCCGCGACGGCTATCTCGGCGATCCGGCTGCTAACGCCGCGATGAATAACAGCTGGGGTGAGTTGAACCCGGCCGGCACCAATGTCACCAATCGCCCGACCGGCACCGACGTCTACGAGGTGCCGCAGAGCGCATCCTACGAACTAGTCGACATCGATCGTGAGCGCGTGAACGGTCAGCTCGTCCTCCAGGCCCGAGTGAGCGACGCGCTGACCGCCACGGCAGACTTCACCTACTCGCGCAATCGGGTCGAGGCGCGCAGCAGCAGCACGGGCATCTGGTTCACGTTCGGCGACATGTCGAGTGCCTGGACCGACGGCCCCAATGCCGCGCCGCTCTTCTATGCCGAGAATTTCGCCCCGGGCACGCTGGTCAATCCGACCACCTCCACCGGCAAGGACATCTCGCACAGCGGCGCCCTCAGCGCGAACCAGACGGAGAACATGTCGTTCGGCGGCAACCTGACCTGGGACGCCCTGGACAACGTTACCTTCACCGTCGATGCGCATCATTCGACCGCAGAATCGACCCCGACCAACAAATACGGCACCAGCACGTCGGTCGGCACGTCCATCTTCGGCGCCACCAATCACCGGATCGATTTCGAGAACGATCTGCCGATCATCTCCTACGACATGTCGCCGGGGATCGACCCGCGCAACGCGGCGCTCGTGACGCCAACCGGCAACTCGTTCCGCAACGCCTATTTCAGGGACGAGATCAACCAGATCCAGGTGCACAGCCGGTACGAGCATGACGGCGGCTTCCTCGACAGCATCGACCTCGGCGTCTCCTATGTCGAGAACAAGGTCCGGTCGGCCTATGGCTTCATCCAGAACGAGACCTGGGGCGGTGTCGGTCCTGCCTCGGACATTCCGGACGACATCTTTGAATATGTGACCCTTCCCGACAAGTTCGACGGGGTGGATGGCGCCGGATCGGCGAACATGATCCCCGGCCTGTTCCGGTTCAATTTCGAGCAGATGGCTGACCTGCTGGAGCAGAACTACCAGATCTGCAGCAATTCCGGCGCAGGCGAGCTCGCGGAGGCGGGCACGTGCCTTGCACGCTACGACACCGATCGTCGCATCACCGAAAAGACGGCGTCGCCCTATATCCAGTTCAACACCCGCTTCGATGCGTTCGGACGCAATGCGCACATCATCGCCGGCATCCGCTACGATCGGACCAGCGTCAATTCGTCGGCGCTTGTGCCCATTCCGGTGGGTACGCGCTGGACGGGCGCCAACGAATTCGCGCTCATTCTGGGTGACCGCGACTTCACCCGGTTCACGGGCCGCTACGACAATTGGCTGCCGTCGATCGACTTCGACATCGAGCCGATCGACAATGTGAAGCTGCGCGCATCGTATAGCCACACCATCACGCGTGCTGATTATGCCAGCCTGCAGGGTGGCCTTGGACTTGCTACCAATCCGAGTATCAACAATGGTTCGGGCACCCAGGGCAACCCTAACCTGCTGCCTTTCAAATCGAAGAACATCGATCTGTCCGCGGAATGGTATTACGCGCCGGAAAGCTACATTTCGGTTGGCTATTTCAACAAGGACGTGTCCAACTTCATCAGCAATACGCAGATCAATACGACGGCCTTCGACCTGCGCAATCCGGGCGCGGGGCCGCGCTACCAGGCGGCCGTTGCTGCGCTGGGTACGTCCGACGCGGTGCGTATCCGCGACTATATCCTCCGCAATTATCCGACGTCATCGACGGTGACGGGCACGACTCCGGATGGATATCTGACCGGCGACATTTTCGGCCTGCCCGAGGATCCGTTGTACAACTTCCAGATCTCGCTTCCCTTCAACAACGACCAGACCGCCAATCTGAACGGCTGGGAGTTCGCGGTTCAGCATGCCTTCTGGGACACGGGCTTCGGCACGATCCTGAACTACACGATCGTCAACGGCGACGCGACGTTCGACAATGAGCTCAGCCCGTATGAAGGCCAGTTCGCGCTGACCGGGCTCAGCGACAGCGCCAACGCCGTGATCTATTACGACAAGGGCGGCCTCCAGGCACGTGTCGCCTATAACTGGCGTGCCGAATTCTACGCCGGGGGCGCGTTCGATCCGACCTATGTGGAATCCTACGGGCAGTTCGATGCAAGCGCGAGCTACGAGCTCAGGGAGGGCCTGACCGTGTTCGCCGAAGGCATCAACATCACCGGCGAAGGCCGCCGCGGTCATCGTCGCACGGCGAATTTCGCCACCTTCGCGCAGCCGGGCTTCGCCCGCTATGCGGCAGGCGTTCGCTTCAGCTTCTGATCGTAGGGGCATTGCCCGAAGCGCGACGTGAAAGGCCACCCTGCTCCTGCAAGGTGGCTTTTTGCGTTTCCGGCGGGCAGTCTCTTCCCGAAGCGCCATGGCTTGGAGCAAGGACGAAGTGGAACGGCCAGTCACGAAGGTCGTGATCGTCGGTGGCGGCACCGCCGGATGGCTCGCTGCCTGCCGGATCGCGGCCGCGGCACGCCCGGACGCGCCCGCGCCGCTGCGGGTCACATTGGTGGAATCGCCCGATCTGCCGACCATCGGCGTCGGTGAAGGCACCTGGCCGACCATGCGCAGCACGCTGGAGCGGATCGGCATAGCGGAAGCCGAGTTCCTGACCGCCTGCGATGCCGCTTTCAAGCAGGGGTCGCGCTTCGACGGATGGCGGGACGGAGGCGCGGGTGACACCTATTACCATCCCTTCGGCCTTCCCGCGGAAGGTGATGCCCACGACCTCGTCGATGCGTGGCGCAGCAGCGGCGAGCCGCGCTTCGCGGAGGCGGTGAGCCCTCAGCCGCATGTTTGCGCCCGCGACCTCGCACCGCGCCAGCGCGGCATGCCCGATTATGCCGGCGCCTTGAACTATGCCTATCACCTGGACGCGGCCAAGCTCGCCCAATTGCTGATGCGGCATGCGACGGAGCGGCTGGGCGTTACCCACATCCGCGACCATGTGACGGGCATCGTGGCTGCGGCGAACGGCGACGTGGCCGCGGTCCGCACGCGCGACAATGGCGATGTCGCGGGCGACCTGTTCCTCGATTGCAGCGGTCAGGCCTCGCTCCTGATCGGCGGCCATTATGGCGTGCCGTTCGTGGATCGCAGCGACGTGCTGTTCAACGATCGCGCACTGGCCGTGCAGGTGCCGGTGGCCCCCGACAGCCCGATCGCGTCCCAGACCACCGCCACCGCGCACGCGGCCAGCTGGATCTGGGACATCGGCCTCCCCACGCGGCGCGGCATCGGCTGCGTCTATGCCAGCGCCTTCGCGAGCGACGACGAGGCGGCCGAGACACTGCGCGCCTATATCGGCCGCACCGCGCCCGATGCGGATGCGGACGCCCTCTCCTTCCGACGCCTCACCTTCCGCTCGGGCCACCGCGCGCATTTCTGGGAGCGCAATTGCCTGGCCATCGGCCTCTCGGCCGGCTTCCTCGAGCCGCTCGAAGCCTCGGCGATTGTCATGGTGGAATTGTCGATCGACGCGCTGCTCGAAGGCTTCCCCGCCAATGGAGGTGCCATGGCGCTGCATGCCGAGCGGTTCAACAGCCTGTTCCGCTATCGCTGGGATCGGATCGTCGAGTTCCTAAAGCTCCATTACGTGCCGAGCCGGCGCGAAGAGCCCTACTGGCGCGCGCATCGCGAGCCCGGCTCGATCCCGGAGCGGCTCAAGCACCTGCTCGACCTGTGGCGCACGCACCCGCCTACGCCCGCCGACCTCACCAGCGCCCACGAGATCTTCCCGGCCGCCAGCTACCAATATATTCTCTACGGCATGGGCTGGTCGCCGCCGCCCCCCGCTCTCGTCCGCTTCGGCAATCGCGATGCGATGCTTGCCGCGCTCGGCAAGGTCGAGCAACGTGCCCGCACGCTGGCGGCCAGCCTGCCGACCAATCGCACCTATCTCGACGCCCTGCGCCGGCAAGCCGGCGTCACCGGAAAGGCCCTGAATGTCTGAGCACATGCTCCTCAATGCCGACCAACATCGTGACCTGCGCGTTCGCTCGACCCGCGGCGCCGAACTGGGCGACGCGGTAATGAGCTGCCTCGTCGTGCCCGACGAGTTCCGCCGCGTGCAGGCGCACTACCCGATCCTTTTTCGGGTAAGCGCGGATCGCGGGGACATGGTCGCGATGGCCTTGTTCGGCTTCGAATCGGGCGAAAACCTGTTCCTTGCGGACGAGCGCTGGGATGCGCGCTACCTGCCACTCGCCATCGACATCCAGCCCTTCCTGATCGGCGGTGCGGCCAGCGCGACCGGCGCCAAGCAGGTGGTGATCGATCTCGCCAGCCCGCGCATTGCCGTCGGCGAGGGCATTCGCGTCTTCGACGAGGATGGGCGGCCCACGCCCTATCTGGAGGCGATGACCGAGAAGCTTGGTGCCCTGGACGTGGGCTACCAGGCGTCGGCCGCATTCTTCGCCGCGCTCGACCAGCACCGCTTGCTTGAGCCTTTCGCCCTCGACGTCGAGCTGGATGACGGCTCGACCAACCGGCTGGTCGGGTTTCACGCGATCGACGAGGAACGGCTGCGGGCGCTCGATCCGGCTGCCTTGGGCCAACTCCATGCCGACGGCCACCTGATGCCGATCTTCATGGCGGTGGCATCGCTCGGCCGTATCGGCGACCTGGTCGCACGCAAGAACCGGATCCATGGCTGAGGCCCATCAGGGACTGGGTAGCCTGGCGAAGGTTCCCGAAGTGGTGCTGTCGGGCGCGGCGGCGCTGGACGCGCAACTGCGCGCCGCCGACCGGCCGTTCATCGTGCGGGGGCTGGTGTCGGATTGGCCGCTGGTTCAGGCGGGTCTTCGATCGGGGCGAGAGGTGCGAGCCTATCTGGAGGCGCGGCACCGCGACCGGCCGTTCGTCGTTTCGATCGGCGAGCCGGATGCCGGTGGACGGCTGTTTTACGACGACGCGATGGGCATGAACTTTCGCACCTACAATGCGAAGCTCCCCGACATATTCGCGCAGATCGATCGGTCGGAGGGACAGGCGGGCGCGCCCACCATCTATTTCGCGTCGATCGACGTGCAGGACTTCTTCGACGGGCTGCACGAGGCGAACCATGTCGATCTCGGCGACCGGTCGTGCCTCGCCAGCATCTGGATGGGAACGCCGACGCGGATCGCCGCGCATAACGACTTTCCGCACAACCTCGCCTGCGTGGCGGTCGGCCGGCGCCGCTTCACGCTGTTTCCGCGCGAACAGTTCCGCAACCTCTATCTCGGTCCCGTCGACAACACGCCGGCGGGACGCGCGATCAGCATGGTCGATTTCCATGCGCCCGACTTCGCGCGCTTTCCTCGCTTCCGCGAGGCACTGGCACATGCGCAGGTCGCCGACCTGGCACCGGGCGACGCGCTCTACATCCCGTCCATGTGGTATCATCATGTCGAGGGGCTCGATCCCTTCAACGTGCTGGTCAATTACTGGTGGCGCGAGACGCCGCGCTGGCTGGGTCAGCCGCAGGACGCATTGAACCACGCCATCCTCTCGGTGCGTGACCTTCCGGACGACGAGAAGGCGCATTGGCGCGACCTGTTCGACCATTATGTGTTCGAGAACGACGCGCAATCCACCGCCCACATTCCGGAAAAGGCGCGCAGCATACTCGCGCCGCTGACCGCCGAGACGGCGGGGCGCATCCGGGCCTTCCTGCTGAGGACCTTGAGCCGATGAATGCGAGCGATGGACGTTTGCGAAGGATAGTAATCGCGGGTGGCGGCACCGCCGGCTGGATGGCCGCCGCGGCGATCGCGCGGACCATGGGCCGGGCCGTCGATATCGTCCTGGTGGAATCGGATGCGATCGGCACCGTCGGCGTCGGCGAGTCCACCATCCCGCCGCTGGTCAGCTTCAATCGCCTGCTCGGCATCAACGAGGCCGAGTTCATGCGGGCGACGCAGGCCACCTTCAAGCTCGGCATCGCGTTCGATCACTGGAAGGATGTGGGCCACAGCTATTTCCATTCCTTCGGGCTCACCGGCAAGGACCATTGGTCCGCAAGTTTCCAGCACTTCTGGCTCCATGGCCAGGCCAAGGGGCACAGCCAGCCCTATGACGATTATTGCCTGGAACTGATCGCCGCGCGGGAGGGCCGGTTCGCGCACCTGCCCAACGATCAGGCCAATTATGCCTATCAGCTCGACTCCGGCCTCTATGCGCAATTCCTGCGCCGCATGGCCGAGGCGGACGGGACGAAACGGATCGAGGGCAGGATCGCGCGCGTCGAGCTGGATGCCGCGAGCGGGCACATCGCCGCGCTGCACCTCGATTCCGGCGCGCGGGTCGAAGGCGACGTCTTCCTCGACTGCACCGGCTTTCGCGCGCTGCTGATCGAAGGTGCGCTCCATGCCGGGTATGACGATTGGACGCATTACCTGCCGTGCGATTCCGCGATCGCTATCCAGACGGAGAATGTCGGCCCTGCCATGCCCTACACCCGGGCGATGGCGCATGATGCGGGCTGGCAGTGGCGGATCCCGCTTCAGCACCGCACCGGCAACGGCATTGTCTATGCCAGCCGCTACCTCGACAAGGATGCGGCGCTAGATCGCCTGCTCGGCAATATCGAGGGCAGGACGCTGGTCCAGCCCAACTTCCTGCGGTTCGTCACCGGCGCGCGGCGCAAGCAGTGGCACCGCAACTGCATCGCCATCGGCTTGTCGAGCGGCTTCATGGAGCCGCTGGAATCGACCAGCATCCACCTGATCCAACGGGCGGTGCTGCGCTTTATCCGCATGATGCCGCTGCGCGAGATCAGCCAGCGCGACATTGCCGAGTTCAACGACCAGCAGCATCAGGACATGCTGCAGATCCGCGACTTCCTGATCCTCCACTACAAGGCCACCGACCGGCGCGACAGCCCGTTCTGGCGCCAATGCGCGTCCATGGAGATACCCGACACGCTTGCGCAGAAGATCGAGTTATTCCGCGAAACCGGGCGCGTCTTCCGCCGCAACGAAGAACTGTTTGCGGAAAATAGCTGGGTGCAGGTGATGATGGGGCAAGGCATCATGCCGCGCGCCTGGCATCCGATCGTCGAGAAGCTGACGGACGACGAGCTTGCCCGCCTGCTGGCGACCCTGCGCGGCAATGTGGCGGGCGCGGTCGCCGCGATGCCCGAACACCATGCTTATGTCGCGCGCTACTGCGGCGCGACGCCGCCGGGAGCGAACTGAGCATGGCAAGGCGGCGTCAGGCGGTTACCATCAAGCATGTGGCGGCGGATGCGGGCGTCTCGCTGCAAACGGTCAGCCGCGTGCTGCACAAGGAGAAGAATGTTCGGCCCGAGGTGATGGAGCGAGTGCGCGCCTCGATCGACAAGCTCGGCTACGTGCCCTCCATCGCGGCACAGCGCATGGGCGGGTCGCGCTCCTACCTGATCGTGGCACTGAACGACCGGGAACGCACCATTGCCGATTGGCGCGAGCGGCAGGGTGCCGATTGGGTGGACCAGATGCTGCTCGGCGGCATGCTGACCTGCCAGCAACATGGCTATCGCATGCTGGTCGAACTCGTCGACACGCATAGCGACCATATCGAGCGCGAGCTTTCGGCCGCGATCGCTTCCGTCCAGCCGGACGGCGTGATCCTGACCCCGCCCCATTCGCAAAACCCGCTGATCGCGAGCCTGCTGGACGAGCGCAAGATCAGCTTCGCCAGGATCGGATCGTTGAAGGACGGTCCGGGCTTCAAGTTGACCATGGACGACGAACGTGCGGCGCGGCTGGCAACCGAGCATCTGATCGGCCTCGGCCACCGGCGGATCGGTTTTATCGCCGGTCCGGACGAGTATGAACTCAGTGCCTGGCGCGTCGACGGCTGGCGAAGCGCAATGGCCGATGCCGGCCTGGACCCGGGCGGCCTGTTGGCCGTGGGGGATTTCAGCTACCAGTCCGGGAGGGCCGCAGCGACGAAACTGCTCGACGCTCCCGGTCCTGTGACCGCGATCATCGGCAGCAACGACCAGATGTCCCTGGCCGCGTTGGAACTGGCACGAGAACGCGGGCTTCAGGTCCCGTCCGACCTTTCGCTGGTCAGTTTCGACGACACGCCCATGGTCCGCTTCACCATCCCACCGCTGACCGCCGTGAAGCAGCCCATTGCCGAGGTGACGGCGAGGGCGGTGGAACTCATCATCCACGACCAATTGGGTCGCGAGCCTACCCGCGATCCGGTGATCGTACCAGCCAGTCTGATGTTACGGAATTCTACGGCGCAGACGCCCGCATGACCGCCTAGAGCGCGAACCGGCGCGCCAGTTCGGAACGGCGGGAATGACTTTCGCTGCGCGCCCGCTCCATCGCTTCCATCTCGGTCGCCTCGAGAAGGTCCTCGACCACGCGCCGAAGGTGGCTGCGCATCGCCTCCCGCGCGGCATGCGGATCACGCCTGCTCAGCGCATCCAGTATCAGTTGGTGCTCGTCCTCACGCGGGTTCACGCCCTTGCGGCGCGCGCGCGCAAACATGTGGATGCTGAGCGGCGAGCGGTAGCGAAGGTCCCATAGCGTCTCGATGATGTTCCGAATGGCGCTGTTGTTCGTGGCGGCGGCGATGCCGACGTGGAAACGCCGGTCGGCCTGCTCCACCCGCATGTCCCCGCCATCCTCCTGCCCCATGTCGCGCACCGCCTGCGCGATCTCTGCAATCGCTTCGTCAGAAATGGTGGCCGCCGCGAGTGCCGCGGTCTCGCTCTCGAACAGGATGCGCGCTTCCATCAATTCGAACGCGCCGATGTCGAGTTCGAGTGCCGGCGTATCGGCCGGAGACATGAAGGTCACGTAGAGCCCCGACCCATGCCGCGCCTCGACAAGCCCGCGTATCTCGAGCGCGATCATGGCCTCGCGGATGGTGGGTCGGCTGACACCGAATTCCTCGGCGAGGTCGCGTTCACCCGGCAGGCGTTGACCCAGCTTGTAGGTGCCGTCTTCAACCCGCGCGGCTATGTCCGCCGCTACTCGCTGGTAAAGCTTGCGCGTTTGCATCCCTGCCGCATCCCACAAGCTACGCGCGGGCACAAGAGTCCCGAACGGGTAAGTCGAAGCTAGTGGAAGCGGCGCCCGTGTCGTGCTGAACGCTCCTGCCCGATACGGGTCTGCAGCGTCTCATATTGCGCGACGGTGTATCCGGCCACGTGGAATGCGTTCACCTCATGGGTGGGAACGCTGTATCCGTCATGCCAGGCGAGCACTGCCATGCGCCGCAAGGCTTCGAGCCGCGGATCAGCCAGACCACCGGTGGGGCGGATACCGAACAAGGACGACAGGAGCGAGGCGATCAACCCCGGACCGCGAAGACTGGAAAGCCGCTCGGCCGACGCCAGCGCAACGACCGACCACTCAAGATGGGAGAAGTCACGTGCCTCGATGAAGAGAGGCGCGACATGAACCGCGACCTCCGCAAGCGGAGCCGGACCTGCCTGGGGTGTGTCAAATTGCAGATAGGCCATCATGTTCACTCCCTTGCCCTCCGACTTCGTCGGCGCGCACCGGGCTGCCCGCAAAAGCCCGTGAGGCAATTGCGACCCGCTCCGGTCCCTTGTCTTTCATGAGGGAAGACGGCGAACCGCCTTTCCATACCGCATGGTATAGAAGCAGCTTCTCAGCTGCGTCAACGGCTTTTTGTACCGGGCGGTATTTTTAGCGCCCGGGCCACATGGCAAGGCAGGTTTCGACCAGCGTTTCCAGCTGCTCCCGGCTGGCCCCTGCCCCTGCCTGCACGGCCATGCCCTGGAACATGGCACCCAGATAGGACGTCACGCCCTCTGCAGTGACATGCTCCGGCAGGTCGCCCTCGGTTTTCGCGCGTTCAAAGCGTGCGCGCATGGAGCCTTCGAAGAACTCGCGGCGCGCCAGCACCTCCTGCCGCACCGACTCTGCCTCGGCCCCACATGCGACCGAACTGATCACCCGCAGGCAGCCGCGCGGTTCACACTCGCTGCACTGCATCTCCAGCGCACCCCGCATCAGCCGCTCGGCGACGCCACGCGCCGTGGGCGCCGACAAGGCTTCGGTCATGTAAGCGAGCTTCTCGCGCTCATAGAGGTCGAGCGCCTTTCGGAAGAGCGATTCCTTGTTCCCGAACGCGGCGTAGAGGCTGGGCTTGGTAATCCCCATCGCCTCGGTCAGGTCGTTCATCGACGCGCCTTCATAGCCCTTGCGCCAGAAGACCATCAGCGCAGCCGTCAGCGCATCGTCCATGTCGAACTCGCGGGGACGACCCTTGACCGAAGTGCACACTGCCTTTTCCATAACGAGCGGTATATAAGCTCCCCAGCGTGGATGACCAGCCGTAAGTTGTTGACTTGCCTCGGCTCAGACGGTCCGAGCCCGGCGGCGGCGCAGCAGGATGGCACCGGTCACGCCCAGCCCGAACAGCAGCCCTTCCAATCCGGCCGCGATCGTCTGCGCGGCCGGTCCGAATATCGGCTCCCCCGCCAGTTGGCCGATAGCATCGAGTTCGAGCCGCGAATCCCTGAACGATCCGGCCAGCGCGGCAAGGCTCCCGCCCATCAGCTTGCCGCCCATCAGGCTGACCAGCACACCCGCCGCCCCCGCGCCGATCCCGGCTGCTATGGCCGGGCCCCAGCGATGGCCCGACATCTCGCCGATCCGGCCGCCGGTCGCGAGGGCAATGCCGAGAGCCGCCCCCTCCAGTCCGCCCGTGAAGTCGGCAGGGGCACGTCCGAACAGCAGATGGAAAGTGTCGGTGCCGAACAGGTTGAACGCCGCGCCCATCACCAGTCCGCCCGCACCAGCCCCGAGGATGCTGAACGTCCACTCGCGTTTCAGCACGCGGTTAGCCGCCGCCATCCCGAAGCTCACCCCCGCTCCGCCGAGCGCGCCGATCGCCGTGGTCAGCAGCGTCATCACGAACAGGATCGACACTGCGCTGCCATCATTCCCGATTGCTGCGACCCCGTAGATGAAGCCCCCAACCAGGCCGGCGGCCGCCCCTCCCGCTGTGCCTGCAAGCGCTAGGCCGGCTTGAAAGGGCGTTCCGCCATTCGCGGCCGCTGCGCTCGGCAGGGTATCACTGACGGTGACCGGCGCGACGAAGCGGTAGCCGCGCTTGGGCACCGTTGCGATGAATTGCGGGTCACGATGCTCGTCACCCAGCGCCTTGCGCAGGCTCTTGATGCACTGCGTCAGCGCTTCGTCCCCGACGATCACTCCGTTCCAGACCTCGTCGAAGAAGCGATCCTTGCCGATCAAGGTGCCGGGATTGCGGACCAGCAGAAGCAGAGCATCGAAGTAACGGGGGCTGATCGGTACGACCTCGCCGTCCCTCGTCAGCTGCTTCTCGGCCTCATCCAGCGTGAAGCTTCCGAACTGATGGACGAGCCCTGACACGATCCTACCTGCCATATGAAGCGGGTCAGGCGTGCTCCCGCACTCCGGCGGCAACGGCCTCGACCACTGCCGATGCGTGCGTGTGATGGATCATGTGGCCGGCACCGTCCAGTAGGGTCAGGCGCGCATCGCGTAGCAGCGGGACAGCGAGCATGCCCTGCCGCTCGGCCTGGATGACGAGGTCCGACCGGCCATGGAGGATGTGGGTAGGCGCCGTGATGCGCCTGAAGTCGATCATGCCTTCGGGTGTCAACGGGTGGATGGCGGCCGCATCTTCGCCGTTGGATACGCCTGCCGCACCGGTCACCATCCACTGCCATGGATAGCTTTCCTCCCAGGCAGCAGGCACGGGATAGGGCGCGAACATCAGCCTGTGCATGAGCTTCAGCGCCGCCCCGTCGATATCGCCCGCCAACGCATCGGACCAGAGCGGTCCCCAGA
>CAKTCN010000055.1 GCA_934539295.1 uncultured Allosphingosinicella sp.
TCGCAGCGGCATGACCAACCAGCGGCGATCCACTTAACGACCCCGCGAGCCTGTGCAGACAAACCGAGCCACCTCTCGGATCCGGGCTCCGCCGCATGAAATCCGGCCAGGTCGATGCCTCGGCCAGCGTCTCGGTGCCGGGGATCGTGCGGATCGCCGCCCGCGCACGACGGTCCAGATGCCGCTCGGCGATCGCCCCCGTGATGCGGTGGCCGGTGTTGCCCCGGGCCAGGGCGGGTGCGGGCACGATCCCCACCACCAGAGCCGCAACAGACACCAGACACCGCATCATTGTCACCCCGTTCAAAACTTCGCGGTCGCGCCCAGGAAGAAGCCCAAGCCGAGCGCGTCATAGGTGGTGGGATAGGTGTTGGCGCGCGGGTTCACGACGATCGGAGGCTTGTGCGCCAGCACGTTGTTGATCCCGCCGGTGATCTTCATCCCCGCCGCAACGTCATAGGCGAACGCAACATCGAAATATTGCTGCGCTCGGATGCGCGGGTTGGTCAGATTGGCAAGCACCGGCGTGGTCGTAGCGCCCGATCGCTTGGGCAACAGATAGGTGTCGATCGTCACCGCATCGATGAACCGCCCGCGGACGCTGAGGTCGAGCGGCCCCGTGCGCCAGGTGACGCGGGTCACGCCGCGGAATTCCGGGATCGGCTCGCCGCAGGTGGTACCGAACGATCCTACGCAACGGTTCTTGATGTCGCGAAACGCCGCAACCGGTGTCGAGGTGAAGGCGCGCGTCCAGGTCCAGTTGGTGGCGAGCGAAATCGTGCTGCGGTCGCCCAGTCCCGGGAGCCCGAAGCCGACGTCGAGGGTGTAGCGCGCGGCGAAGTCGACCCCCGAGGTCTTCAGCGATCCGGTGTTCGCCTGCAGGATCCGTGCGGTATATTGGCCGCTGATCTCGCCCGTTGCGGGATTTCGGCTGATAGCCTGACAGAACGGGCTGCTGCTGTCCTGGATCACGTTGTAGCAGAGGTTCAGCGTGTTGTTCAGTCCGCCGCCCAGGGGCGCGATCGCGCCGTCCAGCGTGATGTTGAAATAGTCGACCGACAACTGCAGGCGCGGAATCGCGTGCGGGGTGATGACCGTGCCGAGCGTATAGGTGTCCGAACTCTCCACCCCCACGTCCGGGTTGCCGCCATAGGTGGCGGTGACCGTGTTGTTGGGCTGGACCGGCGTAGTGAACACCAGCGCGGCAGGGACGCCGCCGGTGACGCACAGCGCGCGGACCGCGGCGGTACGCGAGGCGGCCGGCTGGTAGCTCGAGCACGGATCGACCGCCGCCTCGCTGCTCTGGCGCAGTCCGCCGAACAGCTCGCCCACGTTCGGCGCACGCACCGCGCGCTGATATTGGCCGCGCAGCGCGATGCCATCGTCGACGCGCCACTCGACGCCGCCGAGATAGGTCCAAACGCCGCCGACGCCCTTCAGGTCGTAATCCGAATAGCGGAACGCGCCGTTGACGCCGAGCCGCTGCACCAGCGGCAGGTCAGCGAGCAGGGGCAGCTTCACCTCCCCATAGATTTCGCGGGCGGCGATGCTGCCGTTGGTCGGCAGGCTGGCGGGGAAGCCGACCGCGTCGCCCGAGGCGAGGAACGGGTCGGGATCGTAGCGCGCCGACGATTTGCGCCATTCCGCGCCGACCGAGAAGGCGGCCGGCCCGTGCGGCAGGTCGAACAGCGTGCCCGAGAGGTTGAGTGCCGCGACCTGCTGACGCGCGACCGCGCGGTTGGTCGCGTCGCCGAGCAGCGAATCGGCGCCGGCCCGCGACATATTGGGGCCGAATATGTTGAGCAACGGCGCGGCGCCGCCGACCGAGAGCAGCCCCGCCTGGAACGCGCGACGCGAGATATTGCCCTCCTGCCGATCGGTCTGGCGGGTCTGGGCGAAGCTGTAATAGGCGTCGTAGGACAGGTCCTGCAGGAAGTCGGGCGCCACGTCGCCCAGTTTGCCGCGCAGGCCGGCGACGCCGCGCACAACATTGCGCTCGCTGCTGTTGAGCCGCTGCCCGACCTCGACGAGGCGGCGTGCGACGGTCAGCGACACGAGGCCGTCACCGGGGCGATTGGTCGCGCTGGTCGTGCGTTCGGCGCGGTCGAGCTGCGTCAGCACCTGCTGCATCGCGCCGCTGAGGTAGGGATTGTTGGTGTTGAGCAGGAAATTGCCGCCGATGCTGGCGGGCGCCAGCTGCTGGTCGACCGTGTTGCGGCTGTAATGGAATTCGCCATAGGCGGTCGCGCGGTCGCTGAAATCATAATGCGCGAACGCGTTGCCCATCCAACGCTGCTGCGGCACGATGAGGTAATTGTCGGGCTGGAGGTTGTAATTGTCCTGCGGGTCGAGCGCCGGGCGCGCGGCAGTGCCGGCATCGTTGAAGGTGAACCCGCGCGAGCCGAGCCCGCCCAGCCCCGCATTGATCAGCGCTGCGTCGAGCGCGGGGTTCGATCCCGACGACCCCACTACCGGCACGCCCGTAAAGCGACCGTTGGGGATGTCGCCGCTGCCGCTGTTGATCAGCCCCGGCAGGCCACCGGCGCCGCGGCAGGTCGACCCGGTCGGGATCGCCAGCGGAGTCCCCGCCCCGCGCTTGTCATAGGAGTCGGCGGTGACGCAGCCGGCGACCAGCCATTGCGGCGCAAAGCTGCCACGTTCGGCGCGGGTGATCCCGCCGCGGTCGAGGTAATTGCCCGACAGCGTGATGTTGCCGCGGCCGCCGTCGAAATTATGGCCGACAGTCAGGTCGATGCTGTACACCGGCGTCGCGGTCGGGCTGTCGAGGTTGAGCGTGCTGCCGAGTTCGATCCCGTGAAAATCGTCGCGCAGGATGAAGTTGACGACGCCGGTGATCGCGTCCGAGCCATAGACCGCGGACGACCCGCCGGTAACGATCTCGGTGCGCTTGATCAGCGCGGTCGGGATGGTGTTGAGGTCGGTGACCTGCTCGGGACCCGAAATGGTGAAGCGGCGGCCGTTGACAAGCACTAGGTTGCGCGTCGCGCCGAACCCGCGAAGGTTCACGTCGGCGGTGCCGCCGGGAACGACGTTGCCGTACGCGCCGCCATTGGTGGACGGCACGAACTGAGTCGAATTCTTAAAGATGTCCTCGACGTTAATCGCACCCGACAGGCGGATGTCCTCGGCGCTCACCACCGCGACCGGTGTCGCGGTGTTGCGCGCCAGCTGTGCGATGCGCGATCCGGTGACGACGATCTCGCCGGCGGCGTCGTCATTCTGCGTCTGTGGGGCCGGCTGTGCTGAGGGGGCACGCGCGCCAAGGCTGATCGACGTGCCCGTGTGGGCAATGACGTGCAAATCGGTGTCGCGCAGCAACTGATCCAACGCCGCATCGACCGTCATCCGACCCTTGACTGCCGAGGTTCGCTTGCCCGCCAGGTGACCCGCCGGCGCCACGATCTGTACCCCCGCCTGACGCGCGAAGGCAGGAATGCCCCGCACCGCTGCCTGCGCCGGCAAGTCGAATGCTCGGGTCTGCGCGAAGGCTGGCTGTGCCGCACACATCATCACTACGGCAACCGCCGTGCCGCATCCCGTCATCATTCGCATGTAAAAGCCCCCAGTGGTCCGGCAGCGCCGGGTCTCGGGCGGTAGATGCTGGTGACAAATAGTTCCGCCACTGGAACAGAAAAATTATTGCCGGCGCGTCGCGGGCGACAGCCTGACCAGATCCTCACCGAGTTCCGCCCGCGCATTCAGGCTTGGGGCGATTGCCCGCGCGAACCCCTTGGGATCATTGGCGGCGAACATCCCCGTGATCGTCTCGCGCGCCAGCGTAGGGTCCGCAATCTCGAACCGCACATGCGTGTAGCGGCGGAACTGCTCGGTCGCCGCCGCCAGCGTGTCGCCCTGAAACGACAGCATCCCATCGCGCCATGCCAGCGACCGTTGCAGCGCCTCCGGGTCCAGCCGCACGACCCGCATCGCACCGCCATCGCCCCGCTTCCCCAGCGAAGCCTGCATATCGGCGTCGAGGACGACCGGAGTGGGCCCCTCGACTCGCAATCGCCCCTGGGCGACAAGCACGGCAAGCGGCAGGCTGTCGAGCATGCGCACGCCGAACGCCGCACTCGCCGCACGCAGCGTGAGTTGCTCTGCGAAGACCACGAACGGGCGGGCCGGATCCTGCGCGACCTCGAAAAAGGCTTCGCCGCAAAGCAAGGTAATCAGCCGCTGAGTAGCACCCAACGCATAGCGGATGCGCGTGTCCGCACCAAGCGTAACGGTCGACCCGTCCTCCAGCCCGATCTTGCGAACTTCGCCGATCCCGCTCGACAGCGTCGAGCCGCTCCGCAGCAGCGGGATAACCGCGACAGCGGCAGACGCCGCGGCCATGCCGCCGACGATCATCCGCCGCCGCGTGATCAAAGGCCGCGCTTCTCGCCTGACCGGCGCAATGGGTTCGTCCTCCCGGGCGAGCCCCATCTCGGCATGTGACCAGATCGCCCGCGCGCGCGCCAGCGCCCCGATCCGCCGCACGTCCGCGCTCAGCCAATCGTCGAGCGCATCCTGTTCTCCATCGCCGAGCCCGCGATCCAGCTTCGCCGCCCAGCCCGCCGCCGCGTCATCGATAGTGTCTGCGGTCTCGCGATCGGTCATCGGTTTCGTGGCTTTCCTGCGCGTCCTCCACACCCTCGAACGGGTCGGCCTCGCGTGAGGATGCACGACGCACGGCTTTTCCGCCACGCCCGAACTGCTCCATCAATATTCTTATCCCGCGGGCAATGTGTTTCTCGACAGTATTTTCGGACAATGCGGTCGCCGCGGCGATCTCGCGCTGCGACAATCCCTCGACGCGACGTAGCCAGAACGCTCGCCGCGTCTGCGGCGGCATCGCACGGATCGCCTCGGCCACGCGCTCGAGATCCTCGCGACCGGCGGCGTGCTGAAACGGCGACGGGGTGTCGGCGGGGATGTCGAGGCTCGCCAAGTCCGCACTGGTGCTGATCGATACGATCTTCGCCCGACGGACATTCTGGAGGAACAGCGACTTCGCGACTTGGAACGCATAGCTGCGCGGATCGGTGATCCCATCGACGCTGTCGCGCATCGCCAGCACCGCATAGGTTTCCTGCACCAAATCGTCGATATCGGGCTCGCGGAGCGCGCTGAAGCCCCGCAGCCACCGCCGCATCGCGGCTTCGTGCGGCACCACATGGATGGCCAGCCACCGGCTCCGATCATTGAGGGATATCCGCATGGCGACCGCCTATGGCGCGAGTTTGTGACAGATGATCGGTCTCCGGCGTGCCGCTCACGGTACATGCTCAATGGCTTTCCCTTTGAAGCGCTGGAAGCTCCATCGGTTTGTAAAAGCACGCGCGGATAGTGATCTATCAACATGCCACGCTCGCCACGGCGAGCCGTTAAACCTTCGCTCAAACCGTGACTTTGCAGCGTTCGAAAACCAGATGTCTGGCAGGGCCACTCAGCGGCGGGCCTGACCCATGCTCGGTCGTTCCCAAGCTGTTTTGGGCTTTCCAGTTTCCGCCATCCATTCACGTCCGCAGCAAGGTAGAGGCGGACGCGCCTCCGCATCGTTAATCCCGCTTCACAGATCGATGCGGTGGCGTTACGGTCTTGCCGAGTTTCTAAGCCGGGGGGCAGTCATGAACTGGTACACGTCTCGGGCAGCGGTCCTCGCTGCGGCCCTAATCTGGTGCGCGACACCGGCAGGCGCGCAGTTTGGCGGATTGAACCTGGGAGATCTCGCCAAGCGCGCTGGAATCTCCATGCCCAGCCTCCACAAGCAGCCAATCTCCACCAGCCTGCCCGACGCGCGCTGGGGCGACCCGAGCCAGGATGGCTTTGTTCCGCCCGCGCCCCGGCGCGAGCTCATCCAGTTGCAGCGGACGGCAAACGGAGGGTTCATCCTTCAGGCGGGCTACTACCATTTCAGTGACCAGAGCTACTGCCTGCATGCCGGCACCCATGGCCCAGGTGGCGGCGACGGCTACCTCTATGCGCCCCCAATCGGTGCGGCGAAAGATGCGGTGACCACCATCCTCCGCAACTCGGTCCAGCATCCGGAGATCGATCAGCACGTCATCCAGGCGCTGCTCTGGGCAATCCTGTCGCGCGCCAAGATCGAAGATCTGTCAGACGAGCAGCGGATGGCAGCATCGCAGTTGCTGCCCCCGCGCCAGCTCGCCGGCCTGAACCGCAATGTGCTAGACATGCTCTCGGCGGCGGCGATCGCGAACAATCTGCCGAGCGAGGTCCGGTCCGTGCTGCAGGCCGAAGCAGACCTGCGCCGAATGCTGACAACGCCAGGAACCAGCTTCGGCGAGTTGGAGCGGGTTGCGGTGCTCGCCGGCATGGCGCCGGTGGGGCCCGGCAGTGTTGGAGTGCCGACCGGACGTTGGAGCCACCATCCCGACGGTTATTGGATTCGCTACCTGCCCAATAGCTACTCGAACACGGTTGTGGAGATCTGGGCCCCTGAAGGTTCGGCCGGCATCGGGAGGGAGTATGATCCGGCTACCCACATTGCGGTCCCCGGCAATACCGCGCGCCAGCGCCTCATCCAGTCAGGGCGATCTTACGGCGCGGACTGACCCACATCTGGCCGTTCAGGCCGCCCCCGCCCTCTAATCTCCCCAGCTTCGGTCGTCCGTTCATGTCGGCGGCGTAAGCGCTCCAGGACGGCTAACCTCGTCCGCCACGCCGCTGCCATTCTCTGAAACGATGATGCTTCGAGAAGCGAGGGGTCGCTCGCTCGGCATCACTGGCCGACATAGGCGGCGAGTTCGTCAGGGGTTCCGTTCGGAAATGCCTGCTTCAGGTGGTCGAGGAACGCCGCGACCCGTGCGCTGAGCAGCCGTCGGGTGGGGTAGAGCGTCCATAGCGCGATATCGGGCGCATCCACCTCGCCCCATTGTACCAGCCTGCCGTCCGCCAGATCGTGACTGACGAGCGAGATCGGCAGCCGCCCAGCACCGACACCGGCGCGCACGGCGTCGCGCACCATGATGAGGGACGAAAGTCCCAGCACCGGATCGACCGGCATTGTCACGACACCATTGGCCGACTTCACTCGCCAGGTCTGACGGTCGCCGGTCGTGCGCACCACCGCCGGCACGGTCATATCTCCTTCCGGACGGGCAAGCGCCGGGCTCGACACCACGACCAGCCTGTCGCGCAGGAAAGCGCGGCCGACCAAGCTCTCATCGGGTGCGGGATTGACGCGGATCACCAGGTCGTAGCCCTCCTCGATCATGTCGACCTCGCGGTCGTCGGTGGTCACCTCCAGCCGCACCGCGGGATGCTTGAGCGCGAACTCCGCCGCCAGCTTTCCCATCGCCGTTTGCGCGAACAACAGCGGCACGCTGAGCCGCAGCCGCCCTTTGGGCGCGCTGCCGCGGGAGGCGATGGCCGTCGCGGTTTCCTCCAGTTCGGTGAGCAGCAAGCCTGTGCGCGCGAACAACGCCCGGCCTTCCTCCGTCAGCTTCAGGTCGCGCGCGCCACGCTCAAACAGCCGGAGGTCGAGCGCGGCCTCCAACTCGGCCACGCGCCGCGACAGCGTCGCTTTGGGGCGGTTGGCGGCTCGTGCGGCGCGGCCGAAACCGCCGTGTCGGGCGACGAGCGTGAAGTCGGCAAGCGCAAGCAGGTCCATGAGCGTTCCATCAGCGAGACGGGGAGTCCAGATGTAGCGCCTATTCGACGCGCTGTGGATCGCTCATTTTACCCTCAGCCAAACGGCCTCAACCAAAGGAGCTTCCCATGACCATCCTCGTCACCGGTGCCACCGGCAACGTCGGCCGCAACGTCGTCGATCAGCTCGTCCACCGTGGCGCCGACCTGCCGCAGCTCGAGGCCGAGATAGGTCGTGATCTCGGACGGGCTGAGGCCATAGCGATATTCGGTGATGCTCATCCGGCTGAAGCCGGCATCCTTCATGTCGCGTTGAGTGAGCTCGGCGACCAACGCCGTCGCATCCCCGATCGCGGGCAGGAGGCGCTTGAACAACGCTGACTTCTGGTGGCGCCCGGACTGGCAAAGCCCCTTACGTGCCAGCACTGCGAGAGCGCCGACCGCCTCGGCATGGGTCGCGCGGAAGATGCCGAGCGCGACGAGCTTGTCGATGGTCTGCCGGTCGCTCAGGCCCTCGAACGATCCCCTGGCCTCGGCCGCGATCATGCGGTGCAGGAGCTTGGCGGGCGCCGCCCCGGTCGCAAGAATGATGTGGCCGGTCATCTTCCAGGTCGTGAAGCCGGCGAAGGCGGTGCCTGATGGCTGCTTCGCGAACTGCGCTAGTGCGTCCGCCCGGTCTCGAGCCGTTTGGATAGCGAAAAGCTTGATGTGCCGCCCGACGGTCTCTGCCAGCTTGTCGCGATCTTCGGGCACGAGTTCGTTATGGCCGCGGATCTGCTCAAGCGCCGGCATGGCATTGCCGGTGACGAGTTGAGCGTGCGTGTCTTTATAGGTGTCGCGCATGGAGGCGAGCTGCCGGGCATGCTCGTCGGGCGTGCAACCCAGCAGTTCACGACCGAGGTTATCGAAGCTATCGATGTCCGCGGGCGGCAGCAGACTAGTGACGTAGCCTGCATGGTCCATCTGCTCCCACACCAGGACCTTGCGCGGGCGATAAACATAGGACAGTCGCGGATCCGGCAAGGACCTGCTCTCGATGTTTTGCAGGACGGCCTCCGAGAAGACCGGCTCCCCCGCGTCAAAGGCTTTGACCAGCTGAACGGCAGCATCCACCTGTTCGGACTCAGTAAGGCCGTTTTCGAGAACGATCCGGCCGGCGGCCTCTGCCGCCTGCTCTCCTGTCAGACCATGGTAGTTAATTCCGCCGCGGCGGATCTTGTCATACTTCATCGCGATCTTCCCAACATAAGCCGGAAAGATCGCGGCCCGGCGCGATCAGGAAGGGGCGGCCTTGAAGGCCTGATCGGCTCTAGGGAGCAGATCGCGGAGAAACGGGGAAGGCGGAGCCCCGAAAACCACCACAGGCGCCCAGGCGCGCCACTTGAACCATGTCGGCTGCCCTCGTCGTCGTCAAAGCAGGCCGATCCAGAGATCATAGCAGGAACGGCGCACCCCGTCCAGATACCCTCGACCGACCCTATCGCGTTCGCCATCCTTGGTCGCCCGCGATGGATGATCCGGTTACTCGTTAGTTGATGTGCGCGTCGGATGGCTGTCTGGGCGGGAGGCGAACCCAACTTTTCCGTTCCCGCGCTTCGCTAGGCGCGGTTGAGGATAGCGCCAGCTTACCCACCGAGACAGTTCTCATCCTTTACAGGCCCGCGCGCGATGATCGCCGACGAGTATGCCTACGTCGCTTGCCTCTCTTCAATGGTATCGGCTTCACGACGTCCCAGGTCACGGGCGACCCACGCGTCCAGCCCCCTGGCGATCGCGAAGGTGGCGACTCCCAGCAGCGCGTATCGCTAGGCATGTCCGGTGGCACTGAGCACGAGGCCTGCGGTGACCAGCAGGAAGCCGACGAATAGCAAGCAGCCAAAGGCGATCAGGCGGCACCAGATGAAGATGCCGCCCAAGAGCATCAGCTTTAGGTCTCGATGGAAGCCATCAGCAGCAAGCTGGCGCTCAGCAAGCGCACGATGCAGCGGCGCATCGAGGCCGAGGGCAAGAGCTACCAGCAGATCCTAAAGAAACGCGAGCGGAGATAGCACGCCATTATCTCGAGAGCACGTCGCTGTCGGTCGCCGAGATCTCGTTCTTGCTTGGGTTTGACGAGCCGAACTCTTTCTATCGCGCGTTTCGGCTATGGACCGGCGCCACGCCGGATGCCGTTCGGCAGGCCGGCATGGTGCATTAACACGGTCGACATGGTCGTGTCGGAATCGCTCGACCGCCTGGCGCGCGACCCGGAAGACGTGGCGTGGCTCGGCAAGAAGCTGTCTTATGACCGCGTCCAGCTCCATACCCTCAGCGAGGGGCATGTCGACGAGGTCAAGTTCGCGGTCGCAGCCCTGCTTGGCGCGCTGTTCCTGAAGAACCTTGTCGACAAGACTTTGAGAGGCATGAACGCAGCCGTCCTCGCCGGTCGGTTCGCCGGCGGCCGAGCCTATGGCTTCAAGCGGTTCATCAAGCTGGACGCCAAAGGCGAGCTCGTCCGCGGCTTGCTCGAGATCGACGACCACCCGGCCGAGGTCGTCCGACGCATCTGCGCCGACTTCATCGCCGGCTTGTCCTCCATCCAGATCGCCACCCGCCTCAACGAGGAGGGCGTGCCCGGTCCCCGCGGCGGCCAGTGGAATGCCTCGACCATCCGGGGCGACCCGAAGAAGCTGGTCGGCATCCTCAACAACCCCCTCTACGTCGGTCGCCTGGTGTGGGGCCGCCGTCAGTGGCGCAAGAACCCGGATAGCGACAGGCGCGAGCGCCGCTACCGGCTGCGCGACCGGTCGGAACGGGTCGAGGTCGAAGTGCCCGATCTTCGCATCGTCGACGACGCCACGTGGGAGGCGGTGCAGGCGGAGATGGAGCGGCGACGGCGTCAGCCGCAAGCCGCCTCTCCGGCTGGACGTAACCGTGCCCGGCACCTGCTGTCGGGGCTCATCCGCTGCAGCTGCTGCGGTTCTAATTACACGATCAGCGGCAAGGACTATTACCGCTGCGCCGGCGAGAAGGAGCGCGGCACCTGCTCCAACAAGGTGTCGGTCCGCAAGGCGCCGCTCGAGACCGCCACGCTGGCGATTCTCCGGGACCGGCTGCTGACCGAGGAACACGCCCGCGTCTTCGTGGAGGAGTTCGAGTTGGAAACGCAGCGTCGGGTCAGGACGGACGATCGACGCGATACGGCGGCTGAAGCCCGGCTGAGCCAGGTGGAGATCGAGATCGCCAGCCTCGCCCAGAACTTCCTGTCGGGCGTGGTCAGCCCGGCGCTGACCGCGTTGCTGACGGAGCGGGAGAGTGAGAAGGCCCGGCTGGAGGCGGCGCTCGGCACCAGCCCGCGTCTCACCGCCACGCCTGATCTGCCACCTGCTACGGTGCTGCTGGAGCGTTTCACGGCCAGGGTGGAGGCACTGCGTGCGTCGCTTGACGACGACGCGGTCCGGCCGGAGGCGGCGGCGATCCTCGCCACGCTGCTCGAGAGCGTGACGATCTACCCGGCGGGCGAGCGTGGTCCCGAGGTCGAGGTCTCCGCGAAGGTGTCGGATCTTATCGCCTACGCCACAAACGACAACGCGCCCCTGGGGGCGGCGTGTGTAGTTCTATGGCGTTGGTTGCGGGGACAGGATTTGAACCTGTGACCTTCAGGTTATGAGCCTGACGAGCTACCGGGCTGCTCCACCCCGCGACACTTGGGTCCCATCAAAGTGGTACTTTGATGGGTTCCCATCAGCTGGGCCGCTCGGCGGCACGCTTCATGCGTGCTGGCGATGAGCGCAGCGGCCCCGAGCGGTGTATTTCGTGTTGGTGACGTGTGAATGGGTTTTTCCTCTGCACCGGCTTCAATGCCTGGCGACGACCTACTCTTCCATCGCTTGAGCGATAGTACCATTGGCGCAGTCTGGTTTCACGGCCGAGTTCGGGATGGGATCGGGTGGTTCACGGACGCTATAGCCACCAGGCAATGAAGCGGGTGCAGGGGTTTCAGATCGGTGCGGCTGGAAGTGACAACCGGTGCTGGTTGTCCAGCACTGTTGTTGATGGTGTGCAACTCTCAAGCGCGAATAGAGCAATTAGTATCGGTTAGCTTCACGCGTTACCGCGCTTCCACATCCGATCTATCAACGTCATGGTCTCTGACGGCTCTATGAAATCTTATCTCGAGGGAGGCTTCCCGCTTAGATGCTTTCAGCGGTTATCCCGTCCGTACATAGCTACCCTG
>CAKTCN010000056.1 GCA_934539295.1 uncultured Allosphingosinicella sp.
GAGCGCCACGAGAGCCGCCGCATCGACAACCAGCTGCGCGGCCGCTCCGGCCGCCAGGGCGACCCCGGCCTCAGCCGCTTCTACCTGAGCCTCGACGACGATCTGCTGCGCATCTTCGGCCCGCAGACCGCCTTTGCGCGCCTGATGAACAAGAACCTGGCCGATGGCGAGGCGATCGTCTCGCCCTGGATCTCCAAGGCGATCGAGACCGCGCAGAAGAAGGTCGAGGCGCGCAACTACGACATCCGCAAGCAGGTCGTCGAATATGATGACGTGATGAACGATCAGCGCAAGGTCATCTACGAGCAGCGCGCCGACATCATGGACGCCGAGACGATCGGCGACGTGGTCGAGGACATGCGGGCCGAGACGGTCAACGGCATCGTCGGGGAGGCGTGCCCGCCCAACACCTATCCCGAGCAGTGGGACGTGGAACTGCTGAAGACCCGCGTTCGCGACCTGTTGAACCTCGAGCCGCCGATCGACGACTGGCTGAAGGAAGAGGCGGTCGATCCTGAGATACTGGAAGAGCGCATCCGCGGCATGGCGGACGAGGCACTGGCGGCCAAGACGGCTGAACTAGAGCCGGAAACGTACGTGCAGATCGAGAAGAGCATCCTGCTGCAGGCGCTCGACCTGCACTGGAAGGAGCATCTCGCCATGCTCGACGCGCTGCGTCAGGTCATTCACCTGCGCGCTTATGCGCAGAAGAAGCCGATCGACGAATATAAGCATGAGGCGTTCCAGCAGTTCGAGCGCATGCTGAACCAGATCCGGGAGTCGGTGACGCGCACGCTGGCTTATGCGCAGTTCACCTTCCAGGTGCCCGAGGTACCGGATTTCCCCGAGATCCCCGACTTCGTCACGACCCATATCGACCCGTTCACGGGCGACGACGACAGCGCCGATATCGACCGCGCCACCGGCACGATCATGTCGCGCCTGCCCCCGATGCAGAGCCCGCAGCCCGACATGCCGGCGAGTGGTGCCGTGGCCGAGCCGGAAAGCCGGAACGCGCCCTGCCCCTGTGGATCGGGCCGCAAGTACAAGCATTGCCACGGGGCTTTGTGACCTACACTGGGTCATTGCGAGGAGCGTAGCGACGAAGCAATCCAGTGGGCCGCGGAGTCAGCCCTGGATTGCTTCGCTCTGCTCGCAATGACGTAGTGGGGAGAACATCCCGTATAGAAAAGGGCCGGCTCGCACTTCGCGAACCGGCCCTTTCTCGTACTGTCCGAACAGGTCAGGCGAACATGAAGCCTTCCTTGTTCATCATGGCGGTCAGCTCCTTGTTCTTCTCAGGGGAGAGTTGGGCCTTGAGGCGCGGGAACAGGTCGTTCTCCTCCTCGCGCATATGGTCCTCGATCATGGCTCGGAACTCCTTCACTGTGGCGAGCCACTTGGGATCGTCGTTGGCGAGTTCCTGCAAGTCGTAGAGATAGGTCTTCACATAGCCATGCTCGGTGGTGAGTTCGTCGGCATCGGCGGTGAGGCCGGCTTCGCGCATGGCAGGATAAATCACCATCTCTTCTTCGATCGCATGCTTGGACAAAGCGAACTTGAGCTGGTGCAGCAGGATGGACCGCTTGCCCTTGGCGCTATTATCCGTCGCCTCCATCTTGTCGAACAAGGCGAGCGTCGCCTTGTGCTCGGCGATCAGCGCCTTGTCCCACTCGCCGGCCGCGCCGCTGGCTGACTGGATCAGGAACTTGCGTCCGTAATTGGCGACGAAGCCGGCGGCTGCACCGGCCAGCGCCGCGCCGATCAGCATGCCGTTATCCTTGTTGCCCCATGAAAAGGCGCTCTTGTCTTCGCTCTTTGCCGAACGGCGAGTCTCCGTCTTGGTAACCATCATCTGATCTCCTGAAGTCTTTGCGCGAGAACAGCCGGGCCAAGGACACAGTTCCTCCTGCGAATGACTAGCAGCTGCGTCCGAAAGTGCGGCGCGCGCGGCGAGTTCAGGCGACCCGAACAGCAGATGCGCGTTGAAGGCGCTATGTTTGAGGGAGATTGTAATGACGGATCAGATTGAGGGGACCGCCTCGCGCGGTCTCAAGAGCAGCGCCACCATCTTCGACACGCTCGCACATGGCCTCGGCTGGTTCAGCATTGGCCTCGGCATCGCCGAAATCGCCGCACCAGGCGCGATCGCGCGTGCGGTGGGCCTGGAGGGCAAGGAAGGACTGATCAGGGCCTATGGCGCGCGTGAGATCAGCGCGGGCGCTCTGGCCCTCACCGATGCCACCCAGCCGGCGATCTGGAGCCGCGTGGGCGGCGACCTGCTGGATCTCGGTACGCTCGCCATCGGCTACAGCAATGCACGCGAGGACCAGAAGAAGGGCGCCACGATTGCGATCGCGACGGTAGCGGCCGTGACTCTGGTCGATCTGGTGGTGGCAGGCGGACTGCTGCGCGACCGCAGGCAGGATCGTGCGAAAACGCAGGAATATAAGGCGGCGGCGGTCAATGCGTCTGCGGAGGCACCGCGTCAGTTCGAATTGGCTTAGGTTATCCCACCACCGTTTGCTTCGAGCGAAGTCGAGAAGCGGGTCACCGGTGCTGCGTTTCTCGATTACGCTCGAAACGAACGGCGTTGAAGGTCCTAGACGCTGGGACCTTGATGATATGACGATGTGGAATGATGTTGCCTGGTGGCTCCGGCGGTAGGATTCGAACCTACGACCAACGGATTAACAGTCCGCTGCGCTACCGCTGCGCCACGCCGGAATGACCAGGCTGGGCCGCCCTGTTCAAGGGCGAGGCCGGCCCTATGCCGTATGTTTCTGGGGACTGCAAGCGCCTTTCAGGCAGTAAATTGCTCCATCGTGATCCGCTCGTCCAATGCATGCTCCGGATCGAACAGGAGCGTGAGTTCGCGCGAGCGGTCCACGCGGATGCTGACCGTCTCGACTTCGCGTACTTCAAGGTTGTCCGCCACAGCGGAGACGGGGCGCTTTTTGGAGTCGAGCACGCGGAAGCGGATGTCGAGATCGTCGGGGATGAGCGCGCCGCGCCACCGCCGTGGCCGGAACGGACTGATAGGGGTCAGCGCGACGAGATTGGAGCCAAGCGGAAGGATAGGACCGTGGGCAGATAAATTATAGGCAGTGGAGCCGACGGGTGTCGCCACCATCACGCCGTCCGCCACGAGCTGCGGCAGCACCACACGCTCGCCCACCGAAATCTCGATCCAGGCCGTCTGGCGAGTCTCACGAAGCAGCGAGACTTCGTTGAAGGCGGTGTCCTCCACCACGTCGCCGCCGACCGTCACCGACCGCATCGCAAGCGGTGCGACGGATACCGGTTTGGCGCGTGCAACCCGATCACCGAGCCCCTGAACATTCCAATCGTTCATGAGGAAACCGACGGTACCGCGATTCATGCCGAAAACCGGCTTCACACAGCCATGGTCGAGCATGTCGTGCAGTGTCTGAAGAAGGAAGCCGTCTCCGCCGAGCGCGACAACGATGTCGGCATTCCCGGTCTCAACGAAGGGGTAGCTGGCGCGAAGCACAGATTCGGCTGCCTTGCCCTCTTCCGTGGGCGAGGCCGTAAGGGCCATTCTGATGGTCGGGCCCGTCGCCATAAGAGAATAGCTAAGATGGTGGCGCGCCGAGCGCAAGCAGGGTCGCGGCGCGGGATAATTGCGCTGCCCTCCTCCCACGCACCTGCGCAAGGAAGAGGGCAATGCCGCCAGTCTTACAGCTGCTGTTCGAGCCAGCCCTGGATGGCGCTCTTGGGGGCGGCACCGACCTTGGTGGCAGCCGGGGCGCCGTCCTTGAACAGGATCATGGTCGGAATACCACGCACGCCGTAGCGGGAAGGCGCATCGGGATTGTCGTCGATGTTCAGCTTGGCGATGGTCACCTTCTCGCCCAATTCCTTGCTGATTTCCTCGAGCGCGGGAGCGATCATCCGGCACGGACCGCACCATTCTGCCCAGAAGTCCACGAGCACGGGGCCGCTCGCGCCCAGCACGTCGTTCTGGAAGCTGTCATCAGTGACGGTCTTGGTAGCCATGTCGATCTCCTGAAAGGTTGAAGGCGATGTAGGGAGCCGCCCGTTCCCGCTCAAGCGGGTGCGTGGGCAGCAAGTGTTTCAGCATCGAGCACGAACGGGATCGGCCCCGCCGTATAAAGGAGGGTGGCGGTCACCGGCCTGCCCGGAAAGACGATGTCGAGCGCTGCGACATAGGCTGCCATCTGACGGATATGCTGCACAGGAATGTCGGCCTCGCTCCTCGGCGGGCGCCGATCAGTCTTGAAGTCGGCCAGTCGGATCAGGTCGGGACCGATCGCCAGGCGATCGACGGTGCCGGAAACGACCACACCATTGGCGAGGACGGCCGCAATCGGCGCCTCCGCCAGCGTATCGGCAGCGAACAAGTCGGTGAAGCGCGGATCGCTGATGACCCGGCACACATCGTGCACCAGCGCAGCGCGAACCGCGGCATCGGCAACGCCTGCCGAGCGCTCCAGCCACCTGTCCGCCCGCATCTCCCGTTCCTCGACCAGCACGCCAGGCAAGCGTTCGAACAGGCGGTGTAGCAGCTTACCGCGACGTGCAGCCTCGCGCATGGCGGGCGTCGGCGGCGCGTCTGCCACCTCGTCGTCGCCGATCGCCGAGGGCGCAAGCGGCCGCGGCGGACGTGCCTCGAGCGGCGCAGGCTGGTGCAGCCATGCCGGCAGCGGCAGGGGCATGCGCCTGGCGACCGCCGGGGCGTGCTTAGCAGCGATCTCGGTCGCTCCGAAGCGCCGGGCCGTTCTCCACAGCTCATCCTCGCGCCATTCGCATCCAAGACCATCCATGGATCGCTCGATCGCACTGAACCAGCTGCGCGGCGATGGTCCGCCACTGTCGGCGGCACCGAGCGCGCCGCCTACGTAAAGCCTTTCCTCCGCACGCGTCATGGCGACGTAGAGCAACCGCCAATGCTCCTGCGCATCGCGGCGGTCCTGCGCCGAGAGCTGCGCGGCGAGCGGCTCCGCAAGCTCGTCCTTGCGCGGCCGGAACAGTGGAAGCGCAGGTGCGTCGTCGATGACGAGTTCCACCGACCCTCCGCGCGACCGATCGGGGTCCACGCACGCGTCCGCCAGTATGACCACCGGCGATTGCAGCCCTTTAGACCCGTGCGCGGTCATGACGCGCACCGCATCGAGCGGCGCAGACGGATCGCGCACGATCTCGACATCGCCCCGTGCGAACCAGTCGAGGAAGCGCTGGAGCGAAGCAGGGCCCTTCATTTCGAAATCCAGCGCGCCTGCGAGCAGTTCTTCGATCGGGTCACGTGCTTCAGGACCCAGCCGCTCCAGCAACTTGCGCCGTCCCTGCAACGGGCCGGACAGGATCGTTTCGAAGAACTGATGAGGCGACGTATAGTCGACCATGGCGAGCAGTGCGCCAAGCGCCTCGCACCGATCGCGAACGCTGTCCCACAGGCTGCCGGGACGAGCATGCGCGGCTTCCAGCAATTCATCCTGTGACCAGCCGATTAGCGGCGAGACCAACAGGCCGGCGAGGTTAAGGTCATCGAGCGGTTGTACGGCAAAGCGCGCGGCCGCAAGCATATCCTGGACCGCCAACGGCGCCGACAGCAGCAAGCGATCGACGCCTGCCACGGGGACACCTTCAGCATGAAGCCGGGCAACGATGAGCGCGGCGAGGGTCGAGCGCCGACGAACCAGGATCAGAATGTCCTCCGGCTTCAACGGCCGCTTCTTGGCCTCGACATGGAAGGGATTATCGAGCCATCGTTTGATCTGGCGTGCGAGCTGTCCGGCATAGCGGCGTACGGTGTCGCTGACCCAGCCTTCCTCTCCCGGATCTTCGCCATCGTCTTCGCTTTCTTCGGAGTAAGGCTGCCACAACACCACCGAACCGGGACGGCCGGTATGATGCGCCTCATGCGCCCGTGGCGAGCGGGGAAGACCAAGTGTGTCGTGGCCGAGGTTTTCGACGACGCGATCGACCAGCGCCAGGATCTCGGGAGCCGAGCGAAAACTGCGATCCATCGACAGGTCGAGGAAGTCGCGATCTACGCCGGCAGCCTCGCGCGCGAACCAGGCCCGTGCCACCTCGAAGCTGTCCGGATCGGTGCCCTGGAAGCCGAAGATGGCCTGCTTGAAGTCTCCGACGGTAAAGATGGTACGGCGGCCCTGCGACGCCCCCTCCCCCGCGAAATACTCGAGCGCGATGGCGCGCACGATGTTCCACTGCCGCTCGTTCGTGTCCTGCGCCTCGTCGACCAGGATGTGGTCGGTCGACTGATCGAGCTTGTAGCGCACCCATTCACCCATTCCAGGCGTCAGCAACAACTCCTCAGCGCGGCGGATTAGGTCGTCAAAATCGATCAGCCCAGCAGCGCGCTTGGCATCGGCATAGCTAAGCGCAAATGCCTGACCCGCACGCAGGCCGGCAGCGAAGATTGCGACCAGCCGCGCGGTGCGCCGCATGGCGACCAGCCGCGTGCAGCATTCGAACGCGGCAGTGGCAAGCCTGGCATAATCCTCATGCTGCGGCGCCTGTCCTTTGCCGAAGGATCGGATCTCGCCATCCTTCTTGGCCCAGACGGCATGAAGGTCGTCAAGCAACAAGCCACGCCGGGCAGGCTCCGCGGCTAGCCACGCTTCGCACAAGGAGGCGCGTTGAGGGCCGCTCTTGGCGGTCCAGCTCCCGTTGAGCTGGCTGATTCGCCGCAGCGCATCGACGTCGAACACCGTGTCACAACATTGGGCGGCAATCGCCTCCTCGATCTCGCCGGCTGGCAAGTCGAAGGCGCGGCGCAGCCGTGCCTCGATGCCTTGCCGGGGGCCAATCTCCTCCAGAGCAATGGGTGCACGGGCGCACTGCATCAGGAACGATTCGGCGCCTCCCTCCCCCAATCTGTGGCTCAAGGCCTGCATATCGGCGAGGAGGCCGAGGTCGCCTTCACCCTCCGCCTTCACCAGCAGGTCGGCGAGCGTGCGGCGGGCGAGCAATTGTTCCTCCCTCCCCTCCAGCGGCCGAAATCCCGGAACCAAGCCTGCTTCCGCCGGAAAGGCGCCGAGCAAGGATTGGGAAAAAGCATGGATGGTCTGAATGCGCAGCCCGCCACCTGAAGCATCCAGCACACGCGCGAAGAGCGTGCGGGCATGATCGCGCATCTCCGGCCCCGGATCTTCGCCAAGCGCGAGGAGCTCACGCCCCAGATCGGCATCCTTCAGCCGCACCCAATAAGCGAGCCGTTCCTGGATGCGGTGCGCCATCTCGGCCGCACCGGCCTTCGTGAATGTCAGGCACAGGATCGCGGACGCATCTACGCCCGACAGGAGCAGGCGCAGCACGCGGGCGGTCAGCACGTGCGTCTTGCCCGTTCCTGCCGAAGCCGAGAGCGCGGCATGGTCGATCGGGGAGGATGCACGCAGCTGGTCGCCGCCGAGAGGCGCCAGCGGCTTAAGGCGGCTACGCATGTTCGAAGCTGGATCTCACCCGACCCATCTAGAGCCTGATCACCCGAGGTGAAAGCGCTTCCCGCTTCCGCTGACGATGTGGGTCGGGCTCTCAAGATCGAAGTGGGAGCTCAGGCTGGGAACAGCCTATTGGTTATCTCCGCCACGTGACGGCCCTGAAAACGAGCGCCTTCGAGTTCGTTCTGCGTCGGCTGGCGCGATCCGTCGCCGCCTGCGATGGTGGTCGCGCCATAAGGCGCACCGCCCGTGATCTCGTCGAGGCGCATCTGGCCCTGGAAACTGTAAGGCAGGCCGACCAGCACCATGCCGAGATGCAGCAGATTGGTATGGATTGCCATCAGGGTGGTTTCCTGGCCGCCATGCTGCGTTGCCGTGGAGGTGAAAGCCGACCCAACCTTTCCGTTCAGCGCACCGCGTGCCCATAGACCGCCGGTCTGGTCCAGGAAGTTCGCCATCTGCGACGCCATTCGTCCGTAGCGCGTGCCTACCCCCACGATGATCGCATCATAGTCCGGCAGCTCGTTGACGGTTGCGATCGGCGCAGCCTGGTCCAGCTTGTAGTGCGAGGAACGTGCAAGCTCCTCCGGCACCAATTCGGGCACGCGCTTGATATCGACCTGGGCACCCGCCGAACGCGCGCCTTCGGCGACGGCTTCCGCCATCTGCTCGATATGGCCATAAGCGGAATAATAAAGGACAAGGATGCGGCTCATGACGGCTCCATTCATCAAGGGATCGGATGGGAACGCAAGGCGCCACCTCCGGGTGCCGCTCGCACGGCTTGCACAGGTTAGAAGATGATCGCCCCGCAGATGAAGGCCACGGCCGCGATGATCCAGTCACGCTGGGTCATGTTCCTGATGAAGTCCATCCGATCCTCCGTTCCCGCGCCAAAAGGCGTATAGCCTTGAACGCGCAGATGAGATTATGGGCGCATCCCTTACGGCCGTCCATAGGAGAGGAAAGATGGCGAACGAACCCCGGTATCCCACGAAAGAAACGGTCGACAACGCGGCACATCTCGAAGGATCCGAGGCGTTGCGCGAGGCAGCAGCGGATGTCGCAGACCGCAAGCGCCGCAAGCAATATCTGACCGCCGGTGTGGCGGTGGGCGTCGGATCGGCAGCTGTCGTCGCGGCCCTCCTTTATTCGGGCAGGAGGCCTCGCAAGGATTGATGCTAGCGCCTTGCCGCCCGGTTCTTGCGCCATATGGCCGCAAGGATGATCCCGAAAGCGGCAAGGCGGAACAGGTAGAGGAAGCTGCGTTCCTCTTCCGAAAATCGGGTAAGCGCCAGCAAGGCTTGAACAAGCCCCAGCAGCCAGAAGGCGCTGGCAAAGGCGATGAACAGGTCGTCGCGTGTTCGGCGCCAGAAGCGCAGGAAGAACAACCCTGCCACGCCGAACCCCATGGTGACGGCCCCCGACAGGAACTTGGCGAGAAGGACGGACTCGATCATTCCTCGACATCCCAGATGAAGCCGAACAACAAGACGGCGACCGCCGCGAGCGAGAAGGCAAGGCGGGGCAACTGGAAGCTGATGTGCTCGATGAGCACCAGGTCGATGATCACGAACAGGTTGTTGCCGGCTAGCAGCGCGAAGCAGAGCGCGCTCCACAACAACATCCTGGTTCCCGTGCGGCGATAGCTGCGGGCGAGCAGCCAGGCACAGGCGATGCTGGTCGCAAGGCAAAGGAGGTAGACGGCGGTCGGGAATAGATCGGCCACTAATCCCTCCTCAGCCTGAACGCGTCGGAGAATGCCGACAGCGGGTCGGTACCCGACATGACGATGGTACGACGGACCATGTCCGGCCGCCGCGCATAAAGGTCTTCGGCCGCAGCAACGAGTGCGTCAAGTTCGGGGTTGGCGGGCGCATAACGCACGCGGCCTTCCTCCACCAGCACCAGCCCGGCGGCGAGCAGCGCATCCAGGCTCTGCCGCACGATCAGGTCGGACGCGCGAAGCCGTTCCACCAGTTCGCGCGCGCCGAACTCCCGACCCCGGAATGCGCGCAACACGCAGAGCAGCTCGAGCATCCAGACGGAACGGAATGACGACCTGATGAACGAAAGGGTTTGCGCGTTATCCGCCATGACGTTCGTGAATGATTGCTTGACCTCGCAGCGCCGTGGCCATTGTCGAGGTCCCTCGACCCAGTTGCAACCCCCGAAATCTCTAACCCACGTGTGGAACCTTGCTCTCGGGATCTACGTTAATGCTGGTTGCCGCATCGGTGTGCTTCGGGGGGGTCCTGGGGCGGTGGCGGCGGGAGTTCCTTGTGAACATCGAGACCCGGGTCGATACGTCGGATCGTCGTGAACTCTTGAATGCGCTGCGCGCGTTTCGACGCGGCGACTTCTCCGTTCGGCTAAGCGAAGACAATAGCGGCATCGATGCCGAGATCGCCGCGCTCTTCAACGAGATCGTCGGCCTCAACGAAGACATGACGAACGAGGTCCAGCGCCTGTCGATGGTGGTCGGCAAGGAAGGCAAGATCAACCAGCGCGGCCGCATCCGTGGTGGTCGCGGGGGTTGGGAGCAGACGCTCTCCGCGGTGAACGAGCTGATCGAGGACATGGTGCAGCCGACCGCCGAGGTCAGCCGCGTGATCGGCGCCGTGGCGAAGGGCGACCTGTCGCAGACCATGACGGTGGAGATCGACGGACGCCCGCTCCGCGGCGAATTCCTGCGCATCGGCAAGGTCGTGAACACGATGGTGGAACAGCTCGCCTCCTTCGCGTCCGAGGTGACCCGCGTGGCACGCGAAGTGGGCACGGAGGGCAAGCTCGGCGGCCAGGCACGCGTGGAGGGCGTCGCCGGCACCTGGAAGGACCTGACCGACAACGTGAACGCTATGGCGACCAACCTGACGGGCCAAGTGCGAAACATCGCCGAGGTGACGACCGCCGTGGCGTCGGGCGACCTATCCAAGAAGATCACGGTGGAGGTAAAGGGCGAGATCC
>CAKTCN010000057.1 GCA_934539295.1 uncultured Allosphingosinicella sp.
GGAGAGGGGGTGGTCCTCGGTGCGGACGGCCAGCCGTTTCTCGGCGGGGTCGAGACTGGGGCCGCGGGTGACGGCCCAGCTCTTCATCACGCCATCCAGTTCCAGACGAAAATCCCAGTGGAGGCGGGTGGCGTCGTGCTTCTGGACCATGAAGCGATTTCCCCCGCCCGCCGCGATCTCGCCCGCGGGCTCGGCGGTCTTCGCGAAGTCGCGCTTGGCGTTGTATTTGGCGAGGAGGTCGGACTTTGCCATTCACACGATCCGTTCGTTTCGAGCGACGTCGAGAAACCTTGACCGCGCTTGTGACTGTTACTCGACTACACTCGAAACGAACGGCCGGAAGGATGATGGATGCTCAATAACTATCCTCGTCCGGACCCAGTGCGGGGTCGAGATCGCGCGGACGTATGAAGCGCGTGAGCGTACCCTTGGCCTCCGCTACATCGCCCCATGCACTTACGTCCAGGCTGATCTCGGCCAGCGTGCCGGTTGGAAATTTGATCTCGAGCGCGTCGCGCAGGGCGCCGCTCGTGCCCTCTGTAAGCAGAAGTGCCAGCGCTTCCATGCCCGGGCTATGTCCAATCAGCAGCACACGATCCGCCGCGTCAGCCACTTCGTGCACCACCTCCAACAGGGTGTCCGCGGAAGCGAGATAGATGCGCTGCTCCCATCTGGGCTCCAGCGACGCGCCATAGCTGTCCGCGACTTCGGACAGCGTCTCCATCACCCGCACGGCGGGAGAAGCCACGACAGCGTTGAAGATGAGCCCCTCGCTCCGCATCGCCCTGCCAACTGCGCGAGCGGCGAGGCGCCCGCGGCGGTTCAGAGGGCGGTCGAAATCACGCGCAACGGAATCGTCCCAGCTCGACTTGGCGTGGCGCAGCAGCGTCAGAACCTTCATGCGATTCCCTGGGACAGGATAGGATCGCCCGCCTCATGCCCCAAAGTGGGCGTTTGCGAAAGCCGCGAACGAACCCGCGTCACGGCCTGATCCAGAGGAAGCCGGTGGATCGGGACGCCGGGCGGGAAGGCATTGAGCAGCCGCGAGGGTGTGGCCGCGGACAGCAGGACGAACATGCCGCGGTCGCCCTGCCGCCGGATCAACCGTCCGAAAGCCTGCGCAAGGCGTGCACGTACCACGCGGTCATCATAAGCGGTGCCGCCGCCTGCGGCCCGCCGCGCCGCGTGGAGCACAGTGGGGCGAGGCCAGGGCACGCCTTCCATCACGACCAGCCGTAGCGAATGGCCGGGCACGTCGACACCGTCGCGTAAGGCATCGGTGCCGATGAGCGAGGCGCGCGGATCGTCGCGGAAGATGTCGACCAATGTGCCCGTATCCATTGGATCGACATGCTGGGCATGGACGGGCAGGCCGGTACGGGCGAGCCGGTCGGCGATACGCGCATGCACGCTCTTCAGCCGCTGGATCGAGGTGAACAGGCCCAGCGTGCCGCCGTCCGCCGCCTCGATCAGGCGGGCATAGGCTCCCGCCAGTTGCGCGAGGTCGCCGCGCTTGACGTCGGTCACCACCACCACTTCGCTGCTGCCCGCATAATCGAACGGGCTTTCCGCCGCGAAATGAAGCGCCGGCGCATCCAGGTGAGCGACGCCAGTGCGCGCCTCGGCACTTTCCCACCCTTCGCCGCCGCCACGTAGGGTGGCGGAGGTGACGATCACGCCGTGCGCGGGCTTCAGCACCGACTCGGCGAGCGGCCGGGTGGGGTCGAGCCAGCGCCGATGCAGGCCGATGTCGAACTCGCGCCCTTCGATCCGGTCCAGCGCGAGCCAGTCGACGAAGTCCGGATCCGCAATGCCGCTAATCCGGCCGAGCAACGCGATCCAGCCCGTGAGGGTCTGCGTGCGCCACGACAGACCGGCGATCGCGCCCTCGATGCGCGCTCGCGCCTGCGCGTCGAGCCAGTCGGGACCGTCCTCCAGCACCGCCTCCAGCCGCTTGCCGAGCGCGATCATCGGGCGATGCAGCCGCTCCAGCGCTTCGGCAGCCGGGGCCGCGGCATCGACGAGGGCTGGATCAGGCTCGGCCATCTCGGTTTCGAGCCCGTAGCCGGCATCCTGTGACGCTGCGCGGGCATAGACGGTGCCGCGCACTGCCGCGAGCAGCGCCTCGATCGGTCCAAAGGCCGCGCCTTCGCCGATGCGCTGGAGCCAGCCGTCGCCGGGGAGGAAGCCGGCCGCGTCCACCGCCGCCTCCAACGCAGCTTGCCCCGCCTCGTCGTAGGAGGCCACGTCCGACAGGCGGGCGGCGAGTCCGCGCCGACGTCCGCGCGACTTGCCCTCCGGCCCGATTAGCCAGCGGCGCAGCTCGATCGCCTCCTGACCCGTCAGCGCCGATCCGAAGGTGGAATCGGCCGCGTCGAACAGGTGATGTCCTTCGTCGAACACGAAGCGAGTCGGCGGGTTGGCCGTGTCGCGCCCGCGCGCGGCGTTGACCATGACCAGGGCATGGTTGGCGATGACGATGTCCGCCTGGCTGCTGGCGCGCGCCGACCGTTCGATGAAGCATTTGCGATAATGCGGGCACCCCGCATAGACGCACTCGCCGCGGCGATCGGTAAGCGCGGTCGAACCGGCCCTGCGGAACAGGGTCGGCAACCAGCCGGGCAGGTCGCCGCCGACCATGTCGCCATCCTTGCTATAGGCGGCCCAGCGCGCCACCAGCTGCGCCAGGATTGCAGCCCGTCCGGCAAAGCCGCCCTGAAGCGCATCTTCCAGGTTCAGCAGGCACAGGTAATTCTCGCGCCCCTTCCGAACGACGATCTTGGCCTTGCGCTCCGCCGCGTCCGGGAACAGCCGCAACCCCTCCCGATCCAGCTGCCGCTGCAGCGCCTTGGTGTAGGTGGATATCCACACTGCGCCGTCTGCCTGCTCGGCCCACAAGGAAGCGGGCGCAAGATAGCCGAGCGTCTTGCCGATGCCCGTTCCGGCCTCGGCCAGCAGCATATTGGGCCGGCCTTCCGCCTTGCGCGGGCCGAACGGATCGGCTGCCGTCTCGGCATAGCGGCGCTGTCCCTCCCGCAGCTCGGCATCGGGGCCGAGCAGGTGGCGAAGCCGTTCGGCCGTCTGTTCGGCGCCGATGCGGACGGTGCGCGGCTGCGGACGCGGCGGCGCGTCCTCCCATTCGGGCAGGCGCGAGAACAGCCAGCGTTCGTCGCGCTCGGGCCGCCGCAGCCGCTCGGCGACTGCCGGAGCCCAGGACCAGCGCAGGCGATAGAGCGACTGCGCCGATGCCCAAGCCCCCTCGCGTTCCGGCCACGCTCCGTCGAGCGTCTCGAGCAGCTTGGCCGTGGCGTCCAGCAGGAAGGCCGCGGCGGCCGCATCGTCCTTTGGCGGCTCCAGCCCGAGCACGCTCGCGAGGCCATGCGGGGTCGGTACTGCGAAGCGCGCCGGATAGATGAAGGCAAACAACTCCAGCAGGTCGAGGCCGGACAGTTCGGGATAACCGAGCCTTTGCCCCACCAGCGGCGTGTTGAGCATGATGGTCGGCGTCTCGGCCGCGCGTGCGATCGCCTCGCCGCGGCCAATGCCCCGTACCTCGCCATCCGGTGACGCGATCCAGATGTCGCCATGGGTTGCGTGAAGCGCAGGATAAGGCAAAGAAGCCGCCATCCGTACTAGATGGTCCAGGCGGAACGAAAGGGCAACCAAGTGTCGTTGAATCAGGAGCTTAAGGACGCTGCTTTGGCGTCGAAGGCGTGGCCGTATGAAGAGGCCCGCAAGCTGCTGAAACGCTATCCGGGGCTGTCCGACGGGCAGGCGCCCGACAAGGGTGATGTGCTTTTCGAAACCGGCTACGGGCCTTCGGGTCTGCCGCATATCGGCACGTTCAACGAGGTTCTGCGCACCACCATGGTGCGCAACGCCTTCCACGCGCTGTCCGACGTGCCGACGAGGCTGATCGCCTTCAGCGACGACATGGATGGGCTCCGCAAGGTGCCGGACAATGTGCCGAACGGCGACATGCTGCGTGAGCATCTGGGCAAGCCGCTGACGCGCATCCCCGATCCGTTCGGCACGCACGAAAGCTTCGCGCATCACAATAATGCGATGCTACGGCAATTCCTCGACCGGTTCGGCTTCGACTATGAGTTCATGTCGGCGAGCGAGGCTTATGCGAGCGGCCGTTTCGACGAGACGCTGCGCCAGGTGCTGCGCCGCTACCAGGCGATCATGGACGTGATGCTGCCGACGCTGCGGGCCGAGCGGCAGGCGACCTATTCGCCGGTTCTGCCGATCAGCCGGAAGAGCGGCATCGTGCTGCAGGTGCCGGTCGAGGTCGTGGATGCCGAGGCTGGCATCGTCGCGTTCGAGGATGAGGGCGAGCGGATCGAGCAGTCGATCCTGGGCGGCCAGGCCAAGCTGCAGTGGAAGGTCGATTGGGCGATGCGCTGGGTCGCGCTCGGCGTTGATTACGAGATGGCGGGCAAGGACCTGATCGATTCGGCGACGCAATCGGGGAAGATCGCGCGCGTGCTCGGTGCCCGCCCACCCGAGGGCTTCAACTACGAGATGTTCCTCGATGAAAAGGGCGAGAAGATCTCAAAGTCGAAGGGCAATGGGCTCAGCCTCGATCAGTGGCTGACCTACGGGCCGGAAGAGAGCATCGCCTTCTACGCGTACCGCGAGCCCAAGAAGGCCAAGCAGCTGCACATGGGCGTGATCCCCCGCGCCGTAGACGAATATTGGCAGTTCCGGGCGCAATGGCCGGAGCAGGCGCTGGACAAGAAGCTCGGCAATCCGGTGCATCACATCCACAACGGGAATGTGCCGCCGGTCAACATGCCGGTGACGTTCGGGCTGCTGCTCAACCTCACCGGCGTGCTGGGCGCCGAAGCAACGCCTGAGCGGGTGTGGACCTACCTCGCCAACTATGTCGAGGATGCGAGCTCGGCCAATTATCCGGACCTCGACAAGCTTGTCGGCCACGCGATTGCCTATACGCGCGACTTCATCGCCCCCACCCTGAAGCGGCGGGCGGCGGATGCGCGGGAGTTCGAGGCGTTGCAGGCATTGGATGCCAAGCTGGCGGCGCTGCCCGCGCATGCATCGGCTGAGGAGATCCAGAACGAGGTTTATGAAGTCGGTAAGGCAGCCGGGTTCGAGAATCTGCGCGACTGGTTCAAAGCGCTGTACGAGACGCTGCTCGGCTCCGAACAGGGACCACGCATGGGCAGCTTCATCGCGCTCTACGGGATAGAGAATAGCCGGCGCCTGATCGCCGAGGTGCCGAAGGCCTGACCCACCTCACGTCACCCCGGACCTGATCCGGGGGTGACGCTCCTTCTGCAAGTCGATCAAGAAGAAGCGTGATGCCGGACCAAACCGGGCATCACGCATGTGGAGGTGATCAAGCGCCCTTCTTCGACGCGATCCAGCGGTCGATCTTCTGCTCCAAGATGCCCATCGGCAGCGCGCCGGTCATCAGCACCTGCGCGTGGAAGTCCTTGAGGTCGAAGCGGCTGCCGAGTTCGCGCTCGGCCTTGGCGCGCAGTTCCAGAATCTTGAGCTGGCCGATTTTGTAGGCAAGCGCCTGGCCCGGGATGGCGATGTAGCGCTCGACCTCTGACGTCGCGTCGGTACGGCCCATGGCGCTGTTGTCGAGCATATACTTGATGGCCTGGTCGCGCGTCCAACCCTTCGAATGGATGCCCGTATCGACGACCAGACGCATCGCGCGCAGCATCTCGTCGTCCAAGCCGCCATAACGCTGGTACGGGTCCGTGCCCATGCCGAGCTCGTCCCACAGCGTTTCGGCATAAAGCGCCCATCCCTCGACAAACGCAGTGTTGCCGCCGAAGCGCATGAAGCTCGGCAGCGCTTCATTTTCCTGCGCCAGGCTGATCTGGAAGTGATGCCCCGGCGAGCCTTCGTGCAGGTAAAGCGTCTCCATGCCGGGCGTAGTGCGTGACGGCAGGTCGTAGCTGTTGAAGTAGAAGACGCCGGGCCGCGAACCGTCCGGTGAGCCTTGCATGTAGGAGCCGCCGGCATCGGTCTTCTCGCGATATTCGGGGACCGGGCGGATTTCGAGCGGGCTCTTGGGCAGGGTGGAGAAGACCTCACCGATACGGGCGTCTACCCGCTTGCCGATCGCATAATATTGGTCGCGCAGCCATTCCTTGGACTCCGGCTTGAACTTGGGGTCGGTGCGGATGTGTTCGAAGAACTCCGGCAAGGTGCCGGTGAAGCCGACCGTGGTCTTGATCGTCTCCATTTCCCTGTGAATGCGATCAACTTCGCTGAGCCCGATCTTGTGAACTTCGTCGGCGGTGAGCGGAAGTGTCGTGTTCGACTCGATCAAATAGGCGTAGAGTTGCGGCCCGCCCTTCATGTGGACGAGGCCGACGCCCTCCCGCGCGGCAGGCAGGTATTCGTCGGCGAGGAAGGCGCGCAGCCGCTGATAGGAAGGCCTGATATCGTCGCGGATGACGGTTGCAGTGTCCGTCTTCAGCCTTGCCTGGTCAGCCGCGGAGATTTCCGCAGGAAAGGCATTGAGCGGCGCGTAGAAGGTCGAACCCTCCACGCCTTGCGCCAGTTGCAAGTCGAGCTGGTCGATGACGTTGCGCACCACCAGCTTGGGCTGCACCACGCCCGACGCCATACCCTCGCGGAACCGGCCGACCGAGGCGTCGATCAGCTCGGCATAGCGGCGGTGGCGCTTGATATTGTCCTGGTAGTCCTTGACCGTCTTGAACGGCGCCGCGCTCTGGCCGGAGGCGAGATCGGGGTAGAAGGTATGGAAGCCCGAGAAATGGTCGATCGGCCGCACCTTGGTGAGCGCGAGCAGGTCGGGCTGGAGCGACTTGAGACCAAGCTGTGTCTGCCAGCCGAAGATGTCATAGGCGAGCTGGTCGGTCGGGTTCAGCGCAGCGCGGTCGATGGCCCGTAATGCGGCCAGGTCCCGATCGGCCGCCGCACGCTCGGCTTCGAAATAAGCCTCGCTGACATAGTCCCCGAGCTGGTCCGAATAGCGCATGTCGCCGCGGAACAGGGCGTTCAGCGGGTTGCGCTTCAGGCTCGCCTCGTCGCTTTCGCGGAACAGCGCCTGGAGCCGTGCACCGGCATCGGTCTGGGAAGCTGCCGGCGACGTGCCGCCTTGCGCCGAAGCGGAGTCAGGCAGGAGTGCAAGCGCGGAAGCGGCGAGAAGAATGGAGTGAAGGCGCAAGAACAAGACCTTTCGACAGAAGTGTATTGTGGAGCTATAACACTTACGGGCAGGCGGCAAGCCTCAGCGCGGTGTCCAGGGTCGCTCGCGATACCATTTGGTGATGACGTATTTGGTGCCGGCCTCCACCGGCATGCCCTGGTGCAGCGAGTCCATGTTCGGCTCGCCGAACCGGTCCATGTTGTTCCAGACGAGCAAATTGCCCGCGCGCGGCGTGATGCGCACGTTCGCCTTGGGGAAGTTGGTCTGTCCGCCCGCTTCCGGCGCGTTGAGGAACGCCATCGCCGTCCAGGTGCGCTGCCCGCCGACCGGTTCCATCTCCTGCCAGTAAGGCTGGTTGGTGTAGAAGAAGTCGTGGTGCGCCTTGAACTGCTGCCCGGCCTGGTAGCGCTGTCCCTGGATCGTCTCGCCATACACGCCATCGATGCCGAGCAGGCGATTGATCTTGCCTTCCACCGCGATCACCACTGGGTCGCGCGGGTCGAGGTTGCCGCTGTGGCTGGTGCGATAATCGGGGTCGGGCATTTCGCCGAGCACGGTGGACGGCTGGCACGTCTTCTCGATTCGCGCGATCAGGTCCGCACATTCCTTGGCGGTCAGGAAGTCGCGCACCACGAATATGTCGAGCGTGGGCGAGGGAAGCTTGAGCGCACCCGGCCGGCTTTGAAGATTGCGGACCCCCCAGTCCCCGATATCGGCGCGGTTCATGCTTACTCTCTGATCAACTCCGTGGAGCACACATCATTGCGCGCGATCGGGATAAGGAAAAGCCCCCGGAAGTTTCCTTCCGGAGGCCTCGTCTCCCACTCTCGCCCTGTTACCAGAAGAAGTCGTAGATCACGTCCAATACCTCACCGGAATAGACGTCCACCAGCATGACATCGTCATAATAACGGACCCACTGGGTGCCCGCATAAGCTGGCGGCAGGCGATACTGCCACGGATCGCTGATCCAGTAGCGGTTCGAATAAAAGGCCGAACCGAGGAACAGGCCGACCGAGAAGCGGCTGTACCGATAATTGTTGTAGGGCGCATAATAACGGCCCGGGCGGAACAGGTTGCGATTGGAATAACGGTAACGCTGCCAATCGTAACGGTTGTCGTTGCGCCAGCCCCGATTCCAGTTCGGGCGCTCGTCCCGGCGATCGTTGCGCCAGTCGCGGCGATCGTCACGACGTTCGTAGCGATTATCGCGGCGGTCGTCGCGACGCTCGATCCGCTCGGTCTGGCGAACCGCACGGTTCACGGCGCGGTTCGCGCGCTCCTGCTGGCCCGGCCAGCTTGCCGCCGGCGTCTGGACCTGCACTCGGTCCGGGCGCTCCGTGCGACGTTCGACGCGCTGCTGCTGGCGCTGCGTGCGCTGCTCCTGCCGCTCTGCACGCTGCGGACGCGCCTGATTCGGCTGCTCGATGCGCTGCGGGCGCTGGACGTGCGGCCGTGCCTCACGCTGCACCCGCTGCTCCTGGCGCGGTGCGCGGTTCTGGGTGGCGCCCTGGACACGCTGAACGAAGCCGTCCCGCCCGCCGCGATTGCCGCCTCGCTCCTGCGCCGCCACCGGCGTGGCAACGGTCGCAGCCATCAACAATGCCATCAATGCCTTGCGCATCTTCTTCCAAACTCCTGATCGGAAGAGCAAACATCGTCTTCCGTTGGCCGGTTTGTGCAACTTCCAGGATGAGCCGTTGCTGAACTGCAACGTCAGTGTTGCGTAAGCTACTTGGGCGTCACTGTCGGGCGAAGCGCCGGAACTTGCCCCGCCGCTTCCTTCAAGTCCGTGCGGGGTGCCGGCGTGAGCGGGGCGCGTTCGCGACCCGTGCGCAGGCGTCCGGCACGGCGGATCGCCTCGCGAATGCGTGGGTAAGTGCCGCAGCGGCAGATATTGGTAATGGCAGCGTCGATGTCGGCGTCTGTCGGATTGGGATTGCGCTCGATCAGGGCTGCGGCCGCCATGATCATGCCGGACTGACAATAGCCGCACTGAGGGACCGAATCGGCGATCCAGGCCTGTTGCACCGGGTGCGAGCGGTCGGGCGACAAGGCTTCGATGGTGGTGACGAAGCTTCCTTCCGCCTCCGCCACTGTGACCTGGCAGCTGCGCACCGGATTGCCGTCGACATGTACCGTGCAGGCGCCGCAATGGCCGGCACCGCAGCCATATTTGGTCCCGGTCAGGTTCGACGCGTCACGCAACGCCCAGAGGAGTGGCGTCGCAGGGTCGAGTCGATATTCGATGGGCTGGCCGTTTACGGTGAGGCGCATTCCGCGAGCTTAGTCGAGGGGCGCGGAAGCTGAAACGGCTGATTTGCGGTTGAAAAGAATGGGGGTCGCTGCTATCGGCCGCCCCCTACGGCGCAGGCTTGGTCTGCGACGAATCCGTTTCTATGGCAATTGATGGCTTTGGGACGGCGACCACGCAGGGCGCCTTCGCAAGGTTTCTGATCGGAGTTGACGAGACTTTATGCAAATCATGGTTCGCGACAACAATGTCGACCAGGCGCTGCGCGCGCTCAAGAAGAAGCTGCAGCGTGAGGGCGTGTATCGCGAGATGAAGCTGCGTCGTCACTACGAGAAGCCGTCCGAGAAGCGCGCCCGCGAGCGTGCGGCGGCTGTTCGCCGCGCCCGCAAGCTGGAGCGCAAGCGGCTGGAGCGCGACGGCGTCCGCTAAGCGGCGCTTCGTCTGACTCCCTGTGGGGCTGGCTGACGCCGGCCTCGACTCTACATGACGTTGGTGGTTCTTCCATGTCCGTGACCGCAGTCCCGATTCGTCCGATCAAGAAGGGCTCGGTCACGCGGCTGTGGCTGGCCCTTGCCGTGCTTGCTTTGGCGGCTGCGGCCTTTGCCTGGCTCGGCACGCGTGGTCAGAATTGGACCACCACTGCCTCCGGCCTTCAATACCGCGTGGTCAAGGAAGGTACGGGGGCGAGCCCGTCTGCAAACGACATTGCCCTCATCAATTATGAGGGCCGACTCGAAGACGGCACCGTCTTCGACTCGAACAAGGGGCAGCAGGCTGCGCCGCTTCCCGTCAGCGGCTCGATTCCCGGCTTTGCCGAGGGTCTTCAGTTGATGAACAAGGGTGCGGTCTACGAACTGCGCATCCCGCCCGAACTCGGCTACGGACCGACCGGTGCCGGCGGCGTG
>CAKTCN010000058.1 GCA_934539295.1 uncultured Allosphingosinicella sp.
ACTATGCTGCCGCGGACCAGATCGGTATGGCGGCGTGACTCACAACCAACGGCCTCCGGCAAATCCGGCGCGGTTCAGACCTCATGCGCAGCGCTGAACAAAGAGGCGCACAAATGGCCAGCAGCGCGCGGATCGTGCCCGTGAATTTCGACAGGGAGCGATAAGTTGGGAAATTCAGCCGGTCAGTCCGCTTACGGGAAGGCGCCGATGATTTTGAACGGCCCGGTCTGGGCGGTTTCAGCCATCTCTCAGCCACGGTAACATCGCCCGCGCGTCCCGCTCCGCGGCCTCAGCGCTGTCATACAGCCCGGAGAGATGCGTCGGAGCGAAGTAGGGTCCAGTATACTCGTCACCATCGTAGTGGCTGTCTTCAACGAAGCGGCACATGCCGTTCGCTTCGCTAGTCAGCCCAAGCGGGCGACTAAAGGGGATGATAGTCAATGGCGTGCAGGAACAGTGAAGCGAGAGCAGTTTGGGCCCGATATTTTCTTCGAAATGGAAGCGTCGTCCGGCTGGGCAATACGCACCCTGATGTCGTGGACGCCGAGCGCCACATCGCGTCACAACGATCCCGTGAACGGTTCAATACATACCAAAAATAATGTTGGGCGGGATGTTAGCACGCGGGGTCAAACTAGAGAAAAGGCGCAATGTTTCAGCGCCTTACAAACGGCGTTGGCGGTGCTGTCAGTCTAAGTCTAACTCGTCTCTGACAGGCACATCTCTGGCTTAGCGAGCAGCGCTTCAGGCCACGAGGATCTGCCACTCAGCCAAGGCGGCTGAGCGGCGTTCTCGGTAGGTTTGTCGATCGACCAGGTGACGTTCGCGGCTGAAATGGTTGTGGATGTTGGCGTGGACGGATGCGAACTTCTGTAAGGTCTTCATTTGCCTGAACCTGAGCATCGCCCGCTCTTCGCCGTCGGAACGGCAGGTGCGAGTTCTCCACCCGATTATTGGCATAGCGGCCGTCCTCCTGCTTCTCGGTATTGCCGAGCTCATCCATCGCCGCCTTGTACGAGCGCAACCCGTCGGTGGTGATCTTCGCGGGTGAACCGTGACGCTTGAGCGCCTTCTTCATGAAGCGAAGCGCGGCCGCCTTGTCGCGGGTGGTGGTGGTGACATAGTTTTCCAGCACCTCGCCTTCATGGTCGACCGCACGCCAGAGGCAGCGCATCTCGCCGCCGATCTTCACGTACATTTCGTCCAGGTGCCACCGCCAGTGGCGGATCCCACGCATGCGATTCACCCGCTGGCGACGGATGTCGGCCGCGAACAGCGGGTTAAACCTGTTCCACCACAGCCTCACCGTTTCATGGCAGATGTCGATCCCGCGCTCGAACAGCAGGTCCTCCACGTTCCGCAACGAGAGCGGAAACCGCACGTACATCATCACCACCAGCCGGATCACCTCTGGCGACGAGTTGAAGTACCGAAACGGGTTCTCAGCCTTGCTCATCTGGGCAGGCTAGCAAGCCCCTACCCCACCCCGCCAGTTGCTTTGACAGCGCCCGCTGGATACTTGGGAAGTGCGGGATGTGAGTTGACCGATTTTCGGAATGACACGTGGAAGATTGAGCCGCCTTCTTCATTGGGCCGGTAGCTGCACGTTGCCTCCATCTGTCGTGTGAGAACCGCGACGATGTAGAGGCCCAGACCGGATCCTCGCTGCCCGTGATGCGGCGGTGTTGAGCCGCGGCGGAACTTGGCGAACAGCAGCACCCGCTCGGCCTCCGGTACACCGACGCCATTATCCGCGACCTCGACGAATGCGCCGTCTTCCATGGTGCCCGCGCTGACGCGAACAACAGAGTTTGCGGGCGAGTAGCGGATTGCGTTGGACAGCAGATTGTCGAGTACCTGCTCGATGGCATGCGGGTTGCCGCTGGCGATCACCGCGTCCCTCGGCACATCGCGTTCAATCAAGACACCCGCGCCTCGCGCAAACGGCGCCATGCGCTGCACAGCGGCCGCGAGCAGCAGGCCCAGGTTCACCGTGCTCGGCGTCGGCGGTGATCGTCCCTCCACCTCGTGAACGTCCAACAGCCGGCTGACGAGCGCGACCATGCCGCTTACGGACTGGCGGGCGGCGTCAAGCATCGGCGCGAAGCCCTGCGGCGTCGATGGTGGTCTCTCTCGAACAAGATCCAGCACGCTCCGCAAGCCCAGCAGCGGACTGCGCAGGTCGTGCGCGGCCACCGCCATCAGTTCGTTGAGTTCCTCGTTGCGCCGGGTCAGCGTAAGATTGGCTGCCTGCAGCGCGTCATTCTGCTCGGCGATCCTCTGCCGCTGCAAACGACCGACCTGCTGCATCCGGTTGATTGCCGCGCGTGCGAAACAAGCCGCAATCACGGCCATGCCAGTGTTGATGAGCGCGAACAGCCTGTCGAGAAATGGCAGGTCGAGCGACAGCATCCACGCTCCGTAGAAGGCGTATGTGGCGGCCGCGATCGCCACGAAGCGACGGACACGGATCATGTAGAAGGCTGCCGCCGCCATGACGATCAACGGATAGCCGATGGAAACGCGTCCCTCCGTGCCGGAAATCCAGCCAGCACAGCTTGCGACGAGCAGCGCGAAGATGACGAACCCCTCGACCAGCCAAGGCAGATGATCCGTAGGCCTGCGCTGCACACGCCGCGCACGTAGCCAGAACGACGCGGAGCCGACGGAGGCGATGCCGATCAGCAACCACAGGATCAAACTATGCCGCATGGTGGCGACCGCCATCTCCACCATGGTGTGTACGAACATGATGAGCGCACCCAGCTCCACGCGACGCTGATCCACGCGAAGGTCGTCGGGGGCGCGTAGCGCGGGATAGCCGTCGTTCGGATCGAGCAGCTGGCGAGCGATCAGGGAGCGATCGTGCCGTTGCTCAGTCATGGAGGTGATCGCGCGCCACGATGGCCAGGCTGCGCGCATTGTCGAGGCCGAGCTTGGCCTTGAGACGATCACGATAGGTGGAGACGGTTTTGATCGATACGGCCAGCACGTCCGCGATCTCACCCATGGAAAGGCCCGTGCCGATCAGGCGGAGTACCTGCGTTTCACGTTCGGAGAGCGTCGGCATCGCGACGACGTCGCGAGATCCGGATTGGACAAAGGCGTCCAGCAAATGACGCCGCAGGTCATCGCTGACGAAGGTGTCGCCACGGGCCAGCACATCCAGCGCCCCGACCACCACGTCGAGCCCTTCTGACTTGTTGACAAACCCGCGCGCCCCGCTGGCGAGCACGCGACGCGCATAGCGCCACTCGTTCTGGCTTGAGTAGATCAGGATCCGGGTGGATTGCGCCGCCGCAGTGATATCGCGCACCAGCTCGATCCCGTCGCGTCCGCCGAGCACGAGGTCAAGGACCACGTAAGCCGGCTGCAACGCTCGGACCATGGCGCGGGCGCTCTCCGCGTCGCCTGCCTCTCCCACCACCAAAAAACGGCGATCCTGCTCCAACGCGAGGCGAAGGCCGTAGAGCACGATGGGATGGTCGTCGACGATGAGGACTCCGGAAGTGGAAGCCGGGATTGACGATGGCTCGATCACGATAGCCACACATAGCACGGCGCACGCGAACTCCCACGAATTGCGACGAGAAAAGGCGTTTGTAGGTGTTTGACCGACAGCGGACGCCATCCGTTGCCCGTATGCATCTCAAACGTTCATTGACGATGCGAGACAAGCAACGGCTCACGACGAGAAACCTTGTTCGGCGAAGCGCGGATATTCATCGCAGCACGCCGAGTTCTCGCTTCCGGAGATTTATAACAAACTACGCTCATCCTTATTCCGGTCTATCAATCTGCGGCGCGCGGGTAACTTCGCAATTATTCAAATAAAACCTAATCCGAGGTAAAATAATATGAAACTGTTTCTGAAGGTTGCACTACCTATCCTTCTGTTTTCCGCCGGGCATACTCCGGCGATGGCGGACTACATCTCTGATACGATGGACAGTGTTTCAACCTCCGTTCTTGATGTCCTGTATAGCGAACGGCTAGTGGAATTCGACGAAAGATTAGTAAGACACCTTGAAGCGCAAGCCCTGATCCAAGGTTATGAACCAGCCGATTTACCGGCTAGACGCCAAGAGCTTGTACGGGCTCGAGAAAGTGTTGCAACCGCTTACCGGGCGAAAGATGCTGCTTTAGAGCGGCATAGGGCTAATCTCGCGTCGATCGATCACATGGCTGCTGGACTTCACATGTTGAACACGATCCCAGCCCCGGTGACACCATCATCATCGGTTGTCACGCCAGTGGGCAGTATCATCTCGTTACCGCAGCTTCCCGATATCGTGTTCCGACGAGGCCGCGTCGATCTTGGCTCAACAACTGATTTTGCGATGGGCTTAACGTCCGACCACCGCTTTTTCATCCAGCTCATGGATGGAAGCGCCAACGACGATATCAACAACCCGCCGCTTCCGCTCGGCTACCTCCTCGATCCGGCCATCTTCGATGGCGACCGCTCAGCCCTTTTCGCACTCGATGTCCCGTTCTTCGCAGGAGGCACGAAGATGACTCCGACCCATATCACCTTCGGTACGCTTCAAGATCTGCATGCCGCTCTCGATCACGCTCCACTGTCGGCCGTTCCAGAACCTGCAGCCTGGACCATGATGATTGGCGGACTTGGTTTGATCGGCGGTCTGTTGCGAAGCAGGCGTAAGACAAATTGGGTAACCGCCTGACAATGTTGCCAAAGCAACTTCTTACCGGGAGTTGAGGCCGCCGTTCTCCGATCTTTTCTCCCGGAATTGGAGCAAAGCACGAGTGCATTCAGAACCAAGCCGGAGACGAGTGCAGCACTGACAGCGCCTTGTAGGCCAGCGCCTCCGTTTGCTTTGACAATACCTCCAAGCACCAGAGCCTTGCGATTACGGCTGATCCGGCACGTTGAGGGGCGGTCCGAACACCGACCATCCCGTGCGGCTCGCCAACATTTCAAGCGCCCGAACGCCGAGCATTGAATTGCCGTGCTGGTCGAGGTTGCGCGACCATACTGCGACGGATCCAACTTCCGGCACAATCGCGAGAATGCCGCCACCTACCCCGCTCTTGGCAGGTAGGCCGACGCGGAGCGCGAAGTCGCCTGAGCCGTCATAGTGGCCGCAGGTCATCATAAGCGCGAGCAGCTTGCGAGCACGTGCCGCACGCTCGCGCGCTGCCTCGGCGTCAGGCGACAATCGCGTGCGCGCAAGAAACAGGCCGGTCCGCGCCAGGCCGTCGCAGTCGAGCGAGATCGCGCACTGGTCCACATAGGCCCCGAGCACCGCGGCGGGGTCGCAGCGCAAATTTCCGTGGTGGCGCATGAAGCTCAGCATGGCCCGGTTTAGGTCGCCTCCCTCGTGCTCGCTAGCGAGGACGTCCTCATCCAGGCTCGGCGTGTAGCCAATCTGGTCTGCGACGAACCCAGCGACGGTCTTGCGCCGTCCATCCTCGCTATGTCCGAGCAGCACGTCGACTACCGTAAGCGCCCCCGCGTTGACAAACGGGTTGCGCGGTACGCCATTGTTCCGCTCCAGATCGATGATTGAGTTAAACGGATCACCCGATGGCTCGCGGCCGACCCGCTTGAATACGTCATCGCCGATCGCGGCCAGCGCGAGTTCCAGGGCGAAGACTTTGGCAATGCTCTGGATCGGAAACGGCTTGGCGGCGTCGCCAGCAAGCAGGACCTCGCCATCGAGCGGCGCGACCGCGATGCCGAACGGACCCGGATCGAGCCCCTTCTCCTTCGCATCGGCCGCTGTCTCGATCTCGCGGGCTGTTGCGGTGATCTCCTGCGCGATGTCGGTAACGATCTGGTTCAGGCTCATCGGCTTGGGTCTCCCTGTCGACGTGCCTCAACGACGGCACGCAGCCGATGGGCTCATCGCAGCGTCTGGCTGAGCTTCTTGCCGCACCAGCGGGTCAGACGATCTGCGATCCGGTGATCTAGCGGGGGTAACAGATGCGTGGCGACGTCGACGCGCAGCGGATACCAGTAGGGTGCAGCGGTGGGCTTGGGCGTCGGCGACGATTGTGGTGCTCGATGCAGACGTAGCGGTCGCTCGCCGTCGCCTCGGCGAACTGCGGACGCTACGAACACTACGAACACTCTCCTGTACGGGTTCTACCGGATCGGGCCGCAGCCTCATGCACCAGTTCAAGAGAAAGAAATGCTGAAGCCGCGAGCGTAGGAGGACTAAGCGCGTCCCACGATCACCTCCACTGCCGGACCCAATTGCATACATTCACCGCTTTTCCGCCTCTGCCCGAAACCTGCCATTTGCTTAAAGCGATCCAGCGCTCTCGCGCCGCCCCTGCGCCACCTCGCCAGTTGCTTTGACAGCGTCCCACCGCCCCGTCAGAGCTCAAGGGCCACTACCTCATATTCGGACAGCCCAGGAATGGTGAAGCTCAGCGTTCGCCCCGCCTGCTGGAACGGGAAGTTCGCACCGGCCCGCAACAGCGTAGCTCGGCGGATAGGTGCGCTAGACGGCAACGCCATTGTCACCTGCTGTGGCCCGATCCGGTACTGCTTGCGGAAGGTGTTCGCATAGGCGTTGGGGTTGGTGTAATTCAGGAGGTGGAAGGCGTAGCCGGGCTCGGTCCTCCAGGCGAACGTCTCGATCAGTCCCTCGCCGGATACGGATGGCCCGACATCGCCGCGCATCAGCCAGCGCACCGCTTCCGCCATCACCACCGCCAGGTCATCGTCGCCCGTGCGGCGATAGGTCGCTTCGACATCGCCAGCGAAATGCACCAGCCGCGATCGGCCCCGTTCCCGCAGCACCATCGCCGGCTTGTTGGTGTGCGGCGCGCGACTGTAGGTCTGCTCGGTCGGGTAGATAGGATAGGGATCGACCACCGTGAGTGGCGACTTGCCCGCCGCGTCGATCGGGATCGTCCAATTGGGTCCCGCAATCCAATTAGTGTCATGGAACGCGGCCAATATCGGATGTGCCGTTTCGATCCGCTGGTAGCTGGCAAAGGTGGCCGGATAAGGATCGGTGTTGCCGGGCAGCGGCTTGTGCGAGTCCGCCCGTGTTCCGGCGCAGCGCATTCCAAACAGCCTGCCGAGCGCGAAGTCGGCGCGGCGCTGACCGGCCGTATCGTACAGCCCCGTCTCGAAGCTGGTCATCAGCGAACCGCCACGCCCCACGTAAGCGGTGATCAATGCCGCCTGCGTGTTCGTCAGGATCGCGATATTGGGCAGCAGCACCGCCGAATAGCGGGACAGTTTCTCGGCGGTCAGGTTCTCCGCCGTCAGCAGATCAAACGGGATGCGCGCTTCCAGCAGGATCGCATACAATCCCTGCACCGAGTCCGTAGCGTCGCTGCCCTCCGGGCTGGGATAAAGCCGGTTGGTCAGCGGCGAGACGACCAGGGCGACTTTGTGGAGCGACTCGATCGTGTGGAAGTGTGGATCGTGCGCGGCCTGCCACGACAGGAAATCACGGCCGATCGCCTGCCAGCGCCGGTCTTCGTTGAACCCCTGGTGATCGCCGAGCCAATGATAGTGCACGGCCGCGCCCGCCGCCGCACTCTGCGCCATGCGGGTTTGAAGCTCGGCTGCGTTCTGCGTCGCGTTGCGCCACCAGATCCTCGCGCCTCTGGCCCATGCGCCTGTCAGGTTGAGTACGGTGCGCGAGCCCATCACATCGCGGGCGAGCCGCGCCTGCTGTGCGGAGTCCCACACCGGCAGCCCTGCCCCGCGATTCTGGTTGTCGCACAGCAGAACCTCCGCCGCGCGCGTCAGCGCGGTCAGGTCCAGCTCCCCTCCCTTCAGCCCCCCGGTTATGTTGCCGGTGTAGAAGCGGTCGCTGCGCCCGGTTTTGGCGATGCCCGTATACATCTTCCAAAGGTTGATCGCGCGCGCCTGATAGGCGGCGACATAGGCCGGGCTATCGGCGTCGGCGAACTTGCGGCAGGCCTGGCACCAGCAACGCCTGACCTCCGTATTGGGCCACCCATTGGTGTACAGCCCATCCACGTCGTAGCGTTCCACGAGTTCACGCATGATGGCGGGGATCTGCTGGTCATAATAAGCCGTGAACTGGCAGGTCTCGGCATAGCCGGGCGGCAGCACTCCGCCCCCGGCAGCATGCCGCGCGATGCTGCCGTCGCGTGCCCGTAGCAGCCAGTCAGGATGGTTCGCAGCCGTGGAGAGCTGGACGATATCCGGACTGAAGCGACCTACCACCCGGATGTTGCGCTTGCGCAAGGCCGACACGCATTCGCCGAACAGGTCGCGCCCCTTCAGCCCCGCGGCAGGCGGAAAGTCGGGCACGGCGGACGGGTAGAATGAAACGGAGCCTGTGACGCTGAGAAACGTGGCCTGCGCCTTGGCCGCCGCAAGAAAATCGGCATAGGCCTCGACGTCCATGTCCAGCGGGTCGAGTTCGTTGAAGTTGATGTGAAGCACGCGCTTGACCCGGGTATACCAGGGTGCAGCCGCCGGGTCCGCTCGCGATGCGGACGGCAGGCCGGCAATTGTCGCAGCGGCCGACAAGGCTGCGAACTCACGACGATTTAGATCCATCTACCTCTCCGGCGCTTGTTATACGCTATGACTAAGGCCTTCGATCCTTGGCCGAAAGTCTCAATCCTGTTGGACAGGTTCCGGAGGGTATGAGCCGGTGTTATCAAATCAGCCGGTCGGCGTGCGCAGAACAGCACTCACCGTGCGTTGTTCGCGATTGTTTTTCTACAAGATGGTGCCGCCATGCTCGACAGCACCATCTCACAGATTTAGTAGCAGCGGCGAACCCGGTGATTGCCGTTCCACACCACTCGGCAGTGATTGTCGCGGCCGGCGTAGTATCTGCCACGGGCGCGGTAATCGCGGTCATGCCGGTAATAACCCTGGCTTCGGTAGTCGCGGTGGTCGCGATAGTCCCTATGCCAGCGATGGTCCCGATCATAGCCCCAGTGGCGGTCCGCGCGATGCTCATACCGGTGGTGGTCACGCGCCTCGGCAGCGGTCGAAACTGTACTCGTGGCTAACACGAGGCCGATAGCCGCCAATATCCCTCGCATCAAAGTCTTCATGGCGCCTCCTGTCTGCCCCGATCAGCGGGGCTGCACTGCCAGAAAGCGCTTTACGGTCTTGCCTCTCCCTGAACCCTCATGTCGGCAATCGTTCAGGTATATGCGCGCCGTGAGCTTCGATGAGCTGACAGAGGGGTGCTGTCAAAGCAACAGGTCTGAAGGAACTGAAGGCGCCCCTCTCTGATCTCCCGCTCCCGAAACAAGAGCGAAGCACGAGTGTGTCCAGGATCTAGCCGGATACGGGTGCAGCACTGACAGCGTCACCCCAGCCTAACCCCTCCATTTGCTTTGCCAACACCGTTGTCGGCCTTGCTCATGGCAGCAGGCTGGCAAGCCCCTACCCCGCCCCGCCAGTTGCTTTGACAGCGCCGTGCCGCCTGGTCGCCGAGGCGCTCGATGCCGTTTTGGCTGGCGTTCGGCTGCCTGACACGAAACGTGGCGTATCATGCCTTTGGAATACCGTATCTAGCATTACAGTTGCGTTCTTGATCGGGTTCTGAATCATTGGGTCACCATGACGAGGAGGTCGTGGTGACGGGAACATTGATCGAGGCGACGCTGGAGCTGTGGGCGTCATCGCTACGCGAGGTGAAAGCGCGGATGCGGCCCTTGTTCAGTCAGGAGCGGGTTGCAGCCTCGGCGAGCAGCTTTCTGAACGGGTTGCTGGGCGACGAACGGCGCAAGACCGGCTGGGTGCGTGCGGAGGCAGCCGGCGACGCGGGTCCGTGGCGTCAGCAGGCGATCCTGGGCCGCGGGCGGTGGGATGCGGATGCCTTGCGCGACGTCGTGCGCGACTATGCCATCGAGCATCTCGGCACGGACGACGCGGTGCTGGTCATCGACGAGACCGGGTTCCTGAAGCAGGGCAAGGCGTCGTGCGGCGTGGGGCGCCAGTACACCGGGTCGGCCGGCAAGGTGACCAACTGCCAGATCGGCGTGTTCGCCGCCTATGTCTCGGCCAAGGGCCATGCCTTCATCGACCGGGCGCTGTATCTGCCGAAGAACTGGACCGCCGATCCGGCACGGCTGGCGGCAGCGCACGTGCCCGAGGGCACGGCTTTCGCGACCAAGCCGGCGCTGGCGGTGGAAATGATCAAACGCGCGATAATGGCTGACATGCCCTTCGCCTGGGTTGCGGCTGACGTGACCCCAATCTCTCATCCAGCGTTGACCAGAGACCGACCGGTGTTGTTGCGCATGAGCGCAGGTGAAGC
>CAKTCN010000059.1 GCA_934539295.1 uncultured Allosphingosinicella sp.
GAGGAGTGTAGCTCAGTTGGTAGAGCATCGGTCTCCAAAACCGAGGGCCGTGGGTTCGAGTCCCTCCACTCCTGCCATTCCTGCACGCGATCGATCGCGTGCACCGCCCGGACCGGGCCTGGTGCCTTAGGCCTCAAAGACAATCCGGATAGGGCGCGCGCCATGCCCGCCACTTGCGTGCGATACGAGGACGCGCTATCTGAACCGCCAATCCGACAGCGTGGATGGGCAGCGCCGGCTCCGACAAGGACCGGGCAGCGGCCCCATGCCTGTTGATCGGCCAACAGGAAAGCAGCAGACGTGGCGAAGGTCAGCCCAGGCGAATTCATCCAGCAGGTCAAGACGGAGACCGGCAAGGTCGCGTGGCCGAGCCGGCGCGAAACGGTGATGACCGCGATCATGGTGGTCATCATGACCACCATCCTGTCGATCTTCTTCTTCGGCGTCGATTGGGCGTTCAGCCGGATCGTTCGCTTTTTGCTGGCGCTGGCCGCTTAAACTCCGGGATCAAGGACGCTTATGTCGCGCTGGTACATCATCCACGCTTATTCGGGCTTCGAGAACAAGGTGCGGGAGCAGATCCTGGCCGACGCGACCCGCCTGGGCCTCGAACAGCTGGTCGAGAATGTCGAAGTTCCGACCGAAAAGATCACGGAGGTCCGCCGCGGCAAGAAGGTGACGTCCGACCGCAAGTTCTTCCCGGGCTATGTGCTCCTGAAGGCGGCGATGAACGACGACGTCTACCACCTCGTCAAGAACACGCCGAAGGTGACGGGCTTCCTGGGTTCCTCGGGCAAGCCGCAGGCGATCAGCGACGCCGAAGCGGCGCGCATCCTGAACACCAAGGAAGAGGCCGCGGCCTCCACGCCCAAGGCCAAGCTGCGGGTCGATTACGACATCGGCGACGCGGTCAAGGTGCTGGAAGGTCCGTTCGCCAGCTTCAACGGCGTGGTCGAGGAACTGGATTTCGACCGCAGCCGCGTGAAGGTGTCGGTGTCGATCTTCGGTCGCGCAACGCCGGTCGAACTGGAGTTCGAGCAGGTCGAACGGGTCAAGTAAGGTTTTCGGCGCAAGCCGGGAAAGTCGCGGGAGGCCATCTGGCCGCAAGCACCGCTAAGCCATAGGAGATCATCATGGCGAAGAAGATTACGGGTTACATCAAGCTGCAGGTGCCGGCCGGCAAGGCCAATCCGTCGCCGCCGATCGGCCCCGCGCTCGGTCAGCGCGGCGTCAACATCATGGAATTCTGCAAGGCGTTCAACGCGCAGACGGGTGGCGAGGAAGTCGGCACGCCGCTGCCGACGATCATCACAGTGTTCGCCGATCGCTCCTTCTCGTTCGTGACCAAGACGCCGCCGGCCACCTTCTTCCTGAAGAAGGCCGCGAACCTGAAGTCGGGCTCCAAGGAGCCGGGCAAGGCGTCCGCCGGCACGATCAAGCGTTCGCAGGTGACCGAAATCGCACAGGCCAAGATGAAGGACCTGAACGCGAACGACGTCGAAGCGGCGACGAAGATCATCGAAGGCTCCGCCCGCGCGATGGGCCTGCAGGTTGTGGAGGGCTGATCAGATGGCAAAGCTCACGAAGAAGCAGAAGGCCCTGACGGTCGACATCATCAAGCTGCACGGCGTTGACGAGGCGATCCAGCTGGTCAAGACCAACGCCACCGCCAAGTTCGACGAGACGATCGAAGTCGCGCTGAACCTGGGCGTCGATCCGCGCCACGCCGACCAGATGGTCCGCGGCGTCGTCACCCTGCCCAAGGGCACGGGCAAGGACGTGCGCGTCGGCGTTTTCGCCAAGGGCGCCAAGGCCGACGAGGCCCGCGCCGCCGGTGCGGACGTGGTCGGTGCGGAAGACCTGCTGGAAACCGTTCAGGGCGGCACGATCGACTTCGATCGTTGCATCGCGACCCCGGACATGATGGGTCTGGTCGGCCGCCTCGGCAAGGTGCTGGGTCCGAAGGGCCTGATGCCGAACCCGAAGCTCGGCACCGTCACCATGGACGTCGCCGGCGCGGTCAAGGCCGCCAAGGGCGGTCAGGTCGAATATCGCGTCGAGAAGGCGGGCATCATCCACTCGGGCATCGGCAAGGCGTCGTTCCCGGCGGAAGACCTGCGCGCGAACTTCGACGCGTTCGTCGACGCCATCGTGCGTGCCAAGCCGTCGGGCGCGAAGGGCAAGTACCTGAAGAAGGTCGCCGTCAGCTCCTCGATGGGCCCGGGCATCAAGGTCGATCCGGCCGAGGTCTCGGCCGCCTGATCCGGCTGCGGATGGTTGCCGCGCGGATCCGTCGCGGCGACTGACTGAACGACAAAGGGGAGGCTGGAGCGATCCGGCCTCCCTTTTTTGCGATCCGGCCCTCTCCGACGGGTCGATTTGCCGGCGTGGCAGTGCGATGTAAACCTTTGCGCGCCACGATGTCGGGTTGATCCCTTGTGGACGTTGATGGCCTGGCCGCCCGGACGATGCGGGCAGCGGCCTAGCGGAGATGCTGCATGTCGAACACCGATCCCCTGAGTGGCGCATCCGACCTGCCGGCCCGTGGCGGCGGCATCGGCAAGGTGCCCGCACATGGGGGCGCGGCCAAGCCATCCCTGTCCTCGGCAGAGGCGGGCGACCGACTCGCCACAATGGGCTGGGCGTCGCAGCCGGGGCAGCCGACGACGGTGACCTACGCCTTCCGGGCGAGCGGCACCGTGCCCGACGCGCGCTCATCCGGCTTTTCGCAGTTCAACGATACGCAGATCGCCGCCACGGAGCGGGCGCTGCAATCCTGGTCCGACGTGGCCAACATCGGCTTCGTCCGGGCAGGCGGCGGCTACACCAACGACGCCACCATCCTGTTCGCCAATTATGCGAGCGGCCCGGCGGCGGGCTTCACCTATCTACCCGGCCAGCGCCAATATGGATCCAAGAGCGGTGACGTGTGGATCAACGGATCGCTCGATTACAACCGCGCACCCGGCGGCACCAATTACGGCGCGCAGGTTTTGGTGCACGAGATCGGGCATGCCATCGGCCTGACCCACCCCAGCGATTATGGCGAGAGCGGCGACGTCACCTACGCCGCCAATGCCGGCTATTACGAAGACAGCCGGCAATATACGGTGATGAGCTATTTCGACGCCTACGAAACCGGCGGTTACTCGTGGTATGGCAACGCGGCGATGCCGCTGCTCGACGACATTACGGCGATCCAGAAACTCTATGGCGCGAACATGGCCACGCGCACCGGCGATACGGTTTACGGATATAATGCGACCGCAGATAGCGGCGACATGAGCTTCGCGGGCGCTGGATCCCCCCGGATCCTTGCGATCTGGGACGCGGGTGGGATCGATACGATCGACCTGTCCGGTTCGAACGCATTGCAGCGCATCGATCTGCGCCAGGGTGCCTTTTCAAATGCTGACTGGCTCAACGGCAATATCGCGATCGCCTATGGCACGGTGATCGAGAACGCGCTCGGCGGGCACCAGGGCGATACGCTGATCGGCAATGAAGTCGCCAATGTGCTGCGGGGCAATGATGGTGGGGATCGCCTGTCCGGCGAAGGCGGTGACGACCTGCTGTTCGGCGGCAATGGCTCCGACACGCTGGACGGCGGCAGCGGCAGCGACACGCTGGATGGGGGCGAGGGCAACGATCTGCTGATGGGCTCGCCCGGCATCGGGCCGGCGGGCAGCGGTGGCGAGGGCGACTGGTATTTCGGCGGGAGTGGCCGGGATGCGGTCGATGGCGGACCCGGCAACGACCATATCTACGGTCATTCGCCCGACGCGGCCGGTCTCCAGGATTCCGACGACAGGCTCACCGGCGGTGGCGGCAACGACTATATCCAGGGCAATGCCGGGAACGACCGGATCGACGGCGGCGACGGCAATGACCGCATCTATGGCGGTGCGGACAATGATCGCCTGATCGGCGGCACGGGCCTCGACTATCTGCAGGGCAATCGCGGCGACGACATCATCTCCGGCCTGGACGATGCGGACACGATCCGCGGCGGGGCCGGCAATGACACGATCGGCGGCGATAGCGGCGACGACATGATCTTCGGCGACATCGGCGACGACCGGCTGATCGGCGGCGCGGGACATGACCGGATAACCGGCGGCGACGGTGCCGACCGCTTCGAGCTGGCGGCGGGCGATGCCGCCTTCGCGAACGATGCGGCCGATCGCATCACGGACTTCGCCGACGGGATCGACCGGATCGCGCTGCCGTTCCAGGTGGAGCAGGTGCTGCGCGGCATCGCCGACGGGTTCGATGCCGCCGTCGCGATCGCCACCCGCCTGATCGTGGGCGACGGCGGCGATCGCGAGGTGGCGGCGATCGGTGTCGGCGCGGATACGTTCCTGTTCTATCGCAATGATGGCGGCAGCGCCGCACCGGATTCGCTGGTGATCGTCGACGGGACGAGCGCGACCCTGTTCGGGGCGGACGACTTCGTCCTGTAGACCGGCCCTCCGCCCGGCATTCGTTTGACTTTTCCCCATGGTCCGCTAGAGCGCGCCTTGCGTTCGACGGGCTTCGGCCGGTCGAGCTCCGTCCGAGACAGCAGGCGCGCGGGATCTGCCCGTGCTTAATGCCCTGCCTAGACGGGGAAGAGATTATCCCGGCCGTTCGTTTTGGCGACGTGCCGGTCTGCCGCGCGGGTGTTCCCGCAGGTCAGTATATCCATTCCCCTTCGGACCCTTGCCGCCCCGGGCCCTGGCCCGTGGCGGTTCGTATGCGTCCGGCGCATGTCGCGCCGGATGCCGATGCGACCGGCGAAACATCGCCGGTCGATGTGGAGAATGGCAATGGATCGTGCTCAAAAGTCCGAGCTGGTCGCAGAGCTGAGCCGCACCTTGGGGGAGACGTCGGTCGTCGTCGTCACCCGCAACCTGGGCATGACCGTCGCACAGTCGACGGCGCTGCGGGTGAAGATGCGCGAAGCTGGTGCCAGCTACAAAGTGGCCAAGAACCGCCTTGCCCGCATCGCCGCCGAAGGCACGCCCTATGCGTCGATCAGCGACCTGCTGACCGGCCCGACGGCGCTGTCGACGTCGGTGGACCCGGTCGCGGCCGCCAAGGTCGTCGTCGAATTCGCGAAGACCAACGACAAGTTGGAAATCGTCGGCGGCGCGATGGGCGAGACCGTGCTCGACGTGAACGGCGTCAAGGCGCTGGCCGAACTGCCCAGCCTCGACGAGCTGCGCGCCAAGATCGTGGGCCTGGTTCAGGCACCCGCGACCAAGGTGGTTCAGATCGTTCAGGCGCCGGCTGGCCAGCTCGCGCGCGTGTTCGGGGCCTATGCGGCCAAGGAAGAAGCATAAACCTGACCTTATCGGGGCATGTTGAGCCCCTACGGAGAACATCATGGCTGACCTGCAGAAGATTGTTGACGACCTGTCCGCTCTGACCGTCCTTGAGGCGGCCGAGCTCTCGAAGATGCTCGAAGAGAAGTGGGGCGTGTCCGCTGCCGCCGCGGTTGCGGTTGCGGCTCCGGCCGGCGGCGGCGCTGGTGCCCCGGCAGCTGAAGAGAAGACCGAGTTCGACGTGATCCTCACCGGCGACGGTGGCAAGAAGATCAACGTCATCAAGGAAGTCCGCGCCATCACCGGCCTGGGCCTGACCGAAGCGAAGGCTCTGGTCGAAGGCGCGCCGAAGCCGGTCAAGGAAGGCGTGAACAAGGACGAAGCCGAGAAGCTGAAGAAGCAGCTCGAGGAAGCCGGCGCGACCGTCGAGCTCAAGTAAGCTCCTGCGGTTCAGCCGGTCCGCTTCGGACCGACGAACAGGAAAGGGCGGCCCGGCGACGGGTCGCCCTTTCTTTTTGTCCAGGCTGGTCGCTGGCGTCGATCAGGGCAGATGCAGGTTCAGGCGCAGGCCGAGCATGTCGAGACCGGGATTCTGCTTGCTGAACAAGGTGGCGTGGCTGACGTGGACGTAGCTGAGTTCCGCGCTGACGCCGGGCGCCACCTGCGCGCCGATGGCGAGCTCGGGCTCGAACAAGACGCGGCTGCCAAGGTCGCTGCGCCGTCCGCGATCGTTGACGCGGAGGCTGGGACCGTCATGGATCGCGATGCCGATGCCGGGGCGAAGATAGACCGGCCCGCCGATTCGCCAGCCGAGCCCCGCCGCCACCAGGCTGGTATCGCCATGATCGTTGAGCGAGCCGAAGATGTAGGGTGCCGGCCCCCCGATCGGGCCCAGGCCGACGATGCGGTCGCCGCGATAGCCGAGCTGGAAATCATGCCCGTCCTCGTTGATGTCGTGGGTGAAGGGCGGTTGCACATCGTGGAGATAGACGCCGCCGAACAGGTCGGCGGCCATGGCGGGTGCCGTGGCCAGCGCCAGAGCGGGGATCAGCAGGGCACGGGGCAGGGCCATCGGGTCAAAGCTCGCATTGCATGAAGACGACGTCGAGATAACGCCCGAACTTGAATCCGGCCCGGTCGAGTGTGCCGGCATGATGAAAACCGGCGGCCTCGTGCAGCCGGATGGAGGCGGCGTTGGCGCCGTCCCCGATCACCGCGATCATCCGCCGGAACCCCGCCGCCCGGCTTTCGGCCATCACTGCCCGCAACAGCGCGCGACCCAGCCCGCTCCCGACATGGCGAGGATCGACATAGACCGCATCCTCGCAGGTGAAGCGGTAGCCGGAACGGTCGCGGAAGATGCCGGCATAGGCATAGCCGGTCACCTGTCCCTCCGCCTCCGCGACCAGCCAGGGCCAGCCACGCCCCTGCACTGCCGCCAGCCGATCGCGCATCTGCGCCGGGGACACGCTCTCTTCCTCGAACGTGCCGGTGCCGTGCAGGACGTGGTGGTTGTAGATGGCGGCCAGTGCCTCCGCATCATCGGGGCAGGCGGCGCGGATCAACGGCGAAGGCGTCATCAGCCTGTCATCAAACCTTATCCATCGCTTTACAACCGATTGATAGGCAGCGCCCCCGTGACCAAATCCGAAACATGCCAGCCGCATTCCTCCACCGAGGGCGATGCCGGCCACGACCTTGCCCGCTTGTGCGACGACCAGGGCACCATCTCCCGCGTGCGTGCCGACCGGCACCTGAGCGAGGCGATCGAGGCGTTTCGCAGCCAGGCGCGGCTGCGCATGCTGCCGGTGGTGGATGCGGAGGGTCGACCGATCGGCGCGATCTTCGAGCCGGACGTGCGCGCCATCCTCTACAACCCTTATGGTCATGCGCTGCTGACCAACCCTTCGTTCAACAGCGCGACGGGCGACTATGCGCGGCCCTGCCCGACGGTGGATTGCGGCACGCCGCTGCCGGCCTTGCTCGACACCTATGCGCGCGAGGACGGGACGGAAGGCGTGATCCTGACGCATAAGGGGCGGCTGGCGGGCGTGATCGCCAACCGTACGTTGATCCGGCTGGTGGCCGAACGGGAGGCGGAGGTGGCGCGCGCCCGCGCCGAACGGCTGGCGGCGGTGCAGGCGGCGGGCGATCGCTTCATCGCCGACATCAGCCAGGTGGCGGAGCGGCTGTCCCATGTCGCCGGCGGGATCGGCGACACGGCCGCGACCACGGCTGCACGCGCCCGGGATTATAGCGAGCGCGCCGCGGCGGTCGCGGCCGCCGCGGAGCAGACCAGCAGCGGGATGCTGGACCTGGCCGAACAGGGCTCCGGCCTGGCTGCGATGGTGGATCGGGTGCGGGCGGACACGGCGGTCGCCCGCCAGGCAGCGACCCGCGCGGTGGTGCTGAGCGGTGCCAGCCTGGCGCGCGGTCATGCGCTGGACGACGCCGCCGGGGCGATCGGGGCAACGCTGGCCCGCGTGCAGGCCATTTCACGCCAGGCGAAGTTGCTGGCGATCAATGCCGCGATCGAAGCCGCCAGGATGGGTGCGGAGGGAAGCGGCTTTGCGGTGGTCGCGCGCGAGCTCAAGCAATTCGCCACCAAGACGGACGAAGCGGCTGGCGAGATCAACGAGCGGATCGGCGACATGCGGCAGGCTTCGGGCGAGGTGATCGAGGGCCAGTGCGCGATCGAGGAGGTGGTGCATACCATTCAGGCGATGACCGGCTCGATCGACGAGGCCGTCAGCACGCAATCGGGCACGGCGCACCTGCTGGCCGGCAATGTCGACCAGGCGGTGGAGGCGTGCACCGACATCAACGGCAACGTGATGGAGATCAGCCGGATGGGTGCCCATGCGGCCGAGCGCGCGGGCGAGATGCGGACCATGGCATCCGAACTGTCCAGCGCGACGGGCGAACTGCGCGCGCGTGTCGGCCTGTTCGTGGCCGACCTGAACGGCGCAGGGCAGGTATAAGGTGCCGCCGTTGGGGATGTTTCCCCGCCGCCAGGGGTTTACGAATCCCTTTCTACATCCTAAATAGCCCTGTGATCGGAAAGCATCCCGCGAGGATGTGGACCACCGTTCCAGCCCCGGGACACGGCATGCTTGGCGAGCGTGCCGCGACGGATAGGGGTTCGGGCCGGCTTCTCCAGACGCTGCCAGTGTGGTTCCGACGGTCCGGATCCGCACTTTTTTGCGTGGGGTTGCCCCTGCGTTCGGCCGCGAACCCGCAGCGAGGCGGGTAAATATCTGATCCGACCAGAGGATAATCCATGGCGACCCAGGCAGTTCCTGCGCTCACCTCCATCGCGAAGAAGCGCATTCGCAAGGTTTTCGGCAACATCCACGAAGTGGTGCAGATGCCGAACCTGATCGAGGTGCAGCGCGAGAGCTATGAGCAATTCCTCCGCTCCGATCCGTCGATCGGCTATGTCTCGGGCCTGGAAAAGACCCTGCGGAGCGTGTTCCCGATCCGCGATTTCGCCGGCACGGCCGAACTCGATTTCGTGAATTACGAACTTGAGGATCCGAAGTACGACATCGAGGAATGCCGCCAGCGGGGCATCACCTTCGCTGCGCCGATGCGCGTGACGCTGCGCCTGATCGTGTTCGAGGTCGATCCCGATACGGAAACCCGCTCCGTGCTCGATATCAAGGAGCAGGACGTGTACATGGGCGACATGCCGCTCATGACGCAGAACGGCACCTTCGTGATCAACGGCACCGAGCGCGTGATCGTGTCGCAGATGCACCGGTCGCCGGGCGTTCTGTTCGACCATGATCGCGGCAAGACCCACGCGTCGGGCAAGTATCTGTTCGCCGCGCGCGTGATCCCGTATCGCGGCAGCTGGCTGGACTTCGAATTCGACGCCAAGGACATCGTCAACGTCCGCATCGACCGCAAGCGCAAGCTGCCGGTCACGACGCTGCTCTATGCGTTGGGCATGAACGACGAGGATATCCTCAACCACTTCTACAAGACGCAGCGTTACGTGCGCGGCGAGGGCGGCTGGAAGGTTCCGTTCCTGACGGAGAACTGGCGCGGCCAGAAGCCGTCGTTCGACGTGGTCAACGGCGACACGGGCGAGGTCGTATTCCCCGCCGGCACCAAGATCAGCCCGCGCGCGGCCAACAAGGCGGCCAAGGACGGCTTGGCCAACCTGCTTATCCCGACCGAGGAAATCTACGGCCGCTATTCGGCCTATGACCTGATCGACGAGTCGACCGGCCGCATCTACATCGAGGCGGGCGACGAGGTTTCGCCGGAGAACCTGGAAAAGCTGGACCATGCCGGCTTCGACCATGTCGACCTGCTCGACATCGACCATATCTCCACCGGCGCGTGGATGCGCAACACGCTGAAGGCCGACAAGGTCGAGGAGCGCGACCATGCGCTGTCCGAAATCTATCGCGTGATGCGGCCCGGCGAGCCGCCGACGAAGGAAACGGCGGAGGCTTTGTTCGCCGGCCTGTTCTTCGATCCGGAACGCTACGACCTGTCCGCCGTGGGCCGCGTGAAGCTGAACATGCGCCTCGACCTCGACGCCGAGGACACGGTGACGACGCTGCGCACCGAGGACATCCTGGCGGTCGTGAAGACCCTGGTCGACCTGAAGGACGGCAAGGGCGAGATCGACGACATCGACAATCTCGGCAACCGCCGCGTGCGTTCGGTGGGCGAGCTGCTGGAGAACCAGTATCGCGTCGGCCTGCTCCGCATGGAGCGCGCCGTGAAGGAGCGCATGTCGTCGGTGGACGTGTCGACGGTCATGCCGAACGACCTGATCAACGCGAAGCCGGCGGTTGCCGCGGTGCGCGAGTTCTTCGGCTCGTCGCAGCTGTCGCAGTTCATGGACCAGACCAACCCGCTGTCCGAAGTGACGCACAAGCGTCGCGT
>CAKTCN010000060.1 GCA_934539295.1 uncultured Allosphingosinicella sp.
CTGTTCTACGGGCAGCTGACGCCGGAAACCCTCGGATCGCTGGTGGCGCTCTACGAGCACAAGGTCTTCACCCAGGGCGTGATCTGGAACATCAACTCCTATGACCAATGGGGCGTGGAACTGGGCAAGCAGCTGGCCAAGGCCCTGCTGCCCAAGGTCAAGGGCGAGGCGAGTGGCGAAAGCCACGATAGCTCGACCCAGGGCCTCCTCAAATACTACCTCGCCAACAAGGCCTGATCGCTTGACCATCACCACCGAAGAACAGCTCGAAAAGCTCAAGGCCATCGGCCGCATCTGCGCCGTGGCGCGCGACACCATGGCCTCCGCCATGCGCGTCGGCATGACGACGGCAGAGCTCGACGAGATAGGCGCAAAGATCCTGGCAGAGAATGGGGCCGTCTCGGCACCGATCCTGACCTACGACTTTCCCGGCCACACCTGCATTTCGGTCAACGAAGAAATCGCCCATGGCATTCCGGGAGACCGGGTGCTTAAGGACGGCGATATCGTCAACATAGACGTGACTCCGGTGCTGAACGGCTGGCACGGCGACTCCAGCCGCATGTACCTGGTCGGCGACGTGCCGGTGAAGGCGAAGCGGCTGGTGCAGGTCACCTACGAATGCCTGATGCTCGGCCTGGAACAGGCGAAGCCTGGTAACCGTCTGGGCGACATCAGCCACGCCATCCAAACGTATGCCGAGAAGCACCGTTACTCGGTGGTTCGCGATTTCTGCGGTCACGGCCTGGGCAAGGACTTCCACTCGGCGCCCGAGGTGATCCACGCCGGAAAGCCCGGCACCGGTCCGGAACTCGTGCCCGGCATGTTCTTCACCGTCGAGCCGATGATCAACGGCGGCAAGGCGGCGTGCAAGGTGCTGGACGACGGCTGGACCGCCGTGACGCGTGACCGCAGCCTGTCCGCGCAGTTCGAACATTCGATCGGCATCACCGAGGACGGATGCGAGATCTTTACGAAGAGCCCCAGGGGCTACGACGCCCCGCCTTACCTGTAAGGGCCTCCCTCTCTCCGCACCCCCATCCGTTCGCTTCGAGCGAAGTCGAGAAGCGGGGTGCGAGACGAGGCGTTTCTCGACATCGCTCGAAACGAACGGCGTGGGAGGACCTTACTCCTCCGCGGGCGTCGCCCCCGTCCTGGCCAGGCGCCCGCTCTCCGTCACTGGCAGGCCGCCTTCGGTCGGCACATAGATGAGCTGCGCTTCCTTGCTGTCCAGCGCCTGGATCTGGAGGTAGCGCAGATATCCCTCCGGCCCGCCGAGGCTGTCCTGCAGGATGCGGTTGGCACGCGCCGCGCCTTCAGCCCGTAGCACCTCGGCATCGGCCAGCGACTTCGCGCTTTCCAGCTGCGCACGCGCCTCCAGCACCCGCACCTGGCGTGACGATTGCGCCTCGGCCAGCAGCGCCTTGCCGGCCATCTGCTGGCTGTAGACGTTGTAGGTCGGACACCCAACCAGTGCGCCCGTGACGACGAGCAGGATCAGGATGACGAAGCCGATTATCGCTTTGATCGACACCTTGGCTCCTTCCGATGACAGGTAAGACATGGCGGCATCTGACCCCGTCCCCATCCATTTGGCAAGTCGCGCTCGCCTTCCATGAAAATGGGATACAATCTTGCGGAGGGCGCGGCTTCCCGCCTATCGTTGGTGCAAATCGAACCGAGAGGCCGCGTGAAGAAGATCGAAGCCATCATCAAGCCGTTCAAGCTCGACGAAGTGAAGGAGGCGCTGCACGATGTCGGCGTTTCCGGCATCACCGTTACCGAGGCCAAGGGCTTCGGTCGTCAGAAGGGTCATACCGAGCTTTACCGCGGCGCCGAATATATCGTCGACTTCCTCCCCAAGGTACGCCTGGAAGTGGTGGTCGAGGACAGCCAGGCCGAGCGCGTGGTGGAAGCGATCGCAACCGCTGCACGGACCGGCCGGATTGGCGATGGAAAGATTTTCGTCACAAACATAGAAGAAGCGTTGCGGATTCGCACGGGTGAGAGAGGGTCCGACGCCATTTGACGCCGACAGAGCGCAGAGGGGTCGTGGAAAGGCAGAGCGAGCAATTCCTTTTAAGGGGCAAGTCACATGGCGAATGATGCCGGTAAGATCCTGAGCATGATCAAGGACCAGGAGATCGAGTGGGTCGATCTTCGTTTCACCGATCCCAAGGGCAAGTGGCAGCACCTGTCGATGGTGTCCGGCCTCATCGACGAGGACCAGCTTACAGACGGCTTCATGTTCGACGGGTCGTCGATCGAAGGCTGGAAGGCCATCAACGAAAGCGACATGGTCCTGAAGCCGGACCTGGACGCCGTCTATGTCGATCCATTTAGCGCGACCCCGATGCTGATCCTGTTCTGCGACATCGTGGATCCGGGCACGGGTGAGCTTTACACGCGCGATCCGCGTTCCACCTCCAAGCGCGCCGAGGCCTACCTGCAGGCCACCGGCATCGGCGACACCGTCTACATTGGGCCGGAAGCCGAATTCTTCATGTTCGACGACGTCCGTTTCGAAGACGGCTACGACACGTCCTATTTCAAGATCGACGACATCGAGTTGCCGGGCAATACCGGCCGCGAATATGAGACGGGCAACCTCGGTCACCGTCCGCGCGCCAAGGGCGGCTACTTCCCCGTCGCGCCGGTCGACAGCGCAGTCGACATCCGTGCGGAGATGGTTTCGACCATGCTCGAGATGGGCCTGCCTATGGACAAGCACCATCACGAGGTCGCGGCCGCGCAGCACGAGCTCGGCATGACGTATGGCAAGCTGGTCGAAACCGCCGACCGCATGCAGATCTACAAATATGTCGTTCACATGGTCGCCCATGCCTATGGCAAGACCGCGACCTTCATGCCCAAGCCGATCAAGTCGGACAACGGTTCGGGCATGCACACCCATATCTCGATCTGGAACGGCAAGACGCCGCTCTTCGCCGGCAACGGCTATGCGGGCCTCAGCGAGACGGCGCTCTACTTCATCGGCGGCGTCATCAAGCATGCCAAGGCGCTGAACGCCTTCACCAATCCGACCACCAACAGCTACAAGCGGCTGGTGCCAGGCTTCGAGGCGCCGGTGCTGCTGGCTTATTCGTCGCGCAACCGTTCGGCATCGTGCCGCATCCCGTACGGCACGGGCGAGAAGTCCAAGCGCGTCGAGTTCCGTTTCCCCGACGCACTGGCCAACCCGTATCTGTGTTATGCGGCATTGCTGATGGCGGGCCTGGACGGGATCCAGAACAAGATCCACCCGGGCGAAGCGATGGACAAGAACCTCTATGACCTGCCGCCGGCAGAGCTGGAGACCGTGCCGACCGTGTGCGCTTCCTTGCGTGAAGCGCTCGAATCGCTCCAGGCCGACCGCGCGTTCCTGACCAAGGGCGATGTGTTCACCGACGACCAGATCGACGCCTATATCGACCTCAAAATGCACGACGTGCTCCGCTGGGAAACCACGCCGAGCCCCGTCGAATATGACATGTATTATTCGAGCTGAGCGCAGCGCGCGCTCGACCGAACGGAAGGCCCGCGGCGACCCCGCGGGCCTTTTCGTTTCAGCGCTGACCAAGGTCTGCTGCTTGCTGTAAGCGGCCGAACTTTCAGGACCGCAGCGGGTTATGCCCGTTCTGCCGGGGTCCGGTGCAACTCAAGGATGTGCTGACGCGTGCAAGGCGAACATGAACGACCGGAACGCGACGTCGAGAGCGACGGACAAAATTACGGCGTGCCCGCACAGGGCGCCATGGATGTCGGCGCCCGCGAACCGCTGAACAGCGAAGGCCTGCACCATTGGTGCGAGAGCACGATCACCGAGCCGGGTCTCGGCGATCGTGGCAACGTCTTCTTCGCGGCCCTCGAGATGACGCGCATGCCGATGATCCTCACCGATCCCAACTTGCCCGACAATCCCATTGTCTTCGCCAACAAGGCCTTCCTGGACCTACCCGTTACGAAGAGGACGAGGTGCTGGGGCGCAACTGCCGCTTCCTGCAAGGCGCCGAAACGAGCCGCGAGCAGGTCGCCGAGTTGCGCGATGCGGTCGAGACGAAGGGCTCGATCGCGCTCGAGATCCTCAACTACAAGCGCGACGGGTCGCCCTTCTGGAACGCGGTCTTCATCGGCCCGGTCTACGACACCTCCGGCAAGCCCCTCTATTTCTTCGCCAGCCAGCTGGACGTCACGCGTCGGCGTGAGACCGAACGATCCTTCCAGCAGACGCAGAAAATGGAGGCGATCGGGCAGCTGACCGCCGGTCTCGCCCACGATTTCAACAACCTGCTGCAGGTGGTGAACGGCAATATCGAACTGCTTGCCACCCGCACGTCGGACGAGAAGAGCCTGCGTTATCTCAGCCGCGCCCGCACCGCGCCCGAGCGCGGCGCCAAGCTGACCGGGCAGTTGCTCGCCTTTGCCCGCAAGACCCGGCTAACGCCCCGCGAAGTGGATGTCAGCGCCTGCATCAACGGCTTCGTCGAGGTGCTGGAAAGTTCGCTCGGCGCGGGGATCGAACTCCATCTCAGCCTTCGCCGCGGGCTGCCGCATGCCGATACTCGATCCCGAACAGTTCGAGATGGCGGTGCTCAACATCGCCATCAATGCGCGCGACGCCATGCCGTCGGGCGGTTTGGTGACGATCGCAACCAGCAAAGTGCACCTTAATGGTGACGCTGCAGCGCGCCGCCTGACGCCAGGCGATTATGTGGTAGTCGAGATCATCGACGAGGGCGAAGGCATGCCACCGCACGTGATCGAGCGCGCGGTCGAACCATTCTTCACCACCAAGAGCACCGGCAAGGGCACCGGCCTGGGTCTCGCCATGGCGAGCGGGTTCGTGCAGCAATCGCGCGGGCGGATGGAGATCGAGAGCTCCCTCGGCAAGGGCACGACCGTGCGCATGCTGTTCCCCGTCTCGGCCAACCAGTCGGAAGAAGCACGGACTCCCGCCGCCACCCGGCAGCGTTCGCCCGATGCGGATGGCCTTGGCGGCGAGCATATCCTGGTGGTGGAGGACAGCCCCGAGGTGCTGGAACTTGCCCTTGAGAACCTTGAAGGCGCCGGCTACCGCGTCACCACGGCACCGTCCGGCGACGCGGGTATCGAGGCCTTTCGTGCGGCGATAGTAAACGACCGCATCGACCTGGTTTTCACCGATCTGGTCATGCCCGGCAGCATGAACGGCATCGTGCTCGCCAACGACGTCAGGAAGCTCGATCCCGACGTCGCCGTCCTGATGACTATCGGCTATAACGAGCAAGTGGTGCTCGACGGTCCCCGTCCCGCAGGGCAGGACGTGCTCGGCAAGCCTTACCGCAAGGCAGAGCTGCTCGACCGCATTCGCCAGGCGCTCAACAACCACGAGCCTTGCGCACGCCGCCGCCCGTCAGACTTCGGTCACGCGGAGGAATGAGGGCGAAAGCGTCCGAGCATCTCGCCCTGCTTAGCTGACCAGCGAAGCGCTCATCGCTTGTTCAATTGGCGGCTCATGGCGCGGGACACGCAGATGCGCCGTCAATCCTCGTGAATGAGGCTGTGGTGGCGGGTGTCGCGCATGCGCAGATAGACGATCAGCGACACGCCGATCATGGCGGTGACGTACCAGTAGAAGCCGCGCTCCATGCCGTTGTCCTTGAGCCAGAGCGCGACATATTCGGCGGTACCGCCGAACATGGTGTTGGCGAGCGCGTAGGGTAGCGCGACGCCGAGTGCGCGAATGTGGGCTGGGAAAAGCTCCGCCTTCACCACTGCGTTGATCGATGTGTAGCCGGTGACGATCACCAGGGCGGCAAGCGCAAGCGCGAAGGCCGCATAGGGGCTTTGCACCGTCTCCAGCGCGGTGAAGATGGGCACGGTGAACAGCACGCCCATGATGCCGAAGGCGACCATCAGCGGCTTTCGCCCTACCCTGTCGGACAAGGCGCCGGCCGCGGGCTGGAGCAGCATGTAGAGGAACAGGGCGGCGGCCGTGATCTCCGTCGCGGTTTCGCGCCCGAAGCCCGACGTGTTGACCAGGAACTTCTGCATGTAGGTCGTGTAGGCGTAGAAGGCGAGCGTACCGCCGGCGGTGAGCGCCATCACCAGCAAGGCCTCGCGCGGATGATCCCGGAACAGGCTGAGGCCGCTGGACCGGGGCGCGCCGGCATCGATGTTCTCGAAACTCTCCGTCTCGGCGAGGCGGCGGCGCAGGTAGAAGACGACTACCGCCAGCACCGCGCCGATGGCGAAGGGGATGCGCCAGCCCCAGCCTTCGAGCGCAGCCTCGCTCATGCTCGCCTGGAGGATGAGGAGCACGGCGAGTGCGATCAGCTGGCCCGAGATCAGGGTCACATATTGGAAGGATGAGAAGAAGCCGCGGCGGGACTTTCCGGCCATCTCGCTGAGGTATGTCGCGCTGGCGCCATATTCGCCGCCCACGCTGAGGCCCTGCATCAGACGGGCGATCACCAGGATCACCGGCGCGAGGCCGCCGATGCTGGCATAGCCGGGTGTGACTGCGATCAGCAGCGATCCGGCGCACATCAGGCTGACCGACAGGGTGAGGCCCGCCTTGCGCCCTGCGCGGTCGGCATAGATGCCCATCACCCAGGCGCCGACCGGGCGCATGATGAAGCCGACCGCGAAGACGGCGGCGGCGCTCAGCAGTTCGGCGGTACGGTCGCCGGCCGGGAAGAAGACCGGTGCGAAATAGAGCGCGAAGGCGGAATAGACATACCAGTCATACCATTCGACCAGGTTGCCGGCCGACCCGCCGATGATGTTGCGGAGGCGGTGCGCCCGGCCAGCGCTCATCCCTGCTGGCGCGCCTGGCTGCGACGTGCGCCGTAGGCGAAGTAGGCGACGAGGCCGAGCAGGTTCCACAGCAGGAAGTAGAGCTGCGTCTTTATCGGCAGGCTGACGAACAGGTAGAGACAGCCGAGGATCGCGACGATGCCGACGACGCCTGCCGCCGGCGTGCGGAAGCGGCGTTCGGCATTCGGCTCGCGCCGGCGCATGATGAGCATGCAGGCGGCCACGGCGACGAAGGCGGCGAGCGTGCCGGCATTGGCAAGCGCGGCAATCTCGTCGAGCGGCACCAGGCCCGCAATGACCGCCACGATGATCGCGGTGAACAAGGTGATGCGCACCGGCGTCCCGCGGCGCGACACGGTGGCAAGGCCGCGCGGCAGCAGGCCGTCACGCGCCATCACGAAGAAGATGCGACTCTGGCCGTAGAAGAAGGCGAGGATCACGGTGGGAAGCGCGATAACGGCGGAGACGGCAAGGAAGGTGGCGGCGCCCGGCTGATCGAGTTGGCGCAGGATCAGGGCCAAAGGCTCGGGGCTGTTCGCGAAGACGCCGTAGGCAACGGCACCGATCGCCGCGGCGGCGACTGCCATGTAGATGACGACGCATGCGATCATCGATCCCACGATGCCGATGGACAGGTCGCGGCCGGGATTCTTGGTTTCCTCAGCCGCCGTCGCGATCGCGTCGAAGCCGTAGAAGGCGAAGAAGATGATGGCAGCGGCGGCCATGATGCCGCGCTCGACGCCGTCCGGTCCCATCGACTTGGCGAAGCCGTAGGGGTTGAAGGGCTGAAGGTTGGCAGCGTCGAAATAGGGCAAGGCGACCGCGACGAAAACGATGAGCGCGACGATCTTGACCAGCACGAGCACGGCATTGAGCGTCGCACTCTCGCGCGTGCCGAGGGCGAGCAGCCCGGCGACCACCGCAATGATGAAGATCGCCGGCAGGTTGACGATGCCGCCCGCGTGCGGACCCTGCATGAGCTCGAGCGGGAAGCCGATCCAGCCTTGCAGCAGCGGCGCGGCATAGCCGGACCAGCCGACCGCGACTGCGCTCACCACCAGGCTATATTCGAGGATCAGGCTCCAGCCGACGATCCAGGCGACGATCTCGCCGATCACGACATAGGTGTAGGTATAGGCGCTGCCCGAAGCGGGGATCATGGTCGCCATCTCGGCATAGGCCAGCGCCGCGCAGGCGCAGATCAGGCCCGCGACCGCGAAGGAGACGATCACCGCCGGGCCCGCCTTGTCCGCGCCGACGCCGATGAGGGTCAGGATGCCGGTGCCGACGATGGCGCCGACGCCGAGCGCAATGAGGTGCGGCCAGGACAGGCTGCGGCTCAGCCGGTGTTCGGGCGCGAGCTCGTCCGTTGTCGCTACCCGCTTCCTCGTCATCAACGCCGACATAAGTCCCACCCTGTTCTATTCCGTTCAAGCGGAGCGTGTCGAAGCCCTGCCCTTCCCTGCTGCTTTAAAGAAAGGCGGAGCTTCGACAAGCTCGGCCCGAGCGCAGAACGGAATTAGGCGATGACCGTCTGGACCAGCAGCCACAAGCCGATGCTCAGGAACAGCAAGGCGGCCGCGATGCGCACGGTGCGAAGAGGCACGCGCCTGATGAGCGCTTGGCCGAGGTAAACCGCAGGCACGTTGGCGACCATCATGCCGAGCGTCGTGCCGACGGTGACCGGCACCACGTCGGCGAAGCGGGCGCCCAGCGCCACCGTGGCGAGCTGCGTCTTGTCGCCCATCTCCACCAGGAAGAAGGCGATGGCGGTGGTGAGGAACGCGCCGTAGCGCGCAGGCTTTTCCGCCATGTCCTCCAGCTTGTCCGGCACCAGTGCCCAGCCGGCCATGAGGATGAAAGACGCGGCGATGAGATAGTGGAACCAGGCGCCCTGCAACAACGCGGCCGCCTGTACACCCAGCAAGGCGGCAAAGAAGTGGTTGGCGAGCGTCGCAGCGAAGATGCCGCCGATGATCGGCAGCGGACGGCGGAAGCGGGTGGCGAGGAGGATCGCCAGCAATTGAGTCTTGTCGCCGATCTCGGCGAGCGTGACGAGGCCCAGGGATGTCAGGAACGCTTCCACTGAAAGTCTTCCGGGCCGGCAGGTGAGACCATGGACATCGCCCCTCCCGCCGGCCGGCGGAGGCAGCAACGCCATTGGTCTCGCCAGAGCTTCTTCAAGCTCCCTTCGCGCCACGGCCTCTCGACCGAGCATGTTGACGCGAAAGCCCGCCCGTAAAAAGGCGGCGGCTACTCCCCAGATGACGGAACCGCCGTAGCGCCGGTGCGCTGTCAGGGCAAGTGCGTGCAAATGATCGCTCCAGTCGATCAGAGTAGCCGTGATTGATCGAGCGACAGGAGTTGGGTCGTAGGTTACGACCAGAGGATGCAGACCATGCGATACCTTGAGGAACGAACCGGTTTGTCGCTGCACCGGCTGTGCAGGCGGCAGCGTTTCGGCGCGGGGCTGGTGATCGTGCTGGCCGGTGTCGCCGTGCAGTTCTCCAACCTGGTCTGAGAGACGGATCATGGACGATTGGACCGCAGAAGACCTGCGCAGGCTCAAGCTGGCAGCGTCCGAGGGCAGCTCGGCCGAGCGCATCGCCGCGGAACTGGGACGCAGCCAGGCGGATGTCGAAGACCGGCTCGCCCTGCTAGGCCCGGCGGATTCGGGCAATCGCCGCCCGGAGCCGAGCTTCGGCCCGGACGAGGAAGGCGACGTGACCCCCATCATCCGCGGCGATCCCCAGGACGATGATGCCTGGGTACATGCCCGCAAGGATTGAAGTGATGGTGCCGGTTGCAGGAATCGAACCCGCGACCTTCGGTTTACAAAACCGCTGCTCTACCAGCTGAGCTAAACCGGCGT
>CAKTCN010000061.1 GCA_934539295.1 uncultured Allosphingosinicella sp.
GTCAACGACTGATCGGAAAGGCAGCGGCGGAATGTCGCCCCTTTCTTGTTCGCAGGCGCTGGACAGGTACATGCGCCCGCATTATGGACGCGCGACCGGCCGGCTTCCGGCACGGTAATCCCGTCTCCCTCGATCATCGAAAGACGGTTCAGGCATGGGCGCGTAGCTCAGTGGTAGAGCACACCCTTCACACGGGTGGGGTCGCAGGTTCAATCCCTGCCGCGCCCACCATGCCTTTGCTCCATCGATGAACCGGACGCTCTCGGCTTCGTTGAGCCGGTCATGAGCCCGCTGTCAGAACGCCAAACCGCCGAGATCGACCTTCGCATTCGCGAAAGCTCGGGCGTTCGCATGGGCGTGGATGTGACGCCCGTGGGCATGTTGTCGATCGCGGTGCTCGTCTCGGGCATCCTGCTGTCGACTGCAGTGCTGGTCCGGACGTCCGTGCGCGAGGGCAAGCGGCGCCCGGAGCGCAGCCTCGATTGATCTTACTTCTTGAGGTCGGCGCCGAGTGCCTTGGCGGCACGCTCGACTTCTTCCTCGCTCGGTGCCTGCGGCATCTGCTCGCCGGGCGTAAGCGCGTCGTCGGCGATACCGGGACCGGTGCCGGCGATGGTCTCGTTGATGGGGCTTTCATTCGGCCCGTTGCTGATCTTCTGCCTGTCCTCGGCCATGACGGGATCTCCTTCGCTCAGGAAGCGAGCGAGACCGGCGCGGGTTCCTTGCGCATCACTTCGGCCGCGATCTCGAAGGAGCGCAGGCGTGCCTGATGGTCGTAGACCTGCGACGTGATGATCAATTCGTCGGCGCCCGTGCGCTCGATGAAGGCACGCATGGTCGCCTCCACGGTGGCCGGCGATCCGATCGCGGTGGCCGCAAAGACCTGATCGAGCATCGCGCGGTGGGGCATGGGCAGCGATTCGAGATAACCCGCGATAGGCGGCTGCAGCGGCGTCGGGTTGCCGGTACGCAGGCCCACAAAGGCCTGCTGCATGGATGTCGCAAGCACCTGCGCCTCTTCATCCGTGTCGGCCGCAAAGACGTTGTAGCCGAGCATCACATAGGGCTGCGCCAATTGCTCGGACGGGCGGAAGTTCTCCCGGTACACGCGGATCGCCTCCATCATTGCCTGCGGCGCGAAATGCGATGCGAAGGCATAAGGCAGGCCCAGCATGGCCGCGAGCTGCGCCCCGAACAGGCTCGACCCCAGGATCCATAACGGCACGTTCAGCCCCTCGCCCGGGATGGCGCGCACCTGCTGCCCGGGCTCTGCCGGACCGAAATACGCCTGCAGCTCCAGCACATCGCGCGGGAATTCGTTGGCATCGCTCTGGAGCGAGCGCCGCAACGCCCTCGCCGCCGCCTGGTCGGTGCCCGGCGCACGGCCGAGCCCCAACTCGACGCGTCCGGGGAAGAGCGAGGCGAGCGTGCCGAACTGCTCGGCGATCACCAGGGGAGAGTGGTTGGGCAACATGATGCCGCCCGCCCCGATCCGGATGGAAGAGGTGCCCGCGCCCACATAGGCCAGAGCCACTGCCGTAGCCGCGCTTGCGACTCCTGGCATCGAATGATGCTCTGCCATCCAGAAACGCTGATATCCCCACCTCTCCGCATGGCGGGCGAGGTCAAGCGCGTTGCGGAAGGCGGAGGCGGCATCCCCGCCCTGAACGATCGGGGCGAGGTCGAGCACGGAATAGGGTATCATTCGAAGGATATGGGGAGCGCCCCTCACTCCTCCAAGCAGCGAAGATCAGGCGAAGGTGAAGTTGGCCTTGCGGCTGTTCACGCGGCCATCGAAGGCATGCTCGCGATAGGGACCATCCCGATCTACCCAATGCAGGAAGATGTGCGCCGACCACGCATTTGGATTAGCCTCGATACGTCCATGTCGGTGATGCACACCCTTGTAGAGCACCGCGTCGCCCACCTCCATGGCGATCGACTGGAACTCGGCGCCTCCGAAATCCTCGGTCACGCGGCTGCTCGGTTCGGAACGTGCGCGCTCCACATCCAGCGGCCACGTCGCCCCGTCGCTGTAATCCAGGGTCAACGACAAGCTGTGCTCGCATGAATATCGGTCCGAGTGGATCCTGCAGCGGTCGCCCTCGCGGTAGATGCGAAGATAGTCGTAGGTCGGCAGCAGGCGGGTGCCGACAATCTGCTCCATGATCGGCGTCAGACCCCACAGGAAAAACAGCATCGGCTTGTAGTGATGCCCGTAGAGCTCGAAGGCAGGTCGGGTGAGAAGGTTCGGGTATTTTTCCACGCCGCGAAGATCGACGGCGCTGCCGACGTCGTGCTGGAGTCCCTGCACGAAGGCCTGGCATATCTCGGGGGAAATCAACTCCCTGACATGTGCATAGCCGCTTCGACTATAATCGCCTTCGACGTTCATCCTGTCACATCCGCCTGAATACGCTGCCGGCCTGTTAGGGCGAGGCGTCGCTCCGCGCATCACTTTTCGTGCAATAGCTTGACGCTTGGCCCAGGCAGCACGTATGGGCGCGCGGCACGCTGTCGTGCCTTGTGGCGATCGTAGCTCAGTTGGTTAGAGCATCGGTTTGTGGTACCGAGGGTCGCGGGTTCAAGTCCCGTCGATCGCCCCATCATCTTCACATCAGGAACAGCCATGTCGCCTTGGGACCATCCCGATTTCGACGGCCATGAGGTCGTGCACTTCGCTACCGACGAGGAAACGGGACTTCGGGCGATCATCGCCGTTCATTCGAGCAAGCTGGGGCCGGGCGCCGGCGGCATGCGCTTCCGCCGCTATGCCGACACGGGCGCCGCCCTGACCGACGCCCTTCGCCTTTCGCGCGCCATGAGCTTCAAGAACGCCATGGCCGGGCTGCCCTTCGGCGGCGGCAAGGCCGTGCTGATCGATGACGGCATGGGCAAGACTCCTGAAAAGCTCGCCACCTACGGCCGTGCGCTAGAAAAGCTCGGCGGCGCCTATGTCACGGCATGCGACGTGGGCATCACCGTGGACGACCTCGTCCAGGTGGCGAAGCACAGCCGCCACGTCTCCGGCCTTCCGGCCGATGCAGGCATGGCCGGCGGCGACTCAGGGAAACCGACCGCTTATGGCGTCTTCCTGGGCATCAAGGCGGCCGTGAAGCGCAAGCTCGCTCGCGAGTCGCTTTCCGGCCTGCACATCGCCATCCAGGGCGCCGGCAGCGTCGGCGGCGGCGTGGCGCGGCTTGCGGCAGGCGAGGGCGCTCGCATCAGCATCGCCGACGTGAACGAGGCGCTCGCCGCCAGTGTTGCTGGCGAGGTCGGCGGCCAGGTCGCTTCGCCGGACGAGATCGTCACGTTGGAGGCGGACGTGTTCAGCCCGTGCGCACTGGGTGCGATCCTCACCGAACAGAGCATTCCTGCGCTGCGGACGTCGATCGTCGCGGGCGGCGCCAACAACCAGCTTGCCGTTCCGGACGACGGCAACCGCCTGTTCGCACGCGATATCCTGTTCGCCCCCGACTATGTCATCAATGCGGGCGGCATCATCAACGTCGCACTCGGTTATCTCGGCAATGTCACCGAAGCGCAGATGCGTGCCCGCGTGGAGGAGATACCGGGGCGGCTGGAAAAGATCTGGGACGAGAGCGCCGCCACCGGGCTCAATCCTGCCGAAGTCGCGGACATCATGGCCAAGCGCCTGATCGGCCGCTGACACCAAAGTTTCTTCCAGATACTGGTGCTCAGGCGCGCGTCTGCGTCCAGGCGAGGTCGGCGAGCGGCTCCAGCGCCGCCGCGGTCTTCACCGCATGCTCGGACGACGCATTGCCGCGCGCGATCCGGCCGCGGATCCCGTGCAGGATCGCCGCCAGCCGGAACATGTTGAACGCCACGTAGAAGTCGAGGTGCGGGATGCCGCTGCGGCCCGTGCGGCGGCAATAGGCGGCGACATATTCCTCTACGGAAGGGATGCCGAGCGTCGCCAGGTCCAGTCCCGCCAGTCCGAGCTTCATCGAAGCCGGCATGCGATATATCATGAGGTGGTAGGCAAAGTCGGCAAGCGGATGGCCGAGCGTCGATAGCTCCCAGTCGAGCACCGCGATGACCCGCGGCTCGTCCGGGTGAAAGATCATGTTGTCGCAGCGAAAGTCGCCATGGATGATCCGGGCCTCATCCTCGCCCGGCGGAATGTTGGCGGGCAGCCACTCGACCAGCCGGTCCATGGCGGGCACTCGCCCGGCTTCGACATCGCCCAGATACTGGCTCGACCAGCGCGCGACCTGCCGCTCGAAATAATTGCCGGGCTTGCCATAGTCGCCAAGGCCGATGGCGCTGGGATCGATCATGTGAAGCTGCGCGATCGCCATGTTCATGGCGTCGAAATAGGCGGCACGATCCCCATCCGGCACCTGCGGGAAGCTCGGCTCCCAGAAGATGCGCCCCTCCACCATCTCCATGACGTAGAAGGGGGTGCCGATCACACTTTCGTCCTCGCACAGGCCGTAGGTTGCAGGCACGGGAAACCCGCTTCTGCCCAGCGCCGAGATAACGCGATGCTCCCGCTCCACCGCATGCGCGCCGGCCAGCAACTTACCCGGGGGCTTGCGGCGCAGCACATAGGCGCGGTCCGGCGTGACGAGCCGATAGGTGGGGTTGGACTGTCCGCCCTTGAACTGCTCGATACTCAGCGGTCCGGCATAGTTCGACACGTGCGTTTCCATCCATTGTGCCAATGGTTCGATGTCGAAACGATGTGCATTGCGAACCTCGCCGGTACCGCTATTCTCCGAGCTTCTATCCACCTTCGATCCGCTCCTATTATGCTTATGGGGCTGGCTAACAAAGCTGCGGGGAAAAGGCGATTGGGGGCGTGCGTGCATTGTAGGCGGCGTTGAGGCTTGAGCCTCCGCGCGACGCGTTGTTCCGCGTCGTGACGCGTGACCATGTCGGCCTCGTCTCGCGCATTGCCTTGTCCTACGAAGCGGATCCTGCACTAAGGCGGGAACTGGTCCAGGACATCCTGCTCGCCATCTGGGTCGCGCTCGAAGGCTATCGGGGCGATGCATCGCTCAAGACCTTCGTGGCCAGCATTGCTCAAAAACGGTGCATTTCGCACGTGACTCGTCGTGCGCGCGAGCCGAGGCAGGTGGAACTGCCGGAGGATCTGATATCCGGCGCGCCCTCGCCGGACGAAATCGCCATGGAAAATGCCCGCAAGAAACAGTTGGTTGACTCCATCCAACTGCTGCCCTTGCCGCAACGCGAAGCCATCGTGCTGGCGTTGGAGGGCTTCAGCTATGGCGAAGTGGGCGACATTCTCGGTATCTCTGCCAATGCCGCCATGCTTCGTTGCCAACGGGCGAAGACGGCGCTTTCCTCCATAATGGACCGGCATTCGTGAACGAGCCCGATTTCCAGGCCTTCGCCGCGATCTGGCAGCAGGACCCGCCGGAGGAGGAGGTTCGCATCTTCCGCAAGATGGCCAGGCGCGCGAGCCGCCAGGCCCGCTTGCTGCGGTATGCCGAAAGCCTGTTCGGTGCGATGATCGCCATCGGGGCAGGGCTCGCCTTCCTTGTCGCGCCGGGGCCTGCAACAGGCGCTTTCGCCTTGCTGCTGGCGCTGGCGACGATCTGGACGGCCTGGCAGCGCCATCGCTTCGACGCGGCCGCAGCGCAGGTGAGCCGCACGGCGCGGGAGGCGCTCCTGGAAAGCAGCGAGGCAAGCGCGCGGGCGGCCCTCAGAAAGTCCACGATCGGTGTCGTGTCCGCACTTCCCGGCGGTGTGCTGGCGATTGCCCTGGCCGATCTCATCCTGCGCGGGCACGGCGATGCGGCCAGGTGGATCGACAGCGTGCCTGAGCGGATCCTGTCGCCGTCGATCCTTGTCTCGCTGTTGATCATGACGATGGTGACACTGGGGGCGTGGCGCCACAATCGTCGGCTACGGCGCGAGCTCGTCCGGATACAGGCGCTGCGTTCCGCCTATCGTGAGGAAGACCTGCTCGATGGCCTCTCATCGCCCAGATCGGCCCGGTAAATTAACAGGGTAAATTATTTTTTAACCTTTGCGACAGGTTCGTCTTTTCCCCGGGACTAGGCCTTGTGGGGGAGAGGTGACGGATTCGTCGCTTTGCTCGTTGCTGCTCCGTCTGGGCAGCATGCCGATGCAGTGCGCCAGCCTTTGGCCAGGCTGCCGTCGATCTCGCCCCCTTTGGACGTCAATCGACCACGGAGGGACGAATGAAGAAGATCGACATCGACCAGATCACCGAACTCAAGACCAGCGTGGGCATCCACGGCTCGGCCAAGCAGAAGGAAGTCGCCGGCCCGCTGTGCCTTGCCGTCTTCCTTGGCGTCGGCACCTACATCACCGGCGGCAAACAGAAGTTCTAACCTGACGGGCGGGGACGGGCATCCGCTCGTCCCCGTTACGCGCGCAATGGGTGATGCATGATCGCAGGATCGGAACTGACTGCGTGGCTCGACGATCGGGATCGGGTCGCCGGATCGATGGCGGCTGCCCGGCGGGCCGGCCACGACTGGAATGGAGGGCCCTGGTGCCGGGCGTTGCGCGAAGCCTTGGATGCGATCGGGGATGCGGATCCGGCAGAGGTGATCGACGTAGCCCAAGCGGCGATGGCGCGGATCGACCAGATCGAGGCCGAATTCGGCGGCCTGATCGCTGCTGCTGGTGCCGATCCCTTCTTCCTGCCGCCGCTGGTGCAGGCGCAGGGGGAGCTCAACACTGCCTTGCTGTTGTTCGACCACCCGCTGCTTTCGATCGCGCTTGGCCTCACCCAGGTCGATGCGCTCGCAGCCAAGAAAGGCAGCGCTGGCGCGCCAGCATCTTTGGGTTTCACCGGGCATCGCACCTTGTTCCGCTTCATCCGCAGCGGCCAGGCGACCTTGTCCTTCTGGGAAGCACCGCCGGCCGCGCTCCAGTTCCAGGCCGCCCAGGCACAGCCTTGCCGCTTCGTGTCCGAACGCCGGGTCGCAGACGGGGAGGAGGTGCTGCTGGACGGCGCCACCCAGACCTTCGTGATCGAACATGCGGGCGCCGACATCCTCTACCTCCAGGCGATCGCCAAGGAAGCCGCCGCGCCGCTCGTGACCGAATATGACAGCCGCACCTTGTCCTATGTGGGGGCCAGTAGCGCCGACGAATCCGCCTCGCGCGTGCAGATGATGGTGACCCTGCTGCGCCTGATGGATCGTCAGGATGCCGCGCCTCTCATCATCCGCGCGCTCGACACGCCGCATTTCCACACGCGCTGGCACATCATGCGTGAGCTTCTGGCGCTCGATGCCGAGGCCGCCTTGCCGCCGCTGCGCGACATGGCGACCTCCGACCCGCACCCCGAGGTGCGCGCCGCCGCCGCCGCCACGCTCCACACCTTCTTCGGAGAAGAAACTTGCCCCGCCTGATCGATGCTCAGACCGACGAGGTGATCGACCTCGACACCCTGCTCGACTTGGTCGACGGCGGCGGGTTCGACGCGCGCGACGAGGACAATTTCGCCTCCTTCGGCCTCGCGCTCAAGAAGCTCGCAAACAACCGCGATTTCCTGACCGACCTCGTGCTGGCCGAGCTCAAGGCCCGGTGCGAGCGGCAACTGCGCGACAATCAATATACCAGCCAGGTGATCCTGCTCCCGACGCGCTCTCCCAAATACATCATGCGCGCCAATTTCTGGCCGAGCGCCAATGACAGCATCGTCAAGAACAGCGGGGTCGATCCGTTCTTCTACGGCGTGCCGCACGACCACAATTTCTCGTTCCTGACCGTCGGCTATCTCGGCACCGGCTATTGGAGCGAATATTACGAATATGATTATGAGAATGTCGCCGGCCATGTCGGCGAGTCCGTCGACCTGAAGTTCGTCGAGAAAAGCCGGCTGGAGCAGGGCAAGGTCATGCTCTACCGCGCCCATCGCGACGTGCATAACCAATTGCTCGCCGACGAAATGTCGATTTCGCTCAACATTCTCGAGACAGATTATTCGATCGGTTTTCGCGAGCAATATCGCTTCGACCTGGAACGCGGCACCATCTCCGGCCTGCTCAACATGACGCCGCTGGAACCCCTGCTCGCGCTCTCCGCGCATTTCGGCGGCGGCAACGGCCAGGACCTGCTCGCCGACTTCGCGACACGTCACCCGAGCGAGCGCATGCGCTGGAAGGCGCTGGAGGCACAGGCCGGTGCGCTCGCCGGCGTGGACGACCGCATCGCCCTGTTCGCCGCCGCCACCCACGGCAGCAGCCGCTTCATCGCCGGCATGGCACGGCGCAAGATCGAGACGCTGGAAGCCACCCGCCACTGGATCGAACGCGAAGAGCCGCAGCTTCAGGCGGCGGAGTAGCCCCCTTCAGTGCTCCTGCGAGAGCAGGAGCACATTTGCGCATGTGCACAGGTGTCGATTTTTCCTCTCGCCGCGCCTATGTAGGCCGCCGAACATCCATCCGGACCTCATCACATGCTCGAACGACCCAGCGGCCGCCCCGACCGGCGCACCTTTGCGATCATCTCCCACCCGGACGCCGGCAAGACCACGCTGACCGAGAAATTGCTGCTGTTCGGCGGCGCGATCCACCTCGCCGGCGAGGTCAAGGCACGCGGCCAGTCGCGCCGCGCCCGGTCCGACTGGATGAAGATCGAGCAGCAGCGCGGCATCTCGGTCACCTCCTCGGTGATGACGTTCGAACACAAGGACGTGACCTACAACCTCCTCGACACGCCGGGCCACGAGGACTTCTCCGAAGACACCTACCGCACGCTCACCGCCGTCGAC
>CAKTCN010000062.1 GCA_934539295.1 uncultured Allosphingosinicella sp.
CAGAACGGCAGCGCGCGCGGCGCATAGAGGGTCTGCTCGGCCGGGCGCAACTCGGGGAAGGCGATAGGGGCGAGGAGAACCAGCGAACTGACCGCCTCCGGAAACAACTCCGCATAAGCCAGCCCGACAAGCCCGCCGAAGCTGTGTCCGACCACCTGAACAGGCTCATCGACGCCGAGCCTGCATAGCCCCGCATGGATGGATCGGGCCTGCGCATGCGGCGAGCCTTCGAAGCGTGCGCGCCGGCTTTGGCCATGACCGGGCCGGTCGACCGCAATGACGCGTCCAAGCCGGGCAAGTCGGTCGAACGGGCCGCACAGCCAGTCGTGACTGGTCGTAATCGCACCGTGAATGAGGAGGATAGGCGCCCCTTCACCGGCTTCGACGAAGTGGAGTGCGTGTTCGTCGTCGAGGCAGATCGTATTGGCGGTCTGCTGCATGATCATGATCTTTCGCTGGAGACTAGTCGCCCCAACGCGGCACCGCGTCAGCAGGTCCTCACGCGGCCCCGTCCGCGCCGAACAAAGCGGTGCCGAGCAGGCGCTCGAGATCTCGATGCATGTTCGGGCACTCGCATTCGTGAAGCGCGTCGACACCCATGATCGCCCGCATGATCGTGGTTCCCGTGAGCACGCTCATGGCCAGGCTGGCACGCATCTCTGCATCTTCGCCGGGCAGCAACGCCGCCAGCGGGTGCAGCACGTCTTCATGAAAGGAGCTGCGCACGATCTCGGACGCCTTGGCGGAGGAAGCGGAGCGCAGGATGATCTGGAGCTTTTCGATATGGGCCCGCTCATTCTCGCACAGGCTCGGCCGCGCGAGATTGGCCAGGTAGGCAGGAAGCTCGGCGGCGGGCGGCGCTTGCTCGGCAAAACCCGCCTTGCCGTGGCGGAGCACTTCGCGAAATAACTTTTCCTTTGAACCGAAATAGCGGCCGATCAGCGACACATCGACGCCGACGTCCCCGGCCACGTCCCGCAACACGACATTGTCATAGGAATCGTGCAGGAATCGCTGCTTGGCGGCGACCAATATGGCCTCGCGCGTGGCGGCGGCATTGCGGACGGGTGGCGGCATCGGAATCCTCTTCCAGGGCGACTTCAATGAATTCAGGCACTAAGTCAACGGCTGTTGACTTAGGCTGAACGGCTTTCTAATTGGCCGCTGCTGCATCGCAGCGAGAGACTCGGCGTCCGTCGCCAGCAGGGGTACAAGATGCGCTTCAACATGCTTCCGAAGGCGGCTCTGCCGCTCGTTCTCGTTCTTGGCCTCGCCGCTTGCGGCAGCGGGGAGCCGGAGCAGCCTGCGGCGCCTCCCCCCATGCCGGTAACGGTGGCGCAGCCGATCACCCAGGAAGTGATCGACTGGGACGATTATGTCGGCAGCTTCGAGGCGATCCAGAATGTCGAGGTGCGCCCGCGCGCAACCGGCTATCTGCAGGCGGTTCACTTCACCGATGGTCAATATGTCCAGCGCGGCCAACTCCTCTTCACGGTGGATGCGCGCCAGACGCAGGCGGCCCTTGCCCAGTCGCAGGCGCAGCTTGCCCGTGCGCAGGCCACGTTGACCAACGCGCGCACCGAACTCGCCCGTTCGCGCGCTCTGGCCGCGCAACGCGCCGCCAGCACGGAAGAGGTCGAGCAGCGCCAGGCTGCCGTTCGTGCCGGTGAAGCCGACATCGCTGCAGCGAACGCCGCCATCCGCGCACAGCAGCTGAACCTCGGCTTCACCCGCGTGACTGCGCCGATTTCCGGCCGCGTGTCGCAGCGCATGGTCGATGCCGGCAACAGCGTCACCGCCGACCAGACGGTGCTCACCACCATCGTGTCGACCAACCCGCTTCACTTCTCCTTCCAGGGCTCCGAAGCGCTGCTGCTGAAATATCAGCGTCAGAATGCCGGCAGCACCAGTGGAACGCAGGTGCGCATCCGCCTGCAGGATGAGACCAATTACAGCCATGCCGGCACGCTCGACTTCGTCGACCCGGTCGTGAATGCGGGCTCGGGCACCGTGCGCGCCCGCGCAGTTGTCCAAAACCCCGATGGCTTCCTGAAGCCGGGCATGTTCGGTCACCTGCGTCTTGCAGCATCGCAGCCCTATCGCGCCATGCTGGTCCCCGACACGGCGATCGTCACCGACGCCGCCCGCCGCGTCGTCTATGTGGTCGACCGCGCCGGCACCGTGGCGGCCCGCCCGGTCGAACTCGGCCCGCTGCTCGGCACCCTGCGCGTGGTGCGCAGCGGCATCAGCGCCAACGACCGCGTGATCATCGACGGCATCCAGCGCGCCCGGCCCGGCCAGAAGGTTCAGCCCAAGGCTGGCCGCATCCAGGCCGGCACGGGCCCTGAGCCCGCGACCAAGGCCGGCTCGTCCAACAATGTCGCCCCGGCCTCGACCGCTACCCCCGTCGGCAACAGCGCCGCACGCTAAGGATCGCGCGAAGTGAACATTTCCCGCTTCTTCATCGAGAGGCCGATCTTTGCGGCGGTCATCTCGATCTTCATCACGCTGATCGGCGCCTTCGCCTATCCGCAGCTGTCGCTGTCGCAATATCCCGAGATTGCGCCGCCCACGATCACCGTGAACGCGTTCTTCGCGGGTGCATCGGCGGAGACGATGGCGGAAACCATCGCCGCGCCGATCGAGCAGGAGATCAACGGCGTCGAGGACATGCTCTACATGTCCTCGTCCAACACGGACGGCGCCACGGCCATCACCGTGACGTTCGAGCCGGGCACGGACCTCGACGCCGCGCAGGTGCTGGTCCAGAACCGCGTCGCACTGGCCGAGCCGCGTTTGCCCGAGCAGGTGCGCCAGGTCGGCATCACGGTGAACAAGGCCTCGTCGGGCTTCCTGATGATCGTGGCGCTCACCTCCACCGACCCCAAGCTCGACGTCGACTATATCGGCAACTTCGCCAACACGAACCTGCGTGACCGCTTGCTGCGCCTTGAGGGCGTCGGCGGCGTGCAGGTGTTCGGCGGCGGCAATTATTCCATGCGCGTCTGGATCGATCCGGACCGTGCGGCCGCGCGCAACCTGACTGCGGGCGAGATCGTCACGGCGCTGCGCACCCAGAACGTGCAGGTCGCAGGCGGCTCGCTCGGCCAGCCGCCTTATGGCAGCGGCAACCCCGCATTCCAGCTGCCGATCGAGGTACAGGGCCGCCTGACCGATCCTGCCCAATTCTCCGACATCGTCATCAAGACGGACGAAGGCGGCGCGATCACCCGCGTCCGCGACGTCGCCCGGGTCGAGCTCGGCAGCCAGGAATATGGCATCGAGGGTTCGTTCACCGGTCGCCGCGGCGTTGCGCTTGCCATCATCCAGCAGCCGGGCTCCAACGCGCTCGACGCGGCCGAGCTGGTGCTGAACGAGGTCGAGACCGCGTCCAAGGACTTCCCGCCCGGCATCCAATATTCCATCCCCTACAACCCGACCGAATATGTTCAGGCGTCGGTAGAAGGCGTGCAGGACACTCTGATCGAAGCCATCGTGCTGGTGGTCATCGTGGTGATGGTCTTCCTGCAGACTTGGCGCGCGGCGATCATTCCGATCATCGCGATCCCGGTTGCGCTGATCGGCACCTTCGCCATCCAGCTCATGCTCGGTTTTTCGATCAACTCGCTGTCGCTGTTCGCACTCGTGCTGGCGGTCGGCATCGTGGTCGACGACGCCATCGTCGTGGTGGAAGCGGTGGAAAAGCACATCCGCGACGGGCTCAGCCCGCGCGAGGCGGCTCATCGCACCATGGACGAAGTGTCGGGCGCACTGATTGCGATCGGCCTGGTGCTGACCGCCGTGTTCATCCCGACGGCCTTCGTGTCGGGTATTCCGGGCATCTTCTACCGCCAGTTCGCGGTTACGATCGCCGCCGCATCGGTGATCTCGCTGCTCGTGTCGCTGACCCTCTCCCCTGCCCTCGCCGCTTTGCTGCTGAAGCCGCATAGCGAGCATCATGAGGAGAAGGGCAACCGCGTCACGCGGCTGGTGCGCAAGGCCGGCAACAAGTTCAACCAGGCGTTCGACTGGCTTTCGGACCGTTATGGCCGCCTCACCGCCAAGCTCGTTCGCACCTCGGCTATCATGCTGATCATCTATGCGGGCCTGCTGGCGCTGACCGGCTGGCGCTTGACCGACACGCCCACCGGCTTCATCCCGGACCAGGACCAGGGTGTGCTGATCGGCGTCGTGCAGTTGCCCCCGGGCTCTTCGCTCGAGCGCACCAGCGAGGTGCTGAACCGCGCCTACGAGATCGCGCGCAAGACGCCGGGCGTAGTGGATGCGGCGACCTTCGCGGGCCTTGACGGCTCCAGCTTCTCGCAGTCGTCCAATGCGGGCACCATGTTCATGCGGCTTGCCGACTGGGGCGAGCGTGCCGACAGCGGCCAGACCGCGGCCCAGCTTTCGCAGACGCTGACCATGGCTATGGGTGGCGCGATTGAAGGTGCCAACGTGTTCGTCATCGCGCCTCCTGCGGTTCCGGGCCTCGGCACCGGCAACGGCTTCACCATGATGATCCAGGATCGTTCGGGTGCCGGCTACCAGGCGCTCGAAGGCGCGACCTTCGGCATGATGGGTGCGGCTGCGCAGAATAGCGACGTGACGCAGGTCTTCTCGACCTTCAACACCGGTTCGCCGCGCGTGCGCGCAGATGTCGATCGCGATCGTGCCCAGCTGCTCGGCGTGCAGCCGCAGCAGATCTACGAGGCGCTCGGCACCTATATGGGCTCTACCTATATCAACGACTTCAACCTGCTCGGCCGCACATTCCGCGTCACTGCGCAGGCTGAGCCGAGTGCCCGTGACGATGTCGCCGACGTTGGCCGCCTGCAGGTCCGCTCGGCCAGCGGGCAGATGGTGCCGCTCGCGTCGGTGGCGTCGTTCAACAACGACAGCGGTCCGTCGCGTGTCGTGCGCTACAACCTGTTCCCCGCAGTCGAGCTGCAGGGCCAGGCCGCGCCGGGCATTGCGTCGGGCGCCGCGCTGCAGACCATGGAGGGCATCGCCGGCCAGACGCTGCCGCAGGGCATGACATATGAATGGACGGGCCTCGCCTACCAGGAGCAGGCGGCGGGCGGCAGCTCCGCCATCGTCTTCCTGATGGCCGTGGTGTTCGTGTTCCTGGTGCTCGCCGCGCAATATGAGGCGCTGACCCTGCCGCTGGCTGTCATCCTGATCGTGCCGATGTGCATCCTGGCGGCGCTGATCGGCGTCAACATCCGGGGGATGGACAACAACATCCTGACCCAGGTCGGCCTGGTGGTGCTCGTGGCGCTCGCCGCCAAGAACGCCATCCTGATCGTCGAATTCGCCAAGCAGGCGGAGGAAGAGGAAGGCCAGGACCGTTATCAGGCGGCACAGACGGCGGCGCAGCAGCGTCTCCGCCCGATCCTGATGACCAGCTTCGCGTTCATCTTCGGCGTGATCCCGCTGGCGATCGCGGTCGGCCCCGGCGCCGAGATGCGCCAGTCGCTCGGCACGGCGGTGAGCTTCGGCATGCTCGGCGTCACCATCTTCGGCCTGATCTTCACGCCGATTTTCTACGTGGTGACCCGCGGCCTGGGCGAGCGCACACGCAAGTGGCGCAAGAAGCCGGCCGCAGCCGAAACCCACAATGTTACGCCCGCGGGCGAAGGAGCCTGATCATGGTTCGCACTCTGCTTGCCGCTGCAAGCGCGCTGACACTTGCCGCCTGCACGGTCGGGCCCAACTACAGCTCGCCGATCCCGGCTGCGCCTGCCCAGGCCGACTTCGTCAGCGCCGGCTCGCCCGCCTTCAACGGCGACGAGCCGCCGGGCCGGTGGTGGAGCCTGTTCAACGATCCGGTCCTCGATCGGCTCGTCGAGGAGGCGCTCACCGCCAACACCGACCTGCGCGTCGCGGCCGCCAACCTGGCGCAAGCGCGCGCGGTCCTGCAGGAAACACGGGCCGGCCGGCTGCCGACGACCAACGTCACTACGGGCGTGACCCGCAGCGGCGTGCCGTCGGCGCAGACGCCGGGGTTCGAGATCCCCGACCAGACGGTGTTCGATATCGGCCTCGACGTCGGCTACCAGGTCGATCTGTTCGGGCGCGTGCGCCGCGCCGTCGAGGCGTCACGAGCCGACGTTGAATCGGTACAGGCCGCGTTCGACGTGACCCGCATATCCGTCGCAGCCGAGACCGCACGCGCTTATGCAGATGCCTGCAATGCCGGTCGCCAGATCGCCGTCGCCCGCGACAGCGTGCGCATTCAGGAGGACACGTTCGACCTCACCCGCCGGCTGTTCGAAGGTGGGCGAGCCACCGCCCTGGAAACCAGCCAGGCAAGCGCACAGCTCGAGCAGAGCCGTTCGACAATCCCGGGACTGGAGGCACAACGCCGCACCGCGCTCTATCGTCTGTCCGTGCTGACCGGTCGCCCGCCCGCAGACTTCCCGCGCGATGTGGAAACCTGTGCGACTCCGCCGGCCCTCTCCCGTCCGGTCCCGGTCGGTAGCGGCGCGACTTTGCTCGCCCGTCGGCCGGACATCCGCGCGGCCGAACGTGAACTTGCGGCAGCCACCGCACGCATCGGAGTCGCGACGGCGCAGCTCTATCCGGACATCAGCCTTGGCGGTTCGATCGGGTCTTCGGCGACGTCGCTTGGCGGCCTCTTCTCCGATTCATCTTTCCGCTACAGCATCGGGCCGCTGATCAGCTGGAGCTTCCCCAATCTCGCCGTGGCGCGTGCCCGCGTGCGGCAGGCCGAGGCGGTGGAGCAGGCCGCGCTCGCACGCTTCGACGGCACCTGGCTCGGCGCATTGGAGGAGACGGAAAGCGCCCTCACCCGCTATGCGGGCGGACTGGACAGTGTGGCGTCGCTGCGCCGTGCACGTGACAACGGGCGGGAGGCCGCGCGGATCGCGCGGCTGCGCTACCAGGCCGGGCGCGAGAACTTCCAGACCGTGCTCGACGCCGAGCGTTCGCTGTCGACGATCGAGGCAAACCTGGCGAGTGCCGAGGCGCAGCTTTCGACCAACCTGGTTTCGGTTTTCCTGGCACTCGGTGGCGGCTGGCAGACGGACGCCTGACCGCGTCCATCTGCCCCCGCGTCAGGCCTTCACCTCGGCCAGATAGCGTTCGAGGTCGTCGCTGCCACCGATCCGCTCGTCGCCGACGAAGACCTGAGGCGTGGTGCTGACGCCATGCTCGTCCTTGAAGGCGTCAACTTCGTCCCGCGAGGAGAGGATCCTGTCTTCGAAGTCGATGCCCGCACCCTCCAACATCTGCTTGGCGCGCACGCCGAACGGGCAGGTGTGGTCGGGCAGGACCATGCGGTACAAGGTGACGGGTCGGTCCATGTCAGATCTCCAGAATATGCGCGCTCAACGGAGCCAAGCGCCGCGACGCCCACGGCGTTCCGTGCCGTTCAATGGAACGTCGCGATAGCCGCAAGGTTCTCTCCTTAGCGAAAAGAAGGAGATGGTCGTGGCAGACGAACCGAAAAAAAGCGACACGAACAGCGATAATATGACCGGCAGCCCCGAGGATCGCGGCGAAGCGAGCGGCGGCAACATGGGCTATGGCGGCGCAGGCGAGCTGCGCGAGGAAGCAGAAACGGAAGGCAAAGACGAAGGACAAGCCGGCTGAGCCGAGCGCAGGAGCAGGCGCATTGTTCCTTTTCTTCTCCAATCGCCTCGGCTGCCTGGGATCGATCGCGGTCACGGTCATCGGCACGCTCGTCCTGCTTGCCGTGCTCGGCTTTGTCTAGTTCAGCACAGCCAGCGGTGCTGACGCAGGCGGTCGAGATCGTCGCCGGTCAACGGGCCTTTGGCTGAGGCAGCCACCGCGGCCTCAACATGCGTTCGCGTTCGCATTCCAGTCGCTACGCTCGACACGGCAAAGTGGGAAAGGCTGAAGCGCAGGGCCAGTTCGTCGAGGGGTGATGCGAAGGCGTGATCGAGGGCGTCGGCACGCTCCGATGTCTCCGACAGGTGCGCGTCGAAAAAGAAGGCGGAGCGCCAATCGTCAAGCCTGAAGGCAGCTGGCCGCAGCCCGGCGGGCACGAGCATGCCGTAGTAAAGCGGCGAACGAGCGATCGCCGCGACGCCCAGATGCGCGCATATCGGCAGCAGCCGCACCGCCGCACCCTGATCGAAGATGTTAAATATGAGCTGGATCGCGTCGAAGGCCCCGCCGGCAGCGAGCGTCGCGATGGCCGAATTCACGTCATGGTCGAACAGCGTGAAGCCATCGACGTTGAAGCGCGCCGCCAGCCAGCGCTCGGCGATCGCCATGCCGACCGAATTGCCGCAGCCGGCACCCAGCGGGCCGGTCGTGGTCTCGACGCCTGTGGTGTAGCGGTACTCGGGATGGCCCGGCGTCTTGGAGTCGAG
>CAKTCN010000063.1 GCA_934539295.1 uncultured Allosphingosinicella sp.
CGCTGCTGGACGACATCGACAAGGACACTGTCGATTTCCAGCCGAACTATGACGCATCGGAGCGCGAGCCGCAGGTGCTGCCCGCGCGCTTCCCGAATCTGCTCGTCAACGGCGCGGGCGGCATCGCGGTCGGCATGGCAACCAACATCCCGCCGCATAATCTCGGCGAAGTTCTGTCCGCCTGCCGCGCCTATATCGAAAATCCGGCGATCACCGTCGAGGAGCTGATCGAGCATGTGCCGGCGCCCGACTTCCCGACCGGGCCGCTGATCCTGGGCCAGGCAGGCGCGCGCAACGCCTATCATACCGGCCGCGGCTCGATCATCATGCGGGCGCGCCACGAGGTCGAGACCGGCCGCGGCGACCGCCAGTCGATTGTGCTCACCGCCATCCCCTACCAGGTCGGCAAGAACGGCCTGGTCGAGAAGATCGCCGAGGCGGCCAAGGACAAGCGCATCGAGGGCATCGCCGACATTCGCGACGAATCGAGCCGCGAAGGTGTGCGCGTGGTCATCGAACTGAAGCGCGATGCCACACCGGATGTCGTGTTGAACCAACTGTGGCGGCACACGCCGGCGCAGGCGAGCTTCCCGGCCAACATGCTGGCGATCCGCGGCGGCCGGCCGGAGACGCTGAACCTTCGCGACATCATCGAGGCGTTCATCCGCTTCCGCGAGGAAGTGATCACGCGGCGGTCCAAGTATGAGCTCGCCAAGGCGCGCGACCGGGCCCACATCCTGCTTGGCCTCGTCATAGCGGTCACCAACCTGGACGAGGTCGTGCGGATCATCCGCGGATCGGCGTCGCCGGCCGAAGCACGCGCATCTTTGCTCGCGCGCGAATGGCCGATCGCGGAGATCGCGCCCTATATCAAGCTGGTCGAGGCGGTGGAGACGGACGTTTCCGGCGACACGTACAGGTTGAGCGACACGCAGGTGCGCGCGATCCTGGACCTGCGGCTCCACCGCCTCACGGCGCTCGGCCGCGATGAGATTGGCGGCGAGCTTGAGGAACTGGCGACCTCGATCGGCGAACTGCTGGAAATCCTCGGCAATCGCGTGCGCCTCTACGAGGTCATGCGTGAGGAAATCGACGAGATCGATCGCACTTACTCGACACCGCGCCTCACCCAGATCGCGCCGGCCGCAGACGGGATCGATGACGAGGACCTGATCGAGCGCGAGGACATGGTCGTGACGGTCACTCACGGCGGCTACATCAAGCGGACGCCGCTGCAGGCCTTCCGCACCCAGAATCGCGGCGGCAAGGGCCGCGCCGGCATGGCGACCAAGGACGAGGACGCGGTCACCAAGCTGTTCGTGACCTCCACGCACACTCCCGTCCTGTTCTTCTCCACGCTCGGCAAGGTCTACCGCATGAAGGTCTGGCGCCTGCCCGAGGGCGCCCCACAGGCGCGCGGGCGGCCGATGGTCAATCTGCTGCCGCTGGCCCCGGGTGAGACGATCTCGACCGTGCTGCCGCTGCCGGAGGACGAGGGCGAGTGGAAGGACCTCCACATCATGTTCGCTACGGCCAAGGGCATCGTTCGCCGCAACAGCATGGACGCGTTCACCCGCGTGCCGACCGCCGGCAAGATCGCAATGCGATTCGGCGAATCGGAGGATAGCGACGATGCGACCGATCGCCTGATCGGCGTGTCGCTGCTGACCGAGGAAGACGATGTCCTGCTCGCTACCAAGTGCGGGCGCGCGATCCGCTTCGCCGCCACCGACGTGCGCGAGTTCCAGAGCCGCACCGCCGCCGGCGTGCGCGGGGCGAGGCTGCAGGACGGGGACGAGGTGATCTCGCTCTCGATCCTCAAGGGCTTTGTCGCGAGCACCGAGGAGCGGGACGAATATCTGCGCCATGCGCCGTGGCGCGAGCGCGGCGAGGATGCCGCTCCGCCTGCGCCGCGCGAGATGTCGGACGAGCGATTCGAGCAGTTCCGCGCGGCCGAGGAGTTTATCCTCACCGTCTGCGCCAACGGCTATGGCAAGCGTTCGTCGGCCTATGAGTATCGCCGCATCGGCCGTGGCGGCCAGGGCATCACCAACATCGGCAACCTCGACCGCAACGGGCCGGTGGTCGCAAGCTTCCCCGCGCATAATGGCGAGCAGCTGATGCTGGTCACCGATCAGGCCAAGCTGATCCGCATGTCGGTAGGCGATACTCGCGTCATCGGCCGCGGATCGGCAGGCGTGCGCCTGTTCCATGTGGCGCAGGACGAGCATGTCGTTTCCGCCGCACGGATCGAGGAGACGGAGGAAGAGGCCGAGGCGGTGCTGACCGAGACGGCGGGCGCGGAGAACACACCCGTCGCCGAGCCGGTCCAGGTGGACGACGGCACCGGCCCGCAGACAATGGACGAACGCGTCGAGGAAGAAGACGAAGAGTAACGCGCCGTACAATCCTCCCCCGCAAGGGGGAGGTGGCGCCCGCAGGGCGTCGGAGGGGAGGACGGCGGCGAGGTCGGTCATTCGAGCGCGGCGGGTGATTGCGTAGGTCGCCTCCGCCCTCCCCCTACGTCAGGCTGCGCCTGCCATCTCCCCTGATGGGGAGGGTCATGGGCGACGAAAGCTCCTCCGCCTCACCCGCGGCGTGACGGGACGTCGGCTATGGCGTGAGGTCCACCACCTCTGCTTGCGGCATCACCGTCTTCCACAGCAATGTGCGGTGGCAACAGGTCGGGTCGCGTTCGAAGCAGAGCAAGGCGGAGGGCTTCTCCTCTGCAAGTTCCGCGAGCATCTGCACCTGCAGTGCGGCCTCCGGCGTATCGAGTTGCCCGACATAGACGCGTTCCAGCACGTCGAGCTTGCCCTTGCGCGCTGCCTCCCGACCTTCAGGCGGCGTGCCGAGCGCCTTCAGGCTGACATAGTCGATGCCGACTTCGCGCAAGCCATTGGCTAGCACGTTCTTGGAGAAGCCGGGGCGCCGGGACAGCGGCACTGCGCGTATGTCGATTACCCGCTCGACGCCTGCCGCTTGCAACGCGGCGATGAATTCGGCCTGGGTCACGCCCTCATAGCCGATGGTGAAGATGCGCATCCTTGCCTCTCCCGGTGATCCGTCTATCGCGCATAGCATGACTTATCAGATACATATCATCGGCGGCGGGCTCGCCGGGTCCGAGGCGGCGTGGCAATTGGCCGAGGCCGGCGTGAAGGTGCGACTGTCGGAGATGCGCGGGACGGGCGAGATGACGCCAGCGCACCAGACGGACGGACTGGCCGAGCTGGTCTGTTCCAACAGCTTCCGGTCGGATGATGCCGACAACAATGCGGTCGGACTTCTCCATGCCGAGATGCGGGCGCTTGCGTCGGTGATCATGCGGTCGGCCGATGCGCACAAGGTGCCGGCCGGGTCGGCGCTGGCAGTGGACCGGGACGGCTTTTCCGACCAGGTCACGCAGGCACTGGCCACGCATCCGAATATCGAGGTGGTGCGTGAGCGCGTGGATGCCCTGCCCTCCTCCGGGCCGACCATCGTCGCGACGGGCCCGCTGACGGCCGCGCCGCTGGCCGAGTCGATCGGGGCGGCGACCGGAAGCGACGCGCTCGCCTTCTTCGACGCGATCGCGCCGATCGTGCACCGCGACAGCATCGACATGGACATCTGCTGGATGGCGTCGCGCTGGGATAAGGGCGAGACCAAGGACTATATCAACTGCCCGATGACGAAGGAGCAGTATCTCGCCTTCCACCAGGGACTGATGGACGGCGAGAAGACTGAGTTTCGCGAGTGGGAGAAGGACACGCCCTATTTCGAAGGCTGCATGCCGATCGAGGTGATGGCGGAGCGCGGGGTGGATACGCTGCGGTTCGGGCCGATGAAGCCGGTGGGCTTGGATGATCCGAAGACCGGACGCTGGCCCTATGCGGTGGTGCAACTGCGGCAGGACAATGCGCTCGGCACCTTGTGGAACATGGTCGGGTTCCAGACCAAGCTCAAATATGCCGAGCAGGTGCGACTATTCCGGACCATCCCGGGGCTGGAGAATGCCGAGTTCGCGCGGCTGGGCGGGCTGCATCGCAATACGTTCATTCAGAGCCCCAAGCTGCTCGATGCGACGCTGCGGCTGAAGAGTGCGCCGCATGTGCGGTTCGCCGGGCAGATCACCGGGTGCGAGGGCTATGTCGAATCGGCGGCGGTGGGGCTGCTCGCCGGGCGGTTCGCGGCGGCGGAGCTGCTGGGGCGCGACATTGCGCCTCCTCCGCCCACCACGGCGCTGGGCGCACTGCTGGGCCATATAACCGGCGGGGCAGAGGCGGAGAGCTACCAGCCGATGAACGTCAATTTCGGCCTGTTCCCGCCGGTTGAGGGCAAGCGCAAGGCGGACCGGAAGCTGGCCTATACCGCACGTGCCCGGCACGAATTGGCGGCCTGGCAGGAGACGTTGTAGGAGGGCGCCATGCGCGCCCTCCTCCTCCTGGCCCTGCTGCTGCTCGGCTCCTGCGCCTCGGTTCCGGACTCTCCGGCGAGGAGAGTGCTGATCTTCTCCCACACGACCGGTTTCAGGCACGATTCGATCGAAGCCGGGAAGCCGGCGCTTGTGCGCCTCGTCGAGGCGGAGGGTGCCGAGGCGGTGCTTAGCGAGGATCCGGCAATCTTCGATGCCGGGCTGCAGGATCTCGACGCAATCGTCCTGCTCAGCACGACGACGAAGTCCGACGATCCGGCGTCCGAGTGGTTCAGCGGGGCGCGCCGCGAGGCGCTGCAGGCGTTCCTGCGGTCGGGGCGTGGGATCGTGGGCATCCATGCGGCAGCCGACTCGCACTATCACTGGCCCTGGTATGGCCAGATGATCGGCGGCCGGTTCGCGCGGCATCCAAGCGGGACGCCTACCGGGGAGGTCAGGATCGTGGATCACGACCATCCTGCAACCCGTGGACTGCCCAGCCCGGTGCGGCGTAGCGATGAGTGGTATTACTACCGCGACCATGATGCGGGCGCGCGGCTGCTGGCGACGTTCGATCCCACGTCGATCGGCGAGGCCGACAGGGATGCGAGGCCGATCGCCTGGGCCAAGACTTTCGAAGGCGGGCGCGTCTTCTACACGGGCATGGGGCATACCAGCGAGAGCTATGCCGAGCCCTTCTTCCTCGATCATGCGCGCGGCGGGCTCAGGTGGGTGCTGAGGCTGGAGGACTAAGCCTCAACAGGCGCAGGCTTTCTTCTTCGGCGGCTTGGGCTTGGTGACCTCATATTCCTTCGCGGTCAGCCAGCCATTGCGGTCCTTGTCGGCGCCGGCGAACTTGGTGACGGTGGTGACTGCCCATTCCTCGAAGCTGAGGCTGCCATTGCCGTTCCTGTCGAGCTTTGCGAAGGCTTTCTCGCGTGGTTGGAGAAGTTCGGCGCGGGTGATGCGGCCGTCATCGTCCCGGTCGGCGCGGGCGAAGCGCTTTTCCTCCTTGGTCTTTTCGGACGCGGCCGGGGGCGTCGGCACTTTCTGCTGGAGCAGGGGCGGAGCGGCGGCGGACTGGGCCGGTGGCGCTGGCGGCACGATCTCCTCCGACTGAGCCTGGCTCTTCCAGATAAAGAAGCCTGCCGCAACGAGCAGCAATGCCGAACCTACTCCGGCCAGAAAGCGTATCATATTCGAACTCACCCCGTTCCAGGCTAGGCTAGCAAAATCGCCAAAGGTCACGAAAGCCATGCCGGGGGAAAAATCCGCTCACTTAGTGCGGCTTTATTGATCGAGTGGGTCGATGAGAAAGAGCAGCACCGAATTCGATCGGCCGAGTCACCATAGGTCGGAAGGATGGCTGTAGGAAAATGGTTCGTCAGCGTCCGGTGATGCGGTGACGCAGCATGCGCAATATGCGACGCGGACTGTTCTGGAGCCGGAATTCGGAAGCGGCGTCCTCACCTGCAATGACGGCGAGCATGCCAAGCGGGCGGAGCGGCACCGGCCATCGCGCTTCGGGGATCTTGGCACGGATGGACGAGAGGTCCGGGCGCTCACCGCCGCGGGCAAGATCGATCAGCGCCCAGGCTTCGCCAGCAGCGTCCACCGGCTGCCATTCGCGGCCGAGCAGGCGCGCGGTAAGCCTGAACAAGGTGCCGCCGCGCGCCGATGCATATTCATGCAGTTCGGCGGATGAATATTCATCGACGAGTTGGGACCAGCCGGTGGCGAGGTCGGTCATCTCCGCGCCGGTAATGCCCTGCGGGATGACGTATTTTCCGAGCGCTTCGAGCGTGGGCTCAGCGGGCGGGGGCGCCGTATCGAGGCGCTGGAGAGCTTCGTCCCACCAGGCGAGCTTTATGCGCCGGATCATGGGCTGGCTGCCGGTCGAGCGGGCGGCCTTCAGGACGGCGTCGAGATGCCAGAGCGCGCGGACAGCCTCGCGGCGCGAGGCCGGGACATAGGCGAGAGCGAGGGTCTGCTCTGGGGTGAGGTCGGGCACTTGCGTCAACTCCGTCCTGGCTGGACCTGTCGAAGCCCTGCCTTTCTCCGCTGCTTTAGAGAAGGACAGGGCCTCGGCAAGCTCAGCCCAGGCGGGAGGGTGGTCAGACCGAGACTCTCCGGCCTGTCACCACCCTCACCCAACCCTCTCCCCGAGGGAGAGGGCTTTGCAAGGTTACTTGTAGCAGACCTTCTTTGCGGCCTGGACCACGTCGTCGGACTTGATGAGCGCCAGCTTTTCGAGGTTGGCCGCGTAAGGTAGCGGCACGTCCTCGTCGGTGACGCGAAGGACCGGGGCGTCGAGGTCGTCGAAGCCTTCTTCCATCACGAAGGCGGCGATTTCGGCGCTGATCGAGCAGGTCGGCCAGCCTTCCTCGACGCAGACGATGCGGTTGGTCTTGGAAAGGCTCTTGAGCACCGTTTCCTTGTCGAGCGGACGCAGCGTGCGCAGGTCGATGACCTCAGCGTCGATCCCCTCGCCCGCCAGCTTCTCGGCAGCTTCGAGCGCGACGCCGACGCCGATCGAGTAGCTGACCAGGGTGACGTCCTTGCCCTCGCGCATGATACGGGCCTTGCCGATCGGCAGGACATAATCGTCGAGCTTGGGCACTTCGAAGCTCTGGCCGTACATCAGCTCGTTTTCGAGGAACACGACCGGGTCTTCGGACCGGATCGCGGCCTTGAGGAGCCCCTTGGCATCGGCCGCGTCATATGGCGCGATCACGATCAAGCCCGGGACGCTGGCATACCAGGGGCCGTAATTCTGGCTGTGCTGCGCGCCGACGCGGGCGGCGGCGCCGTTCGGGCCACGGAACACGATCGGGCAGCGCATCTGGCCGCCGGACATGTAATTGGTCTTGGCCGCCGAGTTGATGATGTGGTCGATCGCCTGCATGGCGAAGTTGAACGTCATGAACTCGATGATCGG
>CAKTCN010000064.1 GCA_934539295.1 uncultured Allosphingosinicella sp.
TCGCCGTTCGAGCGGTCGATCGACACGCCGGTGATGCGCTGCAGCGATTCGGCGAGGTTGGTGTCGGGGAACTTGCCGATATCCTCGGCAGAGATCGCATCCACGACACCTTGGGCGTTGCGCTTGATATCGACAGCTTCGCGCAATGACGCGCGGATGCCGGTAACGACGATTTCCTCTTCGGTGCCGGGAGCAGCGTCGAGCACTTCCGAGTCACCGGGCTGACCCACGGTGGATGCCGCATCCTGCGCAGCGGCGATGCCGGGTGCCAGGGCAAGAGTGGAAACGCCAAGCACGAGACGTGACAGCGAGCGTGCGCCAAAGCCGCGCATGAAAGACCTCCCCATGTTTATGGCCCGGCTGGTTCCGGACCCTATTTGAGAACGTTCACTTGCGCCGCCATCCCCCCTCTGTCAAGTAAGCTGCGGCTGATCGTTCCACTGTCGGAGCAAGCGTGTCCCGTCTGCCACTATGTGGAGGCGAACGCGATCTTCGACGATGTCCGACACTGCGCGTGCAGGTGGTGGGATGGGCCGCGAAAAGAAAACAAGGATCCGCGACGGCGCTCGCCATTCGCGAGACTGGGAGGTTTGGATGTTCAAGCGTTTTCATGCGGTTCTTGCTGCCGGCTGTGCAACTCTCGCAATCGCCACTCCGCTGGAGGCGCAAGGGGGCGGAGACGCGCGCAAGCGTGCCGATGCGATCGTGGCAAGAATGACGCTCGACGAGAAGATCGGTCTGGTTCACGGCCTGTTTCCTCCCATGGCGGCCGGCAAGACGAGCAATGAGCTGATCCCGTCGGCAGGCCATATCGATGGCATTCCCCGCCTCGGCGTTCCGCTGGTGCGGGAGACGGACGCATCGCTCGGCGTCGCCAACCAGGTCGAGCAGAGGAAAGGCGACGTCGCGACCGCCCTTCCGTCGGGCCTGGCCACCGCGGCAAGCTTCGACCCTGAGATTGCGCGCGCCGGTGGTGCGATGATCGGGGCCGAGGCCCGCGCCAAGCGCTTCAACGTCATGCTGGCAGGCGGCGTCAACCTGACGCGCGATCCATGGGGCGGCCGCAATTTCGAGTATCTGGGCGAGGATCCGCTGCTCGCCGGTGAGCTGGCCGGCGCGCATATCGCTGGCGTGCAATCGAACCGGATCGTTTCCACGATCAAGCATTTCGCCCTCAACGCGCAGGAGACCGGCCGCATGGTAGCGGACGCGCGCATCGGCGAGGCGGACCTGCGGGAAAGCGACTTGCTCGCCTTCCAGATCGCGATCGAGAAGGGCAGGCCCGGCTCCGTCATGTGCGCCTACAACAAGGTCAACGGCGACTGGGCGTGCGAGAATGATTTCCTGCTCAACCGTGTGCTCAAGGGCGACTGGAAATATCCCGGGTGGGTGATGAGCGACTGGGGCGGCGTTCATTCAACCGCCAAGGCCGCCAAGGCGGGTCTGGATCAGCAGTCGGGTCAGGAACTGGACAAGGCGCTCTATTTCGCCGAGCCGCTCAAGAGCGCGGTGCAGGCGGGCGAGGTCCCGATGGCACGGCTGGACGACATGGTGGCGCGCTACCTCGTCGGCCTCATGCAGACCGGCGCCTACGACACGCCTGCTCCGGATACGGCGCATGCGATCGATTACGAAGCCAATGCGGCCGTTGCTCAGCGCGCGGCGGAGGCCGGCATCGTGCTGCTGAAGAACGAAGCCGGAATACTTCCGCTAGCCGCAACGGCGAGGAAGATCGTCGTGATCGGCGGCGATGCCGATGTCGGCGTGATGTCGGGCGGCGGGTCCAGCCAGGTGCGCTCGGTCGGCGGCGCACCGGTCGAGATCCCGCTGAGCACAGGCGGTTCCGCCTCGTTCGCCCGCATCACCTACCATGCCTCCTCGCCGCTGCAGGCGCTGCGTGCGGCGCTGCCGCAGGCGGAGATCACCTATCTGAACGGCCGCAACCTCAATGCCACGGTGGAGGCCGCACGTGGCGCGGACCTGGCAATCGTGTTCGCGACGCAATGGACGACGGAGGCGGACGACGTGCGCGACATCCGCCTGCCGCACCACCAGGACGCGCTCATCGAGGCGGTTGCCAACGCACAGCCGAAGACCGTGGCGGTGCTGGAAACCGGCGGTCCCGTGCTGATGCCGTGGATCGAAAAGGTGCCCGCAGTGGTGCAGGCCTGGTATCCGGGCCAGCGCGGAGGCGAGGCCATCGCCAACATCCTGGCCGGCAAGGTCAATCCGTCGGGTCGTCTGCCGATCACCTTTCCGGCGCTGGCGAGCCAGCCGCCACGTCCGAATCCGGTCGGCCTGGACCGCCTGTCTTCGATCGAAGCGCAGGCTGCGGCCGATCCGGCTGCTTCGGCGGGCATCACGCTGGAGAGTTTTCCGGTCGATTATGTGGAAGGATCCGACGTCGGCTATCGCTGGTACGAGAAGAAGGGGCTGAAGCCGCTTTTCCCCTTCGGGCATGGCCTTACTTACACCAGCTTCGCTTACGCCAATCCTGTGGTGAAAGGCGGGCGGACGCTGAGCGTCACCTTCGACGTCACCAACACGGGCGGTCGGGAAGGCGCCGACGTGCCGCAGATGTATGTTTCGCGCGAAGGCTCGGGCGCGCCCATGCGCTTGGCGGGCTACCAGCGCGTCATGCTGAAGCCGGGGGAGACGAGGCGCATCACCTTGACCGCCGAACCGCGCGTGGTGGCCGAATATGACGAGGGCCTGCCGGGCTGGCGGATCGAAGGCGGCACATACAGGGTCGCCGTGGCGCGCGACGCCACGGACCGATCGATGGTGTCCACCGCCACGCTTCGCACCGTGACCATGAAGCCCTAGCCGATCCGGTCGCTTGCCGATCTGCTTCGCACGGGGCAGACAGATGCCCTTCGAAGCAAGAGTGTGCCTGTTTTTCGTCCATGCCGAAATCTGAGGGGGCGCGTCGCCGTTCCACATCCTTTCTGCTGATCGTGGCACTTGCGCATGCGGGCGGCGTAATCGGCTACCTGCCTCTGCTGACCTTGCTTCTACCGGTGAAGGTGGCTGCGGCCTCGGGGGAAGCTCGCATCGGCCTTCTCGCGGTTTGCGTGCTTTCCGGCGCTGTCGCTGCCAGCCTGTCCAACATCCTGTTCGGCTGGCTGAGCGACCGCTCGGTCGCGCGGGGAGGGGAACGACGACCGTGGATTTGGGTAGGGCTGGCAGGGCTTGCCTTGTCTTATGCCATACTCGCGCTGGCCTCGGGCGCAGCGTCGATCGTGGTCGGCGTGGTGCTGTTCCAGGTGGCGGTGAATGCCGTGCTGGCGCCCTTGTTCGCGATCATGGCGGAAGAGGTGCCGGACGAGCAGAAAGGCGTCGCAGGGGGTCTTCTCGCGCTTGCAAACCCGATCGCATCGGCATTTTCCGCCGTGATCGTGGGCATGGCCGCGTTGGATGAAGTAAGCCGGTTTGCCGCCGTTCCCCTCGCAGTGATGGCATTCAGCCTGCCGCTCCTTTTGACCAGGGCCAAACCCGCCGGAGAAGGAAGGGGCGAGACCCTGCGGCCCCATCGTCGCGACCTTGCCATCGCGTGGGCCGCGCGCCTGCTTGTTCAGGTCGCCGGCACCGTCCAGGGCGTCTACCTTCTCTATTATTTCGCGAGCATCACGCCCGTCGACACCTCGCAACCCTTGGCCGGGCGAGTGGGACAATTACTGTTCATCGCCTATGCCCTGCCACTGCCAATCGCGGTGTTGGTCGGGCGGCTTTCGGACCGGAGCGGGCGGCGCAAGCCTTTCCTGTTCGGCGCGGCCGTCGTTGCCGCCGTCGGTCTGCTCGGCATGGCGTTCGCCGGCACCTGGACCGAGGGCGCGGCGGCCTTCACCACTTTCGCGGTGGGCCTGGCCGTGTTCCTGGCGCTCCACTCGGCCTTCGCGATGCAGATCCTTCCTGATCCGCGCCATCGTGGACGCGATCTCGGCCTGCTCAACCTCACCAACACCTTGCCGGCACTCGCCGGGCCTACGCTGACCTGGAGCCTTGCAACCCCGCGGGATTTCAGCGCGCTGATGGCGATCCTGGCTGCGCTGACCCTTGGCGGCGGCTTTCTGATCCTGGCTGCCAGAGGTCGCGCCTGATCGTCACGCCGTCCTGCGTGGCATGGGTACCGGATCGCGATGGCTGGGCATGGGTGGCAAATCGGGGCGCTCGAGCCCTTTCACCAGGCTGTCGATCCGCACCGGGCGGCCAGTCCGGAAACATTCGTTCGCCGCCACGCCGACCAGGATCGAGGCCGCTCCGCCACGTTCGTCTGCCGCCCGCAGCAACGGATCGCCGGGTGCATCGGGATCGAACAGGTCGGCCAGCATCACGGCATCGCCACCCCCATGTCCGCCGGTGCCGGTGCGCGGCTCTATGATGCGCGGCGTCCCCCGCATGGGGATGATGCGGGTGGTGATGCGATCCTCTTCCTGAGGGCCGCCGGCGCCGGCCACACCATTGTCCTCGACCACCGAATGCTCCAGCCGCCCCTTGGTGCCGTTGAACGCCACGCGATAGCCCTCCCAGGCATTGAAGGCGTTGAGCGTATAGGCGAGCGTCGTGCCGCCCTGATAGCGCAGGTTGACGTTCATCGTGTCCTCGATGTCGATCTCGGGCCGCCACACGCATTGATCGCGATGATAACCGTCATAGCGCTCGCTATCGAGGTACATCGCCTTCAGCGCCGGGTCGCGCGACAGGTCGAAGAAGAAGCCGCACCTGTCCTTCTCCGGACAGGTCAGGCACCTCTCATGCGGCCCGCTCAGCCCCATGCGCCGTGCCATGGCGGGCGTGTAGAACTCCCGCTTGCCGACCGCGACCACTTCCTCCGGCTGATCCGACAACCACCAGTTCACCAGGTCGAAATGGTGCGTCGCCTTGTGGATCATCAGCCCGCCCGAAATCGCCTTCCTGCTATGCCAGCGGCGGAAATAGTCCGCGCCGTGCACCGTGTTGAGCAGCCACTGGAAATCGACAGACAGGATGTCGCCGATCTCCCCCGCCGCGAGCAATTCCTTCACCTGGGTGCGGAAGGGTGAATAGCGATAGTTGAAGGTGACGCGGATATGGCGTTTGTTGCGCTTCACGGCGTCCAGGATACGCTGCGCCTTGCCCGCCTCGGTCGTCATCGGCTTTTCGGTAATTACGTCCAGCCCGGACTCGAGCGCGCGCACCACATATTCGTCGTGGAAGGCGTCGGGCGTGGTGACGATCAGGCCGTCCAGCGCTTGCTCGCGCACCATCTTGTCGAAATCGGCGGCAAGATATGGCCGCGGTGGCTGCGCACCCGCTTCGGCTGCGCGGCGGGCGACATAGTCGAGCCGGCCCGGGTTGGTATCGCACGTGGCGGCGAGTTCGGCCGAGCTCTTGTGAGGACCCCAGATCGCATCCTGGAACATGCGGGCACGGCTGCCGCAGCCGACGATCGCAAAGCGCTTCTTTCCGGCGGTGCGAACCTGCGCCGCCGCCGGCGCTGCGACGCCTGCCGCGCCCGCCGCCATGCCCTTGATCACGGCCCTGCGGCCGATACCGTCCTCGTGCATCCTTACCCCCTGTCCCTGTTCTTTGTTTTAGCTATTGGTAGCGCGCACGAGCGGCATTTCCAGTCGTAAACGGCGACGAACTTCGAAGGAGATGCTGATGGCGGGTGAGAGCGAAATGGAGATCAGTCCCGGCTACGACGATGTTGTCGCGGCAGCGGCCCGGATCGAGGGCGTTGCAAATCGCACGCCGGTATTCACGTCCCGCACGCTCGATGCCCTCACCGGTGCCCGCATCTTCTTCAAGATGGAGAATCTGCAGCGCGTCGGCGCCTTCAAGTTCCGCGGCGCATACAACGCGATTGCAGCGCTCCCGCCCGCGGAGCGGAAGCGTGGCGTCCTCGCTTATTCGTCCGGTAATCATGCTCAGGCGGTTGCGCTCGCCGCCAGCTTGCTTGGGATCGAGGCAACCATCGTCATGCCGACGGACGCTCCGGCGACAAAGCTGGCCGCCACGCGAGGCTATGGCGCGAAGGTTGTCAGCTACGATCGGCATAGGGAGAGCAGGGAGGAGATCGCCGCTACGCTTTCACGCGAACTTGGGCTCGCCGTGGTTCCGCCCTTCGATCATCTGCTGGTGATCGCAGGGCAGGGGACGGCAGCCAAGGAATTGTTCGAGGAGGTCGGCACGCTCGATGCGCTTTACGTGCCGGTGGGTGGCGGAGGCCTGTTGTCCGGCAGCGCATTGTCCGCCCGCGCGCTTGCACCTGGCTGCAAGGTAATCGGGGTGGAGCCTCAGGCCGGAGATGACGGCGTGCAAGCACTCCAGGCCGGTAAGATCGTGAAGATCCCGACTCCGAACACCATCGCGGACGGAGCGCAGACGCAGGCTTTGGGCAGGCTCACCTTCGGGATCATCCAACGCCATGTCGACGCACTCGTCACCGTCGATGATGATGCCCTGCGTCGGCAGATGCAGGTGTTCATGTCGACTATGAAGACGGTGGTGGAGCCGACCGGCTGCCTGGGCGCCGCCGCCGCAATCGCCAGGGCAGGACCAGGTGCGCGCGTCGGTGTGATCGTCAGCGGTGGCAACGTCGACGCAGCCGCCTTTTGCAGGCACATCGATGGTCTTGAACCTGCGGCGACCTGACCATGGGGAGCTTGGTGTAAGGGGTCGCTGGGTAACTCAATCCGGCGAGCAGCATCAGCTGCCGCGTTCGGCAAACCGCGCGGCAGCGCGCAGTTTTCCCGGACTTTTCCACATTTTCTTTGGATATGGTTGTTGACGACTCGTTTGTGTCTCGTCATATGGCGCT
>CAKTCN010000065.1 GCA_934539295.1 uncultured Allosphingosinicella sp.
CCATCGGCGGCCGGCACGATGACGAGGTCCAGCGGCACGCGGCGGTGCACGGACGACAGGCAATCCGCCTTCACCACAAGCGGGGCGAGGCCGCCCCGTGCGAAGTAGCGGCGCCCGGCATCGCACGCTGCCTCGCTCCACAGCGATATGCCTTCGCACGCGAGGATGCCGAGCGGGCCTTCGTCCGACGCGCCGCATTGCACTTCGTGTCCCAGCAGGGTCATGGCACCGTCGGCGAACCAGTGGAGGAGTGCGGCGCCTTCCTCATTGCCGAGCGACAGGGCATCCGCCCGCATCCGGGCCTGGAGGCGCGGCCAGTCGGCGACGGCCGCACGCACGTCCGACAATACGTTCCCGACTGCGTCCACCAACTCGCGCCGGCCACGCGCATCGGCGCGGTCGATCTCCAGGTACATGATAGATTCGCGCTTCCCGCCGCCGGAAAGGGCAGCCAGATTGCCATCGCCGTCGCGCTCGACGTCCAGCACAGGGTGGAGCAGGCGATGGATGGTGAGGCCGCGTGCCGCCACGGCTGCCGCGACCGAATCGACCAGGAAGGGCATGTCGTCATTGACCACGCCCATGCGCACGCGCCGCTGCCCGATCGCGCCACCCACGGATTCGAGCCGGATCACGGGCTGGCCAGACGTGCGCTGCTGCGCGCATTCCAACAGGAACCGGGCGGCCTCGGCACGCTCTTCGTCGGAGAAGCCGGCCAGTTCCCCGGGCAGCGCGCCATCCACCAGCGCCTGCCCGATCGCGGCCGTAAGCCGCCCGTCAGCGGCCGTGTCCGCTTCCAAGCCTGAAAAATCCATGCAAATCCGCTCCTGAAAATCGGGCGGCGAAGGCGAGGCCGCCATCTTATGCGCCGCCTATAGAGAGGCCGCCCCAACCGAACAAGGCTGGCACCTAAACCGATAAGTCAGCGTGCGTATCCGCTTGTCTTGGCCCCGCACCGCTGATAATGGCCCACCTCCGCCATATGGCATGCCGCTTTAGCTCAGCTGGTAGAGCACATCATTCGTAATGATGGGGTCAGGTGTTCGAGTCACCTAAGCGGCACCATATGCGCCTTCTGCAAACAGGCAGTCTTAGTCTTCGGTGCTGGTCCTTGGCGCCGCGTTCTCGGCGGAACACGCCTGGGGCATTGCTCGCGCTGAATCGCTGAATGCCAGAAGATGAGGAGGCGGAGGGCGCTTTAGCTATCCGCCTACCCGCACGATCCGGCTAGCGCGCTTGCCGTCGGCGGAGCGGGCGCGCAGTTCGGCAGCGCCCGTAACCGCCACCGGACCGGAATAGTCCGTCCACGCGCCCGAGCCCTGGCGATATTCGATCCGCGTTCCTGGAAATGCATTGTTGGCGTGCAGCTTGCCATCCACGATGCGCCCGCCGGGCGGTGCAACGCGATAGGCTATGCCGGCCTGATCCAGAATCGGGAATTGCGCCGACACACGCCCCGCAAAATCCTTCCAGCCCGCGTCCAGTCGGACACGATCGATGCGACTATCCTGCCAGGCGTAGGTCGTGCCTGGCTGGTAGGCGGGTGTCCAGGGCGCTGGCGCCCAGCCCCGCTCCGCCAGTGCAAGAAGGCGCGGGAACAGCATATATTCGACATTGGCATCGGTGCGGATCGTCTCGCTCCACAACTGTGCCTGCACGCCCGCGACACTGTGACCGCGGTTCAGCGTCGGCTTGTCGCCCAGCGCCTTATATTGCGCATGCGTGTTGTGGATCAGCGCGGCGTTGGCCGGCAAATTGTCCGGCATGAAGGCGAACACCTGATAAGGATCCACCCCGCGCGAGGCCCAGTCATAGCCGCCCTCGTCCGGATGCGGCGCATAGGGCATATCGTAATAGCCGAGGTCTGGGATCGACAGCACGGTCGCCCAGCCACGGTTCATCTGATCGTGCGCTTCGTGCACTGCGCTGGTGTGGAGCATGCCCCAGATATTTGTCTGGGCATCCTTCGGCATGCGGGCGGGGTCGGTATGACCCATGCCATCGCTCCAACCGGCCGTGCGGATGCCCTTGGCCGACAGGCTCTCTGCCACGCGTTCGATGAAGCGCGGCGTAAGCTGACGCGGATCGCCCCCATTTTCCGCGATCATCGCGCGGCATGCGGGTGAGTTGACCCACGCGCCGGCGGTTTCGTCGGCGCCCAGGTGGAAGGTCTTGAGCGGTGCTCCCGCCTGGACATGCATGTCCGAAAGCGCCGCCACCACCGTGTCGACAAAATGGTAGGTGGAAGGCAGGCAGACGTTGAGCGTATTGTCGTCGTAATTCTGGATGCTGCGATATTTGGTGGTATCGGCGGGGTCGATCAGCCGGATGGCATTGGCCTCATCTACCTTGCCGTCCTTCACCAAGCGTGCGTGCCGCGCCTCCATCGCCTTGATCGCTGCGCGCGAGTGGCCAGGCATGTCGATGGACGGGATGACCTCGATCCCGCGCGCGGTCGCAGCGCGCACGATTGCGACATAGTCGGCGGTGGTGAGGTAGCCGTTTACGCCGCTCGTGCCGTCCGGCCCCGCGCCGAGCTGCGGCATCAGGCAGCGCGTCTCCGCCGGATCGTGGCAGCGCCTGGATCCGACCTCGGCAAGCTCCGGAAGGGCTGGGATCTCGATGCGCCAGCCTTCATCCTCGGCCAGGTGGAGGTGGAGGCGGTTGAGCTTGTAGATGGCCATTGCCTCGACCAGCTTCAGGATCTCGTCCCGCGAATGGAAGTTGCGCCCGAGGTCGAGATGAAGGCCGCGAAAGCCATATTCGGGCGCATCCTCGATCCGGAGGGGCCTCAGTTGTCCCTTCTCGAATGCCGCCTGCTGCACCAGCGATCGCAGCGCATGGCTGACGCCGGCCGCGTCGCGCGCGGTGATGCGGATACCGGCCCTGCCCGCATCCAGCCTGTAGGCCTCGGGTGCGGCATTGGCGTCGAGCGTGATGCTGAGGGGCACCCGTCCGCCTTCCCGCACGCCGATCCCCGCCAGTGCGTCTAGCGCCGGCGCGATGGCGCTGCGATCCACGCCGCCGAGCTTGAGCGCGATGCCGGCGCGCATGTCGACAGGCGCGCCTGCAAGCTGCTCCACCCTGGCCGGCTTGGGCAGGATGACGATACCGGAGGCGATTGGCGCCTCACGCTCGGCCTGCAGCGCAAAGGCGCGTTCGGCCGTGAGCCATCGGGTTTGATCGGCCGGATCGCGCGTGGCGAGCTGCGCCTCGTCTGTCATCTCGCCGACGAACGGCAGGCGCTCGAGGCCCGTCTCAGGATCGATCGTCGTCCGGGTTGCAGCAATGGTGCGGGCGGTGAGTCCGTCGGCGACCAGATAGGCGTTGGGCATCGGGAACGCCTTGGAGAAATGCGATCCAATTCCCCACAGCCTGATCTCGTGCCGCGCGCCGGGACGGAGGCGAACGCCGGGCTTAAGCGTCAGCTTCTGAAGGTCGCCGTTGACGAGCTGGTGATCGAACAGGTCGCTGTCGACCCGCGGCAACCGGTTCACGAAGCTGAAGTAGAGCGTCAGGCCCTTATCCGGCAGTGCGGCGGGAAGCTGTTCGGGCAAAGTCAGTGTGATGGTGGACAGGAAACAACCCTGCAGCCCGCTGGGACATTCGGGCCGGTTGCTCACCACCTGGAACCGATATCCGATCGTGTCGGCGAGCCGATCGAGCGCAGCCTGCGGGCCGCTTCCCTGTGCGAAGGCAGGCGTGGTCGCCAGCATCGTTGCACATAACAACACGGGTCCGAGGCGCATCCTGATCCTCCTTCTCGACAATTTGTATCTGATTTGTCATGCGTAACGAAACCGGTCAATCACCTTCATCTGGCTGCGCTTACAAGGGAAGATCATCATGCGCTTGGATGCCGCCGTCATGAACCGGAGCCTCATGCTGGTAATTGGTTCCATATTGATATCATCTCCGCTCCTGGCTGCGGCACCACCGCCCCCGGCGACCGTCGGCTACCTCGCCACCTTCAAGGGCCTGGACGAGTCGATCGCCCGGACGGACGTGTCGGCATTCACCCACTTCAACATCGCCTTCGCCAATCCGGGCGCAGATGGTGCCTTCGTGACGGGCAACCGGCTGGCTTGCATGAATGACGAGACGGGCGAGCCTTACAGCCTGTCCGAGCTGCGCAAGACCGTGCGCCGCCTGCAGGCCAAGGGAGCCAAGGTGCTGGTGTCGGTCGCGGGCGGAGTGATTCCCGGCTGCTCCGGCGACTGGAAGGCGCTGCTGGCGCCGGCGCAGCGCGAACGAACGGTGACGAACCTGCTGTCGCTTTCCGACGAACTGGGGCTCGACGGGATCGACGTCGACATCGAATGGGCATTGCTGACCGACCTCGATCGTGCCGGCGATTACGTCCCGTTCGTCGCCGCGCTTTCGGCCGCGATGAAGCCGCGCGGCCTGCTCCTCACATGCGCGACGGCTTCCAACCCTGGCGGAATGATCCCCGCGGCCTCCATCCCCTATTTCGATCTCGTCAACGTCATGTCCTACGACGCTATCGGCCCAAGCTGGGGCGAGGCAGGAACCGAGCATTCCACCTATGCAAGCGCAGCGCGCGATCTTGACCTCTGGCTCGGCCTTGGCGTCCGGCCGGAGCGGCTCGTGCTCGGCGTGCCTTTCTACGGCTATGGCTTTGGCGGAGCCAAGCCGAACTGGTCCTATCGTGAGATCGTCGCCACGGAAGGCGGCAAGGCGGCGGAGAGCGACCTCATCGGCGTGGCTTGCCCAGGATGCCGCTACATCACCTACAACAGCCCTTCCACTATCGAGCGCAAGGCCCGGCTGGCGGGGCAGAAAGCGGGCGGCGTCATGGTGTGGGAATTGTCGCAGGACACGGTTACGCACGACCTCACCCGCGCAATCCGCGCAGGCCTTGATGCACCACGTGCCCGCGACGATTGACGTGTAGCGCCAAGAGTACACAAGTGGATTTACGGTGGCGCGCCGCCTACGTCGCATCGAGCCGGAATTGGAGCATCGCACGTGTCCCTGATCGAACATATCGGCCCGCTGCAGAAGGACGATCCGACGCCCTTGTACCTGCAGCTGGAAAAGCTGCTGCGCGACGCGATCGAAGGGCAGGCGATCAAGCGCGACGAGGCGATTCCCACCGAGCGCGACCTGGCCGAGGAATTCGGTGTGTCGCGCATCACCGTGCGAAAGGCGATCGATGGCCTTGTCAGCGACGGCATGGTGGCCCGGCGTCGCGGCGCCGGTACCTTCGTGACCCAGGGCCGGGTGGAAAAGAGCTTCTCCAAGCTTAGCTCTTTCTCGCAGGACATGGTTTCGCGCGGGCGGCGTCCCCATAGCGAGTGGGTCAGCCGTGCCTCGGGCGGGGTGACACCGGAAGAGGCATTGTCGCTTGGCCTGTCGCCGGGATCGACCGTCTACCGCTTCCACCGCATCCGCTACGCCGACGGGGTGTCGATGGCGCTCGAATATTCGACCATCCCGGCCTATTGCCTGCCGTCGACCGACGCGGTTGGCGCGTCCCTCTACGAAGCGTTGGACGAGGCAGGGCATCTGCCGGTGCGCGCGCTCCAGCGGCTGCGCGCCGTGGCGTTCACGCCCGAGCAGGCGGAAGTGTTGGGCATAGAGGCAGGCGCGCCGGGCTTGTTCATCGAACGACGCGGCTTCCTGGCCGACGGACGCAC
>CAKTCN010000066.1 GCA_934539295.1 uncultured Allosphingosinicella sp.
GCCTCCGACTGCCCGGTGAACGCGGTCCACTGCGGGCTGGCCCAGGTCCAGTGACCCCCGTCGACCGCGCGCCACACCAGCTGTGGGATGCCCTCCATCAGGGCTCGCAGGCGCAGCTCGGTTTCGCGAAGTTCGGTCAGGTCGTGGCCGACGCCGCCGATCAGCGTTACTTGCCCGTCCTCGTTCCGGATCGGGAAGTCGGTGTTGCGCAGCCAGCGGATCGCACCATCGGTCGGACGCCTGATCCGGAACTCGAAAGCCACCTGCTCGCCGGCCTGCACCCGCCGGACGCTTTGGAGCGCGGACGGCCGATCCTCGGGCACGATAAGCTCGAGCCAAGTAAGATAATTATTACCGGCGAGCGCTTCCTCCCGGCTCACGCCGTAGATCCCCTCGAATGCCGGCGTCAGATACTCCCATTGCAGCGTTTCGGCGTCGCGGATCCAGAGAACATCCTGCGATGCGTTGCCGAACTGCCGGAACCGCTCCTCGCTCTGGCGCAGGGCTTCAGCGCTGCGCTTCGCGGTATCAATGTCGGAAATGACCGAAACCGCGCCCGTCACACGCCCACGTTCGTCTCGAAGTGGGGCCGTGGCAACGCTGGTCCAGATTGCCCGACCGTTTTCGTCCGTGAAGATCATTTCCTGACCGGGCACGACGTCTTCGCCACGCATCGCTCGGGCACCCGGGAAGTCTTCGGTTCCGAGTGGACGGCCCTGCGCGTCCCAGCCCTGCCATTGTGCGGCGACCGCCGGGTTGCGGGAAGGCATCAACCCCGAAGGCAGGAAGCGGCGATACTCGGCATTGGAGATCATTACCTTGCCGGTCATGTCGATGACTGCGGCGCCAACAGGCACACTCTCGAAGGCGGTGGTCAGCCTGGCCTCGCTATCCCGCAGCGCTGCCTCGCTTCGTCTCTGCTCGATCAGATCGGCTGTCTGTCGGGCGAGCAAGTCGAGGAAGCGCAGCTCCCGGTCGTTCGGACGATGCCGGGCCTCGCGCCAATGTGCGTTCAGCATGCCAAGCGGAGCGCCCGCCCGTGATACCAGCGGCAACGCGATCGCGGCCTGGATGCCCTCGCCGACGAGCAGTTGGCATCCCAAATCCTGATCCTCGTCCGGGAAGTCGACAAAGGCGCGCTGGCCGGTCTTGAGCGCAATCCCGCAGGCGGTACGGCTGCTCGCGTCGACGTGGCGGAAGTGATCGGTGATCGAGCGCGAGAAGTTTTTGCTCGCGATGATGTTCAGCGCCTTCGCTTCGGGGTCGAAGATCTGGATCGTTCCCGCCTCCGCTCGTGCGATGGCAAGGGTCGCGGACAAAACCTCATCATAGATTGCATCAAAGCTCTCCTCCGTCACGAGGCGTTCGGCAAGGTTCCGCAGCCGTTCCGCATTGGCAAGGTCTCCGGCGAGCTTCTCCTCACTGTCGCGTAGAGCCGCCTCCGCGCGGGCGCGCTCCATGGCCGACCAGGTGCGCTCGGCTACTTGCTCCAGAAGGTGGACCTCACCCGGCGTCCATTTTCGCGGTTCGGTCATTGCGGCGGCGAACGTCCAGAAGATGTCGCTCGAACCTTTGCGAAGCCCGATGCCGACCACTGCGCCTATCTGAAATATCTCGAAAGACCGACGATTAATGTCGGAAAGGTTGGCGTCCGTGGCGACATCATCGACCACGAACGTTCCCTCATTGACCATCTGCGCCGATTCCGGAAAGTCAGCATGGCGGAAGATGCCGGCCAAAGGTGGAAGCTCTCCGCGGCGAACCTCGGTCGGAACGATCGTCTCGCCCTTCTCGTAGTCGGAAGTGGTTATGTAAGCGCGGTCAAGCGAAAGCTCCTCGGCAATCCGGTCAAGCATGAGGCGCTCGATCGCCCCACCGTCGGTTTGTGCGCGGAGATCATCGCTCAGGCTGAGCAGGAAGGTCTGTCGCTCCTGCCGCTCGCGAAGCTCGGCTTCCGCACGTTTTCGCTCGCTGATGTCATTGAAGACGATCGCGACGAACCGACCTTCCGCATCGAGGCGCGAGAAATAGACGTCGAACCAGCGACCCACGTCCTGCTGGTACTCCTGGACCCGAAGTGGCTCGCCGGTCCTCGCGACCTGTCTGTAGCGGTTCAACCAAATTTCTTCGACGCCGGGCAGCATCTCCGCCACGGATCGGCCGATCACGTCATGAATGCCACCCTGCCGCTCGTAGGCGGCGTTTACCTGCCGGAAGATTATATCGACGATCTCTCCCTCGGCGTCGTAAATCATCTCGACGATTGCCAACCCCTCGTCGATCGAGTCGAACAGGGCGCGGAACTTCTCCTCACTCTCGCGCAACTTCGCCTGTGCGACCTGGTCCTGCAGATGCAGAACTTCCACCTGTGCCCTCTTCCAGTCGCTGATCTCCTTAGTGGTGGTCGCCACCCCGTCGCCGAGCTTTACGACCGACTGATAGAACCAGCCATCGAACTGTTCGTGAACGTAGTGGCGCTCCGCCTGCTCCGGCGTGCCGGTCTCGGTTACCCGAACGAAGGCGTCGAAGATGCCCTCCTGAACCACGCCAGGATTACGGGTAAGAAGGCTCTCGCCCTCAACCTTGCCGTACTTGCGCTCCGAGGTGTAGTTGTTGAGCATCCACTTGAAGTCGACGATCTCGCCAGAAGCGTTGCGGATCGCCTCAAACACCTGGATCATGTCTGTCGAGGCATCCATGGTTGCCTCAAGCAGGTTGCGGCCTTCCTCGAGCTCGTACCGGCTGGTCTCGACTTCCGCGAGCGCTCGCGTCGTCCGATAAGCGGCGGACGCGACGTGCGCGAGGCTTGTCAGCATCCGCAGGTCTTCGGCGTCGAAGCGCTTCGTCTGGTCGTGTGCCATGACCCAAAGGGTGCCAACCGGCATCCCTCCGGAGCGGAAGGGCACGAGCAGGATCTCGCGGATGAGAGGCGCGACATTGGCGGCGGGGAAATGCTCATGGGGCCGCGCAAACAACATCGGCTGGTCGCGCGTTATGACTGCCCCGCAGGGACTACCGCCGAACGGCATCACGCCGCCCAGGTGCGGTGCCCACTCACCTGCGACCGCGACCCAACGCAGCCGATGATCTTCCGCTTCGTGGAGCGACACGCCCGCCGTCTGTGCGAGATGCAGCTCCACGAGCAGGTCGCAGAGGCACTGCAGCACCTTTGCAGGGTCCGCCGCCAGTTCTTCGATGAGAGCTGACGTCACCCGGTGCTCAAGTTCGTAGTCCGGAGTGCGCGCCGAACGGTTTGCTAGCTCGTCCGTTATGACGACATCGCCTAGGTCGGTGATGAGATCGGCGGCAGCTATTTCGGATCCGGGCATCAGGAATCGTGCTTTCAGGAAAGCGTCGTTATCAGTAGCGCTCGGTGCGCACACTCGTTGCACTGTGGGACGCTCCGCGTCCTAATGTAGTTCCAGCCTGCTGTTTCCTGCTGAGGACTCCGTAGCAGGTACGACCGTAGCCAGGATAAAGGCTCCGCGGCTTTCGGAACTGTGTTCGAGATGTGTTCCCGATTGGCCTCGCTCGAAACCGTCGGGCCCGAGGGGAAAGCAGTCGCGTCGCAGAGCCGAGATTTCCCACCGTCACTCCGAACGCGTTCGACCGGCGGCGTAGCTGTCGTGAATGTCCTATGTGGAAGTCTCGCGCATCTGCGACGTGCCAACCTCCCCCTTACCGTCGCTTTCGCGAGGGGCAGTGCTCGGCTCTTCGGCTGAGCCGCATCCGGCCGCGAAGCGTAGATGAACGGATGGCGGCTTCCAGTCAGCGGAAAACCGTTCCTGAATGTCCGACTATGGGTCAAGTATCGCAGTCATTCGCGCGACCGGTCATAGGCGACAGCAGCGGCCGCCAACGCTTGCTCATGATCCAGCGCCCACGCACAGAGCGCGTCGAAGGGTTCACGAAGCGAGTGGCCTAGCGACGTGATCGTGTATTCGACGCCGATCGGGCTAGTTGGAAGCACGGTACGGGTGATCAGTCCGTGACGTTCCAGGCGCTTCAACGCGTCGGCAAGCGACTTGTGGGTGATACCGTCCAGCCGGCGCTTGATCTCGTTGAAGCGCGCTGGCTGAGGGCACAGCACCGTCAGGATCATGATCGTCCACTTGTCCGCGATCTTGTCCAGCACGGGACGGATGCGGGGCACGTCCATCATCGCCTTGCACGACAGCGCCTCCAAGTCGGTATCGCTGGCCATATCTACGCTACTCCAGGTGCGTTCTTGATAGCAGATATGTCCTGTATATCTGGTCAGCCGTCTCGAATGGAAGGACGGATGATGGCAAGAATGACAGACAAGGTTGCACTCGTGGTCGGCGGAGCGAAGGGGATCGGTCTCGCGACCGCCCGCGCGCTCGCGGAGGAAGGGGCTTCCGTAATCCTGACCGGACGCAAGCAGCAAGAGGTCGCCGTTGCGGCTGAAAGTATCGGTCCGTCGGCGCAGGGCATCGAAGCCGATGCGGCATCTCAGGCCGATCTGGAACGAGTCGTGCGTGAGACCCAACGGCTGCACGGCCGCATCGACGCGCTAGTGCTGAACGCCGGTTTATCGGAGCCCGCGACGCTTCTCGAGGAAACGGCCGAGCATTTCGACCGGCACTTCGCCGTCAACGTGCGCGGTGCGATGTTCGGGATCCAGGCGTCCTTGCCCTTGCTGAGCGAGGGGGCGTCGGTGGTGCTGGTCGGCTCGATCGCCGATGCGATGGGCGTGACGCCATTCAGCACCTATGCCGCGACCAAGGCGGCGCTGCGCTCTTATGCGCGCAGTTGGGCGGCCGAACTTGCGCCTCGCCGTATCCGGGTCAACGTCGTCGCGCCCGGACCGACGGACACGGACATGATGGCCGCCGTATCCGACGAGATGCGGCAGATGCTGATCGCGCCCATTCCGCTCGGTCGCATGGCGCGTGCCGACGAGGTCGCGGCCGCTGCGGTGTTTCTCCTCAGCGATGCCGCCAGCTTCGTGACCGGGGCCGAGCTTTGCGTCGATGGCGGCATGCGGCAGGTGTAGCGGGAGAGCGTACAGGTCGGCGTCACCGCAGCGTCTGGCGAGACCAAAGGTGTGAAGCTCGCTGATGTTGAGGTGCATCCGCACAGAGCGGAGCGCATCGCGATGCGGACACCGTGCTTGCGAGTAAACTGTCTGGGATATCTGTGCCCCGGTGGTATGCTGGCAGGGACCACCGGGGGATACCGGACTTATGTGGCCCATTGGGCGCGAAAAATCAAGAGACGAGTACCCGTGCCGACTCTGACCACCGCTCTCTCTGCCGATCGCTTCGCGACCTACCTGCAATGGGCTTCGGGCGATCAGGCGTGACGTGACCCCCGTTTATTCATCCAGTTGGAACTAGAAACCGGCCCTTCGAAGGGACGGACGGAATGAAGCGGA
>CAKTCN010000067.1 GCA_934539295.1 uncultured Allosphingosinicella sp.
CTATGCTGCCGCGGACCAGATCGGTATGGCGGCGTGACTCACAACCAACGGCCTCCGGCAAACCCGGCGCGGTTCACTCCGCTTTGAGATAGCGCCCGAGCCGCTTTATACAGGCGAGGAGCTCAAAGCGGTGCTGACCACGGTCCTTCACCCAAGCCAGCGCGTCGTCCACGCGGATGAAGAGCGCGCCACGTCGGCCGGCGAATGTCGCGAAAGCCCGCAACTCGCGCGGGAGGTCCGCGTCGACATAGCCGAGGTTCTTGCGCATCAGCAAATAGCCTTCGATCGCTTCAATCATCGTCCCCTCCCTTCCACGGAGTGGCGATATCCCTGAGCGATCCTTCGTCGACCTTGGCGTAGATCAGAGTAGTGTCGAGCGATTGGTGGCGAAGAACGGTTGCGACATCCTGAAGTTCGTGCCCGGCCCGAAGGAGCTCGGTCGCCAAACTATGGCGAAATACGTGCGCTGAGCCGATCCCTCCGATACCGCAGCGCGCAAGGGCGGCATAGGCGATCGTGCTGATCGTGCCGGGGCTGGAAAAGGGCACGCAGGGCCGCCTCAGACGCAGGAAGATTGCCGCATGCAATGAAGGAGGCCGACAGTTGACGAGGTAGTCGAACAACGCGTCGCCTGCGCGTTGTGTGAGCGGCATTACCGCGCGTCGCCCGCCTTTCCCCCGGATGCGGAGTTCGGCTCGCTCCCAGTCTATGTCCTCGAGATGCAGTCCGCAGACCTCGGTCGCCCGCAGACCGAGTTCCGCCAAAAGAAGGAGTATCGCTCGATCGCGAATGCCCACCAGCGTGTGCGGGTCGCAGCTGTCGATTACCCTATTGATCGTCGCCCTGTCGAGGTGCCGGGGAACGGTTCCCAAACGATAGACCGGTCGCGAGACCAGACTGAACACCAAGTCGGGGCTACAATGCCCTTCGGTCGCACGGAATGCAAGATAGCTCCGCATCGACCGAATGAGGGCCGGATGGGACCCGCGCGAGTGGTTTCCTAGTACTGTGGCCGCGACAGCCCTAATCCGGGCGGCGTCGTATAACGTCGCATCCTCGCCCAACTTCGGGAGCCAAGCAGCAAGATCGGCGATATAGTCTCGCACGGTTATGGACGCGAGACCTTGGTCGTCAACCAGCCATTTCTCGTATCGGACTGCACTGGCAGCCGGTGCGGCTTTTGCCACCTCCCGTTCGCGTCGGAAAACGCCGTCCAGCAACACTACCTGCTCGCCTCGCAAAAAGCGCATGAACCTCCCCGCCGCAACCCTTCGAGAGTTGATCGACGGCTGGCAGAGCGTGCCTGATCGCGTTCGGATTCCACAGCAGCATCGATGACGCGCAAAGGCATCGATAGCAGGCTCGCCGACATCGGCTGGATCAATGGCGTTCAATCTCGCCCATACGATGAAGTGGCCGGCGAGTTCGGCGGACCGCTGGGCTACTTGTGGTGTCAGGCCTGCCGAGAGCAAGTCCGCTCGGAAGTCCGCACATCGATTGGAGTGCTCCGGCATCCATTCGGTGGCTGGAACCCGACCCTGAGCTTGCAAGTAAAGAACGAAGCGCCCGAGATGGCCAATCCAGTGGACGCTGTAAGGAGACCCTTTCCGACCTCGACACGTCCGATCGTGTTCTCGGAAGCGGTCGATAACCGCCGCGCTGAACGAGTTTGTCGGCACGCCTGCAGAACTTGCCCAGCGCAGGAAACTCCGGATCACCGGCCGCCCATAGATGAACGATTTATCGGTGCCGTTTGCTCGGGCGAAGCCCAGGATGAATGCGTTGGAGTCGATCGGCTCCGTGCAACCTGAGGGCACGGCATAGCTGCTGAGGAGATTGAATAAGTAGTTGGGCTGATCTGGGTGTTGCTGCCCAACGATGATGGATGTCGAGAGGGAAGGATCGCTCATAGTGAAGGACCTTACGCGCGCAAGTCGCCTGCGCCGGGCCGCCATGTGGGCTTCCTGACGGACTTCGCGAGTTGATAGCGGAGCGAGCTGCTGCGGCTGCGGCAGGTGCTCGCGTTCGGAGGCGCAAAAGGGCGCACGACCTTGAGACCAGAATCGGCCTTGACGCAATTGGAGGGTCGTGGGACATGATCGTGTCGGGTGAAAAACGACACTTCCAAACGGTCCATACCTGGCAGGGTGTGGGCCGTTTCGCTTTTCGCGGCTGCTTCAAGCTTCACGGTCCCATAGAGCACTCCTTCTTGTTGCCGAGATCGGGTTGCGCCCCCGCTTGCGGGACAACAGCGGCTTGATCGTTCGACTGTGGGAGGCCGGCATGGGCGAGCCGGGACGTCGACCTCACCTCCGGCAGCTTGCTCCGACTTCTGGCTTCGCCGGCGATAGCTTCTCGACCGGCAAACGCTGCGGCAGCAGCAGGGCCGGAGCCGCGGCCCGACGGAGAGCAGGGTCTCGATCCGGTCACGACTCGCCCGATCTCGCCCGCTCGCGGAGACTGTGGATCCAGTCCGCGACGTCGCAGGTGTAGGCGAACAGGCCCCGACGGGCGGGGGGCGCGAAGACCGGTATACCGAGCCGTTCCTGGCGTCTCGCCTGCCTTAGCGCTTCGAAGCTCTCGAAGCCAAGCGCTCGAACCAGATCGCCGCCCTTGAGGATCGGTCCGAACGCCGCCAGTAGCGTATTCCGCACCTCGATCTGCTCGGCCGACAGCATTTCGGGATCAGGTATGTCGCTCACCGGCGCGCCTCGACGTTGCATTCACGACCGGTTGCGCTTGGGCAGGGCGGCAGTACACTGGCCGGACAAATAAATCGTGTTGCGGGGAGACGACCGTGGACGATCTTGAAGGCGAGAGCGAAACGAAAAGGGATCGACGGAGACGGCATCCCGTCGATGTCGTCAGGACGCAGATGTATCTTGGTCACGTGCTAAAGCTCTGGCGCAGCCAGCCCGGGGATGCTGGTGCGGGCGCCAGGCGTTGCCGACTTCGCAGCTTAAGCCGGTACGAGCAGGGCAAGCAGGTCATCCGGGACAGAGCCGGCTGCGTAATCGATCGGACGGAGGGGCAGGTGCCGGGGAGCGCCGCCCTATTTCGCAGCCCCGTTTGGCAGATCTTGAAGGGAGAACCGCCGGACGCTCGTGCGCTGATCGCCTTGTCCGACCGCGCCGCCCGCGGTCCGGGAGATCGGATTAGCGAGCTCCGGACCTTCGCCGACCTCGAAGCGATACTGATCGACCTGGAACTCGCGCGGGCGGAAGGGCGGCACATTGAGTTTGCCGAAGCCACCAAAGCGGTCAGGCTGGCGATGCCCGGCCTGTGTTTTATCATTGAGGCCGAGCTACAGGCCGAAGCCTTCCTGGGCCTAGTTCAGTCCCGCCTTGAGTTCTGGGAAGCGGAGGTGAAGCGCCGCCGGTCGAGAGGGCTCCTTGAGCCCGAGATTGCAGAGGCGCAGGTGCCTCCGGAAACTGATCCGTTACTGCCGGTCGTGCCGCAGACGGGCGAGCCACTCGCCGGCAATCGGGCTGCTCTCCCTCCACAAATCGTCACGAGCGAAGGCGGACTTGGCAGGCGCTACGCCCATCTTGGCCTAGCCCTTCTCTTCCTCTGGATCGCTTGGCTTGCTCCTCCGTCGTTCGGGCAGCTCGCCGCCGTGATCATGATGGTTGTAAACACCATGTTGGCAGTTCCATCGAAGAACGGACGCTTCGGCGTTGCGCAGCCAGCTGGTGTCGAATGCTGAAGATCATCCTCGCCTGAGCGCGGCGGCTTTTTTATCCTGGTTTCGTGCTCTTTACGTTCGCTGGCGGCGTACTCGGCGGTGCCGGTCTAACCGAATGCCTACCCTGCATTGGAGGCGGCGCTAGGTTCGCCTGGCCCGGGGCATTGGGCTCAGCCGGGCTGCGCTCTAGGCGGTCGCGCGAGATCCGGTATACGCCGTAGTCTCCCCTCACCGCTGCTTCTCGCGCCTTCTGCCAGCTGCCGAACGCTCGGTGCACCTGCCGCCCGAGCTCGATCGACCAGTTCGTGTTCAGCTGCATCGATAACCTCTTAGGCTCGTTTCTGGCGTATAGCGAGATAGTCGGCTGCCGGACCGGACGCGTCGAAGTCGGTTCGCTTGACGTTCTTCAATCAGGCGGGCGTTGGCGAGATGGCCGAAGTCGCCCCCGCCCTCCTTCACGATCGTGAAGAGCCGGGCGCTACCTGAAAATTATAACGAATGTTGAGCTCAGCGGGTTAAGCTACCCCGAGCGGCTACTTGCGCCCACTCAAGATAATTGCCGGGTCAGGATAAGATGTATTATCCCGAGCTCGGCGTAACTCATAATCCTCGGTCAGGCTGCTCGCATCGAACGGCTGCCCACCGCCGTCCTCCGCCATGCGCACCATCGCGCGGCGGGAAATGGCGCAGCCGACCCCAGCCGAGGGCACCCCCGCCCCGATCGCCTCGCGCACCACCAACTGGCGGGTGTGCCCGTCCGCGAACTCGTCGGCATAATGGGCGGAAATCTCGCGCGACAACAAATCCTTGAACCAGTTGGCGACCCCTCGCTCCTCCCCCGCCGGTGACACCTGCTTGATCAGCGGCAGGACCGGCAGCTGGATCAGGTCGAATCGCTCGATCAGGCAATCGTAGACACGCAGTTCCTGGCGGTGGACCACGTCTTCCGCGTCGTGG
>CAKTCN010000068.1 GCA_934539295.1 uncultured Allosphingosinicella sp.
ATTGTTGCTTTGGTCCGGCGTGATGATTGGGGGAAGTGGCAAGGCCTCTGCATTCCCGCTGCCGTTCGTTTCGAGCCAAGTCCAGAAACGAGCGAGAGGCGGATGGTTTCTCGACATCGCTCAAAACGAACGGGTTTGGGCTGGGTGAGAGGAGTTCTAGGAGGGTGTGAGCTTCCCTTCATCGAGGTGGTGGAAACGGGCAGGCCGTGAGGGCGTTGGCGCTTGATGAATATCCTAGTCTCTCGCCGCACCCTCGTGGGCGCCGGTCTTACCCTCCCGCTCCTCGTGCTTCCCGGCTGCGCCACCGTAGGCGACCTTGGTGGGTTCGGGTTGGAGGATGCGGTGCGGCGGCTGCTGACCGTATCGTCGCAGCGGGCGTTTACCAATCTTTCTCAGGACAACGGCTTCTTCCAGGACGAACTGGCGCGGGTGAGCCTGCCGCCGCAGCTTGGCGGAGCGGGGGCGCCTTCGGTGCTGGCGGCGTTGCTGCGGACCACCGCGGTGCAAAACCAGCTACTCGCCCTCGTCAACGATGCGGCTAGCGCGGCGGCGGAGCGGGCGGCGCCGCTCGTTTATGATTCCATCCGCGACATGACGATCACCGACGCGCTCGGCATCATGCGCGGCGGGCCAGGTGCGGCGACCGATTACCTGCGCGGGCAAATCGGCGAGCGGATCGTCGGCGCCTTGTTCCCGGAGGTCGGGACGGCGCTTCGGGTCGTGGATTCGGGCCTACTCGACCGTGCGCTAGGCGAGGCCACGGGGATCGACTTCGCCGGATTGCAGCGCGATGTGACGAGCAAGACGGCCGAGGGCATCTGGCGCGCGATCGGGCGCGAGGAAGCAGCGATCCGCGCCAATCCTCGGTCGGCGAACGATCCGGTCTTGAGCGGCGTGTTCCGCCTAGTCCGCTGATCATGGTCCTTTGCAGGACGCGCCTCGGCCGCTAGGGGCAGGCTTTCGGCTGGCCCGTTGCGGCCGGCCTCGCGCGCATGGGCGCACGGGAGACCTGATGATGAGTGACGTTGAAGGCGCAGGCCTGGAGCCCACCGCCGCGCTGTCGGTGGAAGAGGTGCTGTCTGTGCAGCATTGGAACGAGCACCTGTTCAGCTTCACCCTCACGCGTCCGCAAAGCTTCCGTTTCCGCTCGGGCGAATTCGTGATGCTCGGCCTTCAGGGCGACAAGAAGCCGCTGCTGCGCGCTTATTCGATCGCGAGCCCGTCCTGGGACGAGAGCTTGGAATTCCTGTCGATCAAGGTGCCGGACGGCCCGCTCACCTCGCGCCTGCAGAAGATCCAGCCGGGCGACCAGATCTACCTAGGCCGCAAGCCGACGGGGACACTCGTGCTCGACGCGCTGAAGCCGGGCAAAAGATTGTTCATGCTATCGACCGGCACCGGCCTGGCGCCGTTCATGAGTGTGGCGCGCGATCCGGACGTCTATGAAGCGTTCGAACAGGTGGTGATCGTCCATTCGGTGCGCCGCGTGAGCGACCTTGCCTATCATGAGGGGCTGGAAGCGCGGCTGGCCGACGATCCTCTGGTCGGCGAACAGGCGGCGGCGCAATTCCATTACGTGCCGACCGTCACGCGCGAGCCGTTTCGCACCACCGGCCGCATTGACGCGCTGGCCGAGGATGGCAGTCTGTTCGAAGGGATCGACGGACCGGCGCGCTTCGATGCCGAAACCGACCGGATCATGCTTTGCGGCAGCATGGAGATGATCAAGAGTTTCGCCGCATACTTCGACGGCATCGGCTTCGAGGAAGGCGCCAACAACAAGCCGGGCGACTACGTGATCGAGCGCGCTTTCGCTGGCTGAGCCATTTACGTGAGGGGATTTGACCGATGAAGTTCTTCGCCGACACTGCCGACATCGCCGACATTCGTGAGCTTGCCGACGCGGGCCTGCTGGACGGCGTCACCACCAACCCGTCCCTGATTCACAAGTCGGGGCGCCAGTTCCTGGAAGTGGTGAAGGAAATCTGCGGGATCGTGTCTGGGCCTGTTTCGGCCGAAGTGGTCGCCGACGATCATGAAGGCATGATGCGCGAGGCGGAAATCGTCCGGAAGATCGCCGACAATGTGGCCGTCAAGGTGCCGCTCACCATCGAGGGTCTGAAGACCTGCAAGAAGCTGTCGGACGACGGCACGATGGTCAATGTGACTCTGTGCTTTTCGGCCAACCAGGCATTGCTGGCGGCGAAGGCCGGGGCGACCTTCATCTCGCCGTTCGTGGGGCGGCATGACGATGTCGGCTATCCCGGCATGGAACTGATCGCCGACATTCGCGACATCTACGATAATTACGACTTCGCGACCGAGATCCTGGTGGCGAGCGTGCGCAGTCCGATCCACGTCCATGAGGCCGCCAAGTTGGGCGCCGACGTGATGACCGCGCCGCCTTCGGTGATCAAGCAGCTGGTCAAGCACCCGCTGACCGACCGCGGGCTGGAGGCGTTTGCGGCCGATTGGGCGAAGACGGGTCAGACGATCGGCTGATTGTTTCTCACGCGAAGGCGCGAAGGCGCGAAGAAGGTTAAGGGTTCTCGCAGAGACGCAGAGGCGCGCAGAGATGTCTGTGCGGGCGTAGCCCGCTATGCCTCCTTCACCGCAAGGTGGCTCGATGAAGGGCGGAGCCTCTCTGCGCGAACCCTTCTTTTGAACCTGACTGCGCTTCGCGCCTTTGCGCCTTCGCGTGAGACGGATCTCTACATGCTCAGCGAACGCTCACGGCTCGCTCATGCCGGTCACCTCGGCGTTCGCTAGCTGAGGGCCTCCGGTTTGAAGGAGGTATGAGATGATGAGCGTGTATGATGATGCGATGGAGCGTCGGCGCCTTCCGTGGCGCGCAATCGGCTGGGGATTTGCTGGCGCGATCCTGCTGCTGCCGGCCGTGGCGATGCAGTTCACGCAGGAGGTAAACTGGACCGCTTCGGACTTCGTGTTTGCGGGCGTCCTGATCGGTCTGGTCGGACTGGGGCTGGAATTTGCGGCCCGCAGCGGGAGCCGCGCCTATCGCGGCGGGGCGGCGATCGCGATCGGGTTGAGCTTTCTGCTGGTGTGGATCAACGGCGCGGTCGGCATCATCGGCAGCGAGAATGAGGATGCGAACCTGCTGTTCCTCGGCGTGATCGCGGTCGCTTTTTCGGGCGCGATGATCGCCTGGTTCAAGCCCAACGGTATGGCATGGGCAATGGTCGCCGCGGCAATGGCGCAGGTTGCGGTGCCGCTGATCGCCTCCACCATGACGCTGCAGACGACCGACACCGTGTGGGCGCGGGAGGTGATCGGGGTGACGGTGATCTTCACCTTGATGTGGCTGCTCGCCGCCGGCCTGTTCCGGCAGGCAGCGCAGCGGTGAAATCGGTCGATTGTACGCGGGCGGTGGATTAGTCTGCCCCGCATGACGGACGAGACCCTGATGAGTCATCCGGTGCGCGACGTGATCGTGCGCTGGCATGCGCACCTGTCGCAGGATCGGCGCCGCTCGCCGCATACGGTGCGGGCCTATGTGGCGACCGCGCACCGGCTGATCGACTTTCTGGCCGGACATCTGGGACAAGCGGTCAGCGAAGCGACGCTGACCGGGCTGACAGTGGCGGACCTGAGGGCCTACCTGACCGTGCGCAGGGGCGAGGGGCTCGGCAATGCGTCGGCTGCGCGCGAATTGTCTGCCGTGCGCGGCTTCCTGGCCTTTGCGGCAGGCGGAACGGCGAACCTGCCGCGTGTAAAGGGGCCGAAGAAGCCGCGCAGCGTGCCGCGGCCAGTGTCGCCGGACGATGCGGTTGGCCTTGCCGAGGAGGTGGAGGAGAATGGCTCCGAGCCGTGGATCGGCGCGCGTGACCGGGCGGTGCTGCTGCTGCTCTATGGCTGTGGGCTGCGTGTGGCCGAGGCCCTCTCGCTGACAGGCAGGGACCTGCCGCTCGGCGAAGTGCTGACGGTGACCGGCAAGAGGTCGAAGACGCGGGTGGTGCCGCTGCTTGGCCCTGTGCGCGAGGCGGTCGACGAGTATCTGCGGCTATGCCCATATGCGGTGGCGCGTGACGAGGCGCTGTTCCGCGGTGCGCGTGGCGGCGCGCTGGATACGGGCATCGTGCGGCGTGCGGTGCGGCAGGCGCGGGCAGGGCTGGGCCTTGGCGAGCGGACGACGCCACATGCGCTGCGGCACAGTTTCGCAACGCACCTGCTGGGCAGGGGGGCGGACCTCAGGTCGCTGCAGGAACTGCTCGGCCATGCGAGCCTGTCGTCGACGCAGATCTACACCGCGGTGGACGCGGCGCACCTGCTCGACGTCTACCGCAACGCCCATCCGCGGGCGTGAGGCTT
>CAKTCN010000069.1 GCA_934539295.1 uncultured Allosphingosinicella sp.
GCCTGCTGGGCTGGGCCGGGTGGCCGGCGGCGGTGCCGGCGGGGCAGATCTGGGCGGCGGCGATCCTGCTGTTCCTGGCCGGCGTCACGCGCGGACTCAGCTTCTTCACCGAAGGAGGCGCGCACTGGGGCCAGCTTGCGGCCATGGCAATCCGCTTCCTGTGCGGGCTGGCGGCGCTGGTCCTGCCCGCACAGCTCGGCTTCCTGTTGCTGATCGGCGGTTATGCAAGCATCGCCATCTATGATCCTGTCGCCGCCCGCCACGGCACCGCGCCTCGCTTCTTTGCCCGATTGCGGCCGTGGCAGATGGCGATCGCGGTCATCGGGCTGGCGGCACTGGAAGCGCGCGCGCTCGGGTGAGATTTGGGGGGTAAATATTATTTGGCCCCCCTTGCCTTTCTCCGACCCCGCCGAAATCCTCGGTTAGTGCGCCGCCGCCCGCGATAGGCCCGGCGAGGCCCTGTTTTTCCGTTTGACGCGCCCGGCCCAACCACTAGACCTAGCGGCTGACACGGATACTGACCGCAAGCATTGGTAGGAAAACGTCGCAGCGGATGTTGCGACGCTTAGCCTCGCGCCCCGCAACCACGCCGAGGATGGCCGCGTGTTCGGCGCTTGCAGCCATTGCGCGCGTCGGACCGGAAGTGAGAAATTGGAGCGTTTCAGTGGACTTCAGGGATAGCGCCATGCCGACCGACACGATCGAAGCGACCGTCACTGCCGCGCCTGAGGCCAAGGTGCAGGACAGCAAGTCCGTCCGCCCTCGTCCCTATCCGGTAGAGGTCGACCATAGCCGCGATGCGCTGCTGACCGATTTCGGCAAGGAAACGCTGAACGACCGTTATCTGCTGCCCGGCGAATCTTACCAGGACCTGTTCGTGCGCGTCGCGTCCGCCTATGCCGACGATGCCGCCCATGCCCAGCGCATCTACGATTATGTGTCGAAGCTGTGGTTCATGCCGGCAACCCCCGTGCTGTCCAACGGCGGCACCGGGCGCGGCCTGCCGATCAGCTGCTACCTGAACTCGGTCCCCGACAGCCTGAACGGCATCGTCGACACCTGGAACGAGAATGTCTGGCTCGCATCGCGCGGCGGCGGCATCGGCACTTACTGGGGCAATGTCCGCGGCATCGGCGAGCCGGTCGGCCTGAACGGCAAGACCAGCGGCATCATCCCGTTCGTGCGCGTGATGGACTCGCTGACGCTGGCAATCTCGCAAGGGTCGCTGCGGCGCGGCTCGGCCGCCTGTTATCTCGATGTCTCGCATCCTGAGATCGAGGAGTTCCTGGAGATCCGCAAGCCCAGCGGCGACTTCAACCGCAAGGCGCTGAACCTTCACCATGGCGTCCTCATTCCCGACGCGTTCATGGAGGCGGTGCGCGACGGCGCGGAATGGGAGCTGAAATCGCCCAAGGACGGCAGCGTCCGGGGCAAGGTGGATGCGCGGGCCCTGTTTCAGAAGCTGGTGGAAACCCGTCTGGCGACTGGCGAGCCGTATATAGTGTTCGCCGATCACGTGAACCGCAACATGCCCAAGCATCATCGCGAGCTGGGGCTGAAGGTGTCTACCTCGAATCTCTGTTCGGAGATCACGCTGCCGACCGGGCGCGACCATCTGGGCAACGACCGCACGGCGGTGTGCTGCCTGTCGTCGCTCAACATCGAGACCTGGGACCAGTGGAAGGACGCGCCCGGCTTCATCGAGGACGTGATGCGCTTCCTCGACAACGTCCTTCAGGATTATATTGACCGGCACGAGCCGGGGATGGAGCGCGCCGCCTATTCCGCCGGTCGCGAGCGGTCGGTGGGTTTGGGCGTGATGGGCTTCCACTCCTTCCTCCAGGCGCGCGGGCTGCCGTTCGAGGGAGCCATGGCCAAGTCGTGGAACCTTCGCATCTTCAAGCATATCCAGGCGCAGGTCGACGAGGCGTCGATGCAGCTCGCCGTCGAGCGCGGGCCGTGCCCGGACGCGGCCGACATGGGCGTGATGGAGCGGTTCAGCTGCAAGATGGCGATTGCACCGACCGCATCGATCAGCATCATCTGCGGCGGCACCAGCGCCTGCATCGAGCCGATCCCGGCCAATATCTACACTCACAAGACGCTGTCCGGCAGCTTCGTGGTAAAGAACCCGTATCTGGAAAAGCTGCTGATCGAAAAGTCCAAGAACTCGGACGCGATCTGGAATTCGATCCTGGAGCATGGCGGCTCGGTCCAGCATCTCGACTTCCTCAGCCAGGAGGAAAAGGACTGCTACAAGACCAGCTTCGAAATCGACCAGCGCTGGCTGCTGGAACTGGCTGGCGACCGCACGCCCTATATCGACCAGGCGCAGTCGCTGAACCTGTTCATCCCGGCGGATGTGGAGAAGTGGGACCTGCTGATGCTCCACTTCCGCGCATGGGAACTGGGCATCAAGTCGCTCTACTACCTGCGGTCAAAGTCGGTGCAGCGCGCAGGATTTGCCGGCTCTGAAGGCCAGGGCGGGGTTGAGGCCGACAACACGATCGAGAAGCCGAAGTTCGATTTGGGCGAGAGCACGGACTATGACGAGTGCCTGGCGTGTCAATGAACGGGCAGCCTCGGATTGCATGAGCAATTCGAGGACTCGCCACGACGGCCAGCGGAGCGGCAACGCCGCTTCGTTTGACGTCGTGGCGGAAGCGGTGGCGGAAGGAGCGCTCGCCCCCTCCGCCCGCGCCTCAGAGCTCTTCGCCAGACTCTTCCTCTTCAAAGGTTACCGCGACATCGGCATTGGCCGACAGCCGCACCTGGTCACCCTCGACATCGGCGACGAGACCGCCGGGAATGAAGTGATGATGGCCCGTATGCCCCTCGGCACCCTCGATCTCGGCGCCCGAGTCCTTCTTGGTCAGCTTGATGCGGTCGCCCTCAATGCGGTCGACGGTACCGACATGAACGCCGTCAGCGCCGATCACTTCCATATGTTCGCGAATCTGGGACAGGTCAGCCACAAGTTGCTCCTTTCGGTTGATGCCGCCCTCCAACGCATCGGAGCGCCCGCATGATCCGCGCGCGCATGATCTATGTGACGCGGCTTCCGCGGACATGAGCCTGGCTACGCTCATCATGTTCGTGGTCGCCGCCATCCTGGCGCTGGCCGGCCTTTGCCTGCTGCTGTCGCTGGCGCGGCCGAGCGGCCCGGCCAAGGTCTATGTGTTTCGCATGGTCGGCGTGATGCTGGTAGCCGCCGGCTTCGTACTTGCTGCGTCGGCCTATGCGACCTGGCAATGGAGCCTGGAGCCGTGAGCGCCCGGCCCGCCCTGCCCCCCTTCAATCGATAAGCCCCGGAGTTTCCCATGTCCCTTCTCGACGCCCGCAAGACCTACAAGCCCTTCGAATATCCCTGGGCCTACGAGTACTGGAAGCGCCAGCAGCAGGTGCACTGGCTGCCCGAAGAGGTGCCGCTGGGCGAGGATTGCCGCGACTGGGCGCAGAAGCTGACCGATCACGAGCGCAACCTGCTGACCCAGATCTTCCGCTTCTTCACCCAGGCGGACGTCGAGGTGCAGGACTGCTATCACGAGAAATACGGCCGCGTGTTCAAGCCGACCGAGATCAAGATGATGCTGGCCGCGTTCAGCAACATGGAGACGGTCCATATCGCGGCCTATTCGCACCTGCTCGACACGATCGGGATGCCCGAAAGCGAATACGGCATGTTTCTCGAATATGCCGAGATGAAGGACAAGCACGACTATCTGCAGAAGTTCGGCGTTGACAGCGACGAGGATATCGCTCGCACCCTCGCCATGTTCGGCGGCTTCACGGAGGGTGTGCAGCTGTTCGCGTCGTTCGCGATGCTGATGAATTTCCCGCGCTTCAACAAGATGAAGGGCATGGGCCAGATCGTGTCCTGGTCGGTGCGCGACGAGAGCCTGCATTGCGAGGGGATCATTCAGCTCTTCCACACCTTCGTGAAGGAGCGGAACTGCCTGACCAAGGCGGTCAAGGACGACATTGCCGACCAGTGCCAGACGACCATCCGGCTGGAGGACAACTTCATCGACCTCGCCTTTGAGATGGGGCCGGTGAACGGGATGACGCCCAAGGATATCAAGAAATATATCCGCTACATCGCCGACTGGCGGATGGGCCAGCTCGGCCTGAAACCGATCTACATGATCGACGAGCATCCCCTGCCCTGGCTCACCCCGCTGCTGAACGGCGTCGAGCACGCCAACTTCTTCGAAACCCGCGCGACGGAATATTCGAAGGCGGCAACCCGCGGCCAATGGTCCGACGTCTGGGACAGCTTCGACAAGCGCCAGAAGGCGAAGG
>CAKTCN010000070.1 GCA_934539295.1 uncultured Allosphingosinicella sp.
GCAATCGCCTTGCGGACCGTCGGCACGCGTGGCACATGCGCAGGCTGCTTGGAGGGAGAAAACCTATGAAGCTTGCAAAGTACCTGGCGGCCGTTGCCGCTGTTTCGATGACGGTGGCTCCGGCCCTTGCTGCTCCGGCCAACCCGGCTGCCAGCCTGTCGGTCGTAAAGTCGGTCCGCGCCACCTCGGCGCAGGGCAAGGACAAGCTCGCTGGCGGCGGCATCATCGTCGCTGTCATCGCCGCTGCTGCGGTGGTCGCGGGCATCGTGATCGTCGCTGACGATGACGATAGCGACAGCAACTGATCGTCTCACAGACGTGAAGTTCGAAGGGGGTCGGGTTTCCGGCCCCTTTCCTTTTGTGGTCCCTTTTGGGGGGTGTGATATCGCGGGAGGCTTGTCCTACATGTCGACATGTAGGAACCCTGCCGCGGCGCACACACAGAATGCCTGCCCGCCGCGACAGGATATGCAAGCCGCATAGCGGCTGTACCGACCGCCTTTGGCAGGCATCGCCGATATCGAAGGCTCTGCCGAGATCCCCGCAGCTACGCCCCGATGCCGGGTCAGTCGGGCCGGAGGATGTCGGCGCATCAAACACCTAGGATTGTCGACCAGACGACACCAGTCAGCACGGCGTTCGGTTGCGGTGCTGGCGATGTCCCGGGCTGGCCGAGAAGGTAAAGCAGGCGCTGCCGCTTGCGTCGTACACCCTATCCTGGCTGCTTGCTCTTCTGGCCGTGAGGGAATGCTGGGGTGGAGCACGCAACCCAGCAATTGCGTGCTCCAGGTACTCGCTCTTGCCGATGCGCGCGGCATCAATGTTGCAACCCTCGACGCGACCACCTTCGCGTGCCCTGCCTGCACGGTTACGAATGAGCGTTTCTGGCGACGGGCGAGGGTCTGCTCGCCATGCGAGATGAGCGGAACAGGCCATGTGGGTTGCGTCGGCAGGGCGCGACATTCGAGCATTACCGTCGGCCTGTATGTTTGCATACGTGTCGACCTGTAGACGTGCCGACAAAGTTTTCTTTTGTACAATCGTGTTCACGGGTCAGTGAAACTGATCGAACTGCGGCACATGGGCCTGCTGCTAGCCGAGCTGCATGTGCGGGTTGGACATCGAGAATTCCGTGGGCAAGAAATCGCGATCGCGATATGAATTCAGCCTGCGTGAGTGCACCGAAAGCGTAGCCCCTGTCTCGCATCATTTCATACTCGAAAGCACGAACAGCACTGCTCCTGGGGCTGACCCTCACGGCTTGTGCACCTTCGCCTATGCCCAATCTTCGTGCTTTCGAGTATGAAAAGCCCATGACCGGAAAGACACAAGCGGGTTCCGAGGACACCAAGCCCCAGACCTCGCCCAAACCCGCGCCGAAATCGGCTGCCAAGGCAGGCTCCAAGGTCAATCAGGGCGACCTGTTCCGCCTCGACAGCCCGCTCTATGGCGAGATCCGGGGTGAGCGCTCGCTGATGGCGTTTCCCTTTTTTGCGCTCGCCAAGACCGCCTGGATGAAGCCGCTGACCTACCAGACCGACACGGTGTCGATTGAGGTGCGCCCGTCCGCCAGCGGGGTCGCGACGATCTACGACAAGGAGATCGTGCTCTACATTGCCAGCCTCATGGCCGCGAAGCTGGAGGCGGGGGAGCAGGTGGGGCAGGACTTCGTCTTCACCGCGCATGACCTGTTCTCGGTAACTGGCGCGAACCATTCGGCGCGGTCCTACAACCGACTGTCAGAGGCGCTGGAGCGACTCCAGGGCACGCAGATCAAGACCAATATCGAGGCGGGCGGCGAGGGCGAGGAGGGCTTCTTCTCCTGGTTGTCGGAGGCGAAGCTCCATTATTCGCGTACCCGGACGGGTGAGCGCCGACTGAAGGCGGTCAAGGTTCGCCTGTGCGACTGGCTTTTCCGCGCGATCCTGCTCGATCGCCACGTGCTCGACTATGCCCATGCCTATTTCCAGCTCGGGCCGATCGAGCGGCGCATCTACGAGGTCGCGCGATCGACTGTTGAGAATGGACCGATCGAACTCGACCTCGCCACCTTCCGGCTTCAGATCGGCTACCAGAACCCGCTCGCCAACTTTCGCTCGGCGATGAAGCAGATCGCCGGCACCGACGCGATCCCTGATTACGACGTTGCGCTGGTCGAAACGGTTGCGGGCGAAGGGGAGGGCGCGCGCGATCCCGGAGAGGCGAAGCGTGGACGCAAGGCCAATCCGGTGCGCGTGGTCATCAGCCGCCGGGCCGTGATGCCCGAGACCGAAGCTGTGCCGGAGACCTTGGCCGAATCACCCCTCGAATCAGGCGACGGCGCCGCGCCTGACGCGCCCTGAGTTTCTACTCGAAAGCACGAACTTTCACCGGATTTCATACCCGAAAGCACGAATCTGGCGGGTCATCTCATATCCGAAAGCACGAACCGAACCGCACAATCTGCTTCAGTTCGGCGTGTTTTCCCCATTTCATATCCGAAAGCACGAACCGTGAACGCTTTCGGTGTTGGAGATTAGCTGCGACAGTCGAGCGCGTGCCGGCAGTGGGCCGGCGAACGGATAGGCAAGCGGCTGTGACCACATAAAGGAAAGCCCGGCGCGAAGGCCGGGCATCCCAGGGGGTTTTGGAGCGACGTCGCCAAACGTCGATCCGGGGTTTCGGATAGACCTTCTCCAGATACCCCCGAATGACCGACGGTTCAAGGATGCGCGTTTCGCGCCACGCCCTCTTTTTGTCTCTGGTCCCAGCCTCATAAGGGGATGGAAGATGACGGCGTTTACCCTGGGGGAAGCGACGGCGCTGGCGCTTGGCCGCGTGCGGGTTGCGGCTCCCAAGCCTTCGGAGGCTCTCCACCGTACCGGCGTGCCCGTGCTGCGGGGGAGCATCGAGGCTGGCACGTTTGAGGATGCGTTCTTTGCGGCGCCTGCCAAGGGCGAGACCGACCGGCTGCTGCGGACCGCGCGCGCCGCGCTCGATGCGGGGCGACGCCTGAAGCGGGCCGCGCGGGCGGAGGGGCGCGCCCTGTCGGCCGCGGAGCGCGCGCTGGCGGCGCTGACCGCGGCGGCGGTGCGCGTCTATGAGGAACTGGTGACGCTCGCCCGGCTCAACAAGGGACGGGTCTATCCCAGCTACGATCGGCTCGCCGAGGCGACCGCGCTCGGTCGTGCCACGATCGCGCGGGCGCTGCATGTGCTGGAAGCGGCGGGTTTCGTCCTGCGCCAGCGCCGGTTCAAGCGGGTTGAAGGGCAGGGGCCTGGTCCTCGCTACGAGCAGACATCCAACGCTTATCGTCCCACGCTGCCGGCACGGGTAATGGGCCTGTTGCCGCGCTGGCTGCGTCCTGCGCCATTGCCCGACGACATGCTCCAGCGCGAGGCCGATCACGGCGAGGAGCAGCAGGCGATGCGGGCAGGCCTGACCTGTCGCGAATTAGCCGAGGTGACCGTGGGCGGAATGCTTGGCCGAGTGCTGGCGAGGTTGGGCGCACGGATCGATGGGTTGGAACGTGAGTCTCACAACTGTTCGGAACCGCTACTAGAGTCATACTAAACAGGAACGTTTGAAGAGTTGACCTAGACGACCAACACCTCTGGCCGGACGACCTCAGATCGAAGCACCACGCCTCTAAAAAACCGTCAACCTACAAACAGGAAAGCGCCGGCTACGCCGACGCAATGCTCCCTGATGGGATCAAGCGGTTTCCGTTATGCTTCCCATGAGCATCACGAGGTCGGAAAAGCGGGCAATTAAGCCAATCTGCGGATCATTAACGAGGATTGCGATCATACATGTTGAATTGTCTCCGTGTAGACATGTAGGAGGGCCGACATGCCGACCATCGCGATCATCAGCCAGAAGGGCGGAGCGGGAAAAACCACGCTGGCGATCCACCTAGCGGCGGTGGCCCAGGAAGCCGGCGCCGTGTCGCTC
>CAKTCN010000071.1 GCA_934539295.1 uncultured Allosphingosinicella sp.
CTATGTACGGACGGGATAACCGCTGAAAGCATCTAAGCGGGAAGCCTCCCTCGAGATAAGATTTCTTAGGACGGTCGAAGACCACGACCTTGATAGACCGGATGTGGAAGCGCGGTGACGCGTGAAGCTAACCGGTACTAATTGTCCTAGTCGCGCTTGAGAGCTCCACACCTCCAACATCAGCGTTGGATGGGGTGATCTCCCAGCCAGTAAACAAGTGCATCGATTTGAACCAAAGCCGGGCTACAAGGCTCGCAACCCGCTGAAACGCTTGGCGGCACGCATGAAACGTGCCGCCAAGCGAGCTCAGATCGGGAAGCGTACTGCCAAGTGGCTCAGGCCATAGTGCACCCGCTTCATTGCCTGGTGGCCATAGCGTCGGTGTCCCACCCGATCCCATCCCGAACTCGGACGTGAAACCCGACCGCGCCAATGGTACTACTGCTTAAGCAGTGGAAGAGTAGGTCGTCGCCAGGCATTGCAGCCGGTGCACAAACAAGAACCCTTCACATGTCAGGCCAGCGCCCATGCTGGCCCATAGCCGCTGAAACGCCCGTCGGCACCGCACGCGTGCCCCCGGGCAACTCAGCCAGTGTCGCGGGGTGGAGCAGCCCGGTAGCTCGTCAGGCTCATAACCTGAAGGTCACAGGTTCAAATCCTGTCCCCGCAACCATCTTGATTTGTCGCGCCCCTGAAGCAACCGCTTCGGGGGTGTTTTTACGTGTGCCCGCCGGGCTGATCATTAGCATCGCGGCCAAGTCGCCGGTCATCTCGACACGCAGCACGCCGTCGACTGGCGTCAGCACGATGCGCTCGATGAGCCTGCGGATGACATCCTGCGCCTGCGCGCGGCTCGCCTCGTTGGTGTAGGCGGCGAGCACATCCCTTACCTTTGCGCGATAGACCTGCGCCAGCTTCGGATGGAACAGGGCAGGGACGGACGGCTCGGTTGTCGCGCCGAGCATTTCCTCGAGCCCGGCCTTGCGGCGGCCGAGCCGGTTGAGCTCGTCGCGCACCAACATCGCATCGACGCCGTTCAGGATGGCGTTGGTCAGCCGCTGGATGCCAGCCTCTACGCCTTTCAGTTCCTGGCGGTGCGCCGCACCGTCGCGGTCGCACTCGCGGGTCAGCCGGTTGCTCTCGGTCACATACTCCGAGACGAACGCCTCGATGGTGTCGGGCTGGAGCATGTCATCCTTCAATGCCGCGAGCACCTGCTCCTCCAACTCGCCGATGCGGATCGTCAGGTTGTTGCTGCATCCGGCTTCGCGCATGGCAGGTCGAGTGCAGCTTGCCGACCTTGCCGTAACTTGAGCCGCACACGCCGCAGGTGACCTTCCCGGTCAGCAGGTACTTCGGCCCCTGCTTCGCCCAGAATGGCGTCACCTCGGGGCCGTGCGGGCAGGCGGTCTGTTCCTGGCGCGCCTTCACCTTCGCCCACAGCTCGTCGCTGACGATGCGCAAATGCGGCGCCTCGGCAGTCTTCTTGACGCCCTCGGCGGTCGCGAAGGCGTGGCGCCTGCCGGTTTCCGGGTCCTTGCGGAACGTCTGGCGCTGATGCTCGGGGCGGCCGACATAGGCCTGGTTGTTGAGGATGCCGGTCCCTCGCTTCTTGTTGCCGTTGATGGTCGAGGCAGACCATTTGCCGCCCCGCGGGCCGGGCACGCCGCGGCGATAGAGCTCGGCGGCGATGTCCTTGGCCGAGCGGCCCGCGGCATATTGCTCGCAGATCCATACGATGGTTTCCGCCTCAGCCAAATTCACCTTGAGGTGGCCGGGGATGCGGTCGCCGCGCGCGTCGAGCTGGAAGTCGAGATCATAGCCGTACGCTCGTCCGCCGGTGTTCAGGCCTTTCATGTGACGGTCGGCGAGCGCGTCGCGGGTCTTGCGCGAGGTCGCCGAGATCTGGTCGGCGTTCATCGTCCCCTTCATGCCGACGTGCGCGTGGAAGATCTAGGGCCGCCTAGCCAACGCGCCACAGGTCGTCTGGACGCATCTCGGCCGCGAGTATCACGCAAAGCTGTTCGGAGACTCGTCGGCGCCCTTCGCGGACCTGCAGCGTGAGCTGTTGGGCGGCAACATGGCAGGCCAGCGCGCGATGGGGCTGATCGTCCGCCTCAACCAGGCGGAAACGGCGGAGATCAAGGATTTCAAGCGCCGCGTGCACCGCGGCGAGGCTGCGGCTGTCTACGATCAGCTCGAAACTATCCTCCACCAGCCCGGCGTATCCGACGCCATCGCGCCGGAAGTGCGCGCCGGGATGGAGCGTCTGCTCGGCGGCCTGGCCATCTCGCGCGGCGATTACTCCTATGGCAAGCTTCTGCTCGACCGTGCCGACGTCGGGACGGAAACGGGTCGGCCCGGCTTCGCGCGATGCTGATGCTGGAGAGCGAGGGTTCCGACGTCCTTCTGGCCCATACCGCAGGCGCGACGGACGACGGGGTGGGAGAGGTGTGGGCCGTCGCGCACCTTCGCATGGGCAATCCCGACCTCGCTTTCAACGAATTGGCGCAAGCACTGAACGCGGACGATCCCGCGGCCGAAGTGCTGCGCCTGACAGCCCCCACCGTACTTGTTCAGGGCGATCGCATGGCGGCGGTCGATCATGCGCGACGCGCAGTGGCCCGAGAGCCGGAGATGCAGGCCACTAGGCTGGCGCTTGCAATCACCTTGTTCAACTCGGCCCTGTCCCCGGCTGTGAAGCCGGAACTCGGCGAATGGCCGCAGCCGGTCGATCTCGCCTTCGTCCGCTCGTATATTTCGGCTCAGGGACGGCTCGGTGAGGCGGAAACTCTTTTCGATACGCTCGCCGCCACGTCCGTCGCCGACACCGACCGGGAGATGTTCGGGGCGTGGCATCTCGCTTCGCTGACGCTTCGAACGGGACGACGCGACGCCGCCGTGGCGGCTGTCGGTTCGATGGAGGCTGGGCCGGGGCTGTCTCCCGGAATCATCGCATGGGCGATGTCGCACGCGCTACCGTTCGATCAGGATCGCACCGCAACCGGACTGGAAAGACGCATGGCCGCCGATGGCGGTGACGTGCAGGCCGTTCTCGTGAGGGTCGCGCTGGCAAATCATTCGTCGGACCGGCCGACCGCGCAATCACTGCTCGCGCAGCATCGAGACGCATTCGTGAACGCGGGGCACGGCGAGGTCCATCGGTACTGGCAGGCGGTAACCGACTTGGAGGCACATCGAACGCCGGACCGGGACGTCGTTCGCCAGCATCCCTAGCTCGATCTCCGGACCGCGCTCGCCACTCGCGGCAAGAAGGCAAGACTGAAGGCCGTCAGCAAGGTGGTCGAACGGCAGGCAGGGCCCGAGGGTGACAGGCGCGTGCTGCTCGCCGGTTCGCAGATGCTGCTCGAAGGCGGCTGGTTCAAATCACCGGCGAAGCACGCCTCGCTTCTGATCGAGGGTACCGGCACCGCCGAGGCGCTCGTGGCCGGTTCGCAGACACTGCAT
>CAKTCN010000072.1 GCA_934539295.1 uncultured Allosphingosinicella sp.
TCCGCTTCATTCCGTCCGTCCCTTCGAAGGGCCGGTTTCTAGTTCCAACTGGATGAATAAACGGGGGTCACGTCACGTCCAGGTGCCAACGCCAGTGGCGGAAGCCACGCACGCGGCTTACCCGCTGGCGACGGATATCAGCGGCGAACAGCGGACCGAACCGGTTCCACCATAGCCTGACTGTTTGATGGCAGACGTCGAGCCCGCGCTCGAACAGCAGATCTTCCACGTTCCGCAACGCGAGCGGGAACCGCACGTACATCATCACCACCAGCCGGATCACCTCGGGTGACGAGTTGAAGTAGCGGAACGGGCTCTTGGCCTTGCTTATCTGGGCAGGCTAACCTTCGTGGTCTCGCATCGGCTAGGCGCTCCCAGATACTACGCGCTCGACCGACTCTCCCCTGCGGGACTCGCAACGAGCCCCTGAAAGGGCTACCTTCTATACGTCTGATGCGGAGGTTGGCGTGCCCAAGCATCCCCGGAGTTCACCGCGTTCTTCCTTGGCCCAGGCGGGTGCGGTCTGGGCGGCGGGCCTAGGCCTCTCGATTAGCCTTGGCGCGCTGACGGACCTGTTCCTCTCACCCGACGCGCTGGAGGCGGCGGTGGCCTTACAGCGAAAGGCCATCAACGTCGTGTCGTCCTTCACCCCTGAGGGACTGCTGGTGCAAGTCAGCTTGGCCTCGGCTCAGATCGAGAGTGGCGATGAACCGCTACCCAAGCGCCTGATCCTCTTCATGGGCGACCTCTATCATCGCGTGCAGCTTCTGGGATTGGTCCCTGGCTACATCTTCACCACTGCGCTCTACCTGTCCGGCCTCATCATGCTTCTCATGGCCATCCTATGCGCATTTATGCTCTTAATGAGTAAGTCTTCAGAAGTGTTAGGGTCAGGATCCATTGATGTGAGTGTCGCGATCTGATTCAGGCTCCGCGAGGAAACCGAAATGAGCGACCTGTTTTGGCTGACGGATGAGCAGATGGAGCGGCTGCGGCCGTTCTTCCCTAGGAGCCACGGCAAGCCTCGAGTGGGCGACCGGCGGGTGCTGAGCGGCATCGTGTTCGTCAACCGCAACGGGCTACGCTGGCGAGATGCACCCAGCGCCTACGGTCCGCACAAGACGCTGTATAACCGCTGGAAGCGCCGGGGCGAGGCCGGTGTCTTCACGCGAATGATGGGGGGTCTGGCTGCGGCTGGCGCAGAGCCGAAGACGCTCATGATCGATGCGACCTACCTCAAGGCGCACCGCACGGCCTCAAGCCTGCGGGTAAAAAAGGGGGTCTCGGCCGCCTGATTGGGCGCACCAAAGGCGGCATGAACACCAAGCTCCATGCCATCGCCGACGCGAACGGCCGCCCCTTGAGCTTCTTCATGACCGCAGGCCAGGTCAGCGACTACACCGGCGCGGCCGCGCTGCTCGATGACATGCCCGCAGCGCAGTGGCTGCTCGGTGATCGTGGCTACGACGCCGACTGGTTCCGCGACACTCTCCAGGCCAAAGGCATCCAGCCCTGCATACCGGGTCGCAAATCCCGCAACGAGCCCGTCAGATACGACAAGCGCCGCTACCGGCGGCGCAGCCGCATCGAGATCATGTTCGGACGCCTCAAGGATTGGCGCCGGGTCGTCACCCGATACGACCGCTGCCCGACCACCTTCTTCTCCGCCCTCTCCCTCGCTGCCACCGTCATCTTCTGGCTATGATCAACGAGTCCTGACCCTAGCTCGGCTTGAGCAGGTCGAGCACCGCCGCAGTCATGGTGGTGGCGCCGGTAATCACCACGGCGCGCGGGTCGACCTTGAATAGCGGAGAGTGATGCGACGGCACTGGTGGGCCGCCGTTGGCGGCAGCGTCGGACGCCGCCTGCTGGGTGCCGCCAACCGCAAAGTAATAGCCCTTTACGCCCTGTTCCGGCTGCACAAAGGCGGCGAAATCTTCGGCGCCCATCCCTTTCTGTTGAAATTGGATTACCTTGTCCGCGCCGAGCGTCGTTGCCATGACCCCGTTGAGCCGGCGGGCCAGTGGCGCGTCGTTTATGGTCGTCGGCGTGCCCTCGATCACCTTGACCACTGGCATCTTGTCTGCCGGCATACCGTTGAGCTCGCCGATGCCGCGTGCCACCCGCTCGATCCCCGCGAGAAGCTGATTGCGGATCGCCTCGTCGTTTGCGCGCACCGTCACCTGAAGCTTGGCCTCGTCCGAGATGATGTTGTGCTTGAGGCCGGCGTGGAAGCTGCCCACCGTGATCACGCCGGGGCGAAGGGGCTGGCGCTCGCGGCTGATCAGCCCCTGTAGCGCGATGACGAGCTGGCTCGCCATATACACCGGGTCCTTGCCTGTGTGCGGGCTGGCGCCGTGCGCGCCGATGCCGGGCACGACGATGTCGACGCTATCAGACGAGCTGTACTGAATATCGTCCGACGCCGAGACCGTGCCCACCAGTCCCTCCGAGTTGGAGTGGTACGCCAGCGCGTACTGCGGCTTGGGAAAACGGGTGTAGAGCCCGTCGCGCAGCATCGCAGCAGCGCCGCCGACGCGCTCTTCGGCGGGTTGGACGACGAACACCACCGTGCCGACCCAGCGATCCTTAAGCATGGCGAGCCGGCGCGCGGTGGCGAGCAGTCCTACGATATGGGCGTCGTGCCCGCAGGCGTGCATCACTGGAGCCTCGACGCCGTCGACGCCGACCTGGCGTGCCTTACTCGCGTTAGGCAGCCCGGATTTCTCCTCGACCGGCAGCCCGTCCATGTCGGCGCGCACCAACACCACTGGTCCGGTGCCGTTACGCAGCACACCGACCACGCCGGTACCGCCGACTTTCTCGGTCACCTGCATGCTCCCGACGGACCGCAGCGCCGCCGCCATCTTGGCCGCGGTGCGCACCTCCTTGAACGAGAGCTCGGGGTTCCGGTGGAAGTCGTCCCACATCGCGCCCAGAGTTTTGTCGTAATCGGCGCGGATCGCGGCGGCATAGTCGGGCTCAGCTAGCGCTGGCGTGGCGATGAGCGATAGCGTGGTCGCGACGAGCAGGTAACGCATGAGAGTAGCCCCCTTTTTCGCCCAGCGTAACGGCGCGCGCGCGACGCAACAGCTAGAGCGGTTTCCGGCCGACGTGAGTGAGAGAGGGTTCACATGGGCGCGCTGATCTGGTTCACAGTGCTGGCTGGAA
>CAKTCN010000073.1 GCA_934539295.1 uncultured Allosphingosinicella sp.
ATCTTGCGGGGCAGAAAGGCTTCGACCGGCTGCTGATTCGTCCCGCCGCGTTCTGGGAGCAAAAGGCCGTCCAGCTGCGGCTCGGTTGCCGGATCGTCGCAGTCGATGCCGAAGCGCACCGGATCACGACGGCCGAGGGCGCGATCATCGGCTACGACACGCTTGTCTGGGCGACGGGCGGCACACCGCGCCGCCTATCCTGCGGAGGTTTCGATCTGTCCGGCGTCCATGCCGTCCGCTCTCGAGAAGATGTCGACCGGCTGGCGCTTGAGCTTCGGTCGGTGAACCGCGTCGTCGTGATCGGCGGCGGCTATATCGGCCTGGAAGCGGCAAGCGTGCTCGTCAAGGCCGGCAAGCAGGTGACGCTAGTGGAGGCCCAGCAGCACGTGCTGTCGCGGGTGGCGGGCGAGGCGCTGGCCCGCTTCTTCGAGGCCGAACACCGCGCCCAAGGCCTCGATCTGCGCCCCGGCACCTGCGTGGAATGCATCGAGGAACAGGGTGGCGCGGCGTCTGGCGTGCGATTGGCTTCGGGCGAAGTGCTGCCGGCCGAGATGGTTATCGTGGGCATCGGCATCACGCCGGCAGTCGAGCCGCTGATCGCCGCGGGAGCTGACGGCGGCAATGGCGTCGAGGTTGACGCCCTGTGTCGAACGACCCTCCCGGACGTCTATGCGGTCGGCGACTGTGCGGCGCACCCGAATGCCTTTGCCGGCGGGGCGACGATCCGGCTGGAATCGGTGCAGAACGCCAATGACATGGCCGGCACGGCCGCTCATGCGATCGCCGGCACCAGACGCCCCTATCACGCGGTGCCCTGGTTCTGGTCCAACCAGTATGACCTGCGTCTGCAGACCGTTGGGCTGTCGGCCGGGCATGACATGACCGTCGTGCGCGGCGACATCGCGTCGCGTGCCTTCTCGGTGATCTATCTGCGGCAAGGCAGGGTGATCGCGCTCGACTGCGTCAACTCTACCAAGGACTATGTGCAGGGTCGCAAGCTGGTCGAGGCGGGTGCCGAGGCTCCAGTCGCGCTGCTCGCCGACGTGTCGACGCCGCTGACGCGCGTGCTGGAACCTGCCGCGGGCACGCCGTGCGCGTGAAGGCGCGTTCGGGATCGCAACTGACGCCTGCACGAAGCGAAGTGCGGGGGCGGACATAGCCGCTCAGGCGACGCCTTTTCCATGGCGGCCAGCCTGAACTCACATGCGTTGAAATCTGCGCTTGCCGGCCCGCAAACCAAGCTGCTTTGCCAAGGAGTTGCGCGTGCCGGAAGCGTGCACCTTCCGATGACCCGGCGGCGGCGCTTCCGCGCGCCGTGATCGCCAGACGGAAGGAGAATGCATGGTTGGTCCGATCCCCGCTACGACCGGGCCATTCATCGTCTTTCCGCAAGAGATCGATGTAGTCGTCGAGGCGCTTCGCCGGGCGCGTGCGGACTGGCGCAAGGCGCATGACCGCAACAATGAACGCGGTGGTCATTTCCCCTCGCGCCAGGCGCTGAAGCGGATCATACGGGAACTCGGCGTCGCCCTGTTTCCGATGCGGCTCGGACCATCCGAGATAACCGCCGGGAACGAGAATGCCTTTATTGCAGCCTCGCTCGAGTCCACCCTGTCGCAGCTGGCCGCGCAGATCGGGCTTGAACTCGGCTATCATGCCAGCGACAGTGATCAGGCCGGCACCGCCACCCGTGTCGACGCGCTGATCGGCCGCTTCGCCGCCAGCCTTCCCGCGATCCGCCGCCTGCTCGACAGCGATGTTGAGGCGGCCTACGCCGCCGATCCCGCGGCGCGCAGTGCCGATGAGGTGCTGGTCGCCTATCCCTCGTTCACCGCGGTGATCTACCATCGCGTCGCCCACCGGCTGCACCAACTCGGCGCGCCGCTCGTCGCGCGGCTGATCGCAGAGATCGCGCATGCGGATACCGGCATCGACATTCATCCCGGCGCGACGATCGGCCGCCAGTTCTTCATCGATCACGGCACCGGTGTGGTGATCGGCGAGACGGCGGTCCTGGGCGACCGCGTTCGGCTCTACCAGGGAGTGACGCTGGGCGGCGACCCCGACTTGTCCGAGCAGAAGGGCACGAGGCCCCGCCACCCGATCGTCGAGGATGATGTGGTCATCCACGCCAATGCCAGCATCGTCGGCCGGGTGACGATCGGCGCGCGATCACGGATCGGCGGCAACATCTGGCTGCGCCAGGACGTGCCGCCCGACACGCTGGTCGAGGCATCTTCCCCGGCTTTTCACCTGATTCCCGCGCTGTCCGGGCAGTCAGGCTGATGGCATGAAGGCGGCCCTGTGCCGGCGCCCTCACGGAGCCGCCATCATCTGCGTTGGAGAAACATATGGCTCTTGATGATCCCGTCGCCGCAGCGACCGAAACACTCGGCCTGACCGTAATCCCTTGCGGTCCGGTGCTGGGCGCGGAGGTCGCTGGGGTGGTGATCGGCGACACCGTGGAACCCGCGACGGCGGCGGCGCTGCGCAGCCTGCTGCTGCGACACAAGGTGCTGTTCATGCGCGATCTGGACCTTGGCCATGAGCAGCATCTCGCGCTTGCAAGGGTGTGGGGCACACTGGAGGGGCACCCCGTCATAAAGCATGTGCCGGGTTATCCCGAGATCCTGGACATTCGCGGCGCGGAGGGCCGCG
>CAKTCN010000074.1 GCA_934539295.1 uncultured Allosphingosinicella sp.
GACCTGGGCCAACTCGTCGCGCGCGAGATCGAGGCGGCGGGCGGCGTCGCCAAGGAGTTCAACACCATCGCGGTCGATGACGGCATCGCGATGGGCCATGACGGCATGCTGTATTCGCTGCCGTCGCGCGAGCTGATCGCCGACAGCGTCGAATACATGGTCAACGCGCATTGCGCCGACGCCATGGTCTGCATCTCCAATTGCGACAAGATCACGCCGGGCATGCTGATGGCCGCAATGCGGCTGAACATCCCCGCCGTTTTCGTGTCGGGCGGCCCGATGGAAGCCGGCAAGGTCGTGATGCAGGGCAAGGAGCACGCGCTCGATCTGGTTGATGCCATGGTGGCGGCAGCCGACGACCGTGTGTCGGAAGAAGACGTCAAGGTCATCGAACGCTCGGCATGCCCGACCTGCGGTTCGTGCTCGGGCATGTTCACGGCGAATTCCATGAACTGTCTAACGGAAGCGCTTGGCCTATCGCTGCCGGGCAACGGTTCGACGCTGGCGACCCATGGCGACCGCAAGCGCCTGTTCGTGGAAGCCGGCCATTTGGCCGTTGATCTCTGCCAGCGCTATTATGAGCAGGACGACGAGAGCGTGCTGCCGCGCAATGTCGCCAACCGCAAGGCGTTCGAGAACGCCATGACGCTCGACATCGCGATGGGGGGCTCCACCAACACGGTGCTGCACATCCTCGCCACCGCCCATGAAGGCGGTATCGACTTCACTATGGATGATATCGACGCGTTGTCGCGCCGCGTGCCGGTGCTTTGCAAGGTCGCGCCTGCCAAGAACGACGTCCATATGGAAGACGTGCACCGCGCCGGGGGCATCATGGCGATCCTCGGCCAGCTCGACAAAGCCGGTCTGATCCACCGCGACAGCCCGACGGTCCATAGCGGCACGATCGGCAATGCGATCGATCGCTGGGACATTTCGCGTACAACGCAGGACAATGTCCGCAACTTCTATATGGCGGCACCCGGTGGCGTTCCGACTCAAGTTGCCTTCAGCCAGGATCGCCGCTGGAACGAGCTCGATCTCGACCGTGAGACAGGCGTCATTCGTAGCGCCGAGCATCCCTTCTCCAAGGACGGCGGTCTGGCCGTTCTGAAGGGCAACATCGCGGTTGATGGCTGCGTCGTGAAGACCGCCGGCGTCGATGAATCGATCCTCAAGTTCACTGGACCTGCAAAGGTTTATGAAAGCCAGGACGCAGCCGTGAAGGCGATCCTCGGCAACGAGGTCAAGGCCGGCGACGTCGTGGTGATCACCTATGAAGGCCCGCGTGGCGGACCAGGCATGCAGGAAATGCTCTATCCAACGAGCTACCTGAAGTCGAAGGGCCTGGGCGCTGCCTGCGCGCTGCTGACGGATGGCCGATTCTCCGGCGGTACGTCCGGTCTTTCCATCGGCCACGTTTCGCCGGAAGCAGCCGAGGGCGGCTTGATCGGTCTGGTGCGCGATGGCGATAGGATCGCGATCGATATTCCGAACCGTACGATCGATCTTCTGGTGGATCAGGCGGAACTCGATCAGCGTCGCGCCCGGCAGAATGAAGCGGGCTGGAAGCCGTCGCAAAAGCGCAAGCGCAAGGTTTCCGATGCTCTTCGCGCTTACGCTCACTTCACCACCAGCGCCGCCCGGGGCGCCGTGCGCGTGGTTCCTGAAGAGTAAAGATCGGCTGCCAAGCAGGCGCATATTTGCAAAAGGCCGCAGCAATGCGGCCTTTCTGCTTTTCGGCAAATAAACGCCGGTGGTCATCTCGTTGCTTTCCAGCAACACTCCTTTGACCAACCCTCGTCTATACCAATCACCGGGGATCACACGCCCACTTTGTGCCATAAACCCGGCGCACCTCGAAGTCGTTCGATCGGTGCAAAGGGGGCTTGGCTCGATCGGCGTATGCCGCACTTTTGCGGCCGGGGTAGGTATGAGCGCACGAGTAATATCAGGGTTGTGTTTTGCGCATTCGGGTGCGGCTCAAGCTGCCGCCTGGATGTTTGCTTCGACCTTTGCGTCAGTGATGAACAAGCAGCCGCGCAGGGTTCCTGCGGGCGTGACGCGGGCTTGCCTGCTCGCGGCGACGGTTGCTTGCGGATCTTTCGCCGGAATGGGGCCGGCGCGCGCATTGGACGAAAAGAAGGTGGTGGAGCCGGGCTCCAACCCTTGGGCCGTCTTCAAGTTCGGCTTTTCCGCCTACAAGAGCGGCCACAAGGACCAGGCTGTCGAGGCCTATCGCTATGCCGCCGAGAACGGGCAGATCGGTGCACAGTGGAAGCTGGCGCGCATGTATGCCGAAGGCGACGGCGTCGGCCGCGACGATTACCAGGCCTTCAAGTTCTTTTCCGAGATCGCGCGTCAGGAAGTCGAGCCCGGAAGCCCGGAAGACACCTACATCTCCGACGCACTGGTGGCGC
>CAKTCN010000075.1 GCA_934539295.1 uncultured Allosphingosinicella sp.
TCGAGAAAGCCGAGGAAGAGGTTGATCGTCGTGGTCTTGCCCGCGCCGTTCGCGCCGAGCAGGCAGACGATCTCTCCGGCCTCCACGCGAAGGTCGAGCGAATCAAGCGCCCGGTTGAGCTGCCCCCTTTTGAGTGGTCCATCGACTATGACAGTCTGGACCAAGGAAGGGACGATGCATGCCAGCGAAGAAGCACAAGCCCGAGGAGATCATCGGCAAGCTGCGTGAGGTGGAGATCGTGCTGGGCCAGGGCGGGACGACCGCCGAGGCGTGCCGGCGGATCGCGGTCAGCGAGCAGACCTATTATCGCTGGCGCAAGGAGTATGGTGGCCTGAAGACGGACCAGGCGCGTCGGATGAAGGATCTGGAGAAGGAGAACCTGCGGCTGCGCCGCGCGATCTCGGACCTGACGCTGGACAAGCTGATCTTGCAGGAGGCGGCGCGGGGAAACTTCTGAGCCCCGCACGGCGCCGACGGTGCATCGACCAGGTAAAGGAGGTGCTGGACGTATCCGAGCGACGGGTTTGTCGCGTGCTTGGCCAGCACCGGTCGACGCAGCGCAAGGTGCCATGCGGGGCAGATGACGAAGAGGCGCTGACCGATGACATCGTCGCGCTGGCCAAGCAGTACGGGCGCTACGGCTATCGCCGGGTGACTGCACTGCTGCATGCGGCCGGCTGGTTGGTGAACCATAAACGGGTGGAGCGTATCTGGCGGCGCGAGGGCCTCAAAGTGCCTCAGCGCCAGCCTAAGCGCGGCCGGCTGTGGTTGAACGATGGCTCGTGCATCCGCCTGCGGCCGGAGTATCCTGGGCACGTCTGGGCCTACGACTTTGTCGAGGCGCGAACGCATGACGGGCGCAAGTTCCGGATTCTGACCATCATCGACGAGGCCAGCCGCGAGTGCCTGGCGCTGGTGGTCGCTCGCCAGCTCCGCCACGAAGACGTGTTGGCGGCCTTGGCCGAGCTGTTCATTGACCGGGGTCCGCCTGCACATATCAGGTCGGACAACGGCAGCGAGTTCATCGCCACCGCAGTCCAGAAATGGCTCGGGCAGATCGGGGTGAAGACGCTCTACATCACGCCAGGCTCGCCGTGGGAGAATGGCTACAACGAGAGCTTCAATGGCTCGTTGCGTGACGAGCTTCTGAACGGAGAGATCTTCTACAGCCTCGCCGAGGCCAAAGTGCTGATCGAGGCGTGGCGGCGCCACTACAACACCATTCGGCCACACAGCAGCCTGGGCTACCGCCCGCCCGCACCAGAAGCGGCGACACCGCCATTGCCAGCCTCCGGTTCCGCTTCGCTCCACCTACGCCCGGCAATGGCGGCGGAGACGACAATGCACTAACTATCTACCCGGACCACCCCTTGGGGGCTGCTCACAACCACAGCGGCCATGCCGCCCGTACAGCGGGCATGGCTGGCGCTGGAGGTGATCCAGTGCGGCTGTTGCCAGTCGGGCCAGATCATGTGGCCCCAAGACCGTCGGGGCTGCCGTCGCGGATGGTCGCCAGTCTCATGGGTCAACAATCGCAACGTCACCCCGGCTCGAACGCCAGAATTCGCTGGGTGCGGAGCGCCGGATGGGCGGCCCCGCTCGACGGCAGCGAATGCACTTCGTTCCACGATGATGTCGCCAAGATTTGGACGCTGCCCAGAGCAGCGGCGAGCGGCTCATGCGCAGCCCGAATGATATTGTTATGCGGCTGTTGCGCTGTAAGTGCGCCGCCGGGCGTAGAGCAGAAGATGCGCATTCGGGCGCGCTCCTCGGGCATGCCGTACATTCCGGTCAGGATCTTCGCCCAGAGCCGCCGCGCCGCGCGGAACTTCGCCGTTTCCTCGGACACGTCGAGGTAGGCGCACAGGAACATGTAGAGCGATGGCGCGAGCTTTCGGATGTCGACGCACCTGCGGACCGCCTCGTCCAAGTAGGAATGCCGTTCGCGGTCGCGAAGGCGACCTCCCGCACCACTGTCGCTCCAGCATCGCGAACGTGGTAGCCACAGAACTGGATGGGCTGCCATGCGAGATCGCGCTTCTGACACGCCTCGACGATATCCACGGCGAAGCGCACGCTCTGTTCCGGCGGGAAGATCCACGTTCCACGCGCCGAGATTTCTTTCAGAAGACCGTCCTGCAACAGCAGACGGAAGTTTTGGAATCGACCTCCTTTTCCTCCAGCGCGGCGACGAGAAAGGCAGCAACGATCGGGCCGATGGCGTTCGCCATCGTTCGGACCTGCCGGATCGAGCAGGCCGAGCAGCAAATGCTCGTCCTCGAATAGCGTGAAGCCCGATGGCGATCCTCCGCCGAGCGCGGCCTTGCAGAGCGGCAGAGGCTGTCGAATACGGGCGCGAGCATCCCGCAAGTCAAAGGGCGCCAGCATTGTGTGCGA
>CAKTCN010000076.1 GCA_934539295.1 uncultured Allosphingosinicella sp.
TAGGGTCAGGACCCATTGATGTGAGTGTCGCGATCTGATTCAGGCTCCGTGAGGAGACTGCAATGAGCGACCTGTTTTGGCTGACGGACGAGCAGATGGAGCGGCTGCGGCCGTTCTTTCCCAAGAGCCATGGCAAGCCTCGGGTGGATGACCGGCGGGTGCTGAGCGGCATTGTGTTCGTCAACAAGAACGGGCTGCGCTGGCGTGATGCGCCGGGCGCCTACGGCCCAACCAAGACGCTCTACAATCGGTGGAAGCGCTGGGGGGTGGCAGGCGTGTTCACGCGCATGATGGAGGGGCTGGCGACCGCAGGCGCGGAGCCAGGAACGGTCATGATCGACGCGACCTACTTGAAGGCGCACCGCACGGCATCGAGCCTGCGGGTTAAAAAGGGGATCTCGGCCGCCTGATCGGGCGCACCAAAGGCGGCATGAATACCAAGCTCCATGCCCTCGCTGATGCGAACGGACGCCCGCTGAGCTTCTTCATGACCGCCGGTCAGGTCAGCGACTACACCGGCGCGGCAGCACTGCTCGAAGACCTGCCCAAGGCACAGTGGCTGCTTGGCGACCGCGGCTACGACGCCGACTGGTTCAGGGACGCCCTGCAGGCCAAGGGCATCCAGCCCTGCATCCCGGGCCGCAAATCGCGCAACGAGCCCGTCCGGTACGACAAGCGCCGCTATCGGCGCCGCAGCCGCATCGAAATCATGTTCGGCCGTCTCAAAGACTGGCGGCGCGTCGCTACCCGCTACGACCGCTGTCCGACCGCCTTCTTCTCAGCTGTAGCCCTCGCCGCAACCGTCACCTTCTGGCTCTGATCAACAAGTCCTGACCCTAGATGCGTCAGTTCGCTTTGCTCCGCCGCACGTTCTTCCGGAGCACGTGCGAAAGCTGCTCGACCGAGTAGGGCTTGTGCAGCAGGTCGAAGCCGTGCTGGCCGTACTGCGCCAACACGTGGCTGTAACCGCTGGTGAGGATCACAGGCAGGTCGGCATGGAGCCGCCTGATCTCCTGGCCCAGCTCCAGCCCGTTCATGCCGGGCATGACCACGTCGGAGAACACCACGTCGAATTGGCTGCGGTCCTCGCGTAGCAGGGCTAGCGCCTGCGCCGCGTCGGTGGCGAGCACGCATCGGTAGCCAAGCTCCTTGAGCGCCTGGACGGCGAACTCGCCGACCTCCTCGTTATCTTCGACCAGAAGGACGCGCGCGCCCTCGCCATCGATGGGCTCCGGCTCCGCCTCCTGTTCAGCCGTTGCTTCGACATGCCGCGTGCGCGGCAGGTAGAGGGTGAAGGTCGATCCTTCGCCGACGACGCTTTCCACCCTGATGTCGCCGTCTGACTGCTTGGCGAACCCGAACACCTGACTCAGGCCCAGACCGGTGCCGTGGCCCGGCCCCTTGGTGGTGTAGAAAGGCTCGAAGATGCGTTCCAGCTTCTTGAGATCGATCCCGCTGCCAGTGTCGCGGATCGTGATGGCGACATAGTCTCCCGCTACGGGTGGGTGGGCACGGATCGCGGGTGTACCCGACACTGGCGCTACCGAAATCGTGAGGTCGCCTTCCCCGTCCATCGCATCGCGGGCGTTGACGCACATGTTGATGACGGCGGTGTCGAACTGGCCGCGATCGGCCACCACGAAGCACGGCTCGTCGGGCGTGGTGATCGTGAAAGTGACGCGCGCGCCCACCAGCGTCCGCACGATCGTTCCGACTTCCTCGACACTGGCGCCGCTGTCGAACGTCGCGGGCGCGAGCGCCTGCCGGCGCGCGAAGGCGAGCAGTTGCGCGGTGAGCCTGGTCGCACGATCGGCGGTTTCGCCGATGGCATCGATGTAGCGGGTCCGCCGATCATCCGAGAGGTTCGGGCGGCGCAGAAGGTCGACGGATCCGCGGATGACGGTCAGCAGGTTGTTGAAGTCGTGCGCCACCCCGCCGGTGAGCTGGCCGACCGCCTCCATCTTCTGAGCCTGGGCGAGCTGGGCTTCCGTCTCCTTGCGCTCGGTGATGTCGAACACGACGCCGGACATGCGGATCGGGGTGCCGGCATCGTCATAGGCCATCCGGCC
>CAKTCN010000077.1 GCA_934539295.1 uncultured Allosphingosinicella sp.
TCATAGCCGTAGGAGGACAAGCCGTAGCTGATGCAACCGTCGCGGCGCTGCGCCTCGACGAACGGCTCGATCATGCCGGTGGCGAGCGCCTGTTCACGGATCCAGCGGTCGGAAAGGATGGACATGGCGGCTCGCGATCATGGAAAGATCAGCGGCTTTTGCCGGAAAGACGGGGAAGGGCAAGGGCGCCGCCCGTAAAGAGCGACGCCCGGTGCCATCAGCAGAAACGGTTGAACAGGTTTTCCAGCCGTTCCTGCTGGCCGGACTTCGGCTGCGGATCCAGGTTCTGCGACACGGTCAGGTCGGCAATGTCGGCGAGCGAGCCCGACGCCACCTTCTGCCCCAGGTCGCTGTTCCAGCCGGCATAGCGATCCTCGCGGATGGCATCCACGCGGCCGTCCTCGATCAATGCGGCGGCGTTGAGCAGCCCCTTGGCGATCACGTCGATGCCGCCGACATGGCCGTAGAACAGGTCGGCCGGATCGACGCTCTGGCGACGCACCTTGGAATCGAAGTTGAAGCCGCCGGTGGTGAAGCCGCCCGAACGGATGATCTCCAGCATGGCGATCGTCAGTTCCTCGACCGAGTTCGGGAATTGATCGGTGTCCCAGCCATTCTGATGGTCGCCGCGATTGGCGTCGATCGAGCCGAACAGGCCGAGTGCGCGCGCCATGGCGATCTCATGCTCGAACGTGTGGCCCGCCAGCGTGGCGTGGTTCGCCTCGATATTGACCTTGACCTCATTCTCAAGCCCATAGGCCTTGAGGAAGCCGTACACGGTCGCGGTGTCGAAGTCGTACTGGTGCTTGGTCGGCTCGTGCGGCTTCGGCTCGATCAGGATGGTGCCGGTGAAGCCGATCTTGTGCTTGTGCTCGACCACCAGGTTGAGGAAGCGGCCGAGCTGGTCCAGTTCCTTCTTGAGGTCGGTGTTGAGCAAAGTCTCATAGCCTTCGCGGCCGCCCCACAGGACGTAATTCTCGCCACCCAGGCGGTGCGTCGCATCCAGTGCCTGACGGACCTGCATCGCGCCGAATGCCACCACTTCCGGATTGGGATTGGTGGCGCCGCCGGCCGCGAAGCGCGGATGGCTGAACAGGTTGGCGGTGCCCCACAAGAGCTTGATGCCGCTTTCGCCCTGCAGACGCTCCAGATCGTCGACCGCCTCGGCCAGGTACCGGGTATGCTCGGCGGCGTTGGCAGCAGCAGCCATCACGTCCACATCATGGAAGCAGTAGAAGGGCACGCCCAATTTCTTGATGAAGTCGAAGCCTTCCGCGCGCTTCACGGCCGCGGCCTGGCTGTCCATCGCGCCGGCGAGCCACGGGCGCTTGAACGTGCCGGCGCCGAAAATATCGGCGCCCGCCCACGAAAAGGTGTGCCAGAAGCAGACGGCGAAGCGGAGATGATCCTCCATCCGCTTGCCGAGCACCACCCGATCCTTGTCGTAAAAGCGATAGGCGAGTTCGTCGTCTGTATCCGGCCCCTTGAAGGTGACCGGGGCGATCTCGGCGAAATAGGTTGGCTGAATGGACATCACTGACCTTTCACTTTGGGACTGATGTGGGGGTAGGCGGCGCGAAATGCTGCCTTCTTGGGGGCAAGCAGGTCTATATCCTGGGTTTGCGGCTCGACCACGCGCTCGACCGGCGGGGCGATGCAAACCTCGCGCGGGTCGGCCTGATCGACCGCGACCTGCGCCAGGCGCGCCGCGCCGAGGGCCGGTCCGACTTCGCCGCCGCGCAGATACACCAGCGGCGTTTCGAACGCGGCGCTGATGATCCGCCCCCAATAAGCGGACCGCGCGCCGCCGCCGATCACGGCCAGCCGTTCAACGGTGGTGCCGGCGTCGTGCAAGGCCTCCAGGCCATCGGCCAGGGTGAAGGCCACGCCTTCCAGCACCGCTTGCGCCAGCGTGCCGGCCGACGTGTCATGGTCGAGGTTGAGGAAGGCGCCGCGCACCAGCGCGTCATTGTGCGGCGTGCGTTCGCCCGAGAGGTATGGGAGGAACAACTCCTGCCCGCGCGCGGGGCCGGCTTGCTCGGCGCAGGTGAAG
>CAKTCN010000078.1 GCA_934539295.1 uncultured Allosphingosinicella sp.
CGGCCGAGCGGGTATGGGTGGCCGTGGAAAAGGTCCGCGCCGCGCTTACCTTGCGCGAAAGCGAGGCACGGTTCCAGCATGTTGTACGTGCGACGCAGGACATTGTCTGGGACATTGATCTGGTCGCCGACCGCGTCTGGTGGAGCGACGCGCTCCAGACGGAACTCGGCTTCTCGCCGGAGGATATCGGCCCCGACACGGCCTGGTGTTTCGCCCACATGCACCCCGATGATCGGGAGCGCGTCATCGCCGGGATGAAGATAGCGGCCGCAGGTGACGGCAGCGTCTGGTCCGACGAGTTTCGCTATCAGCGTGCCGATGGTGCCTACGCGCACATCGCCGACCGCGGCTTCATCACCCGCGACGAGACGGGACGAGCGGTGCGGATGACCGGCGCCATGCGTGATGTGACGGCGAGCAGGCAAGCCGAAGCCGCACTCCGGGACAGTGCGGAGCGGCAGGCGTTTTTGCTAAAATTCAGCGATGCCCTGCGGGCTCAACCCGACGAGCAGTCGATCAAAGACCTGACCGTCAAAATGGTCGCTGAGCACATGCGCCTGGATCGCTTCTGGATCGCCGAGGTGTTCAATGAGGAGGGAATAGCCCTGGTCGGCCCGGAGCATATCGGCGCGGATCTTCAGCCAATGTCGGGCACATTCCAGCTCTCGGACTATCCGGAGAATATGCGGCAGCTCGTGACGCAGGCGATCCAGATCCCGAATGTTCCCGACGACCCGCGCTTTTCCGATTCGGAGCAAGAGTTGCTGGCTGGCCTGAAGATCGTGGGCCTGCTGGTTGCACCGCTCCGGAAAGGAGCAAGCAACGTCATTTGGGCGTTCCCGGCCACTACGACCACACCGCGCCACTGGACCGACAACGAGCGGCTACTGCTGGAAGATGTCGCCGAGCGCACTTGGGTGGCGATCCACCGCGCCCGCGCTGAGGCCGACTTGCGGACGAGCCAAGATATGCTGGCCGCTGACCTTGTCAGCGCGGAGCTGCTGCGCCAACTTGCCGAACGGACCGTGAGCGCGGAGAACCTGGCAACCCTCTATGACGAGATCCTGTCCGCGACACTCGCCATCGCACGAGCGGAGGCGGGAACCATTCAGGTCTTCGATCCCGAAACGAAGGCGCTGAACATCATCGCGAGCAAGAACTTCTCGCGCTCGATCACCGATCACTTCCACCATGTCGACGCGAGCAGCCGTACCGCGTGTGGGATAGCGCTCAAGACCGGCCAGCGCGCCTTTGTCGACTTTCCGGACGAGGATCAGGACCTGGGATGCCAGCTGCTCGTCGGCGAGGGCATCCAGGCCGCGATCGCGTTGCCGCTGGTATCACGGGCGGGCACTCCACTTGGCATGCTCAACGCACATTGGCGCGAGGCGCGGTATCGTCCGGGCGACCGGGAGCTTCGCTTCCTCGACCTGCTCGCCCGACAGGCAGCCGACCTGATCGAGCAGCGACGTGCCCAGGCGGCGCTGCGGGAAAGCGAGGCCAGGCTGACCACCGCCTTCGAGAGTGTGCCTGTTGGCGCAGCAGTCATCGACGTGGCCGGCAAGGTGGTGATTTCGAATGCCGAGTATCGCCGCTTTCTACCCTCGGGGC